>NZ_CCAE010000044.1 GCF_000723405.1 Hydrogenophaga intermedia | reverse complement strand
CTTCTTCGCCGTCTCGGGCGTGACGGCCACACGGGTCTCGCCCGCCAGTGTTTCGGCGGGTACGCCTATGAGCATGGGTGTCTCCTCGCGCTCGGGTCTGAAATCAGCGGGCGAGCTTAACCCGAAAGCCCCCGCAGCCACGGGGGCGCCCACCATAATCGCCGCCCATGAATTCCCGCTGGGCACCGAGCGTCACCGTGGCCACCCTCGCCGAGCGCGATGGCCGATACCTTCTGATCGAGGAGCACACGCCCGAGGGCTTGCGCCTGAACAACCCGGCCGGGCACCTGGAGCCGGGCGAGAGCCTGGTGCAGGCCGCCGTGCGCGAAACGCTGGAAGAGACCGCGCACCACTTCAGCCCCGAGGCGCTCGTGGGGGCCTACCTGGCCCGCTTTGAACGCGCGGGAGAGTCCATCACCTACCTGCGCTTCGCCATCAGCGGGCGCGTGGGCGAGGCGATCGCCGGGCGCACGCTCGACCAGGGCATCGTGCGCGTCTGCTGGCTCACGCCCGAGGAGGTGCGCGCCTCAGCGGGGCGGCACCGCAGCCCCCTGGTGCTGCAGTGCATCGAGGACCACCTGGCCGGGCGCCGCCTGCCGCTGGACGTGCTGCACACCCACGCCAGCGTGTTCACCGGCTGAGCGCCGCGGCTCGGGCAACCACAACGAGAAACAGGTGCCGTGCCCCTGGCGCGAGCGCACCGTGAGTTCGTGCCCGAGCAGCGTGGCCGCTTCTTTCACGATCACCAGGCCAAGGCCGACGCCGCTGTCCGTTTCGGTGCCGGGCTCCCCGCGGAAATGCCGCTCGAACACCTGCGCCTCGGGCTCCGGCGGCAAGCCACCGCCCGTGTCCCACACCTGCAGCAGCACACCCGCGCGCCGCACGCGGCAAGAGACCAGAACACCGCCCGACCCGGTGTAGGTCACGGCGTTGTTCACGAGGTTGAAGACGATGCGCTGCAGCAGCGGCGCGTCGGTGGTGACCGAGACCAGGCAGGGCGTGACCGACCAGCGCAGGCCTTTGGCTCGCGCCTGGGGGCCGAACCTGGCGTCCACCTGCTCGAGCAGGGATTCGAGCGAGAAGGTCTCGCGGCGCGGCTGCAGCGCCCCCATCTCGAGCCGGGCCACGGTCATCACGGCGTCCAGCAGGCGATCGGCCGTCTCCAGACCAGCCTTCATCTGCTCAAGCATGGGCCCCGGGTTGCGCAGCGGGCGCTGGCGGTCCAGCGATTCGGCCGCCAGCGTGATGGCGTACAGCGGCTGGCGCATGTCGTGGCTGACCGCGGCGAGGAAGCGCGATTTCTCGGCGATGGCGCGGCGCGCCATGTCGCGCTCGATTTCTGTGCGCTGGCGCTCCGAGCGCTCGCGTTCGGTGGCCTGCCGCTCAACGCGAAAGCGGTCGGCCAGCGCGAAGGACAACAGCACCATCTGCCACGCGGCACCGATCGCGAGTGCGTGGGCCACCAGCGGGTGCCCCGGCAGCCAGCCCATGCCATGGACCCCGTGGAGCAGCGCGCCGGCCCAGAGGCAGGCCCAGGCCACGGTGAACGGCCAGACGGCCGGGCGGCGCTCGCGCAGGCCGTCGACCACCAGGGCGGTCAACGTCAGCGCGGTGGCGGCCACCAGCCAGGGCACCAGCCGCTGGCCCGGCGACATCGGGGGAAACAGGCCCGACAGGAACACGGCGGCCCAGCACCAGGTGAGCGCGCGCGACGCGCGGTCCAGCCACGGTCCATGCGCGGCGGGCTGGAGGAAGCTGCGCGCGAAAGGCAGCGACAGCCCACATCCCAGTGCCAGCGACAGGTTGACCAGATGGTGTGACAACAACACGCCGCCGGGCCACGGGAGCGGCGCCAGAAGGCCCAACTGCCAGGCCACCAGCGCGCTGGCCAAGCCCACGTAGTGGAGATGGGCTCGATCGCGGAGCCTGAGGTACTGAAGCGCGTTGTGGAGGATCAGCCCGGCCAGCAGGCCGAAGTAGGCGCCGTTCAGGCCATCGGTCCACGGGTCGTGCCGGGACGCGACCGGCGAAGCGGCGCAGGGCAGCGCCGTCAGCCACGGCCCCGCACAAGCCATGACCCACTGCCACCCCTGACCGACAGGCGCCCCACCGTGCATCGACACCCCGCGATACGCGCGGCCCGCGAGGTCCGCGGGCCAACCGAGTGAGGGGCAGTATTTGTGGGTCGGGCGGCGGCCTCAATACTGCGATGGCAGTAGATCCCCAGGGGGTAGGGGTGTCACCGCCGGGGCCGCTTCAAGCCGTCAGCGCGGCGGGCGGCGCGTAGGCTTCGTCGCCCGAGGCCGCCTCGGTAACGATCACGCCACCGCCCAGGCAGACCTCGCCGTCATAGAGCACCGCGCTCTGGCCTGGAGTGACCGCCCACTGAGCCTGCTCGAAGCGCAGCACGAAGCCGTCGTCGCCCAGCGGCTCGATGGCGCAAGGGGCGTCGGCCTGGCGATAACGTGTCTTGGCAGCCAGCGCGCCGGCGCGCGGCGGCTCGCCGGCCACCCAGCTCGCGTCGTGCGCGCGCAGGCGCGGCGACAGCAGCCAGGGGTGGTCGTGCCCCTGCACGGCCCACAGGGTGTTGCGGGCGATGTCCTTGCGCGCGACGAACCAGGGCTCATGCTCGCTGCCGCCCTTCTGCGCGCCCTTGGCCCGCACGCCGCCGATGCCCAGGCCCTGGCGCTGGCCCAGGGTGTAGAAGCTCAGGCCCACGTGCTCGCCGATGGTGCGGCCGCGCTCGTCCTTGATGGGGCCGGGCGCGCTGGCGATGTAGCGGTTGAGGAACTCGCGGAAGGGGCGTTCGCCGATGAAGCAGATGCCCGTGCTGTCCTTCTTCTTGGCGTTGGGCAGGCCGATCTCGGCGGCGATGCGTCGCACCTCGGTCTTGGGCAGCTCGCCCACGGGAAACATGGTCTTGGCCAGCTGGGCCTGGGTGAGGCGGTGCAGGAAGTAGCTCTGGTCCTTCAGCGGGTCCAGGCCCTTGAGCAGTTCATGGCGGCCGGCGCGCTCGCGAACCCTCGCATAGTGGCCGGTGGCGATTTTCTCGGCGCCCAGGCGCATGGCATGGTCGAGAAAGGCCTTGAACTTGATCTCGGCGTTGCAGAGGATGTCGGGGTTGGGCGTGCGCCCGGCCTGGTACTCGCGCAGGAACTCGGCGAACACGCGGTCCTTGTACTCGGCGGCGAAGTTCACGTGCTCGATGTCGATGCCCAGCACGTCAGCCACGCTGGCGGCGTCCAGCCAGTCCTGGCGACTGCTGCAGTACTCGCTGTCATCGTCGTCTTCCCAGTTCTTCATGAAGATGCCGACGACCTCGTGCCCCTGCTGCTTGAGCAGGTACGCACTCACCGCGGAGTCCACGCCCCCGCTCAAGCCCACCACCACACGCTGCTTCGCTTTCATGGGGCGGAATTATCCCAGCGGGCCTTCAACCCCGGCGCGCGCGGGGCCGTGCGCATTTAAGGTGCATTTCAGACACCCCCCTTTCAATGGCGCGGCCCGCATGTGCGGGCGTCACCGGAGTGTTCCCAGATGAAATCCCACGCCATCGCTGTCACCGTCCTGGGCTTGACCCTGGCAGGCACCGCCCTTGCAGGCCCCACCTGCGCACCCGACCGGAACGGCTGGAAGCCGGAGGCCGAATTCAGGAAGGAATCGCAGGCGCAGGGCTACCAGATCAAGGTCTTCAAGGTCACCAAGGGCAATTGCTACGAGATCTACGGCCACGACAAGGCTGGCAAGAAGGTGGAGATCTATTTCGACCCGGTCTCGGGCAAACCGGTGAAATCCGAATGAGGCACGCACCCGCCAGCGAAAGGGTGTGGGACCCGTTTGTTCGCGTTTTTCACTGGTCGCTGGTGGGCTTGGTCGTGCTCAACCTGTGGGTGCTGGAAGAAGGCGAAGCGCCCCACGAATGGGCGGGGTACGCCGCGGTCACGCTGGTGCTGCTTCGGGTGGTCTGGGGCTTCATCGGCACGCGCCACGCGCGCTTTGCCGACTTCTGGCCCACACCGGCGCGCCTGCGCGCCCACCTGCTGGCCTGGCGGCGCGGCGAGTCGCGAACCGCCACGCCAGGCCACAACCCCCTGGGTGCCTTGATGATGCTCACGCTCATGGGGCTGGTGCTGCTGCTCGGGCTCACGGGCTGGCTTCAGGGTACTGACCGCTTCTGGGGCAACGAGGCCTTGCAGGATCTGCACGAGGCGCTCGCCGATGGCCTGGTCGTCCTCGCGGGGCTGCACGCGGCCGCAGCCCTGGTGATGGGCCGCCTGGAGCGCACGCGCCTGGTCAAGGCCATGTTCACGGGCGTGAAGGAACGCTACTGAGCCGTGCGCCGGGCCCGCTCGGGCGTGCAGGCCCTAGACTGCCGCCATGCCCGAGCGCCCGACAATCGACCCCGCCGAGGTGGACTTCACCGCCATCCGCGCCCAGGGCGCGGGCGGGCAGAACGTGAACAAGGTGAGCAACGCGGTGCACTTGCGCTTCGCGGTGCGCGGTTCCTCTCTGCCCGAGGCGGTGAAGGCGCGGCTGCTGGCGCTCAGCGACACGCGCCTGACGCAAGAGGGCGTGATCGTCATCAAGGCCCAGGGCAGCCGAAGCCTGGAGCAGAACAAGGCCGAGGCGCTGGCCCGCCTGCAAGCCATGGTGGACGCGGTGGCCGTGCCGCCCAAGGAACGCCGCGCCACCCAGCCCACGCGCGCCTCGCGCGAGCGGCGGCTGGAGGGCAAGGCCCAGCGATCGCAAGTGAAGCAGGCGCGAGGCCGCCTCCGCGGACCGGATTGAGGCCTTTCTCCTCCGCCTGGGGGAGGCTTAAGGTCCTTTTAGGAAGCACTTAAGCGTCATTTAGCGGCGCGAAGACGGGGCCTTCGCGAGACTTCCCGGCATGGATGAGCGGCGCATGGGGCGCCGCCGCCACCGCCCAGTCGCCGGGCGTTACCGGCGCCCAAGGACCCACCATGCAATCGCACCCGATCGAGTTCACCGCCATCGCCGCCGCCGCCCGCACCGGCGATGGCCGCTTCAACATGTACGCCGGCATCCACAAGGCGCTGCGCGCCGTGATGACCGACACCCTGGCCGCCGTCGGCCGCGCCGACCCCGCCGACGAGGCCGAGGTGCACGACGCCTGCGACCGCGTGGTCGAGCTGATGGAGATGGCCGAGCGCCACGTCGAGCACGAGAACCGCTTCATCCACCCCGCGCTGCGCGCCCGTTGCCCGGGCGTGTGCGACGCGGTGGCCGAGGACCACGAGGACCACCTGCGCCACACCGCCCACCTGGCCGATGCGGCGCGCGGGCTGGCCAGCGTGCCGGCCGGCGAGCGCGCCGGCGCCCTGCACGCGCTCTATCTGGCGCTGGCCCTGTTCGTGGCCGACAACCTGCAGCACATGCACGCGGAAGAGACGCGCCACAACGCCGCCCTCTGGACCACCTACAACGACTTCGAGCTGCTGGCCATTCACGACGAACTCGTCGCCAGTATCCCGCCCGAGGAAATGATGACCACGGTGCGCTGGATGCTGCCCGCGATGAACGCCGAGGAGCGCTGCCTGCTCGTGAACGACCTGCAGGCCAAGGCCCCCGCCCCGGCGGTGGCGGCGATCCTGGACCTGGCGCGCGCCTATCTGAACGCGCGCGACTGGGCGAAGCTGGCGCGTGGCATGAACCTCCCGCCGGTGCCCGGCCTGGTCAGCGCCTGACACCGCCGGCCGACAGCCGCTGGCGGCCGGGCACTCAGGGGCTTTCGGCCAGCTCCACCGGCGCCAGCGCGTCGAAGCGGAAGCAGCCACGCCCGGTCTTCTGCAGGCGCAGCGCCGGGCACTGCTCGCCCAGGCGGCGGTGCAGCAGCAGCAGGCGCGCCTCCAGGTTGTCGCTCACGTCGGGCAGGCCCAGGCTGTTGTCGAGCCTCAGCTCGCGGTTGGTGAACTCGCTGCGGCCGGCGCGGTGGTCGTTGAGCAGCTTCCACAGGATGGCGCCGGCCACGCCCTTGATAAGGTAGGCGTTGTTCACGAAGATGCTGTCGTCGCGCCGGTAGCGGCGCACGCGCAGCAGCGGCGCGGCCGCCGCGCCCGCCGCGTCGGCGTCGGCTGCGGTCCCGTCCTCGCCGCAAGGCTCTTCGGACTCGTGCATCAGGTCGATGCCCGCCGCGAGCTGCCCCGCCAGGGTGACGAGCAGGTCCTCGTCTTCGTGGGTCAGGCGCATCTCCTGTTCGCTTTCCACGAACAGCACGCCCAGCACGCGTCCGGCCGACACCAGGGGGGTGGCCAGTTGGCTGCCGGGCCGCCTCAGGCCGGGGTATGGGATCTCGGCACCGGCGTCGCGCGGGCCCAGGCTGTCGGCCAGGGCCTGGTTGTAGAGCGTGGCGCTGGTCATGTGGTTGATGCGCACGGTGGTCCCTTCGCGCGCGGCCACGCCGATGACGCCATGGCCGAGCGCGATTTCCGAGCCCACGCCCGACGTGGCGTAGCCGCGGCTGGCCACGGTGTAGAGGCGCCCCGCCGCGCCATCGGCAATCAGCACCATGGCCTGCGGCATGTCCAGGTCATGCTGCAGACCGTCCAGCGCGGCCTCGAGCAGCGCGTCCAGCGTGCGCGAACGGGCCAGCCGCTGGCTGGCGCGCCGCAGCACCGCCAGCGGCTCGGGACGCACCTGCGGCGCGGGCAGCGGCGGCGCGCTGGCGGGCGCCACGCGTTCGATGGCCAGCACCTGATGAATGTCGGCACCGCGCAGCAGAAACACCGCCTCCAGCCGTTCGTGCGAAGCGATTCCCGCGAGCTGCGCCTTCATGCGCTCGAACACCGGCCCGTCGGTTTCGGTGCGCAGGTACTTCAGGTGCAAGCGGTAGAAGTGCAGGTCCACCGGGTTGGTCACCAGCACCGTGGAGCGCGGATGCGCCAGCAGGTTCTGCCGGGTGCGGTTGAAGAACTGGAACGACAGCGCGACGTGGTGCTCGTCCACGTGGTGCACCTGCGAGAGGTAGGCCACGTTGGGTGTGCCGTCGGCGGCCACGGTGGCCATCACGGCCGGAATGACGCCTTCCAGGCAGGGCCGCAACTCGGCCATGGTGGCGCGCTGCGCGATGGTGAAGGCCTCGGGCGCATTCATCGGACGCTCACTGGGCCTGCAGCGGGCTGCCCGCTCGTTGGCCGGGGGTCTGGTCGTAGGCCTCGTCGGGCTCGAATTCCACCGCCACGAGCTCACCCGGGTCATGCGCCAGCAGGGCCTGCGCGTAGACGGGTGCGAAGCCGACGGTGGAAATCTCCTGCTCCATGGAGCGCCGGTAGCGGTCCATGAAAGGCTGGTCGTCGGCGCGCGCCTCGCGAATGCTCACGCGCCGGCTCTTGAGCTGCAGCGTGAGGTGGGTGCTGGGCTGGCTGAAGACGGCGGCGAGCCGGCCAGTGGCGGCGATGTCGGCCAGCAACTGGCGCGACTGTGAGCGCCCGAGGTAGGCGGTGATGCGGCGCCCGCCATCGTCGATGCGGCTGCCGACGGCGCGCATTACGCTGGGGTTGAGTGCGTGGTCGCAGCTGCTCAGCATGAGCGACACCCCCTTGACCAGCATGGCCAGGAACTCGGGCTTGAGCGGCGGAAGGGGTGTGTCCATGGGGCCTGCGGCGCGGATCGCGCGGATCATAGCCAGCGGCCATTCATCGGCCAAGAATTGAGCCGGACGGCAAAGGGATTTGGCATTTCGCACATTCGTGCTAAATTGCGCCGCCATGGACGCCCGGACCCAGAAAAGCGAAATGACGCGCGCCGCCATCATCGGCGCCGCGCTCGACCTCGCCTCGGCTGAGGGGCTGGAGGCCATCAGCCTGCAGGCGGTGGCCGACCGCATCGGCCTGTCCAAGAGCGGCGTGTTCTCGCGCGTGGGTTCGCGCGAGGCCCTGCAGAAGGCGGTCATCGAAGAGTTCGGCCGCCGCTTCCTGGCCGACGTGTTCGTGCCGGCCATGCAGGCGCCCAAGGGCCTGCCGCGGCTGAGCGAGATCGTGCGGCGCTGGCTGATCCGCCTGCGCGACGTGGAGGCGCACACCGGCTGCCTCTACACCTCGGGCGCCTTCGAACTCGACGACCGCGAAGGTGAACTGCGCGACCTGCTGCTCGGCGAGGTGACGCGCTGGCGTGCCGCCCTGCGCCGCACCGTGCTGCAGGCCGTCGAGGCGGGCCATCTCAAGGCCGACACCGACCCCGAGCAACTGGTCGGCGAGATCTGCAGCCTGGCGATCGGGCTGGTCCACGACGTGCGCTTCCTGCGCGACCCCCGCGCCACCGAACGTGCCCAGGCCACCTGGGCGCGCCTGCTCAAGACCTACGAAAGCTGAGGAACAGCGCCACCGCCGTTCCTTTTTGTGTGACCATATTTCGCACAGTCGTGCGATTTCAGGAGATCCGCGATGAACAGCACCTCGTTGCAAACCGCTTCGGCCTATTACCAGGCCAACCCCGGCACGCGCTGGCTGCGCTGGGCGCTCGGGCTGTCCGAGCGCGTGTGGCCGGCCCTGGCCGTGCGCGGCGCGTACCGCGTGTTCGGCACGCCGCTGCCGTCCAAGTGGCTGCACCGGCGCCAGCCGGACCTGGCCCGCTGGAACCTCACCCGTCTGCCCTTCGAGGACGCCAGCCTCACGCTTTACCAGTCGCCGCCCGGCCCACACGGGCCGGTGGTGCTGTTGCTGCACGGTTGGGGCGGCTACGCCCAGCAGATGCTGCCACTGGCGAAGGCCCTCATCGCACAGGGCCTGCGCCCCGTGCTGGTGGACCTGCCGGCGCACGGCCGCAGCGAGGGCAGCACCAGCAACCTGCCGCAGTTCGCGCGCGCCATCGAGTACCTCACCGCGCGCCTGCAGCAGCAGGGCCACGAGGTGCGGGCGGTGGTAGCGCATTCGCTGGCGGCCAACGCGCTGGCCTACGCGGCCGCGCGCGGCCTGGCCGTGCCGCGTCTGGCGCTGCTGGCGCCGCCGGCCTCGCCCTACGCCTACACGCGGCTGTTCGCCATGGTCTTCGGCCTGAGCGAAGAGACGCGCGCGCGGCTGCAGCAGCGGGTGGAGGCGCGCGAGGGCATCCTGATGCGCCAGTTCGAGCCCGCCGCGGTGGGGCCGCGCGTGGCGCAGCCCACGCTGATCGTTCACGACCGCGAGGACCGCATCAACCGCTTCGCCGACGCCGAGGCATTTCGCGACGCGATTGCCGGCGCGCGCCTGCTGGAGACCAGCGGCCTGGGCCACACGCGCCTGCTGCGCGACGACGACGTGGTGCAGGCGGTGGTGGAACACGTGCGGGGCTGAGCCCCGCGCGTTCGGCTCACTTCACCGCTTCGCTCGGCGCGCGGCTGAGCGCGTTGTTCTCGTCCACCACGATGCGCATCAGGCGCATGAACTCGGCGCGCTGACGCTCGGTCAGCGGAGCCAGGATCTGCTGCTGCGCCTGCAGCATGGCCGGCACCGCGTCGGCCAGCAGTTGTTCCCCCGCGGCCGTGAGCCACAACTGGCGCACGCGCCGGTCGGTGGGCGCCGCGCGGCGTTCCAGCACGCCGCGCTGCTCCAGGCGGTCCACCACGCCCCCCGTGGTGGAAGCGTCCAGCGCAACGGTGCGCGCCAGCGTGCGCTGATCGATGCCCGGCTGGTTGGCCACGGTCTGCAGCGCCGCGTATTGCACCGGCGTCACGCCCAGTTCCGACAACTCTTGCAGGAAGATGCCCACCGAGATCTGGTGCAAGCGCCGGATGTAATAACCCGGCTGATCGTCGATGCTGACCCCGGACGGCTCGGAACGTTTCATGGATGGGCGACGGGAGGAAGTGGACAGCATGCTATCAGGACACTTAAGATGAGAATGCTTATGATCAGTATGCTTATCAATTAGGAGGCAAGCATGAACGACCTCGGCCGCCTGGAAGACCTGCCCGCCGACTACGTGGCCGCGCTGCGCGAGCGCAACCTGGTGCCGCTGTGGCCCAGCCTGCGCGGCGTGCTGCCACCACAGATTCCCACGCGCCAGACGAAGCCCACGCACTGGGCCTACGCGGACATCAAGCCGCTGCTGCTGAAGGCCGGCGAGCTCACGCCGATCGAGAAGGCCGAGCGCCGCGTGCTGGTGCTGGCCAACCCCGGCCACACGCTGGAGAAGATGCAGGCCAGCGCCGCGCTGTACCTGGGCATGCAGTTGCTGCTGCCCGGCGAGTGGGCGCCCAGCCACCGCCACACACCCAACGCGGTGCGCATGGTGGTGGAAGGCGAAGGCGCCTGGACCACGGTGGACGGCGAGAAGTGCCCCATGAGCCGCGGCGATCTGATCCTCACGCCCACCGGCCGCTGGCACGAACACGGCCACGATGGCGACCAGCCCGTGATCTGGCTCGACGTGCTGGACCTGCCGCTCATGTATTACCTGGAGGTGAGCTACCACCTCAATGGCGGTCGTCAGGAAACCCTTCCCGGCCGCGGCGACCGCGCGTACAGCCGCGCGGGCCTTCTGCCCACGCCGGTGTTCGGCCGCAGCGGCAAACGCTACCCCATGCTGCGCTATGCCTGGGCCGACGCCAAGGCCGCGCTGCAGTCCATCGACGCCGACCGGCCCGACGTGGACCACGTGCAGTTGACCTACACCAACCCCGAGACCGGCGAGGACGCCGAGAACGTGCTGGGTTTTCATGCGCTCATGCTGCGCCCGGGCCAGACCCTGCAACTGCCCGCGCGCTCGCCGGCCTGCGTGTACCACGCCATCGAAGGCCGCGCGCGCGTGAGCGTTGCTGGTCACGATTTCGACCTGAAAGAAGCCGACACCTGCTGCATCCCGGGCTACACGCCCACCAGGCTGGTGAACGCCTCGGCCAGCGAACCCGCCTTCCTCTTCGTCGCCGACGAGTCGCCGCTGCACCGCAAGCTCGGCGTCTACGAGGTGCGCCCCGACAACCAACCCGCCATGCCCTGAGCCCCGGACCGACCATGCCGCAGTACCTTTTCAACCCGCCCGCCGTCGCAGCCCTGCCCATTCAGGGCAAGAGCGAGCTCTTCCCCGTCAACCGCCTGTTCTTCGTGGGCCGCAACTACCACGCGCACGCGGTGGAGATGGGCAAACCCGTGGACAAGTCGGTCGAGCGGCCGTTCTACTTCACCAAGTCGATCGGCACGCTCACGCCTTCGGGCAGCACCGTGCCCTACCCCAGCGAGACGAACAACTACCACTTCGAGATGGAGCTGGTGGTGGCGATTGGCCGCGCGGGCTTTCGCGTGGCCGCGGCCGATGCGCATGAGCTCATCTACGGCTACGCCGCCGGCCTGGACATGACGCGGCGCGACCTGCAACTGGTGGCACGCGACAAGGGCCGCCCCTGGGACCTGGGCAAGGACATCGAGCAGGGCTCGGTGTGCAGCGAGATCGTGCCGATGCCGTTCACGGTGATCGAGCGCGGCGCGGTGGAGCTCACGGTGAATGGCGCAACGAAGCAGAAGTCCGACGTGGACAAGCTGATCTGGAACATCCGCGAGATCATTGAAGACCTCTCGCGCTTCTACCACCTGCAGGCGGGTGATCTGATTTACACCGGCACGCCCGAGGGCGTTGGCGCGGTGGTCAGCGGGGACCAACTCGAAGGCCGGGTGGAAGGCGTGGGCAGCGTGTCGCTCACGATCGGCGCCGCCGCCTGATCCGCCGGCGCTGGCTATCATGCCGGCGCATGCCCTCTCCTGAAGAAACCCCGCGCGCTGTGCGCTGGCTGCTCTGGCTGGCCGGCACCGTGTCGCTGGGCCTGGGCATCCTGGGTGTGGTGCTGCCAGGCCTGCCCACCACGCCCTTCGTGCTGCTGGCGGCGGCCTGCTACGCCAAAGCCTCGCCGCGCTTGCACGGCTGGTTGCGCGGGCACCGCTTCTTCGGCCCGATGGTGCGCGATTGGGAAGAGCACCGCAGCTTGCGCAAGCGCACGAAGCGCTTCGCTCAGGTCACCATGCTGGTGATGGTGTCGCTATCAGCCTGGGGTCTGCGCGATCGGCCCGTGCTGCTGGGCGTGGTGCTGGTGGCGGCGGTGATCGGCGTGTGGGTCGTGGCGCGCATTCCCACGCGCCCGGACCCTCAGGCCTGAGCCCTGCGGGCCAGCACCTCGAAAGCGGGCAGCGTCTTGCCTTCCAGCACTTCGAGAAACGCCCCACCACCGGTGGAGATGTAGCCCACGTCCTTCTCGATGCCGTACTTGGCGATGGCCGCGAGCGTGTCGCCACCGCCCGCGATGGAAAAGCCCGCGCTGTCGGCGATGGCCTGCGCGATGGCCCTGGTGCCGCCTTCGAAGGCCGCGAACTCGAACACGCCCACGGGCCCGTTCCACACGATGGTGCCGGCCTGCTTGAGCTGCGCGGCCAGCGTCGCGGCGGTCTCGGGGCCGATGTCGAGGATCAGGTCGTCCTCGGCCACGTCGCTGGCCTTCTTCACCGTGGCGTCGGCGTCAGCAGCGAAGCGCTTGGCCACCACCACGTCGGTGGGAATAGGCACGCCAGCGCCGCGCGCCTTCATGGCCTCGATGACGGCCTTGGCGTCGCCCAGCAGGTCGGGCTCGGCCAGGCTCTTGCCGATCGGCAGGCCGGCGGCCAGCATGAAGGTGTTGGCGATGCCGCCACCCACGATGAGCTGATCGACCTTGCTGGCCAGGCTCTGCAGGATGGTGAGCTTGGTGCTGACCTTGCTGCCGGCCACGATGGCCACCAGCGGGCGCTTGGGGTTCGCCAGGGCCTTGGCGATGGCGTCCATCTCGGCCGCCAGCAACGGGCCGGCGCAGGCCACGGGCGCGGTCTCGGCGATGCCGTAGGTGGTGCCCTCGGCGCGGTGCGCGGTGCCGAAGGCGTCGTGCACGAAGATGTCGCACAGGGCGCCGAGCTTCTTCGCGAGTTCGGGGTTGTTCTTCTTCTCGCCGACATTGAGGCGGCAGTTCTCCAGCAGCACCACCTCGCCGGGCGACACCGAGAAATCGCCATCGACCCAGTCGGTGATCAGGCGCACGGGCTGGCCCAGGAGTTCGGCCAGGCGCACGGCCACGGGCTGCAGCGAGTCCTCGGGCTTGAACTGGCCCTCGGTGGGGCGGCCCAGGTGCGAAGTGACCATCACCGCCGCGCCCGCGTCGAGCGCGAGGCGGATGGCGGGCACGCTGGCGCGCACGCGCGTGTCTTCGGTGATGCGGCCCTGCTCATCCTGCGGCACGTTGAGGTCGGCGCGGATGAAGACGCGCTGGCCCTTGACGCGGCCCTGGGCGCAAAGGTCGGCGAAGCGGATGAAGGCGGTCATGTCGGCAATCCCGGGTTCTGTGGACAAACCCCGGGATTGTAGGAAAGCGCGCTCGACGGATGTCACCCGGCGGCGGCGCAGGGCGCGAGCGCGTCCAGCGCCGGCTGACGGGCGCGGGTCTTCACGTCCATCAGCCCCAGCACGGTGTGGAAGAAGTGGTCGTGCGACAGCGGCTCGGCCGAGCGCGTGCGCAGGCAGTCCATCGACAGGCCCGCGCGTTCGCGCAGGCCTGTCGAGAACCAGGCCACCATGGGCACGTGCGTCTGCTGATCGGGCGCCAAGGCGTAGGGCAGGCCATGCAGGTAGAGGCCGTTCTCGCCGAGCGACTCGCCGTGGTCGGAGACGTAGACCAGGCCGGTGTCGTTGCGGCCTTGCTCGGCGCGCGTGCGCAGCCAGCGCAGGGACTGATCGAGGAAGCGGTCGGTGTAGGCGATGGAGTTGTCATAGGCATTGACCAGTTCCTCGCGCGAGCACTCGGGCAGCGCGTTGCTGCGGCACTCGGGCAGGAAGGGCTTGGCGCCTTCGGGCGAGCGGCTGGCGTAGGCGGGGCCGTGGCTGCCCATCTGGTGCATCACCAGCACCACGCCGCGCGCGCGGCGCACGGGGTCCAGCGCTTCCAGGCGAGCGTCCAGGCCATCGAGCATGGCTTCGTCGAGGCATTCGCCGCCGGGGCACAGGAGGGGCACCGGGTGGTCGTTCGTGTACGCGTGGGGCACGCGCTCGCACACGCCCTTGCAGCCGGCCTGGTTGTCGAGCCACAGCACGGCCAGACCGGCGCGCTGCAGCACGTCGAGCAGGTTCTCGCGGTCGGGTGGCTGGTCGCCGCCCTGCGCGCGCGTGAGCGGCGAGAACAGGCAAGGCACGGAGACCAGGGTGTTGGTGCCACAGGAGCGCACCTGGCTGAAGTTGACCAGTTCGCCGCGCGATTGCCAGCGCGCCAACGCGGGCGTGGTGTCGCGGGGGTAGCCGTCGAGCCCGAAGTTCTGCGCGCGCGCCGTCTCGCCGATCACCAGCAGCAGCAGGGGCGGGCGCGCCTGGCGGGCGTAGCTGGCGCCCAGCGCGGCGTCCTCGCCCACGGGCAGCAGGGGGCGCACCTGGTGCGGCAGGCGGTCTGCCGCCACGCGCACGGCGGCGTAGACGCTGTTGAGCGGGTTGGCCATGTAACGCAGGTCCTTGTGGTTGCGCATCAGCGAGGCGAGGCCCTGGAAGTTGATGAGGACCGCGAGTATCAGCAGCGCAAAGGCGGCCAGCGCGCCCGCCGCGTTGCGCCCCGCGCGGTGCCAACCGCCGCGCAGCACCAGCGGCTGCCGCCACAGCGCCCACAGCGGTGGGCCCGCCACGAACAGCAGCACCGACAGCAGCGACCACGACAGCAGGTCGCGCACTTCGCGGGTGTCGGTGTGCAGCGTACTGGCCAGCATGCTCGGGTCCATCACCACGCCGTAGCGCCACATGAAGTACGAATTCGCCCCGGCCACCAGCAGCAAGCCGCTGGCCACCGGGCGGAACACCCGCGGCCAGGCCAGCAGCCACAGCAGCGCGGCGATGGCTCCGGTGAGCAGCGAGCCCAGCCCGGCAATGAGCGCGACGCGGTGAGCCAGCGGACCACTCATGCCGTCGATGCGCTGCCACAGCGGCAGGTTGCCCACCAGGGCCAGCCAGAGGGCCAGTCCCCACACGGCGACGGCGGCGCGCGGAACGCGGTTCAGCGGCGCGGCCGTCGCCGATGGCAGGAAACGCGGGAAGGAGAAGGGGAACGGGGTCTGCATGCACGGCTCTCGGGAAACCGCTTCTCGCGGTCCCCGGGAGCGTGTGCGCCCCTGATTAGGTGAACCTTAGGCGCTGGTCCAGCGCAGCGCGAAGCGCGTGGTCATGGGCGCCTCGCCGGGGCCGGTCTCGAGCCGCGCGCCGAGTTGCTCGGCGATGCGCTGGACCAGGCGCAGGCCCAGCCCCAGGCCACCCGATTCGGCGGGGCGCGCCACCGCGCTGCCCGGACCGCCGCCGTCGTCGCTGACCGAGACGCCCACCGATTCCGCGTCGCGCCACACGGTCACCAACACCTGCGTGCCCGGCGGCGTGTGGCGCAGCGCGTTCTCGATCAGGTTGCGCAGGGCCAGTTCCAGCAGCATGGGTTGTGCCTTCACCCGCACCGGCTCGTCGGGCTGCGACAGCGAGATCTCGTGCCCGCTCTCGTGCGCCGCTGGCGCGTGCGCGGCCACGAGCCGGGCCGCCAGTTCGCCCAGGGCGACCGGATCGTCGTCCTCGCCGGCGTGCTTGCGCTGGGCGCGCGCCAGGTCGAGCAACTGGTGCAGGATGCGCCCGGCGCGCAAGGACTCCCGCTCCAACTGCGCGAGCCGCTCGGGCGAGGGGTCGTGCTGCGCCGCGCGCGCCTGCAGCGCCAGCGCGGACAGCGGGGTGCGCAGCTCGTGCGCCACGTCGGAGGCGAACTCGCGCTCGCGCTGGGCGCGCGCCTGCAGGGTGTCCACCAGCGTGTTGATGGCCGTCACCGTGCTCGCGAACTCGCTGAAGCGGTGCGCCGTGTCCAGTCGCTGGCCGGCAAAGCCGTCGAGTGCCGCCACTTCGCTCGACAGCCTGTCGAGCGGCCGCAGCCCACGGCGCACGGTCCACCACAGCAGCAGCAGCACCAGGGGCAACAACAACAGCGCGGGCTGCGCCACGTGCTCGGCAATGTCCTTGCCGAGTTCGTGGCGCTGGGCCATGTCCATCAGCACCACCACGCGGCGGCGCACGGCGCCCTCGCCGGTCTCGACCGAGAACGTCCGCCACAACGGCAGCAGGCCGGGCGCACGCACCTCGACCGTGGAGAAGCCCGCCACCGGCAGGGCACTGGCGTCCAGGCCGGGCGCCAGCCCATGCGTGTCCGAGACGAGGCGCTCGCCTTCCCAGGCCAGCACGGCCACGTCCTGCAGGAACTCGTGCGCGAGTTCGGCTCCCTCCTGCGGCAGAGGGCGCACGGCGCCCGTGGGCGCGGCGGCCAGCCACAGACGCGCCACGGCCACCATCTGGCCATCGGAAAACTTGCGCGCCTCGCGGAAGGCGGTTGACCAGGCCTGCGCCACCACGGCCAGCCAGATCACCAGCACCACGCCCAGGGTCCAGCGCAGCAGGTAGTGGCGCAGCAATCTCGGCCGAGGAAGGCTCGTCATCGCGGCTTGTCCGCCACCGCCGCCTCGCGCGCGATGAAATAGCCCACGCCGCGCACGGTCTTGATCAGCGACTCACCGAGCTTGCGACGCAGGTGGTGGATGTGAACCTCGATGGCGTTGCTCTCCAGTTCTTCGCCGAATCCGTAGAGCGCCGACACCAGCCGCGTCCTGGACAGCACCTGCGGGCGCGCCTGCATGAGCGTGAGCAGCAGCGCGAACTCCTTGCCACCCAGCACCACCGGCTGGCCCGCGCGCAGAACGGTATGGGCCGCGGGATCGATCACCAGATCGCCGTGCTCGATGAGGGGGTTGCTGCGACCACCCGCGCGGCGCAGCATGGCGCGCAAGCGCGCCAGCAGCTCGTTGGCGTCGAAAGGTTTGACGAGGTAGTCATCCGCGCCGCCATCCAGGCCACCGATGCGGTCGCTGACGCCATCGCGTGCGGTCATGATGAGCACCGGCATGTCCTTGTGGGGCAGCGTCTCGCGGCCTGCAGTGGGCGTGGGCTGTTGACGCAAGCGGGCCAACAGGTCCAGGCCCTCGCCGTCGGGCAGGCCCAGATCCAGCAGCAGCACATCGAAGGGTTCGACCGACAGGGCGAGCCAGGCGGCGTCGCGCGTGGCGCACAGGTCCACGGCATAGCCGGCGCGTCGCAAGGCCTGCTCCAGCCCGCTGGCGATGCCGGGATCGTCTTCCACCACGAGTGCGCGCATGTCGGGTTCTACGGAGGTTGGGAATGGGGCTGCCCATTATCGAGCGCGACCTTAGCCGTGCATTAAACGGTTTAAGGACCAATTAATGGCAGCGCCCGAGAGTGCCGCGCCATGTCGACCCTGTCCCTCGAACCGACGGCCTCGGGCCGCGCCTTCCCGCGCCCCGAACGCTGGCTGTGCGGCCTGCTCGCGCTGACCCTGCTGTGGGACCTGTCCGGGCTGGACATGACCGTGATGCGCGCGATCGGCGCCGGGCACGGCTTTGCGCTGCGCGACCAGTGGCTGCTGGCGCGCGTGCTGCACGACGGCCTGCGCCAGGCCATGGCGCTGGCGTTCCTGCTGTTGTGCGGCTGGGCGCTGTGGCCGCGCGCGTCGCTGCCGCGGCGCGAGCGCATCACCGTGGCCCTGCTGGCCGCGCTGTCGCTGCTCGCAGTCAACGTGATCAAGAACACCAGCCTCACCAGTTGCCCCTGGGATCTGCAAGCCTTCGGCGGCACCGCGCGTTGGGTGTCCCACTGGGCGTGGGGCCAGGCCGATGGCGGGCCGGGGCGCTGCTTTCCGGGCGGCCACGCCAGCAGTGGCTTCGCCTTCCTGGCACTCTGCCTGCCATGGTTGGCGCCACCAGCCGGTGTCATGCGGCGGCGCGCGGTGGGCCTGCGCTGGCTGGCCGCCGCGGTGGGCATCGGCGCGCTCGCGGGCGCGGTGCAGACGCTGCGGGGCGCGCACTACCCCAGCCACTCGTTGTGGACGCTGCTGATCTGCGCCAGCGTGTCGCTGGCGGGCTGGCGGCTCGCGCAGGCCGGGTCCGAGGGCCGCGCTGCCAGTCTTGTGCGGGGCTGGTGGCGCGAGACCCTGCGCCTGCTGCGCCCGCTGCTGGTGCCCATGGCCTGCACGCTGGCGGTGTTGTGGCTGTCGCGCCTGGGCCTGGCGGTCTGGCTGGCTGACCGCGTGTCTCATGAACGGGCATGGGCGTCGTTGCTGTGGCAGGGCCTGCGCTTCGACGGCGTGCTGCTGGGCTTCATCTGGGTGCTGCCGGCCGCGCTCACGCCGTGGATGGCGCTGCATCCGCGCACCTGGCGTGCCTGGGTGGGTTTCCTGCGCGTCTACGGTGGCCTGGCGCTCTTGCTGGTGGCGTTCATGGAACTGGCCACCCCGGCTTTCGTGGCGCAGTACGACGCCCGGCCCAACTACCTGTTCGTGGAGTACCTGGGCTACGCGAAGGAAGTGGGCGGCACGCTGCTGAAGGACCACGCCGCGCACCTGCTGGCCACCGCCCTGTTGTTGCCGCTGGTGGCCTGGGCCGGTGCGCGCCTGAGCCGCGCGGGAACACCGCCCGCGCCACCGCCCGCCTGGCAGGCGCTGGCCCTGTCGGCGCTGCTGCTGGTGTCGCTGACCGTCGCGGGGCGTGGCGCGCTCGGGCACCGCGCGGCCAACCCGGCCAGTGCCGCGCTGACCAGCGACCACCTCGTCAACGAACTGCCGCTCAACTCGCTCTACACCGTGGCGTACGCCATCTATCAGTCGCGCAAAAGCGAGGCAGGCATCACCTATGCCGAGCTGCCGCGCGCGCACGTGATCGAGCGCGTGCGGCGCGAGACGGGCCTGCCCGCCAGCGCCTTCACCCGCGACGACCTGCCCACGCGGCACTGGCAGGCCACGGCACATCCTCGCGCGCGCCCGCTCAATCTCGTGATCGTGCTGGAGGAAAGCCTGGGAGCCGAGTTCGTCGGCGCGCTGGGCGGCCTGCCACTCACGCCGAACCTCGATCGACTCGCGCGCGAGGGCCTGTGGTTCGAGCGCCTGTACGCCACCGGCACGCGCTCGGTGCGCGGCATCGAGGCAGTGATCGCAGGTTTCCCACCCACCTCGGCGGTCAGCACGGTCAAGCTCGCGAAGTCGCAGCGCGACTTCTTCACGCTGGCCAGTTTCCTCAAGCCACACGGCTACGAGTCGAGTTTTTTCTATGGCGGAGAGTCCCACTTCGACAACATGCGCAGCTTCTTCATGGGCAATGGCTTCGACCGCGTGGTGGAACAGAAGGACATGCCGGCCGACGCCTTTATCGGCACCTGGGGTGCGTCCGATGGCGATCTGTTCGAGGTCGCGCACCGGGCCTTCGAACAACAGGCCGCCGACAAGCCCTTCTTCGCGCTGGTCTTCACCTCGTCCAACCACGCGCCGTTCGAGTTTCCCGAGCACAGCATTGACCTGTACGAGCAGCCCAGTGGCACGGTGAACAACGCGGTGAAATACGCGGACCACGCGCTCGGTCGATTCATCGAGCGGGCGCGGCGCTCCCGCTACTGGGAGAACACGCTTTTTCTGATCGTTGCCGACCACAACTCACGCGTGTACGGCCCTTCGCTGGTGCCCATCGAACGCTTCCACATCCCCGGGTTGATCCTGGGCGGACCGATCACCACGCCTGGGCGCATCGCCACCCTGGCCAGCCAGATCGACCTGGCGCCCACGCTGATCTCGCTCATGGGCCTGAGTGGCGAGCACCCGCTGATCGGTCGCGACTTGAGCCATCCGGCGCAAGCCGCGCGCCCAGGCCGCGCGATCCTGCAGTTCGACAAGACACAGGCCTACCTGGAAGACACGCCCGGCGGCGAGACGCAGGTCGCGGTGCTGCAGCCGGATGTTCCGGCACGGCTGATGAGCTACCGCGACGGGCAATTGCGCGAGAGCGCGAGCGGCAACGAGGACCTGATCGACAAGGCCCAGGCCCACGCGCGCTTTGCGCAGTGGGCGTACCAGAAGCAGTGGCACCGTTGAGCCACCGCTGAGGCACCACGCGCGGCTTACCAGCCCAGGCCGATGTGCAGCGGCAGGTACACCGTCATGCCGGCCACGATGGTGCCGAGCACGCCACCGCGCCAGAAAAACCAGGCCGCGCCCGCGAGTGCACCATACAGGCGCGCGTCCTGCCACGTGCTCACGAGCGCGCCGTGGCTCATCACCACCTCGGGCACGACCACGGCCGACAACGCGGCGATGGGCGCGTACTGCAGGCCGCGCTGCGCCCAGTGCGGCAGCGTCCAGGGTTTGTCGGACAGGAAGAAGAAGCCGCGCGTGATCACGGTGACCACGCCCAGGGCCAGAATGGTCAGCAGCGTCCAGGGGTCGAGGTCAAGCATGGCCGGTCCCTCCACGCGCGGGGCGCAGTGGCTCAAGCGCCAGGCACAGCGCCACCGCGCAGGCGATGGCCACCAGGATGTTGAGCTTGAGCGGCAGCGCGAAGGCCACCACGGCGGCGGCACCCGCCACGCCCGCCGACACCATGCGCAGCCGCGAGGTGGCGAGCGAGCACATGACGCCCAGCAGCGCCAGGATGCCTGCGAAGCCCAGCCCCCACGCCAGCGGAATGGCATTGGCCAAGGCCACGCCCAGCAGGCTCGAGCCCATCCAGGCAGCGTAGTTCACGGCGCAGTTGCCCATCAGGTAAGCCTGCTGCGCGGCCCGCTCTTTCGGGTCGTCGCTGGGGTGCGGGTAGCGGCGCGCGAAGAACACGTAGCTCAGGTCGCCGGTGACATAACCACTGGCCAGGCGTTCCCAGCGTGGCATGTGCATGAGGTACGGCCGCAGGTGGGCCGAGAACACCACGAAGCGCAGGTTGACACAGAAGGCCGCCGCCAGGATCACCCACAACGGCGCGCCCGCCGCCATCATGGGAATGGCGGCGAGTTGTGCGCTGCCCGCGTAGACGATCAGCGTCATCAGTACCGCCTCCAGCGCCGAGAGGCCCGACTGCATCATGGCCACACCGGTCATGAGGCCCCAGGCGCTGATGCCCATGGCCACGGAGAACTGGTCACGGATGCCTTCGAAGTACTCGGGATGCGCGCGGTGCTCGCGTTTGAGGAAAAGGATCACGCGCCGCCTCCCAGCACCTCACCGGGCGCCAGCGCGAAACCGCGCAGGAAATCGGCCGCGGGCAGGCGCTTGCCGCCCGCGCGCTGCAACACCGTCAGGCGCAGCGCGCCTTCGCCACAGGCCACGGTGATGCCCTCGGGTTCGACCGCCAGCGCCTCGCCCGCCCGGCCGTTGCCGGGCAGAGCCTCTGCCGCCCAGACCTTGATCGTCTCGCGCGCGTGGGTGGTGTGCGCGCCGGGGAAGGGATCGAACGCACGCACGCGCCGCGCGATCGCGGCCGCCGGCTGCGTCCAGTCGATCGCGGCCTCGGCCTTCTCGATCTTGTGCGCGTAGGTCACGCCCTCCTGCGGTTGCGGCTCGGCGTGCAGGCCCCCGCAGGCCGCCATCTCCAGCGCCTCGACGATGAGGCGCCCGCCGAGCACGGCCAGGCGATCGTGCAGCGTGTCAGTGGTGTCGCTGTCGCGAATGGCAATGCGCTCGCGCAAGAGCATGTCACCGGTGTCCAGGCCATCGTCCATCTGCATGATGGTGATGCCGGTCTCGGCGTCGCCCGCTTCGATCGCGCGGTGGATGGGTGCCGCGCCGCGCCAACGCGGCAGCAGAGAGGCGTGGATGTTGAGGCAGCCGAGCCGCGGCGTGTCCAGCACCCAGCGCGGCAGGATCAGCCCGTAGGCCGCCACCACCATCACATCGGCCTGCGCCGCGTCGATCGCGGCGCGCGCGGCCATGGCGTCTTCAGGGTACTTGCCGTCCAGCCTCAGGCTGCGCGGCTGCGACACGGCGATGCCGCGCTCCAGCGCGAGCGCTTTCACCGGCGAGGCCTGCAGCTTCATCCCGCGCCCGGCGGGCCGGTCGGGCTGGGTGAGCACCAGGGGAACGCCGAAGCCTGCGGCCAGCAGGCGTTCCAGCGCGACACGCGCGAATGCCGGCGTGCCGGCGAAGATGAGTTTCATCGGGAACGGGCCGGGCCGCGATGGCCGGCGAGAGGTCAGAGGCGATCGGACGGTGGGATGTGCTCATCCAGGAAGATGAGCTTGCGCACCACACCGGCGCGATCGATGTGCACGTGCGCGAGCCGGTCGTTGTTGTTCTCGGAGAAGCGGTATGTCCAGATGTCGCCATCGAAACGCGCCACGCGCTCGACCAGCGCGGGCCGGCCCAGGTGGCGCAGCACGTCGTCGCGCGTCCAGCGGTCGACCGCGATGTTCTTGAGCATCCAGTTGATGTCGAGCACCTGCACGACGCTGCGGAGTCGGCCGTTGGTGTCGAAGTCGAGGTTGTACACCTGACGGCCCAGCGGCTGGCGCGAGTACTGCAGGCGCGCACCATCCGCCAGCGCGTACTCGGCGCTGGGCGGGCCCAGTTGGTCGATCACCTGCGCGCGCGGCGTGCCGGCTTGCAGCCGCTCGGGCATGCCCGCGCATCCCGCCAGCCACACGAGGGCCAGCAGGCAGAGGCAGCGCAGGGCGGAGGAGAGGTTCATGCGCGCAGGGCTTCCCGTTGGGCTTTCACGAGCTTCGATTTGATCCGGTTGCGCTTGAGCGGGGAGAGGTACTCCACAAAGACCTTGCCCATGAGGTGGTCCATCTCGTGCTGGATGCACACGGCCAGCATGCCTTCGGCCTCGATCGTACGCTCCACGCCCTCGCCGTCGAGCGCGCGCACGCGCACCCCCACCGAACGCTCCACGCCGTCGTAAATGCCGGGAACCGACAGGCAGCCCTCTTCGCCCTTGCGCGTCTCGGGGCTGGCCCATTCGATCACCGGGTTGATCAGCACCATCGGCCGGTCGCGCGACTCACTGACGTCGATCACGATCAGCCGCTCGTGCACGTCGACCTGCGTCGCGGCCAAGCCGATGCCGTTGGCCTCGTACATGGTGGCCAGCATGCGCGGAATGAGCGCGCGGATGCGCTCGTCCACCGCCGCCACGGGCTTGGCCACGGTGTGCAGGCGGGGATCGGGGTAGTGCAGGATCGGCAGTGTGTCGGGGGCGCTCATGAATCGATGAAGCAGTGTCGCAAGAGGTCTCCGTTGGGTCCAGCGGCGACGGCAGGCAGTGGCACGCTGACAGGCGGAAACCGATGTCGCTATTTTCGCCACTTTCGCGACGACGCGAAATGGCGGGCCGCCAGAAACATTGCGCAATCAAAGGCTTGCGCGCAGAATCCAACGCGCTTTGTCAAGACTCGCGCGCCCCAGGCCACGATCGAGACGCCGACTCATACGGCGTCATCGCACTGGCCGACGGCAGCCGCCCAGGGGCCCCCGAACATGCGATCGAACACCCGCCTGATCTCCACCATTGCCAGCGCCGTCGGCCTGGCCTGCGCCGCACAGGCGGCCTTTGCGCAAAGTACGGTCATTCCGGCCGAGCAGCGCTACCCCGTCACCCCCGGCCAGCGCGCCACCGCCAACCAGGTCGCCCAGACCGGCGTGCCGCTCTCCGAACTCGCCCCCAACGCCCCCGACAGCTACACGGTCAAGAGCGGCGACACGCTGTGGGCCATCTCGGGCATCTTCCTGCGAAGCCAATGGCGCTGGCCCGAGCTGTGGGGCATGAACCTCGACGACATCAAGAACCCGCACCGCATCTACCCAGGGCAGATGCTGTACCTCATCAAGGCCAACGGCCGTGCCACGCTCAGCACGCGCGGGCCCGGCGGCGAACCCGGCACCGTCAAGGTATCACCGCGCACGCGCTACGAATCGCTGTCCGACACGGCTATTCCGCCGATCTCGCTTCAGACCATCGAGTCCTTCCTGACCGAGCCGCTCATCGTCGACGAGAACACGATCAACCGCGCGCCCCGCATTGTGGCCACGCCGGAAAACCGCGTGTTGCTCAGCCGCGGCGACCGTGCCTACGCACGCTCGGTCTCGGGTGATCAGCCCAACGCGGAGCCACTGGCCGTGGTCGACGGCCGCTCCATCGGCTACCGGGTGTTCCGCAACGCCACGCCGCTGCGCGATCCCACCACGAACGAGGTCCTGGGCTACGAAGCGCACTACGTGGGCAAGGCCAATGTGGTCTCCAACGAGCGCCGCCGCGAAGGCCTGGACGCCAAGGGCAACAAGGTCGAAGAGATCGTGCCAGCCGGCATCGACATCACCGTGGCGAAGGAAGAAATGCGCGTGGGCGACCGCCTGCTGCCCGAGCCGCCGCGCGAGTTCCTCAACTTCGTGCCTCGCGCACCCCAAGGCCCGCAATCCGGCCAGATCGTCTCGGTGTACGGCAACGCCGTGACCTATGCCGCGCAGAACATGGTGGTGGCCATCAACCGTGGCAAGCAGAACGGCCTGGAGCCCGGCCACGTGCTGGCCCTTCTGCGCGAGAGCAACATCGTCAAGGACACCACCGACACCGCTCGACCCGACATCCGCCTGCCCGGCGAACGCAACGGGCTCATGATGGTGTTCCGCACCTTCGACCGCGTCTCCTACGCCATCGTGCTCGAAATCGCCGATGGCGTGCAGGTCGGCGACCGCTTCGTCAATCCCTGATCCCGATGCCGCGTGACGAGCTGGCCGCCTGGCTGCGGCTGCTCCTGACGCCGGGCCTGGGCCGCACCACGGCCCGGCAGTTGCTGGCCGCCTTTGGACTGCCCGAGACGATCTGGGCCCGACCCTCTGACAGCTGGGATGGCGTGGTGGAGTCCTCACTGGCCAAGGCCATGGCTTGGCCGCCAGAAGGCTTCGACGCGGCATTGAGCGCGCACGAGCGCTGGCTGGCACAGGACAACGCGCGCCACGTGATCACCCTGGCCGACCCGCGCTACCCCGCGTCCCTGCTGGACACGGCCGATCCGCCACTGATGCTGTTCGTTCATGGCCGCCTCGACGCGCTGGCCCACCCGCAGCGGCTCGCCGTCGTCGGCAGCCGCAACCCCACGCCACAGGGCGCGCAGAACGCCGCGGCCTTCGCGCAATCGCTGGCGGCCTCGGGTTTGTGCATCGTCTCGGGCCTGGCGCTGGGAGTCGATGGCGCCGCGCACGAGGGCGCGCTGCGTGCGGGCGGCGTCACGCTGGCCGTGGTGGGCACTGGGCTCGACCGCGTCTACCCCAGTCGCCACCGCGATCTGGCCCACCGCATCGTCGCGCAAGGTGCCATGCTTAGCGAGTACCCATTGGGCACGCCGCCGCTGGCGCAGAACTTCCCGCAGCGCAACCGCGTGATCGCGGGCCTGTCGATGGGCACGCTGGTGGTCGAAGCGGCCCTGCAGTCGGGCTCGTTGATCACGGCCCGCCTGGCCACCGAGCAGGGGCGCGAAGTGTTCGCCATTCCCGGATCCATCCATTCGCCTCAGTCGCGCGGCTGCCATGCCCTGATCCGTCAGGGCGCCAAACTGGTGGAGTCGGCGCAGGACGTGCTGGAAGAGCTTCGGCTGGCGGACCCAACCCCGCGCACGGACGGCGATCCGCCGACCCAGGCCTGCGCCACGGAGGGCGAACTGCTCGACGCATTGGGCCATGACCCTGTGAGCCTCGATGCCCTGCTCGCACGCACGGGGCTGCCCACCAGCGCCTTGCAGGCGCAATTGCTCGAACTGGAACTGCAGGGTGTGGTGGCGCGCCTGCCGGGCGGGCTGGTGCAGCGCGTGGCGCAGGGCTGAGCCGCGCCGCAGACGGTGGACTTCAGGCCAGCAGGCGCTCGGGATTGGCGTCGAGCTTGGCCAGCGCCTCGCGCGTGGCGCGCACGGTGAGTGCTTCGTCCTCGCTGGGCACCAGCAGCCCGGCCTGCAGGTACGCCGCCACGCGCGTGGCCGGCATGAGGTAGCAGCGCCCCCCGTTGCTCACGAACAGGTACAACTGGCCGTGCTGGCTGCGCCAGGCCAGTTGCACGCTGCCGAGCTTGCCGTTGTGGTCGAGACCGAACCACGAGCCAATCTGCAGTTCCACGGCCCAGGCGCGCATGGCCTCGTTGGGCTGGCTGCCGCCCTGGTTGATGACCTCGATGTTGCTGGCGTCCACACCGGTGATGAGCTCGATGCTGTCGGCGTTGAGATCGAAGTCACCGACACCACCTTCGGGCAGGTAGTCCTCGAGGTTGGCCAGGCGTTTGGACAAGGCGTCGAGCTGGCTCTGGGCGATGGACTCGGTGCGCGACATGAAGGCGTCGGCCAGCGTGTCGCTCACGGACTTGATGTGCTGATCCTGCAGGCCCTGGGGAAAACCCAGCAGGCTCATGCCCTGGCGCAGGCGCTGCAGGATGCCGGGCAACTGCTGGATGACGCGCGCGCGGTCGTCGCGGCTGGGTTTGGCGCTCGCGGCCCAGAGCAGGTCGGATGCGGCCTGCTTGAGTGCCTGCGTGTCCGGGTGCTTGACGCCGTGCTTGACGCTGGCCACTGCCAGCACGTCGACCCAGACCTTGAACAGAAAGTCGCGCACTTCGGCTCGCACCGGCACGTCGTCGAGCAGCTTGCGCAGCTCGATGGTGTACTGCACCGACAGCGTCTCCTTCTGCTCGACCTGCTGGGCCACGCTCACGAAGCGGCTGGCGTTGCTCTGTTCGCTCAGGTAGGTGGACAGAAACTTCTGGAATTCGTCGTAGACGAGCTGGAACACGCGGCGCCCGGTTTCGGGGTACTGCTCGATCACTTGCACCACGCGCTTGATCTCGGCCTCCAGCGCGGCCGAGCCGACGTTGGACTCGAATCCCATCACGCAAGAGCCCATGCGGTCGATCAGCCGGCGCGCGGGGTGCTGCAGGGCACTGAAGAACTCGGGCTCGGCCAGGGCCACGCGCAGCACGGGAATCTGCAGACGGGCGAACCACACGCGAATGCTGGGCGGAATGCGCTCCTCGGCCAAAATGGCCTGGAACATCAGCGCAACCACCTCGATGGTGGCCTTCTCGCTGGGCGTGGACGCCGCCTGCTTGAGCTCCTGGGTGCGCTCACGCAGCGCCACCGCCGTGCGCTCGACCGTGCCGGCATCCACATAGACCGCCCCACCGCCCGTGGGTGCCGCGCCGAGGCCGGAACCCGTGCTCGGGAAGGACACCTGCCGCGCCATGGCCTGCTGCAGCGCGGGCGACGGCGGAATGATCTCGGTCGCCTCGAACTCGGGGCCGACGTGGTCGAGCAGCATGCGTCGCAAACGGCCCACGACCCCTTGCGCTCGCATGCGCGCACGGGCCAGGGGCGACGTGCCCGTGAGCATGCGCGTTTCGTCATGCACGCCCATGCCGGAGGAGCCGGGATAACCGCTGTGCTGAGCGCCTCGTCCGCCCGAGGGGGGCTGGCCCATGCCCGAGGGGGTTGCCCCACCGCCCGCCTGGCCGGGCGCCGACCCATTGGCACCGGGGCGGCCCGGTTCCTGCACGCGACGAAACGGGGTGTGCAAACCACCGCCCGTGGTCGGGCCGCTGGCCGGACCAGGCCGGGTGGTGGGCACCGCGCCACTCGTGCTGGAAGGGCTGCGGCGCACCAGCGACTGCAGATCGATCGTTTCCATGACACCGTTGGCGATGAGGTACGCGTTGGCGGCCTTGTAGCCATCGAGCAGGATCGCGCCCAGCATGGGGGCAATGTGGTCCTGCACCAGTGCCAGGCCATCGCGCTCGAGCCCTGCGGACTTCCATTGCTCGACCAGCAACCGGGCAAGCACGTCGGGCAGCAGGATGTCGCTCTTGGAGAGTTCGGTGCGCCGCTCCAGGTGCTGCACGCGCAGCCGCAATTCGTTGAGTTCGGAGGACGTCTTGTCGAGCACTCGCATCGCCATCCGCGAGGCCAGGATCTGGTCGTCAATGGCGCCTTCGGCCACCAGCTCGAGTTGTCCCGAAAGACTGGCCGGTTCGGTGAGGCCGGCGCGCGCCGCGAGGTGCTTCTTCAGGGCGGTGCGGCAGTCGTCGATCCACATCGACTGCCGCTTCTTGAAGGCCGCCCAGGTGTCGCGGCGAATCTGCACGTCGACCGAAGTGCCGGGCTGGTCAAGCAGGGTGGTGAGGCGCTGTTCAATGGCCTTGGCCAGATCCGGCAGGGACCGCCCCACGTGCAGCACATGGCGCTCACGCGCCTGCTGGGCAAGGGCAAACCCGGTCGGTTGGGACGGCGACACCATGTGTTTCAGTATGACACGAAGACCCCGCGATCCATGCCCGCGAGACCCCTGGACCCCGCCGTTGGGCGGCCCTGGTATGGCAAGGACGCCACGGACTACACGACGGCGCCAGCGTTCGGATCGTCCGGATCGCCTTCCGATTTGGTGGGTTTGATCAGGTCTTCACGCTTGACGCCCAGCCACAGCGCCATGGCCGCCGCCACGAACACCGACGAGTAGATGCCGAAGCAGATGCCGATGGTCAGCGCCAGGGAGAAGTAGAACAGCGTGGGGCCACCGAAGAGCAGCATGGACAGCACCATGATCTGCGTCGAGCCGTGGGTGATGATGGTGCGGCTGATGGTCGAAGTGATCGCGTGGTCGATCACCTGCTCGGGCGTCATCTTGCGCTGGCGCCGGAAGGTTTCGCGGATGCGGTCGAAGATGACCACCGATTCGTTGACCGAGTAGCCCAGCACCGCGAGGGTGGCAGCCAGCACGGCCAGCGAGAACTCCCACTGGAAGAAGGCGAAGAAGCCCAGGATGATGACCACGTCGTGCAGGTTGGCGATGATGGCCGAGACCGCGTACTTCCATTCGAAGCGCAGCGAGAGGTAGATGATGATGCCCAGGATCACGAGGCCCAGCGCGATCAGGCCGTTGTGCACCAGCTCCTCGCCCACCTGCGGGCCCACGAACTCCGTGCGGCTGAGCGCCACGGCCGGGTTCTGGGCCTTGAGCGCCGCGAACAGGGCCTCGGCCTGCTGGCCCGAGGTCTGGCCCTGCTGCACGGGCAGGCGCAGCAGCACGTCGCGCGAGCTGCCGAAGTTCTGCACCGGCACCTCAAGATAGCCCAGATCCTCGACCACGCGCCGCACGGCACCCAGGTCGGCCGGTTGCTCGTAGGCGACCTCGACCACGGTGCCACCGGTGAATTCCACCGACAGGTGCAGGCCGCGCGTCACCAGGAAGAACACGGCCAGCAGGAAGGTGATGAACGAGATCGCGTTCAGCACGATCGCGTGCCGCATGAACGGGATGTCGCGGCGGATGCGGAAGAACTCCATCGTGGGCTCCGGGTGCGGGGGTCAGTCGGCCTTGGCGGGGGTGGCGTCGCCTTCTGGGCGCCACACCGTGCCGACGGAAATGGCCTTGAGCTTCTTCTGGCGGCCGTACCAGAAGTTCACAAGGCCGCGCGAGAAGAACACGGCGGAGAACATGCTGGTGACGATGCCCAGGCAGTGCACCACCGCGAAGCCCCGCACCGGACCCGAGCCGAACAGCAGCAGCGCCACCCCTGCGATCAGCGAGGTGACGTTGGAGTCAAGGATGGTGCCCCAGGCGCGGTCGTAACCGGCGTTGATGGCGGCCTGCGGCGTGGAACCTCGTCGCAATTCTTCACGCACCCGTTCGTTGATGAGGACGTTGGCGTCGATGGCCATGCCGAGCGCCAGCGCCATGGCGGCCATGCCAGGCAGAGTCAGCGTGGCCTGCAGCATGGACAGCACGGCCACCAGCAGCAGCACGTTGAAGCCCAACGCGATGGCCGAGAAGAGGCCGAACATCATGTAGTAGGCGCACATGAACAGGGCCACCACCAGGAAGCCCCAGGTGACGCTGTTGAAGCCCTTGGCGATGTTCTCGGCGCCCAGACTGGGGCCGATGGTGCGCTCCTCGATGATCTCCATCGGCGCGGCCAGCGAGCCCGCGCGCAGCAGCAGCGCGGTGTCACTGGCCTCGGTGGTGGTCATGGCGCCGGAGATCTGCACGCGGCCGCCACCGATTTCGGCGCGAATCACGGGCGCCGTCACGACCTCGCCCTTGCCCTTCTCGAACAGGATGATGGCCATGCGCTTGCCCACGTTCTCGCGCGTGACGTCGCGGAAGATGCGCGAGCCCTTGCCGTCGAGCGTGAGGTGCACGGCCGGCTCCTGCGTCTGTCCATCGAAGCCGGCCTGCGCGTCGGTGAGGTTCTCACCGGTGAGCAGTACCTCTCGCTTGACGATGACCGCGCGGCCACCGCGTTCGAGATAGCGCTCGGACCCGAAAGGCACCGCGCCAATGCCGCGCTCGGCGGCCAGGCCCTCGGCGCTCTCGTCGACCAGGCGCACCTGCAGCGTGGCGGTGCGGCCCAGGATGTCCTTGGCCTTGGCCGTATCCTGCACGCCAGGCAACTGCACGACGATGCGGTCCGCGCCCTGCTGCTGGATCACCGGCTCGGCCACGCCGAGTTCGTTGATGCGGTTGTGCAGGGTGGTGATGTTCTGCTTGAGCGCCTGGTCCTGCACGGCGCGCGCGGCCTCGGGCCGGATGGTCGCGGTGATGCGCGTGTCGCCGCCTTCGGTGGTTTCGGCCAGCACCAACTCGGTGAACTGCGCCTGCACCAGGTCGAACACCGCGTTGCGGGCGGCCTGATCGCGCACACGCACGTCGATCGTCTGGCCATTGCGCACGATGCCGCCGTGGCGAATGTTCTTTTCGCGCAGGGCGTTGCGCAGGTCGGTGGCCAGCACGTCAGCGCGGCGCTCCAGCGCAGCCTTCATGTCCACCTGCAGCATGAAGTGCACGCCGCCGCGAAGGTCAAGACCCAGGTACATCGGGCGGGCGTGCAGGGCCGACAGCCAGTTCGGCGTGCGCGGCACCAGGTTCAGCGCCACCACGTGGCTGGGGTCAGTCGGGTCGGTGTTGAGCGCGCGGTCGATCGCGTCGCGTGCCTTGAGCTGGGTGTCGGTGTCCTCGAAGCGCGCGCGCACCGAGCTGCCTTCGAGCGAGAGCGCACTGGGTGCGATGGACGCGGCCGACAGTGCCTGCTCCACCCGGGTGACCGTGCCGGTGTCCACTCGCACCGTGGCCTTGGCGGCCGACACCTGCACCGCCGGCGCCTCGCCGAAGAGGTTGGGCAGGGCGTAGATGGCGCCGACCAACAGAGCGATCACGATGATCGCGTACTTCCACAGCGGGTATCGGTTCATACAGGCCCTTCGGCGCTCGCAAGGTATCGGTCAGAACGCGACGGATCCGGCTCCGCCGGTCCGTGCGCGTTGCCCCGTGAGGGGAAGCGGGCCGGCGTCAGCCGGCCCGCTCGGGGTGTTACTTAATGGTGCCTTTGGGCAGCACCTGCACGACAGCGGTGCGCTGCATCTGGACTTCCAGGCCGTCGGCAAGTTCCACACCGATGTAGGTGTCGCCGATCTTGGAGACCTTGCCGAGGAAGCCGCCGGCGGTGACGATTTCGTCGCCCTTGGCCACGGCTTCGATCATGGCCTTGTGCTCTTTTTGCCGCTTCATCTGCGGGCGGATCATCACGAAGTACAGCACCACGAACATCAGCACCAGCGGGAGCATGCCCAGCAGGGTGGACTCGGTGCCGCCGGTGGCGGCTTGGGCGTAGGCGGGGGAAATCAACACAGGCGGTCTCCAGCGGGTTCAGAACAACCGGGGATTGTATGCCGCCCCCTTGACAGAACCCGTTCCTCCAGGATCGTCCCCAGGGCACCGCGGAACCGGCTTTGCCGGGCCGCAGGTGCCGCCCCCCCGAGGGGGTCGCGCGAAGCGCGGCGGGGGTGTTCCGATTCAAGCAGCCTGGCGCACCGGCGCCGCAGCGCCACCCGAGCGCCAGCGCCCCAGCAGCGCCTCGCGCCGCACCGCCGCGGCCTGGGCGTGGCGCTCCTTCACGTGGCCATAGCCCTTGATCAGTTCGGGCAGGCGCGCGATCTCCAGCGCCAGGGCCTGGCTGTCGGGCGTGAGCCCGGGCAGCAGGGCCTCGATGTCGGCGCGGTACTGGGCGATCAACTCCCGTTCCATGCGCCGTTCGGCCGTGCGGCCGAAGGGGTCGAGCGCAGTGCCGCGCACACCCTTGAACTTCGCCAGCCAGCGGAAGGCCGTGAACATGAAAGGCCCATAAGGTTTCTTGATCAGCTCACCGCGCTCGTTCTTCTTGGCCAGCATTGGCGGCGCCAGGTGCACCTTGAGCGAGTAGTCGCCCTCGAACTGCGCCGCGATCTTCTCGTGGAAGGCGGTGTCGCTGTGCAGGCGCGCCACCTCGTACTCGTCCTTGTAGGCCATGAGCTTGAACAGGTAGCGAGCGACCGCTTCGGTCAGCCCGGTCTTGCCCAATACCTGCGACTCGACCTGGCGCACGCGCTCGACGAAGTCACGGTACTCACGCGCATAGCCGGCGTTCTGGTAGTCGGTGAGGAAATCGGCCCGGCGCGCGATGAGCTGCTCCAGCGTCTCGCGCGGCTGGAACTGGATGACCTGCGCGGCGGGACCCGCCAGGCCGCAGGCGGCCAGCACGGCCGGCAGGTCGTGCGCGGCGCGCCGGCCCCATTCGAAGGCGGCCTTGTTCTGCTCCACCGCCACCGCGTTGAGCTCGATCGCGCGCATCAGCGCCGCCTGGCCCAGCGGGATCCAGCCCTTCTGCCAGGCGTAGCCCAGCATCAGCGGATTGGTGTACAGGCTGTCGCCCAACAGGCGGGTGGCGATGGTCTCGGCGTCAACCACGCCGATGGCCTCGCGGCCCAGGTGGTTCACCAGCGTGTCCACGCAAGCCTGCGCGGGGCTGAGCCAGTCGGGGTTCTTCACGAAGGCCGCCGTGGGCGTGGCGCTGCTGTTGACGGCCACGTGCGTGCGGCCCTCGCGCAGGCGCTGCCAGGTTTCCTTGTTGGCGGCCACGATCGGGTCGCAGCCGATGATCAGGTCGGCCGAGGCCGCCGAAACGCGCGTGGTGTGGATCTGGTTCTGCGAGGCGCCGATGAGCACGTGGCTCCAGGTGGCGCCGCCCTTCTGCGCCAGGCCGGCCGCGTCCTGCGTGACGATGCCCTTGCCTTCCAGGTGCGCGGCCACACCCAGGAGCTGGCCAATGGTGATGACGCCCGTACCGCCCACGCCGGCGACGATGATGCCCCAGGCCTCGTGGCCCAAGGCGGGCAATGCGGGGTGCGGCAACGCGCCGCCTTCCCATTCGGCCCGGGCCGCGCCCTTCTTCTTGCGCAGCTGGCCGCCCTCCACCGTGACGAAGCTCGGGCAGAAGCCATTCACGCAGGAATAGTCCTTGTTGCAGGTGCTCTGGTTGATCTGGCGCTTGCGGCCAAAGGGCGTCTCCAGAGGTTCCACCGACAGGCAGTTGGATTTCTCGCCGCAATCGCCGCAGCCTTCGCACACCAGTTCATTGATGACGACGCGCTTGGCGGGCTCCACCATGGTGCCGCGCTTGCGGCGGCGGCGCTTCTCGGTGGCGCAGGTCTGGTCGTAGATGATGACCGTGGTGCCCGCGATCTCGCGGAACTCGCGCTGCACGGCGTCCAGTGTGTCGCGGTGCTGGATGGCGATGCCCTCGGGAATGCCCGTCACGCCCTGGTACTTCTCGGGCTCGTCCGTGACGATGGTGATCTTCTTCACCCCTTCGGCGCGCATGCTCTGCGCAATCTGCACCACGCTGTGGCCCTCGGGGCGCTCGCCCACCTGCTGGCCGCCGGTCATGGCCACGGCGTCGTTGTAGAGGATCTTGTAGGTGATGTTCACGCCCGAGGCGATGCTCTGGCGGATCGCCAGGATGCCCGAGTGGAAGTAGGTGCCGTCGCCGAGGTTGGCGAACATGTGCTGGTCGGTGCTGAAGGGCTGCTGGCCCACCCAGGGCACGCCCTCACCGCCCATCTGGGTGAAGCCCACGGTGGCCCGGTCCATCCAGATGCTCATGAAGTGGCAGCCGATGCCGGCCATGGCGCGCGAGCCTTCGGGCACCTTGGTGCTGGTGTTGTGCGGGCAGCCCGAGCAGAACCAGGGCTGGCGCTCGGCACCCGGCACGCCCTGGGTCAACAGGGTCTGCAGCGAACGTTCCTGCGCGTCGAGGATGGCCAGTTGCGCGTCGATGCGCGCCATCACGTCCTCGGGAATGTTGCCGAGCTTCTTCAGCCGCTTGGCGACGGCGCGCGCGATCAGCGCCGGGTTGAGGTCGGCCTTGGCGCGCAGCAGCGTGTTGGCGCTGGGGTTGGGGCGCGACCACTCGCCGCCGCTGTAGTCACCCTCGTCTTCCTCGAACTTGCCCAGCACGTTCGGGCGAACGTCGGGCCGCCAGTTGTAGAGCTCTTCCTTGATCTGGTATTCGATGACCTGGCGCTTCTCTTCCACCACCAGGATTTCGCGCAGGCCGGTGGCGAACTCGCGCGTGGTCTGCGCTTCCAGCGGCCACACCACCGCCACTTTGTGCAGGCGCAGGCCGATGCGGCGGCAGGTGTCGTCGTCGAGCCCCAGATCGATCAGCGCCTGGCGCGTGTCGTTGTAGGCCTTGCCGCTGGCGATCACGCCGAAGCGGTCATTGGGCCCGGCGACGACGTTGTGGTTGAGCTTGTTGGCGCGCACGTAGGCCAGGGCCGCGTACCACTTGTGGTCGAACAGGCGGGCCTCCTGCTCCAGCGCGGCGTCGGGCCAGCGGATGTGCAGGCCGCCGGGCGGCATCTCGAACTCGGGGATCACGATCTGCACGCGCTCGGGGTCGATCAGCGCGGTCGAGCTCGACTCGACGATCTCCTGGATGGTCTTCATGCCCGTCCACACGCCCGAGAAGCGGCTCATGGCGAAGGCGTGCAGGCCCAGGTCGAGGATGTCCTGCACGCTGGCCGGGAAGAACACCGGCAGGCCGCAGGCCTTGAAGATGTGGTCGCTCTGGTGCGCGGCGGTGGAGCTCTTGGCCACGTGGTCATCGCCGGCCACCGCGATCACGCCGCCCCAGGGGCTGGTGCCGGCCATGTTGGCGTGCTTGAACACGTCCGAGCAGCGGTCCACGCCCGGGCCCTTGCCGTACCAGATGCCGAAGACGCCGTCGAAGCGGTTGGTGCCGGGCGGCGCGAAGCCCAGTTGCTGCGTGCCCCACAGCGCGGTGGCCGCCAGCTCCTCATTCACGCCGGGCTGGAAAACGATGTTCTGCTTCTTCAGGTGCGGCGCCGCCTTCTGAAGGGACTGGTCATACCCGCCCAGCGGGGAGCCGCGGTAGCCGCTGATGAACCCCGCGGTGTTCTTGCCCATCAACGCGTCGCGCTGGCGCTGCAGCATGGGCAGCTTCACCAGGGCCTGCACGCCGCTCATGAAGGCGCGGCCGTGGTCGAGGGTGTATTTGTCGTCCAGGGTGACGGTTTCCAGGGCCTGACGGATGTGCTCGGGCAGCGGCGCGTTCATCTTGTGTGTCTCCTTCGTGGGCGGGGGCGTCTTGTGGACGCGCGTGCGACTGGGGGCGGGCCCCGGGTAGGGACCGGCCCCCAGTCTGCCGCGCAGTGTATGCCCGAGTTTGCGATAGGTGTTTGCGTTTCATGCCCGGAATTTGCATGATCGAGAAAGAAGCTTTCTTTCTTTTGCCGATCATGGAAACACTGGACCGATTCGACCTCGCCATCCTGCAAGAACTGCAAGCCGACGGCCGCCTCACCAATGCCGAGCTCGCGCAGCGCGTGGGCCTGTCGGCCGCACCCTGCTGGCGGCGCGTGCGCTCACTGGAAGAACGCGGCTTCATCCAGGGCTACCGCGCCGTGCTCGACCGCGACAAGCTCGGCCTGGGCGTGCTGGCCTTCGTGCGGCTGGACGCCGACCGCAACAACGGCGACGTCACGCGCCAGTTGGAGCAGGCCATCCGCGCCATCCCCGAGGTGGTGGCCTGCCACTACATCAGCGGCTCGGGCACCTTCGAACTGCAGGTGGTGAGCCGCGACCTGCACCACTTCAGCGCCTTCGCGCGCGAGGTGCTGCTCAATTTGCCCAACGTGAAAGACCTGCACACCAGTTTTTCACTGGGCGAAGTCAAGGCCGGGGGCGCCATACCTTTGACTCACCTGATGGAAAACCAAGGTGGTCACTCGGCAACAAGGTGATTTACTTGAGGGGGTTTCCCGCCATTTGGTGAAATTTTTCGACCGTTAACTCAGAAGCTCTCCTTAAGTTGTTGAAAAACAGGCAATTTCCGCTCTGCGACGATTGTGAACACCCGTAACGGTCTTCAGAATCGTGCCACTTTGGCTTCCAAGGTGCCGCAACAAAAGTGTTCACCAACCTCTGAGGACTTCGACGTGAAACGCAACCTCCTTTTGAAATCCGCCCTGGCGCTGGCCATCGCATCCCCCCTGATGGCCTCGGCCGAATCCTCGCTCGTCACCGGCAGTGGCTCCGCTGTGGCCCGCCTCGACCTGCAGGTGATCATCCCGGGCGTGCTGTTCCTCGGTGTCGGCACCGGCCATGAACAAGTGGCGAACGGCAACATGCCCACCGTCGACGCAATCATCTTCGACTACACGACCAACGCCGATCAGGTGGGCCTGACGGGCAGCCCCGCTGGGGCCATTTACGACACCAACGGCGGCTTCCTTGGCAACGGTGCCGTGCCGGTGCGCGTTTTCGGCAACAACGGCCAGGTGACCATTACTGCCACCAACCCGACCACCCTGAACAATGGCAGCGACACGATCCCCTTCAGCGACATGTCGGTGGTCTCGGACAACCCCAATCTGCCGGCGCCAGGCTTCAGCGGTGGCACCAGCCAGCCTGTCCTGGCCGGCCGCGTGACCAACCACACCGCCAACTGGACCTACAGCTACGCCAACTCCACGGCACCGGCAGCCGGCACCTACACCGGCCGCGTCACCTACACCGCCTCCACGCTCTGATCACCGCCTCGTGATCGCCCCGGCGGGCGCGGTTCACGCCCGCCCGCCGCCCCACGAAGGGTTTGCCA
>NZ_CCAE010000043.1 GCF_000723405.1 Hydrogenophaga intermedia | reverse complement strand
ACAAATCCGTCCCGTTTGAAGAACTGGCATCCGTTCCTACCCCAAACTCGTTTATCAACTGGCAACGCGACAGAACCCCGGTGGGTGGAAAGAAAGGGAACAGCGTCAGGTGGCGCTGATCGTTGGCGTTTGGGCCAATCGCTCGGCGACGCGCCGGCGCAAATTCATGCGGAATGGCTCGTCGCTGACGCCCGCCAGCAGATTGATGGTCTCCAGCGCGAGCAGGGCCGAAGCCTCTTCGATGTCGGCGGCCACAATGGCCTTGCGCAATTGGTCGCCGAGCTGGAGGGCCTGGGAGGAGGAGGTGATGACGCGAACCGCGCGGCTCAGGTAGCAGCCGTTGCCGCCGAACTCGAATAGCCGCGGCTTGCTGCAATACCAGCATCCCTCGAACTGGATGGCGGTCAGGTGGTGGCCGTCATCGAACCGGGTGGCGATCAGAAACAACGCATCGAGATCGGCGGTGCCCTCGAACGAATGACGCTCGATCAAGTTCGCCAGCTCGTCGTCCTCATCAGCACCGAAGTGCACGGCGAGCAATTCGAGCAGCGGCGGGATCGACAACCCTTCGTCGTCCGGCATCGGAATGCCGAGTTGCGTGGCAAAGTCTTCCAGGCCATCGAGCACGTCCGGCCATTGCGGATTGGTGGTCTCGGCGATCTGGGCGATGTAGGCCTGCCCGTTGCCGGGGTGGCTCTCGTCCAGCGCGAAGGTGCCGAACAGCGCCTGGATGACGGGCGTCACTCGGTCGAGCACGAGAACGCCGGTGGCTTCGTAGTAGTTGTTGGCCATGAAGGCTCCTTTCGATGAATGAACGGAGCCAGCCCTTGCGGACGATGGCATCCGCAGGGGAACCGCCTGATGCCGGATGGCACTGGGCGGGGAGAAAACGCGAGGGACATGGCCTCGGACGAGGCGCATGTCCCTCATGGGGTCGCGTGAACGCAGTGATGAAGATGTGCCGGGGACCGGCTCACCAACCGCTGTAGTTCAGCAGCAGGTCGGCGATCACCTGGCGACGAGGCAGATCGAGGCCGTCGAAGTCCGACAACCCGTTGAAGTGGCAGCGCTTGAGCATGGCACCGCCCTCGCGCGCGTTGTAGAAGCTGACCATCGCGGACAGGAACATGCGTTCCCCGCTGCTCAGGACGCCGAGGGCATCGTTGAGGCGCAGCATGTCGGGACGCAGATCCCACTTGCTCTTGGCCTGGTTCAGACCTTCACGGGTGCCATCGCCAAACCATTGCGGGCCGGCGATCTCGACACCACGCTTCCAGGCCTCGAAAAAGGCTTGGGGCGCGGCGCTGAAATGCCGTTCTTCCCGAACGATCTGATCGACGACTTCCTGCGGCAGAAGCTGGTTCATGACGTGATTCCTCCAGTTGGATCAGGGAATGGCGAGCTGGGACCAGCCGCCTCTTTCGAGGGCACGTTGAGCCGCGGCATGGCTGCGGAAGTACTCACGAGATTCCCGCGAGACGGGACCTTCGGTATCGCGCGTGCCGATGTAGTGGCCGGCGGCGCTGTGCAGGACTTCGAGCGGCAGGAACTTGCCGCAGTAGGTCAAGGCCAATTGACCGAATCGGCCGAAAGAGGCTTGCTGGGACATGGATGGGCTCCTTGGGAAAGCGGGGCCCTGTCCCTCACGGGATGGCAGCTCCCGCACGCGGTTGAAAAAAAGCATCAGCGTCTTGGGAACGCGCGTCCGCGCAATGGATGCGATGCGGACTGGTGGGTTGCGCGGAGAGAACCCCGCGGCAGCCTGAAACCCTGGCTGCTGGCATGTGCTGACGAATCAGCGAACATGCGGGCAGCTTCGTGAGGGTGCCGCGCCACGTCAGTTGGAAATCGGCATCTGGTCCAGCCCCGATTGATGTGCGCAGGACAAAGAAAAGCCCCGCAACGAGTGCGGGGCGGTCATGACGGTGCGGTGAGGCTGGATCAGCGGGGCTTGTCACCCAGGACATGCTGCTTCCAGATGGCGAATGCCTCGTCCGCTGGCAGCTCGGCCAGGATGATGATGGGCTGGTCCTGTCGGCTGCGCAGCTTTGCGAAATGCGCCGCGCGGTCGGCAATGGCCTTGAGCTTGATGCCCTTGAGGAACAGCAGCCGGCCGTCCTTGATGAACAGCACCTTGTTGCCGATGTCGCGGTTGAACGCGGTGCGCAGCTTGCGCTCCGCATGCATGGCATCGGCCAACTGGTCCACGAGGAAGTCGAGCGTCATGTCGATGAGAAGCGGCTCGTCGTCCTCGCGTTCGACGTCGAGCGATGCCGGCGGCAGGCTCTTGGCGAATTCCTCGGCCTGGGCCAGCAGCGCGGCCTGGCCTTGCAGCGGGCGCACGAACGTCGAGCCGCCGTGTCCGTCATTGCGGGCTTCGGCGATGGGCCTGCCGTCGAACATGACGGTGGCGGTGAAGCACAGCGTTTCCTCGCTCGCGAAATCCGCGACCTTGAGGTTCTTGAGCGTGATGCGGTCTTGTCGGGTGATGGTGTCCATAGGAAGTCCTGTTATCGACCGGGTTGACGACACGCCCCTGACGGGACGCGGCATACATCCCGTGGGTTGGAGGAAGGTGGCATCGATGCCCGGTGGGCAGCGTTCGCCGGAGAGATGCCGGGGCGAACTGGCGGGTGGCGTGGGAGGAACCCACGGCAGCCTTGACACCCTGGCTGCTGGCTGTTGCCGATGCGTCGGCAATGCAGGAGGGAGGATCACGCGGCCCGCCGGCCGCGTCGTGCATCAATCCGAAGCGCTCGATCCCGTCTTGTGCGGGCACTGCAACAGCCGCTGGCCCAGCCACGCGACACACGGCACGGCCATGGAGTCGCCGATCGCCTTGTAGCGGGGCGCGTCGGCGGCGGGCTTGCCGCGGTACGGCACCAGCGTGTAGTCGTCGGGCATGCCTTGCAGCCGCTCGCACTCCACAGGCATCAGCCGACGTACCCGCCACTGCGACCAGTCGCCCGGGCCGGGGTCGTTCCAGTCGTAGCGGAAATGTGCCTCGAAGTCCGGTGCCAGCACATGGGGCTTGTCGGCACCGCCGCTGCTGGTGCGCAGCGCGGTCGAGACGCCATCGCCCAGTTCAGCGGCCAGGCCTTCGGTGCGACCGCGCAGCGCCACGCCGAACACCATCGGCCGGCCCTGGCCCGGCTTGCCGCCACCCGTGGAGAGCGTCCCGGCAAGCTGGCCGTGGCCGGATTCCAGCCGCAGCTCGCCGCGCGAGTTCTGCGCGAACGCGATGGCCGGCACGACGCCGGCATTCGCGTGGCTGAGGCGATGCCCGCCCGCGCGCAGCGTCGGTGCCCAGGCCATCGTTGCATCGGCTCCGCAGCCCTGGGCGGTGAAGGCGATGATCGGCACACCCTTGCCGGTGCCGTCCTCGCTGCAGCCCTTGCCGCCGTTGGCGGTGCTGAGCGTGTGGCTGATGCTGCCCGCGATGGACTGCGCCACGAAGGTCTCGACCTCGAAGTCGTTCTTCGGGCCAGGTGCCGCGGTCAGGCAGGCCGCGACGTCAATGGGGCCTGCGGTGTTGCCCCCGCCGAATCCGAACGTCACCGTGGCCTTGCCGTAGGGCTGCTTCAGTCCTGCATATCCCGAGTACCCGCCTGCTGCCGCAGCGCCCGATCCAGCAGCGCCGGCAGCGTCTTGCCACGACGCGAAGCCCGGCGAAGAATCCCAGCGCACGCCGTCGCACTCAAAAAGTACCTCGGCGGGATCGACGCCACCTCCACCACTTGCCACAAGAAACACGCGACGGCGCCGTTGGGCGACGCCGAAATATTGAGCGTCGAGCACGCGCCAGGCGATGCGGCGCTGGGGTCCAGACACACAGCCTGCGTGCGCCCATTTTTGCCCTGGCGGTTCGAGCACACGGCTTTCGCCGGCCAGTGCTCCCAGGAAGTGCCCGAAGGCATTGCTGCGGTCGCTGAGGACGCCGGGGACGTTTTCCCAGACGAGGGTTGCCGCCGGGCGGCGGTCTTCATGGCGGGTTTGGTCGATGGCATTTGCAAGCTCCACATAGGCAAGGGTCAAGACGCCGCGCGGGTCGTTCAGGCCCTGGCGCGCACCGGCCACGCTGAACGACTGGCACGGCGTGCCGCCGACCAGGATGTCGGGAGCCGGCACGGTGCCGGCGCGGACCTGGCGGGCGATCGCGGTCATGTCGCCCAGGTTGGGCACGCGGGGGTAACGGTGGGCGAGCACGGCGCTCGGGAACGGCTCGATCTCGGCGAACCACGCGGCTTCGAGGCCGAGCAGTTGCCAGGCGAGGCTCACGGCCTCGATGCCGCTGCAGACGCTGCCGTAGAGCAGCGGCGTGTTGCGCGGCGGTGCGCAAAGTTTCGGGTGCATGTCGGTCTCCTGTTCGTATGGCGCAGGGCCATCGCCCTGGCCGGGGCGTTGAAAGGCAGGAGAAAGGCGCCGAAGGCCCCAGGGGCCTTCGGCTCGGGAGGAAAGAGGAACCACCCGTGGGCTGATTGGCAGGCCCGGTCGTCGCTAGAACCGTCTGCTCATCAAGCAATCACACCCGGCCCATGTCGTGGCTGGGGCCGGCATCGTCTGGCGCACATCCGCGCACAAAGGGAGCCCGTTTTTGCGCCGGCGGGCACCGGCACCGAATACCGCTGACCACGAAGGGTCTCCGGGTGGCTCGCGCAGGCAAGCCATCGGGGGACCCTTCGCAGCGGCGGAAGGAATGCAGACGAGGAGAACGCGCGGGGTGCGGTTCGCGGAGAAGCCACCTTCAGGTCCCGCGGCCTGGGATGGCCGGACGGGACGCGCGCACAGATCAAGAAGGCGTTGCGCGCTGGGCGTCCCGCAGGGCATGCGGAACACGGGCCACACCGCCGATGGCGGACACGGCTCACGGGGAACGGGGGCGGTCAGACGCCTTTGCGGCCGCCGCCACTGGTACGGCGTGGACGCGAGGCACCACGCCTGGACGTGCCGGTTTCCACCGGCAGCGTGCCTTTGCAGTCGGGGTAGCGACTGCACGACCAGAACGGGCCGCTCTTGCGGTGCGCTGGCGCGTGGGTGCGCCGCACTGCGGACAAGCCGGTCCTTGGGGAACCTTGATGGACAGGGACGTGCTGCCGTACTGCGCGATCAACTGCGAAATCCAGGCGGCCTGCTTGCTGATGAACACATCCAGGGTGAGTTGTCCGCCCTCGATCATGTCCAGCGCCTGTTCCCAGACGGCGGTGGTGCCGGGGTCGGCAATCGCCGCGGGCACGGCGTCGATCAGCGTGAACGCCGCATCCGATGCACGGATGGAGCGTCCCTTCTTCACGATGTAGCCGCGGGCGATCAGCCCGCTGATGATGTTGGCCCGCGTCGCCTCGGTGCCGATGCCCGTCGTGTCCTTGAGCTTCTGCTTCAGGCGCGGGTCGGTCACGAAACGCGCAACACCCTTCATCGACTTGACCAGTTCGCCCTGGGTATAGGGCTTAGGCGGCATCGTCTTGAGGGCCTTGATGTCGGCCCCGGCAACCTGGCATGCCATCCCGTCACGCAGCGCAGGCAGCACCTGGCTGCGCGCGGCACCATCGCCGTCCTCGTCCGCTTGCGGTTCGGCCAGCACCAGGCGCCAGCCCTTGGCGACGACTTGCTTGCCTGTAGCCACCAGCTTCTGCTGGCCGCAGGACAGCTCGGCCACGGTGCGGTCGAACTCGTGGTGCGGGAGGAACTGGGCCAGGTAATGTGCCCGGATCAGCCGGTACACCGCCCGTTCCTTCTCGCTCATGGCGGAGAGATTCGCAGGTTCGAGCGTCGGGATGATGCCGTGGTGCGCCGTCACCTTGCCGTCGTTCCAGGCGCGCGAGCGCTGGGTGCGGTCGAGCTGGCCCATGATCTGGGCCAGCGTGGGATCGGTCTTGAGCAGGCTGTCCAGGACCGTGGGCACCTCGGCGAACATGCTTTCGGGCAGGTGGCCCGAATCCGAGCGCGGGTACGTCGTGGCCTTGTGCGTCTCGTACAGGGCCTGGGCGATCTCCAAGGTTTCCTGCACGTCCAGCCCAAGCTGCTTGGAACAGACTTCCTGCAAGGTGCCCAGGTCGAACAGCAGCGGCGGGCCTTCGCGCACGCGCTCGGTCTCGACCGACACCACCTGGGCACTGCCCGCGGCGCGGATCTGTTGCGCGGCCTGCTGTGCGACGGGCTGCTGCAGGCAGCGGCCGGCGTCGTCGGTGCTGGCATCGGGGGCAACCCACTGCGCGGTGAAGGCCTGGCCGCCTGCGGACAAAGACACGTCGATGGCCCAAAACGGCACCGACTTGAAAGCCGCGATCTCGCGGTCGCGGTCCACCACGAGCTTTAGCGTCGGGGTCTGTACACGCCCGACCGACAGCACGCCGTCGTAGCCGGCCTGCCGCCCGAGCACGGTGAACAGCCGGCTGAGGTTCATGCCCACGAGCCAGTCGGCGCGCGAGCGCGCCAGCGCCGAGTAATACATCGGCAGCGTCTCGGCCGAGGGCCGCAGCTTGCCGAGCGCGGTGCGGATGGACGCATCGTTGAGCGCCGACAGCCACAGGCGTTCGATGGGGCCGCGGTAGCCGCATAGGTCGATGATCTCGCGGGCGATCAGTTCGCCTTCGCGGTCGGCGTCGGTGGCGATGACAAGCTGGGTCGCCTTCGCCAGAAGCGCTTTGACGACCTTGAATTGCGTGGCGGTCTTCGGCTTGACCTCGACCCGCCACTGCTGGGGAATGATGGGCAACTGTTCCAGCGACCAGCGCTTGAGCGCCGCGTCATAGACCTCGGGTGCTGCCGCTTCGACGAGATGGCCGATGCACCAGGTGACCGTGACGCCGGAGCCGTTGAGGCAGCCTTCACCGCGCTGCGTGGCGCCGAGAATCCGGCCGATGTCTTTGCCCTGGGAGGGCTTCTCGCACAGAAACAGCCGCATGTCCGTCCATCCGCTTCCCGTTGTTCATGGAGTTGCTGGGATCGAGGATGCCGAGCGCCTGTTGGGGCAGCAGCAAACAAGCTGCATGCGGCAGCGACCGCTTTCACGCCGATGGAACGGCTTGGGCGGGATGGCGTGCGGCCGGTGGTGTGCGGGCCGGGAGCCGCGATGTTCGGGAGCGCGTGGAAGCCGGTGGAAGTCGGTGGAGCTATCCCCAGGGGATAGCTCGCGAGGACATGGGGGCGGCGACGTGCTGCGGCCGCCCCCATGCCGGGTCACCTCCTGCGCTTGGGGTCCTTCGGCGCAGCCGGTTGCTGGTCGGCCTGGGGCTTGGGCTGCGCGTCCTGCGCGGTCTCCTGCGATTTTGGGCTCAGGACGACGGACTCGATGCGGAACGGCAGGATGCCGACGCTGCGCGCGTTGATCTGCCAGGTCTCGCGCGGCTGATCCTCGTTGTCGGTCCAGGGTTCGCGCTCCATGCGGCCGACAACCAGCACGCGCATGCCCTTCTGGTAGAGGTCCATCCAGTGCGCGGCCTCGCGGTGCCAGATTTCCACCGGCGCCCAGAAGCCGCCGCGATCCTCATAGTCGCCGCCCTTGGTGGGAACGGGGTTGTCGAAATACACGTTCAGCCGCAGCAAGCGCCGCGGTTCGTCGTTGCCGTTGGGGAACTCCCGGTACTCGGGGGACGAGCCGATGTTGCCTTCGCCCGAAAAATGAGTGCTCATGGTGCAATCTCCTTGGTGGTTGAAATACCCGTGCCATGTCGGCGTCGGGCGCGTGCTGGGGGGCCCGACGCAATCACCGATCGCGCACTGCGGAGGGTATGGACGCGAGCCGGCGCAGGTAGGCGTCTTCCGCCTCGGCGGCCTTGCTGGCGCACTCCTGGGCCTGCCTGCCCAGGGTGTGCAACAGGCTGATCTGCATGTTCAGCGTGATGCGCTGCAGCTCGATCGCGTGCAGGTCGGCCAGCAGGTTGACCGGCGTGCTGGTGCTCGCCATCAGCGCCTGCCACAGGGCCACGCCCATGGCCGAGCGGTCGTGCCTGCGCCAGCGCAGGAACGTCGTTCCCGCGCCAGTGGTCTGCTGGGCCAGTTCCACGAGCAGCAGGTGGAAGGGATGCCCACACGCCTGCGCCAGCACCTGTCGCTGCGACAAGGCAATCAGTTCGTCGCGCATGGCGAAGCACTGGCTGGCCCAGGCCTCCAAGTCCCCTTTACCTTTAAAAGGCTTTAAAAGGCCTTTTAGAGAGGCCGCGTGTTCCAGGCGCATGAAGGTTCCCTGTTGCAGGCCCCGGAAGTAGCGGGTCGGCTGGTTCAGATCGCTCATGCGGATTCGTCCTCGCCGGCAGTGGCTGCGCCTTCGGACGGGTCAGCAGCAGCGGCCGCATCACCATCGACGCTGGTAGCGGCTGCGGCAGGACTCTCACCGCGCAGTTGCAGACCACGGCGCACGATGGGCGGCGCAAACTTCGAGCGGCGCGTGCCTTCGAGCACGTCCTGCGGCAGTTCACCGAATTTCTCCAGCGCGGCCCGCGCTGCGGCATTCTTCGCCGCGAAATCGTCGCGGGTGCAGCCCGAGTAGCGGTACTGCTGGGCCAGCGAGAACAGGCTGCGCAGCGCGTGCGCGCCCTCGTTGAGCCAGCGCTCCAAAGTGCTGCGGTCAATCAGCGCGGTGTGGTGGGCGAGGATCAGCTTGCGCGCGATGTCGTCGTAGTCGGCCAGCAGATAGACGGCGGCAAAGCCCAACTGCGCATTGACGAACAGCGGCAGCTTGACGGGCTGCACGTTGAGGTTCTCGCCCAGGGTCAACGCGGCGGGCACGCCGGCCAGGGCCTGGTCCACCTGTTCGCGCAGCGTCTGCAGCGTGGTCTTGGTCTGGTCGAGCTTGTCTTCGATGCGCAGCATCCACCAGTCGCTGTACGGGTCGTCCTGCTCCGAGCCGCGCTTCATCTTGTTCATGACGGCGATGTAGCCGTTCAGGCCGACGATGCCCGGTCGCCCCTCGGCGGCGGCGCGGCCATGCCAGATGCGGGAGGCGTGGTGGGTGTGCAGCGTCAGCGACATCGCGCTGCGCAGGGAGCCGAGGTTGAGTTGCAATGGTTCGTTGCTGGTTGCCATGGTGATCGCTCGCTGGTGGACAGGGAGCCGCCAGCATCCGCATGCGGCGGAAGGCAGTCAGTCAACAAACCGAAATGAGCCGACCCCCGGTTCTGTGCGCGCTGGCGGCGCAGCGCGCAACGGTCCCCTGGGGACCGCTCCGCAGATGGGCACTCACATCGGCGTTCCCGTCCTCGGTTGTTGACGGTATGCGTGCTGCACCGCACGTCGCGCTGCCGTTCGACACGATCCTTCGCCGCGCAGCCGTCCCCAGGGGACCGTTCCGTTGAGCGCCATGGAGGTCTGCTTCATGGTCTTGCATGCGCTCTACTCAGGTTTTGCGCAGCATGTCGCGCCGTCGCCCGGGGTTTCACCACACAGCCGTCCCCTGGGGACCGTTTCTGCCGACCGCCAAGGAGGTCTGCTTCATGGCCTTGCCAGGCCCTGTGCTCAGGATTTGCGCAGCAGATCGCGCAGGCGCTCGATGTGCTGCCGCGCCACCTCGGGCGGTGGCGCTCGCGCCGCCGATGGTGTTGGCGGTGCCGGGCCGGTCTGCTTGGCCCACGCATTGAACTCGCCGCGCATGGCGCGCTGGATGATGCCGAACAGATATCCGGCGGGGTTGCGGATGCCATGCTTGCCGCACCGTGCGGCCCATTCGTCCAGCACGGCCTGCCGCAGGGCGGCGTCCACCTGCTGCAACGCCATCCTGGCTCCGGCCTGCTGTTCCGCCTTCAGTTCCGCGAAGCGCTTGGGCCATTGCAGGTCGCCCAGCGCACGCGCCTGCGCGGTAGTACGTACTTCATCAATACGACTACTACGTACTGTACGGTCCTGCTTCGGATTCCGAAGAGCGCCGTCTGGAGCGGGTTTCGGCCCTGCTTCGGATTCCGAAGAGGGGCGTTCGCCATTCCGAAGAAGGCTCCTGGGCCCTTCTTCGGAATCGTGGATCGCATCCGCCTGTGGATAACTTTCGGAGGCGGTGATGCCCTGGTCGGCCAGGCGCTCGGCGAGCACTTGCAGCCGCGACGGCAAGGTGCGTCCGGACAGCATCGGGTCGTCCGCGATCTCCTGGAGGGTGTTGAGTCCCACCACCTGGACGGCCTTGGCCGAATGCCCCAGCGACTGGCTGACCAGGGCCAGGTAGTCGGCGTCGAGCTGCATCGCCTCGAACGGCGTCAGGGGTTCGTCGTGCAGGACATAGAGGTTGCCGAGGATGCGGCCGCTCCTGGGGTCGCGCCGTCGTCGCACCAGGCTCAGCCATCGGGTGAGGCGCAGCAGCGTCAGCGCCCGCGCCACGGTCTCATGGGAGGCCTGGCCTGCGCAGGGCATCGACGCCAGCCACGGCCGCAACTGCTCATAGGTCGGGAACGCCGTCACGCCGTCGTCGTTGAGCATCAATCGGAACACCTGCCAGGCGTTGCGCTCCAGCGGCGTCAGGCGGCGGTCGAGGAACAGCCGCCGCGGCACGCTCTCGTGCCGATTGCCACTGAACAGGAAGGCGTCGCCGGACGTAGGAGGCGTGGGCGTTGGAGCAGGCAGGGACGCGGGAGCGCCAGAGCTGGACTTGGGCGCGAGGTCCTTCAGCGCAGCGTCAAACAGGTCGGCGAGTGCGATGGGGCCTTGACGCGGGGCTCGTGGGGCGGTGTCGTCCACGGCCATGGCCTAGCCCAATCCCTGATCGACCCAGTTCCTGATCGCGGCCCAGACCACCGAGAGCGGCAGTGACATGCCCTCGGCCAGGTCCATGGCCGCATCGAGAATCGAGGTCTCGTCCTCCAGATCGACGTTCCTGCTGCTGGTCACGGCTTTCCATTGCCGCCACAGTTCGGTGTCCTGGGCCTCGTCCAGGACGGGGTGGCGCCCCTTGCGCTTGGGCAGGCCGAGGATCTCCCGCCGCAGGGCGACTTCCTGATGGGTCAGGCCATAGAAGCGGCTGACCATCTCCGTGCTGGCCCCCAGCCGCAGCATGCGATCGACCGTGGCGATTTCCTTCTCCACGTCCTGTGCCTGGTTAAGCAGGCGCTGCAGCACTTCGCGGTTGACCGTGACGGAGCACCACGAGACGCTGGCGTTGGCCAGCACGCTGATCAGCGCGGGGTGCTTGAGCGCATCCAGCTCGGCCTCGCCGAAGCCCATGGCCTTGCAGCGGCGCAGTTGGCCGTTGCGAAGGTCATACAGTGCCTGGCCGATCACGGCCTGGTTGAGCGGATGCGATGTGGACATGCGGCCTCCCTCGCTCACGCCCCGGGCGCCGTTGTGCCGGCTTCCAGGTCCAGCAGACGCCGGGCCAGGCGCAGCAGACGGAAGAGCTTGACCAACGCGGTGTCGCTCAAGCGCCTTGTGCAGTCGCCGTGGTGTTGATCCTGGCCGTGTAGCAGTGCTGGCAAGTCGGCGGCGAGCTGCGCGCCATCCACGCCCGCTTCAGCAGTGGGCTGACCCGTCAGAGTGATAAGCAGCGCCAGCACCGCCCGTCCGATCGGCGATGGTGCATGGGCGGGCGCGCAGCAAACGAAGCCGATGCCATAGGCGCGATCCTCGATGCACTCGTCCAGGCCTGCCTCCCCGGCGATCTCGCGCGCGAACTGCGCGATGTGGATGCGCAGCCGATCGGGCGTGTCCAGGCCGGCGTCGATGTACCAGACGTCGGAGATCGGATAGAGCCCGCCGGCTTGCACCGGGATGGACTGCAGCACGCTCGCCGAGAAGTCGGGCGGCAGCGCATCGCCCAACTGGTCGGCGACCATGCGCTGAATCGACTGCAGCCGTTCGGTCGTCGGCGCCGGCGAGACGATGTGCTCACGAAGCAGATCGCCCGGTGCGGCCGTCTGGCTTCCCGTGGTCGCTTCGCCAGCCGACGTGTCGTCGTGGCGCAAGGTGGGCTCGGACACCGGAGGGCCGGCGGGTGATGGACTGGCCGCTGGTGCAGGCGTGGCGATGGACGATGCTGCGCCCGGGGGAGTCGGCGTGCCGGCGGTGGGCGAAGGCAACGCCGGCGGCGCCGCAGGTGGCGTCGGGTCGCTGACCAGCGCCCGGTGGCGGCTTTCCGATTCGGTCAGGTCCAGCGCCAACACGTCGTAGCCGATGCCCAGCAGCTCGGACATCTGGCCGATCAGCTCGTCCTGCACGCGCTGCGGCGCGAACTCGTTGCCCTGCGTGTCGAACTGCGCCAGCACCTCCTGAAAGAAGCTGTCGAAGTCCAGCGGCAGCGAGCGGTCCTTGGCATAGTGCTCCCAGGTGCGCTTGCAGGCCGTGCGCATGACCGACAGTCGCTCGACCTGGTGGCGCCCCAGGCCGCCATAGAGCACAGTGGGAATGGCGGGCAGCAGGTAGCGCACCGCGTCGGCCATGCGGGTGATGTGCGACCGCTGGACGGGAAAGCCATCGGCCGCCAGGCGGCGGGCCAGTTCCGACTGGCTCAGGGCGGCGCCGCTCTCCTGCTCGTAGAACTCGCGTGCTTTCTCGACGCCGAGCGCGCGCTCGATGAACGTGAGGCCGCCGCGCAGTTCGTTCTCGGCAAGATGCCCGGTCAGCGCGACGATTTCACCGCGCTCTGGCCATGGCCGGAACAGGCACGATATGCGGAAGAAGCGTTCTTCCTTGGTCTCCGACCAGAGTTCGCGCAGGATCGCCAGCCGCGTGTTGCCGCCGTTGCGGATGATGTAGTGGTCCTCGCCGGGCCGGCGCGTGATGGCCGGCGCCGCGTCCAGGCCGCGCTCGCGGATGGATGCCTTGATTTCCTCGTAGGCCGGGTTGCGCTTCATGCGCGGGTCATGGTCGTAGGGCCGCAACTGGTCCAGCGTCACGACCATGGGCGTGTCCGCGATCGGGTCGCTCAAGGCCGTAGCCGCTGGGCCGCTGCGCTCGAAGCCCGCCGCGAGCAGCTTGCCGGCCATGTCCTGCGAGGTCAGGTCAGCCATGGCCGCACCCCTCGCAGTCCCCACGACCGCCGGCCGGCGCCATGCGGGCCTCTCGCTCGGCGCGGCGGATCTGCGCACGGGCGTTCAGTCCGGCCCGCTGGTCGCTCGCGGTCGAACTGGTGTAGATCGCCGCGCAGCCGGCCTTGGTGAACTTGAGGTGCCCACCCGGTGTGCGCTTGACGTGCCAGCCTTCACCGACCGCGAACTCGATCAGGGCGCGCAGCCGCTTGTGGCCGCGGGCCAGTTCATGTGCGTTCGCCATGGGGCCTCCCGGTATCAAGAGGACGTGGCGGGCGACCGGATACTTGAGCCAGTCGGTCCTGCCATTGCGGGAACAACTCGCTGGCGAGCGCGCGCATCGTGTCGAGCGCGGCAGGGGCGACTCTGCCGGCCGGCTGGCGGTGCTCGACCCGATGCACCGGCAGGCCGCGCGTCGCGGCGCGCGGATAGGCTTCGATGGCGGGCACGTCGGTGGCGAGCACACGGATGCCAGCATGGTCTTGGAACAGGTCGCGCAGGGCCTGCTGGATCAGTCGGGCGTTCGCCGACACCGGGTGAACGCGGTTGATGAGCAGGTGCAGCGGCGGCGGTTCGATGCCCAGGTGCCGGTACGGCGCAATGTCTTCGAGCAACTGCATGGTGCCGCGTCGAAGCTCCCGGGCCGCGAGGATTTCCGGCGTGACGGGCGACAGCGCAAGATCGGAGGCGAGCACCGCCATCTCCAGCAGCACGGAACGCGCGCCCTGGGTGTCGATCAGCACCAGGTCATAGAGCGGCGCAAGCGCCGGCAGCAGATGCCGCAGCCGCAGGCGTCCGTCCGGCGCGTGCAGCAGCAAGGTGTTCAGCTCGCCCCGGTGGTCATTGGAGAGCACCAGGTCCAGGCCCGCGACGACCGTGCGGGACACGAGCTGGCCGAGGTCGCGCTCGTTGAAGGCCAGCAGCTCGTAGATGCCGCCGGGTGCGCGGTGAGCCAGTTCGTAGTAGGAAGACAGCGTGGGCTGCACGTCGAGGTCGAGCAGCAGCACACGCAGGCCCGCATCGGCGGCGAGCCCGCCCAGGTTGGCGGCCGTCGTGGTCTTGCCGACGCCGCCCTTCGTTGAAATGATGGATACGACCTGCATGGCGCTCTCCTGCTGGGAATGGGAAGTCCGCGGGAGAACGGGTCAGGTCCGGTGGTTGAGGCGCTCGGCGATCCACTGGTCGATTTCGATCGAATCCCAGCCGACGGCGCGCACGCCCAGGCGCAGCGCCTGGGGGAACTGGCGCTTCTTCATCAGGTTGTAGATGTGGGCGCGTTTGAAGCCGGACTTCGCTTCGACTTCATCGAGCCGCAGGATGCGGCGCTCGTTCGGCGGGAGTACAGGTGTCTGCGACATGGCGGTCACTCCTGAACGCTCGGTGGCGTTTGTTGGCGTGACCTCTATTCAATAGACCTGGCTGCGGGAAGACACTGCAAATGCAATATCCGCGGTTGCACATACAAGCTGGATAGCCTCATCCGCTTGCGCTACGGACGTACTTCCTGGCGTTGGCGAACTTGCCGTTTAAGGTTCGCTCCGTAATGCCCATGGTGCCGCCATAATGGGCGACCAATGCCGAGACGAGTGCCTCCTGAGTCTTGAAGCTGGAATAAGGCACACCCGAAGGGGACTGGCCCAGCATCAGCGTCAGCATCCCGCCGATGATGTTGAGATACGTCGTCTCAGCTCGCTCGCTGATCTCGCATTGCTTGGAGGCCAGCAGCACGGCAGATTGCTTGAGCAAGGTGTCGTGCTGCTCCTGCAATTCCCGCATCTGGCGCCGGGCATGTTCAAGCGCGGCCTGAAGGGCCAGCCGCTCGACCAGGATCGCCTGTCCTGTTTCCATGGTGATGAAGGGGTGCGCCATGCGTTCGCCACGGCTGAACAGGAATCCTGGCCGGTGCTCGGGATAGTGGGTGCGCATCCAACGCTTCAGATCGACATGGCGAACAGTCAGATCCAGAGAATTCAGCAGCTTCGGATCATTGAGCGTGATCCCGTTCTTGCCGTAGGGCAGCTCTCCGTTGAGGATGCCGTCATAGATACGTTCCGAGTGCAGCCGGCACTCATTCCATCGAGGGCAGTTCAGCGACGGAGGCAGGACACGCGGTGACGCGATCGTGGCCAGGATCATCGGCAGATACCGCAGCAACCCAGCCCATCGGATGGCCGCCTCGATGGGACGATAGAACACCTTTGATGTTGAAATGTCCTTGTGCATGTCTTCATCTCCTTTCGGGTGCGCTACATCACCGGCTCCTTTCTTGCCCAAGGGCTGTTGTGTCGTTATGGCCTGCAACGGACGCTTGAGGCGATGCCCTAAGCGAAGGCGGAGGAGGCCATTGGCATCCGCCGCAGGTGGCCTTGTCTTGCTTGATATGCAAGAATTGATCAGTTGCCGGCCCATCGAGCGATGAGGACGCAAGCTCGATACTGGCGCTCACGGTACCAGCGTCATAGGTGGCGCAAAGCCCATCAAGACCGATTTGGTATGGTCTGATATCCAGACGGTTCAAGACCCGCGAGTTGAAGCGTTCGACGTCCCTACGTCCAGTTGGGGACTGGAAATCAGCGGCTAGTGATGCATCGCTTCACATGCTGATATATCGACAAAGTATCTGCCGCAGTACCAGTGCAACCCTGCCAGGTTGCCCCAGCACATAGGAGACGGAGATGGCTGAACATTCCCATGAACATCAACATCACACATCCGGTCAGATGGGTAAGCACGGCCGACCCTACGCCAAGTTCTGGGTGAACATGGTGTTGGGACTCGTCGTCATGTACTTCGTAATGTTCAGCATGATCGACGGCGCCAGGGACTTCAGAAACAATCTCAACATGCTCTACATGGCGGTCACTATGTGGGCGCCAATGGGCATCTTCATGCTAGCGACAATGCCCGGCATGTTTCCAAACCGGCGGCTCAATCTCGTGCTGTACGGCTTGTTTGCCGTTCTCACACTCGGTTCTTTTGCCGCGACCCGTGCTCAAACCGGAATCGGCGATCGACAGTTCATCGCGTCTATGGTCCCGCACCATTCGGGAGCTATCCTCATGTGCCGCGAGGCGCAGCTCTCAGATCCGGAACTCGTCAACCTATGCCAAGCGATTTCCGATGGCCAACGCGCGGAGATCGAGCAGATGAACCGGATTGCTGCACGCCTTCGTTGAGGCTGGCAGCCACTACACTGGCGCCGTGTTGCGCTCCGGCGAAGTTAGCCGCAGCGATGTAAAGATGAGTACTTGCGGTGTTCCGATGCCGGCGGTCGTGTCCTACAGCCGTCCAGGTGCCAGGCAGTCCACGCGACACCACCCCGCGCTGCCTGCTGAGCGAGCGCAAGTCATGATCGTCGCAAGTTGGGAGTTCGATAGCGAACCCGCTGAGCAGCTCGACGCATCAGGCGTAATGACGGGTGGATGGACCATCCTTGGACGCTGGTGGAAGTGGTTGGATGAACTTTGTTGCCGAGGGCGAAAAACAAGGCTATAATTGAGTTCTTCGCTGATCACCACGGTGGAGAAAGTGATTGGGAAACAGAGACTTAGCGCTCTAGTGCATGACTCGTTTCCCGCTCCAGATTCGCAAAAAGGGAAGCTCGGCTTCCCTTTTTTGTCGGGCCCGATCTGGCGCGTTAGCAAAGCGGTTATGCAACGGATTGCAAATCCGTCTAGGGCGGTTCGACTCCGCCACGCGCCTCCAGACGAGCAATAAAAAAGCACCTGCGCAGGGTTCTGCCAGGTGCTTTTTCTTTGGGTGGCGCACGCACGCGCCGCCCGGCGCGTGCTCAGCGTGGTGCCGTGGCCGCCAGGGCGCGCTGCCAGTGCAGACGGCCTTGCGGGACCGCATGGCGAATGAAGGCAGTGGCGAGGGCGCGCTGGCGCGCGGCCGCCTCGTCAGGCAAGGCGTTGGCCATGGCGGCCATGCGACCCACCGCCCAGGCCAGCAGCGTGTGGGCCAAGCCGTGCAGCAGGTCGTCGGCGCTCTCCAGCAGGTGTGCGCCGTCTTGCGCGACCCGGTTCAGCCAGCTTGGCAGGTGCGTGCGCGATTCGTCGATGAAGTCGCGCAGCGGGTCCTGTTCGGGCAGTTCGGCGCGCAGCGCGTCCAGCAGTTCGAACGCGGTGGCACCGGCATCGGCCAGCAGCTTGCGCTGCGCGAGGTCGATCGCCTGGATCTCGTTCGTGCCCTCGTAGATCATCGCAATGCGCGCATCGCGCACCGTCTGCTCTATGCCGTATTCGTGCACGTAGCCATTGCCACCCCACACACCCAGGGCCGCGGCCGGGCCGTGGAAGCCCTGGTGCGTGCAGAAGGCCTTCACGATGGGGGTGAGCAACGCGGCGAAACGCTTTTCGCGTTCGCGCACCGCCCTATCGCTGTGTTGTTCCGACAGATCCAGCGCCAGCGCAGCTCGGTAGGCGAGCACGCGCTGGGCCTGGGTCGTCACGTCCAGGCGGTCGAGCAACTGGCGCACGGCCGGGTGCTCGCCAATGGCACGTCCCATCTGCACACGCTCCTCGGCGTAGCGGCGCGCGTTCTGCGTGGCCATCTCCTGGTGCCCCAGGCCCTGCAGGCCCACGTGCAGTCGCGCCGAATTCATCATCAGGAACATGGCGGCGAGTCCACGGTGCGGTTCGCCGATGAGCCAGCCCGTCGCGCCGTCGTAGCGCATGGCGCAGGTGGCGCTGGCCTTGATGCCCATCTTCTTCTCGATGCCGTCGCAGAAGAGCGCATTGCGCGAGCCATCGGGCAGGACCTTGGGCACCAGCGCGAGCGACAGGCCCTTGGTGCCCTTGGGTGCGTCCGGCAGGCGGCACAGCACGAGGTGGACGATGTTGTCCGTGAGGTCGTGCTCGCCGCCGCTGATGAAGATCTTGTTGCCGCTGATGCGCAGGCTGCCGTCGGCCTGCGGCTCGGCGCGCGTGCGCAGCTGGCCGAGGTCGCTGCCCGCCTGCGGTTCGGTGAGCGCCATCGCCGCGAGCCATTCGCCACTGACGAGCCTGGGCAGGTAGCGGGCCTTGAGGTCGTCGCTGCCGTGTGCCTTGATGGTTTCGTAGGCGCCGTGCAGCAGGTCCGGGTACATGTTCCAGCCGTGGTTGCACGCGTCGAGCATTTCGCGCAGTGCGGCGTCCAGCAGCAAGGGCAGGCCCTGGCCGCCCCAGGCGGGGTCGCAGGGCAGAGCGGGCCAACCACCGGCCACAAAGGCCTGGTAGGCCGCGGGAAAGCCCGTGGGCGTGCGCACGCGGCCGTCGGCCTCGCGCACGCAGCCTTCCAGATCGCCCGTGCTATTGAGCGGTTGCAGGACTTCGCTGGCGAAGCGCGCGGCTTCCTCCAGCACCGCATCGGCGGTGTCGAGGTCGAGATCGGCGAACGCCTCGCAGGCCTTCCAGTGCGTGGGCGCGTCGAGCACGTGTTCGAGCACGAAGCGCATGTGCTCGAGAGGGGCTTCGTAAGTCCAGCTCATTCGGGAACCCTCATGCCTTCTTCGCGCCCAGGTAGGTGTCGATCACACGCGAGTCGCCCGCGAGCTGCGCGGCAGGGCCCGAGAGCACCACGTCACCCGTCTCCAGCACGTGGCCTTCGTCGGCCACGTTCAGCGCCGCGCGCGCGTTTTGCTCCACCAGCAGAATGCTGACGCCGCGTTCGCGCAGCGTCTCGATGATGCGGAAGATGTCGCGCACGATGAGCGGGGCCAGGCCCAGGCTGGGCTCGTCGAGCATGAGCAGCTTGGGCTGGCCCATCAGCGCCCGGCCGATGGCGAGCATCTGGCGCTCGCCGCCCGACAGCGTGCCGGCCGCCTGCGCGCGGCGCTCCTTCATGCGCGGGAACAGCTCGTAGACCTGCTCCAGGCCATCGCGCCAGCGCGGCAGGCGCTGCTTCATCGGCCGCCAGCCGCCGAGCACCAGGTTGTCCTCCACGCTCATGGTGCCGAACAGTTCGCGGCGCTCGGGCACCAGCGCCAGGCCGGTCATCACACGCTCTTCCAGCGTGAGGCGGGCGATGTCCTGGCCCGCAAAGCGCACGCTGCCGCGCAGCGGTAACAGGCCCATGAGGGCGCCCAGCAGCGTGGACTTGCCCGCGCCGTTCGGGCCGATCACCGTGACCACCTGGCCCGCGTGTACCGGCAGCGTGATGCCGTGCAGCACCTCGGCCTTGCCGTAGCCGGCGTGCAGGTCCTTCACTTCAAGCAGCAGCTCCGCCATCTCTAGTGCTCCGTTCCCAGGTACGCGGCGCGCACCTTCTCGCTGGCCTGGATCTCGGCCGGTGTGCCCTCCAGCAGCGGCGTGCCGAATTCCATCACCAGGATGCGGTCCGTCAGGTTCATCACGAAGTCCATGTCGTGTTCGACGAGCAGCAGGCTCAGGCCCTCGGCCTTGAGCTGGCGCAGCACCTCGGCCAAGGCCTGCTTCTCGCGGTGGCGCAGGCCGGCGGCGGGTTCGTCCAGCAGCAGCAGCGCCGGGTCGCTGGCCAGGGCGCGCGCGATTTCCACCAGCCGCTGCGGACCGAGTGCGAGGTTGCCCGCGAGTTCGTGCAGGTGTTCGCCCAGGCCCACGCGGCGCAGTTGGCGCTCGGCCTCGGCCAGGGCGCGCGCCTCCTCAGCGCGGTCGGTGCGCAGCATGGCAGCCAGCGTGCCGCTGCGCGTGCGCAGGTAGGTGCCCAGGGCCACGTTCTCCAGCACGGTCATGTCGGGTACCAGCTTGACGTGCTGGAAGGTGCGCGACAAGCCGCGGCGGGCGATCTCGCGCGCGCCCTTGCCGTCCACGCGCTCGCCGCGCAGCCAGACCTCACCGCTGGTGAGCGGTAGCACGCCCGAGACCAGGTTGAAGGTGGTGGATTTGCCGGCGCCGTTGGGGCCGATGAGGCCGAAGATCTCGCCGGCGCGCAGCGTGAAGCCCACACCGTTGACGGCGACCAGGCCACCGAAGGTGCGGCGTGCGTCCTTGACTTCCAGCAACACGCTGCCGGCGGCCGGCTTGTCGCGCGCCGGCAGCGGTTCGGTGGTGTCTGCCCGGATGGCGCGGTGCCGCCGCGCCGGCAGCAGCCGTTCGATCGAGGGCCACAGGCCATCGGGCGCGAACTTGAGCACCAGCACCAGCACCACACCGAAGACGATGATCTCGTAGCTGCCCGAGGTGCCCAGCAGCGCGGGCAGCCAGGTCTGCAACTGGTCTTCGGCCAGCTTCACCAGGGCCGCGCCGGTGAAGGCGCCCCACACATGGCCCGCGCCACCCAGCACCGCCATGAACAGGTACTCGATGCCGAACTTGATGCCGAAGGGCGAGGGGTTGACGCTGCGCTGCATGTGCGCGAACAGCCAGCCCGAGATCGAGGCCAGGATGGCCGCGATCACGAACATCAGCAGCTTGTGGCGGAAGGTCGAGGCGCCCATGGCCTCGGGCATGGTCTTGCCGCCACCGCGGTGCACGTCGAGCGCGCGCATGATGCGCCCGGGCCGTGAGTCGAGCAGGCGCGTGATCGCGATGGCCGAGGCGATGGCCACCAGCCAGATCAGCAGGTACATGCGCCGCTCCTCTTGCAGGCTGATGCCGAAGAACGAAATGGCGGGCACGCCGAGCAGGCCGTCGTACTTGCCCAGGGCGTCGAGGTTGCCCATGGTGTAGAACAGCGCGAGGCTCCAGCAGATGGTGGCCAAGGGCAGGTAGTGGCCGGACATGCGCAGCGTGACCCAGCCCAGCACCAGCGCCACGACGACGGTGACACCGAGGCCGGCGAGCAGGCCGATCCACGGGGAGATCCCCATCTTCACCGCCAGAAAGGCGCTGGCGTAGGCGCCCAGGCCGGCGAAGGCCGCCTGGCCGAACGAGGTGAGTCCGCCCACACCGGTGAGCAGCACCAGCCCCAGCGCGACCAGGCCGAACAGGCCCACGTAGTTGAGCTTGGTGATCCAGTAGTCGGGCACCGGCAGGAAGGGCACGGCGAGCATGACCACGGTGAAGGCCAGCAGGCCGTAGCGACGCAGGTCCATGTCAATGCTCCTCATCGTGGGGGTCGACGAAGGAGCGCCACAAGAGCACCGGCAGGATGGCGGTGAACACGATCACTTCCTTGAATGCACTGGCCCAGAACGAGCCGAAGGCTTCCACCAGGCCCACACCGAGCGCGCCCACGAGGGCGAGCGGAAAACTGGTGAGACCGGCGAACACGGCGGCCACGAAGCCCTTAAGGCCGATGAGGAAGCCGCTGTCGAAGAACACGGTGGTGGTGGGCCCGATGAGCAGGCCCGAGAGCGCGCCGATGAAGGCCGCGAGCGTGAAGCTCAGCGAGCCCGCGGCGTCGGTGGAGATGCCCATGAGCCGCGCGCCCGTCTGGTTGACGGAGGTAGCGCGCAGCGCCTTGCCGGTGAGCGTGCGGTCGAAGAGCACGAACAGCGCGACGATGAGCGCGAGCGATGCGGCGACGATGATGATGGCCTGGCCGCTGAGCGTGACGGGCCCGACGCTCAGGCGCTCGTCCCAGAACGGCGGGTTGCGAAAGCCCTCGGCGCCGAAGAAGACCAGGCCCAGGCCGGTGAGCGCGAAGTGCACACCGACCGAGACGATGAGCAGCACCAGCACGCTGGCGCTGGCCAGCGAGCGGTAGGCCAGCCGGTACACCAGCGGCCCCATGGGCGTGACCAGGGCCAGCGTGAGCAGGGCCTGCACGATCAGGGGCGGCTGCTGGGGCACCAGCCAGGCGGTGAGGCCGCAGGCCACGAGCGGCAGCGCGGCCGTGCGCACGGCCAGGCGCGCCCAGCGCGCCAGCGGCCAGGCCTCGCGCCAGGCGCGCACGGCGTCCAGCACGAGCACCAGCGCCACCATCAGCAGCAGCAGCCAGACCGTGCCGGGCAGGGCGCCGGTCTGGAACAGCGCCATGGTCAGCGCCGCGAAGGCGACGAACTCGCCCTGCGGGATGAAAACGATGCGGGTGACCGCAAACACCAGCACGAGGGCGATCGCCACCAGTGCGTAGATCGCACCGTTGATGACGCCATCGACGCCGAGGATGGCGGCAATGCTCAGATCCATGGGTTGCGGTCTCCCGTCACGTTCATTGCAGGCCGATCAGTTTTCCAACTTCCAGTCGCCGTTGACGACCTTCATGACCACGCCGGAGCCGGTCTTGAAGCCCCAGTGATCGGCGGCGGTGAAGTCGATGATCCCGTGCGTGACCGGCGTGGGCTGGGCGTCCTCGAACGCGGCCTTCAGCGCGGCGCGGAACTCGGGCGTGCCGGGCTTGCCTTTCTTGGCGGCCACGGGCACCAGCTTGTCCAGCAGCAGGTAGGCGTCGTACGAGTGCGCGCCGAACTGGTTGCGGGTGCCGGCGCCGTAGACCTTTTCGTAGTCGGCGTTGAACTTCACGCCCAGGGCCTTGCTGGGGTGGCTGTCGGGCAGTTGCTCGGCCACCACCACCGGGCCAGTGGTGACGAAGGTGCCTTCGACGGCCTTGCCGCCCACGCGCATGAGGTCGCGCGTGGCGGCCGCGTGCGTCTGATAGAACTTGCCCTTGTAGCCGCGTTCGACGAGATCCAGTTGCGGCATCGCCGCGCCGCTGCCCGAGGCCACGACCACCATCGCGTCGGGGTTGGCCGACGCGAGCTTGAGCGCTTGCCCGGTCACGCTGGTGTCGGAACGCGCGAAGCGCTCGGTGCCCGTGAGCTTGATACCGGCCTTCTCCAGCAGCGGGGTGAGCGCCTGCAGCCACTGCTCGCCGTAGGCGTCGGTGTAGCCCAGGAAGCCCACGCTCTTCACGCCCTGCTTCTTCATGTGCTCCACCATGGCCTCGGCCATCACGCCGTTGCTCTGCGGCATGCGAAAGCTCCAGGTGTCTTTGCCAGGCGGCAGGCCGATGGGGGAGAGCGCCAGGTGCACGGTGCCCGACTCGGTGGCCACGTCGGCCATGGGGATGGCCACCGGCGTGGCGCCCGAGCCCACGATCACGTCCACCTTGTCCTGGTTGACGAATCGGCGCGCGTTCTGCACGCCCTTGGTGGGGTCGGTGGCGTCGTCGAGGATGATGACGTTGACCTTCTCGCCGCCGATGGTGGCGGGCCACATCTTCACGCCGTTGGCCATGGGAATACCCAGGCCGGAGGCCGGGCCGGTGAGTGGCACGCTCACGCCGATGGTGAGATCGGCCTGCGCGGCGGATGCGACAGCGGCCAGCGCGGCCACGGCCAGTGCGTTGCGGACGAAGGTCTTCATGTGTTGTCTCCTGTGGTGTTGCATGTGCTCGTGGCCCGCACACGCGAGGGCTTGAAAATGGGATCAGGCGGCGGCAGAGGGGTTTTCGATCAGCAGGGCGATGCCTTGCCCACCACCCACGCAGGCCGAAGCAATGCCCCAGCGCGCGCCGATGTCGCGCAACTGGCGCGCGCAGGTGATGGTGAGGCGCACACCGGTGGCCGCCAGCGGGTGGCCCAGCGCGATGGCGCCGCCGTGCACGTTGAGCTTGTTCTCGTCGAGGCCGAGTTCGCGCGCCACCGCCACGGTCTGCGCACCTTGCGCTTCGTTGATCTCGAAGCGGGCGATGTCGCCCAGCGACAGGCCGGCGCGTTCCAGCAGCAGGCGGATGGCCGGCGCGGGGCCTATGCCCATGATCTCCGGCGGCACGCCCACCACGGCGGCGGCGGCCAGGCGCGCCAGCGCGGGCTTGCCAAAGGCCTTGAGGCCCGCGCCGTCGGTCACCACGGCGGCGGCGGCCGCGTCGGTCAGGGCCGAGCTGTTGCCGCCGGTCTGCACGCCGTCCTTGAACACGGTGCGCAGCTTGGCCAGCACCTCGGGTGGGGTGGGGCGCGGGTGCGTGTCGCGCTCGGCCACGGTGGCCTTGCCGGCCAGGCGGATGCCGCGCGCCCGGTAGCCCTCGCGCTCGAAGCTCTCGTTGCCCACGGCAACGATCTCGCCGTCGAACCAGCCCGCGGCCTGCGCGGCCACGGCGCGTTCGAAACTGCGCGAGGCGAAGGCGTCCACGTCCTCGCGCGTGATGCTGTAGCGCTGCGCCAGGTTCTCGGCCGTGCGGATCATGCTGATGTCGGCGGCCGGGTCGGTGAGGGCCTCCCACATGTAGTCCTTGAAGCCGATCGGCGCGCCCAGGCGAAAGCCGCCGCGGTGGTCGAAAGCCGCGATCGGGTTGCGCGTCATCGACTCGGTGCCCACCAGCAGCACGTTCTTCGCCACGCCCGCGCCGATCTGCTCGCCGGCCTGGCGGAACAGCTCGAAGCCGGTGCCGCAGATGCGCTGCGTCATGAGCGCGGGCACCTCCACCGGCACGCCCGCGTACAGGCCGATGTGCCGAGGCACGTAGAACTGGTCGAAGCCGCCGGGGGCCATGTTGCCCGCGAGCACGGAGTCAATGGACTCGGGCGACACACCGGTGCGCTTGAGCACCTCGCGCGCGACCTTGATGCCCAGGTCGATGGGGTTGGCGTCGGCGAAGGCGCCCTGGTAGTCCACCATGGGCGTGCGCACGCCATCGAGGATGTAGACGTCGTTGAAAAGCTGGCTCTGTCCGCGGCTCATCGGGAAACTTTCGAAGAAGAGGAGGGGCGCACGACGCCGGATGCGTCGGCGTACAGCGCCGCCACGAGGTCGGCGCGGCGCTGCAGCACCGCGCGCTGGTTGAGGTAACCCTTGTCGGTGATCTCGCCCGCGTCCGCGCTGGGCAGCTCGTCGAGCACCAGCGCGCGGGTGGGCGATTGCGAGGAGCCGCCGCCTTCGGCGCGCAAGGCAGCCAGGCCACGCGCCAGGTGCTCGTGCAGTGCCTCGCGCGGCAGCTTCATGGCGGCCGGCGTGGGAAACACCAGCACACCGATCTCGTCGCGGTCGTGGCCGGTGATGACCACGTCCTGCGCGTGCGGCGCGAAGGCCGAGACCACGCGCAGGCGCAGCGTGCCCACCGACACCCAGGTGCCGGTGGTGAGCTTGAAGTCCTCGGCCACGCGGCCGTTGAACACCACGCCCAGCTCGGGCCGCTGCGCGTCGGCCAGGAAGCCGGCGTCGCCGATGCGGTAGTAGCCCTCTTCGTCGAACGCCTGCGCGCTGAGCTCGGGCGCGTTGCGGTAGCCGGGGAAGATGTTCACGCCGTGGATGCGCAGCTCCAGCTTCTCGCCGTTGGGCACGAACTTGAGCGACACGCCCGGCAGCACGCCGCCGATGACGCCCGCGCGCTCCATGCGCCAGTGCGCGCTGGTGACGGCCGGCGCGGTTTCGGTGGAGCCCCAGGAAGTGGTGAGCCAGATCTCGCGGCCCAGCACGCGTTTTGCCAGGGCCTGCAGGCGCTCCCAGCTCGCTTGCGGCAGCGCGGCGCCGGCGTAGAACACCACGCGCAGGCGCTCCAGCACGCGGCGCGCCAGGGCCTCGTCGGCTTCCAGGATGGGCATGGCCATGTCGAAGCCGCGCGGCACGTTGAACCAGATGGTGGGCTGCACCTCCGCCAGGTTGGCCACGGTCTTGTCCACCAGGCCCGGCGCGGGCCGGCCTTCGTCGATCACCAGCGTGCCGCCGTGGCACATCACCATGTGCAGGTTGTGGTTGCCGCCGAAGGTGTGGCTCCAGGGCAGCCAGTCCACCAGCACGGGTTTTTCGTGCGCCAGGAAGCGCCAGGCCTGCGCGATCATGCGCTGGTTGGCGCACAGCATGCGGTGGGTGTTGATGACGACCTTGGGCGTGCCGGTGGAGCCGGAGGTGAGCAGGTACTTGGCGGTGGTGTCGGGCGTGATGGCCTTGAAGGCCGCGCGCACCGCCGGCGTCTCGGGTGTGTTCAGCAGGCGTTGGAACGCGATGGCGCCGGGCACCGCGTCGGTGTTCTGGCTCAGCACCACGGGTGCGTCGATGCCGCTGCTGGCGATGGCCGGGCCGTAAACCGCGCCGTCGGACGCATACACCAGCGCCGGGCGCAGCGTGCGCAGGATGCCGTGCACCTTCTCGTAGTCCTTGGTGAGGCGGCAGTAGGCGCTGGAGACGGTGCAGCTCGCGCGGCCGACGTGCTGCGTGGCCAGCACCAGCAGCAGGTGGTCGATGGCGTTGTCGGACAGCACGACAACGGGCGCGTCGGGCGCTAGGTTCATGTCCAGCAGCGCCTGCGCCACGCGGCCCACCTGCGCGCGCAACGCGGCCCAGTTCAGGCGGCGCCAGCCGGTGGCGGTGCGCTCGGCCAGCGCGGGCGCGTCGGGCGTGTGCGCGGCCCAATGCTCCAGCCATTCGCCGATGCAGCGCGCGTAGTCGCCCAGGGGTTCGGTCGATCGCAGGACGAAGCTGCCATCGGCACGGTGTTCCACCGTGGCAGCGGGTGGGGCCATCCACGCCGGGTCGTTCAGCCAGTCGAGTTGATTCATGTCTCCATACAGTTATGTATGTTTCATAACGAATGCTATCGAGGGTTTTCACCAGTGAGATACAGGGTTTTTCCCTAGTTCCATACATTTCTGTACGGATCTTTTCTGAAGTGGGGTCGATAGAATTTCCGGCATGAGTTCGAGTGCCTCCACGCCCACCGGCTCCGCGCGCAAGCCCCGTGCGCCGAGCGATGTCACGCGCGCCTCGCTCACGCCCGAGACCTGGATCGAGGCCGCCACCGAGGTGCTGGTGGACCAGGGCATCGACCACGTGCGCGTGGACCTGCTGGCGCAGGCCCTGGGCGTCACGCGCGGCAGCTTCTACTGGCACTTCAAGGACCGCGAGGACTTGCTGCGCCGCGTGCTGCAGGCGTGGCGCGAGCGGGCGACCGAGAACCTCACGGTCCGCCTGGAATCGGCCACCGAAGACCCGATGGAGCAGTTGCGCGGGGTGCTGTCGCTGCCGTTCCGGGGGCGTGCGGCGGCGCGCGCGGCGCGCATCGAGCTGGCGATCCGCGCCTGGGCGAGGCGCGACCAGATGGCGCGTTTCGCGGTGGACGAGGCGGACGCCAGCCGCATCGGCTACATCGCGCAGCTCTTCTCGGCGCTGGGCTTTCCCGTGGTGGAGGCGCGCTCGCGCGCCTTCCTGCTGTACAGCTACGTGGTGTCGGAATCGTTGATGCCCACGCTGAGCACCAAGGCGCAGAAGGACGAGCGGCGGCGCTTCGCGGAGCGGCTGTTCACGCAGAAGCTGGGGCTTTGAGCTTTTCCTGGGTGGGTGGGTGGCTGGCTGGCGTGGCGTTTCGCGCTGCCACTTCGCGCTGACGGCTGGCGTGGTCCGCGTTCTCCGGCCCACGCTCGCGCAGATGTCCCCGGGCACGCCACCGGGCCTGCGTCACCACCGCTGTTGGCACGCCCCCTCTGTGGCAAGCGCGAATGGGGCCTGCGCCCGCGAACCCCACCATCCGTCGAGAGTGACGCCCGTGCGCACCACCAGAAATTCGGCCCCCTTAATTGGGGTCAGATTCCATTTAATCGCCGAGCGTGGGCCGGAGAACGGGCACACGCACCAGCGGCCCTCGCGAGGAAGAGGCGAGAAACGCCACGCCAACCCTTGCCTCACCAAAGAAAAAAGGAAGAACGCCCCCCGCGCTACCGCCGGAACAACCGGTGCACCTGCTCCCGTATCCACACCTGCGCCGGGTCGTTCGCCGTGCTGCTGTGCCACACCAGCCGCACCTCGTAGTCGGGCGAGGCGTCGGGCGGCAGTTCCCACACGCGCATGTCGTGGCGCTCGCTCAGGTTGTCGGCGTACATCTGCGGCACGATGGTGAGCAGGTCGGTGTTGAGCGCGAGGTCGGGCAGGGCGCCGAAGTGGCGCGCCCGCAGCACGATGCGGTCCGACAGGTTCAGGCGCACCAGCATCTTCTCCACGCTGCCGTGAAAGGTGGCGGTGGGCGAGGCCACCACTAGCGAGGCCTGCGCCAACTGATCGGGCGTGAGCCGTGCGCTGGCGCGACCCGATGGCGGCCGCCACCGGCCCGAACTCATCGCCACGTACCGCTCGCGAAACAGCAGATCGGTTCGCATGCCGCGCTGGCGCGGGTTCAGGATGCCGATGGCGAAATCGATCTCGCGCGCCTCCAGCGCGCCCGGCAGGTCCTCGGCCGCCACCGACACGTTGAACAGCCGCGCGTGCGGCGCCTGCTCGCGCAGCGCCGCCGCCAGCGGCGGCAGGAACATCATCTCGCCCAGATCCGACAGCGAGGTCTTCCAGCGCACCTCGCTGCGCGCTGGGTCAAACGCCTCCTGCGCGCTCATGGTCGACTCGAGCCGCTGCAACAGATCCGTCACCTCCGGCGCGATGCGCTCGCACACCCGCGTGGGCTTCAAACCGCCCGGCGTGCGCACGAACAGCTCGTCCTTCAAGTGCCCGCGCAAACGAGCCAGCGCGCTGCTGGTGGCGGACTGCGACAGCGACAGCGCCTTGCCCGCCGCCGTGACCGAGCCCGTGCGATGGATGGCGGCAAGAACGCGCAACAGATTCAGATCAAGCTGACGGAAGTTCATGGTTCGAAAGCCGAGCAGGACGTTGGTGATCGGGTGCCCGGCGCAGCGAAATAAAGGAGGAGGACGGCGCAGCCGTCCGGGGGACATTCGCGGAGCCGGGCACCCGGTCGCCGACGTCCGGGGCAGCCGGCGAAGACCCCAATGGTATCCACACCATGGATACACATCATCGACACATTCGGTTGGACAGATGCCCCAACCCCCCCTACATTCCCGCCCCAACGCCGGATCCGCCAGAGACCGGCCACCCACGAGACACGGAGACAACAGTGGAGCGTTCCTTCCACCGCGAAATCGAGGCCCTCAAACTGGGCCAGGGCGACACCTTCCATGGCGAAGGCATCCTCGCCGTCACCAAGGCCCTGCTGCAATCCGGCGTCACCTACGTCGGCGGCTACCAGGGCTCGCCCATCACCCACCTGCTCGACGTGATGGTGCAGGCGCGTGACTACATGGACGAACTCGGCGTGCACGTCGAGGCCTGCACCAACGAAAGCTCGGCTGCGGCCATGCTGGCCGCGTCCATCATGTACCCCGTGCGCGGCGCGGTCACCTGGAAGTCCGTCGTCGGCACCAACGTCGCCTCCGACGCGCTGTCCAACCTGGCCTCGCCCGGCGTCATGGGCGGCGCGCTCATCGTCGTGGGCGAGGACTACGGCGAAGGCGCCAGCGTCATCCAGGAGCGCACCCACGCCTTCGCGATGAAGTCGGCGCTGTGGCTCATGGACCCGCGTCCCAACCTGCCCACCATCGTGCGCATGGTCGAGAAGAGCTTCGAGCTCTCCGAAGCCTCCAACACGCCCGTGATGATGGAGCTGCGCATCCGCGCCTGCCACGTGCGCGGCAGCTTCGACACCAAGGACAACATCGCGCCGGCCATCTCCACGCGCCAGTTGCAGATGCAGGCGGCGAACTTCAGCTACGACCGCCTTTCGCACCCGCCGGCCACCTTCCGCCACGAGAAGCTCAAGTACGAGGTGCGCCTGCCCGCCGCGCGGCGTTACATCGTGGACTCGGGCCTCAACGAACACCTGCCGGGCCGCCATGAAGACGTCGGCATCATCGTGCAGGGCGGCCTCACCAACACCGCGCTGCGCGCGCTGCAGCTCGCGGGCCTGGCCGACGGCGAGGGCCACACCGACGTGCCCATGCTGGTGCTCAACGTGGTCTACCCGCTGGTGCCCGAGCAGATCGCCGACTTCTGCCGCAACAAGCGCGCCGTGCTGGTGATGGAGGAGGGCCAGCCCGACTTCATCGAGCAGGAGATCAACGCCCACCTGCGCCGCGCCAAGGTGGACACGGCCCTGCACGGCAAGGACCTGCTGCCCATGGGCGGCGAGTACACCGCCGAGGTGCTGCTCAAAGGCATCGAGGCCTTCATGGCCGAGCACCTTGAAACGGTGGACGTGCAGCCCGCGCGCGCCTTGTCCACCGAAGTGGCGCAACTGCGCGCCCAGGCCAGCGAGGCCCTGGGCGGTGGCGTGCCGCAGCGCCCGCCCAACTTCTGCGTCGGCTGCCCCGAGCGCCCGGTGTTCGCCGCGCTCAAGCTGGTGGAGCGCGACACCGGCAAGCTGCACATCTCCACCGACATCGGCTGCCACTCCTTCGCCACCTTCGAGCCGTTCTCCTTCGGCAACTCCATCCTCGGCTACGGCATGAGCATGGCGTCCAGTGCGGCGGTGAAGAACTTCTCCGCCCAGCGGCCCGTGGCCATCATGGGCGACGGCGGTTTCTGGCACAACGGCCTGCTCTCGGGCGTCAGCTCGGCCCTGCTCAACCAGGGCGACGGCGTGCTGGTGATCATGAAGAACGGCTACACCTCGGCCACGGGCACCCAGGAGACCATCTCCACGCCCGAGCAGGAGGCCAAGCAGCTCGCCGAGGGCAACAGCGCCACCGCCACCGAGACCACCATCGAGGACACGCTCAAGGGCATGGGCGTGAAGTGGATCCGCACGGTGCACAACTACCGCGTCGCGCGCGTGCGCGACACGCTCAAGGAAGCCATCCGCTCGCCCTTCAAGGGCCTGAAGGTGGTGATCGCCGAGGGCGAGTGCCAGCTCGAACGCCAGCGCCGCCTGAAGCCCATCCGCGCGCGCCGCCTCAAGGAAGGCCTGCGCAGCGTGCGCGTGCGCTACGGCGTGGACGAGGACACCTGCACCGGCGACCACTCCTGCATCCGCCTCTCGGGCTGCCCCACGCTCACGGTGAAGGCGTCTTCCGACCCGCTGCGCCGCGAGCCGGTGGCGCACGTCACCAACGGCTGCGTGGGCTGCGGCCTGTGCGGCGAGGTGGCCGACGCCGCCGTGCTGTGTCCCTCGTTCCACCAGATCGAGGTGATCTCCAACCCCGGCTGGTGGGATCGCGTGAGCGACCGCCTCAACCGCTTCTTCATCGGTCTTCTCCAACCGGCCTGATCCCATGAGTCCATCCAACGCTCCCTTCACCATCCTCATCGCCGCGCTGGGCGGCGAGGGCGGCGGCGTGCTGGCCGACTGGATCGTCGAGTGCGCCGTGCGCCAGGGCCTGCCCGTGCAGGCCACGTCGGTGCCCGGCGTGGCCCAGCGCACCGGCGCCACCAGCTACTACATCGAGATGCTGCGCCAGCCCGCCACGGGCGCCGCGCCGGTGTTCGCGCTCTCGCCCGTGCCGGGCAACGTGGACGCCTTGGTGGCCAGTGAACTGCTGGAAGCCGCTCGTATGGTCGAGCGCGGCTTCGTGAACGCGCGCACCACGCTGGTGGCCTCCACGCACCGCGTCTACACCACGCTCGAGAAGATGCACATGGCCGACGGCCGCCACGACCCGCAGCGCCTGGCCGGTGCTGCGCAGGCGCTGGCGGGCCGCGCCGTGCTGTTCGACATGGACGTGCTCACCCGCCGCCACGGCACGGTCGTGTCGGCCGTGATGTTCGGCGCCCTGGCCGGCGCCGGCGTGTTCCCCTGGCCGCGTGAGGTCTGCGAGGCCGTGATCAAGGACTCCGGGCGTGGCGTGCAGGCCAGCCTGGCCGGCTTCGGCGCGGCTTTCGACGCGGCGCAGGGAGGGGTGGTGGATGCCGAAGCCGCCGCCGCGCTCACCGCCGCCGAGTTGCCGCAGGCATTGCGCCACGACTGGTCCGCGCGCCTGAAGGCCTGGCCCGAGGCCGTGCAGCGCCTCGCCGCGCACGGCGCCTTGCGCTGCCTGGACTACCAGAACCGCGCCTACGCGCAGACCTTCCTGGAACGCGTGGACGCGCTGGTGCGGGCTTGCCCGCCCGAGGCCGAGGTGGCGCGCGACGAGGCCATCCGCCACCTGGCACTGTGGATGTGCTACGAGGACGTGATTCGCGTCGCCGACCTCAAGAGCCGTGCCTCGCGCTTCGCGCGCGTACGCAGCGAAGCCGAAGCGCGCCCTGGCGAGATCGTGCGCATCACCGAGCACTTCAAGCCCGGCCCCGACGAAGTGGCCGCCGTGCTGCCGCGCGCCCTGGGCGAGGCCCTCGTGCGCCTGGCCGAGCGCCGCGGCTGGATGGGCAAGGCCCATTTCGGCCTGCACATCCGCACCAGCAGCCTGTGGGGCTTCCTGATGCTGCGCACCCTGGCCTGGCTGCGTCCGCTGCGCCCGCGCTCGCTGCGCTTCGCGCACGAGGACGAGGCCCTGCGCGCCTGGCTCGCGGCCATGGCCCACCTGGCCCCGCGCACGCCGCGCCTGGCCGCCTCGGTGGCGGGCCTGCCGCAGGTCATCAAGGGCTACGGCGACACGCAGGTGCGTGGCCGCCAGAACTACGCGCGCCTGTGGGCCACGCACGTGAAGCCCGCCCTGGTGGGCGAGGTGGACGACGCCGCCAGCGCCCTGGCGCTGGAGCAGGCCCTGCGCGCCACCTTGGCCGACCCCGAAGGCACGCTCAACACCGCGCACGCGCGCACGCCGGCCGCGGCCCAGCCCATCTTCTGGGCACCGCGTCGTCCCGGCGGCGACGCCGCCCCGAGTTCCCCCAACGCATGATCGGCTCCGCCGCTGGCATGCTTCCGTTACCGCAGCACGACCTCAACAACAGGAGACACACGATGAAGACTCCCCGCCTCACCGCCATCCGCTTCGCCGCGCTGGCGGCGCTCACGCTGGGCGCCCTCGGCGCCCAGGCGCAGGACAAACCGGTCGAACTGAAGTTCGCGCACTGGCTGCCCGCCACGCACCCACTGGCCAAGCTCGGCTTCGAGCCCTGGGCCAAGTCGGTCGAAGCGGCCTCCAAGGGCTCCATCAAGGTCATGCTGTTCCCCGCGCAGCAGCTCGGCAAGGCGGCCGACCACTACGACATGGCGCGCGACGGCATCGCGCAGATGACCTGGGTGAACCCCGGCTACCAGGCTGGCCGCTTTCCGCTCATCGCCGCCGGTGAGCTGCCCTTCCTGCTGGGCAAGCCCGGCCCGGCCTCGGCCGCGCTGGACCAGTGGTACCGCAAGTACGCCGGCCAGGAAATGAAGGACGTGAAGTTCTGCTTCGCGCACGTCCACGTGGGCACCTTTCACTCCAAGAACCCCATCACCGAGCCCGGTCAGCTCAAGGGCATGAAGATCCGCTCGGCCAACGGCACCGTGGCCCAGACCATGAGCCTGCTGGGCGCCACCAACGTGCAGGTCTCGGCGCCCGAGGCGCGCGACGCCATCCAGAAGGGCCTGGCCGACGCCATCACCTTCCCCTGGAAGTCCATCATCACCTTCGGCATCGACAAGGCGGTGAAGTACCACACCGACATGCGCTTCTACGCCTCCGACTTCGTCTGGGTGATGAACAAGCCCTGGTACGACGGCCTGGCCGCCGGCCAGAAGAAGGTCATCGACGACCACTGCAACAACGAGTGGGCCGGCAAGGTCGGGGCCGACTGGGGCAACAGCGAGGACAGCGGCCGCGAGGAGATGGAGAAGGCCGGTGGCCACACCCTGGTCAAGCTCACGCCCGCGCAGATGGACGCCTGGAAGAAGGCCGTGGAGCCCATCTACGCCGACTGGGTGAAGGCCACCAGCGCCAGCGGCGTGAACGGTCAGGCCGCCCTGGATGATCTGCGCAAGGAGCTGAGCACCCGCGGGGGCGCCAACTGATGAAGCGCCTGCTGTCGGCGGTCGAGACGCTGGCCGCGCTCTCGCTGCTCGTGATCGCGCTGTTGACGGCGGGGAACGTGCTCGTGCGCTACGCCCTGGGCTGGCAGATCCCGGACTGGTTCGACGGCACGCAGATGCTGCTGGGTATCGCCATGTTCTGGGGCATCGCGCTGGCCACCTGGTACGGCAACCACATCGCGGTGGACCTGCTGTGGGAGGCCTTGGGCCCACGCGGCAAGCGCTGGATTGACGTGCTGGCCACCGCCGTGACCCTGGCCTTCCTTGCGCCCCTGGCCTGGATGGTCTGGATCAAGGTGGGCGGCACCGGCAGTCAGGGCACCATGGACCTGCGCCTGCCGCTCAAGTGGTTCTACAGCGCGGCCGCCGTGGGCGCCACCGTGGCCGCTGTGCTGGCCCTGGCGCGCCTGGGGCTGCTGCCTTTCGGCCGCGAGGCGCACGCCGACGCCGTTGACGAGGTCACCGTGGAGGGCATCCATGGATCGTGATCTCGTCGCCTTGCTGGGCTTTGTCGGCATGTTCGCGCTGATGGCACTGCGCGTGCCCATCGGCGTGGCCATGGGCATCGCGGGCGTGGCGGGCTTCGCCGCGCTGGGGGGGCTCTCTCCGGGCCTGAACCTGCTGGCCAACGTGCCGCTGTCGGTGCTGACGGACTACAACCTCATCGTCATCCCGATGTTCATCCTGATGGGCGCCTTCGCGTCCCATTCGGGCATGAGTGCCGAGCTGTTCGCGGCCGGCCGCGCCTGGCTGCACCACCGCCGCGGCGGCCTGGCGTTGGCCTCGGTGGCGGCTTGCGGCGGCTTCTCGGCCATCAACGGTTCGTCGGTGGCCACGGCCGCCACGATGACGCAGGTGGCACTGCCCGAGATGCGCCGCGCCGGCTACGAGCCCGGGATCTCCGCCGGCCTCATCGCGGCGGGGGGCACGCTGGGCATCATGATCCCGCCCTCGGTGATCCTGGTGCTCTACGGGATCATGACCGAGGTCGACATCACCCAGCTCTTCGCGGCCGGGGTGGTGCCTGGCCTGCTGGCGGTGGTCTTCTACTCGATCGTGGTCGCCATCATTGCGCGCCTGCGCCCCGAATGGATGCCTCAGGGCGAACGCCACAGCTGGGCCGAACGCCTGGCCACGCTCAAGCCCCTGTGGGCCGTGATCGTGCTCTTCGTCTTCGTGCTCGGGGGCATCTACGGCGGCCTGTTCACGGTGCAGGAGGCGGCCGGCGTCGGGGCCACAGGCACGCTGCTCATCGGCATGGCGCGCGGGCGCCTGCGCTGGCCCCAGATCAAGGAATCGCTCATCAGCGCGCTGCGCGTGTCCTCGGCCATCATGACCATCGTGGTCGGCGCCTACCTGTTCGGCTATTTCCTCACCATCACCCAGTTCACCCAGAACGCGGTGGACTTCCTGGTGAACCTGCCGGTCGGCCCTTATGGCGTGCTGGCGCTCATCATGCTGGGCTACCTGATCCTGGGTGCGGTGATGGACGAGTTGGCCATGCTGCTGCTGACGGTGCCCATCGTGTTCCCCGCCATGGTGCACCTGGGCTTCGACCCGGTGTGGTTCGGCGTGATCGTGGTCATGGCGGTGACCTTCGGCATGATCTGCCCGCCCGTGGGCATGAACGTGTTCGTCATCAACTCCATCGCACGCGATCTCTCGCTGGGGCAGATCTACCGGGGCACCATGCCGTTCATCGCAGCCGACGTGGTGCGCCTGTTCATCCTCTGCGCGTTTCCTTCGCTCTCGCTCTGGCTACCGGGGTTGCTGGCCTAGCCGGCACCCATGCCCTGACGCGACGCCCCACCGGCCCCACGGCCCGTGGGGCGTTTGCATTCACCTGCGACAATCCCGCCCCTGGCCCCTGCCTCGATGGTGAAATTGGTAGACACAGCGGACTTAAACTCCGCCGCTGCCCGAAAGGGGGCGTACCGGTTCGATCCCGGTTCGAGGCACCAGGCGCTTTCCATGCGGGGGCCTAGGTTTTTTCCGGACAGCCCGGTAGAGTGAGTTTCCATGAGCAGCCGATACGACGCCCCTTTCGAAATCCACGTGCACGGTGACGTGCCCCTGCGCGAGGACGTGGTGTTCGACCAGATCCAGGAGGCCCTGAAGCCCCTGTGGCAATACGCCGGCGGGCGCTCGCTGGCGGCGGCCGCCGAAAGCAGCTACGAAGACGAGCCCGGCATCCGCTTCGACGCCGAATCGCACACCCTGCAGATCTGCTGGACGGTCAACGGCGACGAGGACTTCCGCCAGGCCGTCGAGGACGCCTGCATGGGCCTGAACGAAATCGCCTCGGCCGGCGCGCCGCTGGAGGTGTCCTTCTACGACACCGAGTTCGACGAGGAAGACGAGAACAGCGAAGAGGAAGCGCGCGACGATTTCCTCATGTGCTTCGTCGGCCCCACGCCCGCGGCCATCATGCAGGTGCAGCGCGACCTGCTCGTGCAGGACGTGGTGCAGGTGATGGAACGCCACTTCGACGCCGCCGAGCTGGGCGACGTGGTCGCGTCCATCGACAAGCTGTTCAACCAGCGCTTCGACGCGCTGGTGAGTTCCATGCAACTGGGCAAACCGCCTCGTGGTCACGGTCCCTCGGGCCACGGCGGGCCGCGCAAGCCGCGGCACCTGCACTGATGCCTGGCACCGCCCTGAACCCCGGCGTGCGCAAGCGCGAGGTGTTCGGCTGGGCGATGTACGACTTCGCCAACTCCGGCTACACCACGGTGGTGCTCACGGCCGTGTTCGCGGCCTATTTCGTGGGCGCGGTGGCCGGCGGCGCCACCTGGGCCACCTTCGCCTGGACGGCCGCGCTCAGCCTGTCCAACCTGATCGTGATGTTCACCATCCCGGCCATGGGCGCCTGGGCCGACCGCCACGCCCGCAAGAAGCGCCTGCTGATGCTCACCACCCTGGGCTGCGTGGCCACCACGGCCGGCCTGGCCCTGGTGCAGCCGGGCGCGGTGGCGCTGGGCGTGGTGCTCATCGTGCTGTCCAACCTGTGCTTCGCCTGGGGCGAATCGCTGATCGCGGCCTTCCTGCCCGAGATCGCCCGGCCCGAGGCCATGGGCCGCGTGAGCGGCTGGGGCTGGAGCCTGGGCTATGTGGGCGGCATGCTCACCCTGGGGCTGTGCCTGGCCTACGTGCTGTGGGCGCAGGCGCAGGGCCAGAAGGCCGGGCAGTTCGTGCCGGTCACCATGATGGTCACGGCCGCCATGTTCGGTCTGGCCTCGCTGGTCACGCTGTCGCTGCTTCGTGAGCGCGCGCAGCCCCAGGCGGGGCGCGAGGGCGGCTGGCGCGCGTCGCTGAAGCGGCTGCATGCCACCTTCCGCCAGGCGCGCCACTACCGCGACTTCACCTGGCTGCTGGCCTGCACGGCCGCCTACCAGGGCGGGGTGGCGGTGGCGGTGGCGCTGGCGGCCATCTACGCGGAACAGGTCATCGGCTTCAAGCAGCAGGAAACGATGGCGCTGATCTTCGTGCTCAACCTCGCGGCCATGGCGGGCGCCTTCGCCTTCGGTTACGGGCAGGACAAGCTCGGCCACAAGCGGGGTCTCCTCGTTTTCAGTGCAATAAGTGACGGTACGCAAAGCTAGCACTGGCGCGGGGGTGGTCTGGGTAGACC
>NZ_CCAE010000042.1 GCF_000723405.1 Hydrogenophaga intermedia | reverse complement strand
GGTGTCGTGGGCGCGGGGGGCGGTGCGGGTGAAGCGGTCGGCGCTGGTGCGGTCGTGTCGGCGGTCTCGCGGTCCCCGCAGGCCGCGAGCGACAGGGCCAGTGCAAGGGCCGCCGTCAGGTGCCATGGCGTTGAGGTGTTCATGGGAACAGTGTGCCGTGGTGTCCGCCTGATGAGAAGCCCAAGCCGCTTGCGCCGCCAATCGATCCGCTGACCACACGCGGTCCGGATCAGCAGGCTCCGTGCTCCCTACACTGCCGCGCACCACGCGGCAGAGCGCTTTCCGCCTGTCATTAATGCTATTGTTTTCATAGGGAGCGAGTGGATGAACCGGTGTCACAAGACGGTATGGGCGGCGGCGCTGGCCGCCAGTGGCGTGGCGCATGCGGCCACGTTCACGGCCTCCAACGAGGCCGAGCTGATCACCGCGATCAACCAGGCGAACGCCAGCACCGACCCGAGTTCCACGATCACCTTGACCGCTGGCTTCACGGTGACGACGGCGCTGCCGCCGATTCGGGGGAACGTGTCGGTCAATCCCAACGGCCACACCACGGCCGTGGGGTCCGCCGCAGGGGCCGGGCTGACATGGGAAGCCGGGGCGAGCTACGGAAACCTCGGCAATCTGCAGGTGGGTCACGTGGCGGGCACCACAGGGGCATTGACCGTGCAGGGCGCTGGCACCACGGTACGGGCCGCTTCGCTGGTTGGCAACGCCGGGCTCGCGCGCATCACCGTGCGGGATGGCGCGGTACTCGCATCAACGGGCCCGTCCGGGGTGCGCTTCGGTGGGGCATTGCCGACGCTGTCCGATGGCGGCGTCGCTCACGTGCTGGTCACCGGCGCTGGCTCGGCCTTGACCTCCGGGGTGCTGTAAGTCCACCAGCGCGGCACGCTCGAAGTGTCCAACGGCGCCAGACTGGAGGCCCGGGCCTTGGTCTACCTCGGTTCCATGCCCGGTGGCTTCACTGGCGTGGTGACGGGTGCGGGCTCCCTGCTGGCGTCCACCATCACCAGCATCAGCCTGGGCGCGTCCGGCTCAGCCGCGCTGACGGTGGCCGATGGAGCGACCATTTCGGCCAACGGCGGTGCCTCCGCCATCAACCTCGCCACCAACGTCGGCGGCTCCGCCGTCCTGAACATCGGTGGCGCAGTGGGCCAGGCCGCGGTGGCGCCGGGCGCGGTGCTTGCCTCGGCCGTCAACGGTGGCGCCGGCACGGCGGTGCTCAACTTCAACCACAACGCCGCGGCGTACGGCTTCGCGCCGGCCATCACGGGCAGCACCAGCGTGAACCACGTGGGCAGCGGCACCACCACGCTCACCGGCGCCAGCACCTACAGCGGCGCGACCCAGATCACGGGCGGCACGCTGCGCGCGGGCGCGGCCAATGCCTTCAGCGCGGCCTCGGCCCACACCATCGGCGCCTCGGGCACGCTGGACGTCGGCGCGTTCAACCAGACCCTGAGCACCCTGAACAACGCCGGCACGGTGGCGCTGGCGGGCGGCACGCTCACGATGACGGGCGCCTACGTGGGCAATGGCGGCACGCTGCAGTTGGGCGGTGGCCGCCTGGTGCTCGATGGCGCGGGCGCCAGCGCCAGCGGCAATACGCTGGTGCGCATCACCCACTTCGATGCCCTGGGCGCGGAGACCACGGGCGATGGCATCGAGGTGATCACCGCCACCGGCGGCGCCACGACCACCGCGCAAACCACCAAGGACGCGTTCCGTCTGGCCAACGGCGTGGTGGGCGGCGGCGCCTACCAATACCGCCTGCACGCGGCCGACGCCAACGGTGCGGGCGAGAACTGGTACCTGCGCTCCGAGGGCTACCGCGACGAGGTGGCGCTGTACGCCGTGGTGCCCGAGCAGTTCCGCGCGCTCGACACCGCCATGCTGGCCAACCGCCAGCAGCGCATGGGCGAGTCGCGCACCACCGTCGACGCGGACGGCCGCGAGCGCCAGGCCTGGGGCCGCGTCTTCAGCGTGGACCGCGACATTGCCCAGCAGGGCACCGTGAGCCCCACGAGCAACGGGCGCCTGAGCGGCTTCCAGACCGGCACCGACCTGTGGACCAACGCCAGTTGGCGCGCCGGCCTCTACCTGGGCCAGCTCGAGGGCGACATGGCCGTGCGCGGCCAGCAAAGCGGCGCCGCGAACTACTCGTCCGGCCGCAACGACCTGCGCAGCCAGTACCTGGGCGGCTACGCCACCTGGCAGCGCGACAGCCTGAGCCTGGACGCCGTGCTGCAGTTCGGCCGCCACCGCTACACCGCCACGCCCGCCGAGGGCGAGTCCAGCGCGGGCAAGGGCGACAGCCTGATGGCCTCGCTGGAAGCGGCCCAGGGCTTCGCGCTCTCGCCGCGCTGGCAGATCGAGCCTTCGATGCAGGTGGCCTACCAGCACCTGAGCCTGGACGACACCGGCCTGAGCGGCGCCACGGTGCAGCAGGACACCGATGGCAGCTGGATCGTGCGCGCTGGCGTGCGCGTGAAGGGCCTGTTCAACGCCGGCCCGGGCGCCCTGCGCCCCTACGCCGGCCTCAACCTGTACAAGCGCAGCAACAGCACCGACGTGACGCGCTTCGCCGGCGGCGTGGGCGGCACCGACATCAGCAGCCGCACCGGTGGCAACAGCGGCGAGCTGAGCCTGGGCACGAGCTGGCAGCTCGGCCCGCGCACCAGCCTGTACGGCGAGGTGAGCCAGCTCTGGGAGCTGGGCGGGGACGCGCGCACGGACAGCGGCATCAGCGGCGGGGTGGGGGTGCGGGTGCTCTGGTGACGCCGTCCTGCTCGGGTGCGCGGCGATTCGCAACCGCGCCCGGCGTTTTCGCGCCGTCGGCGGTGCGCCGCGTCAGATGAGGTTCACGCCCCGCCACAGGCCCTCGCGCACCAGGTCCTTCACCGTCTCGCGCAACTCCGTCCGCACCACTGCGGCGGCGGGTGACAGCCGCATCGGGTCCACCGAATACAGGTAATTCGGCCGCTTCATGTCGGCGTCCGAAAACGCCAGCGTGCGCCAGCGCTCGCGCATGCGGCCTTCCAGCAGCGCGGCGGCCATGGGCTTGATGGTGGCGCCCAGGCCGTCGCGCACGCAGGTCATCAGCAATGAGAGCGAATCGATTTCTGCCACCACGTGGGCGGTGAGGCTGCGCTGCTCGAACTCGGTGGTGATGCGCCGGCGCAAGCCGTGGATGCTGGTGGGCAAGATCAGCGGCAGCGCCGCCGTCTCGGCGCAACTGATCTTCACGCGCCTTTGCGGCACCAGTTCGCTGTCCTGCGGCAGCATCACGAACAGCTCCTCCTCCACGAGCGGCTCGCTGGGCAGATCGGGCACGGCGTCGCGGCTGAAGAGAATGGCCAGGTCGAGCTGGCCCATGCGCATCATCTGCGCCAGGTGGCCGCTCATGCCCTCGACCACGTTGAGCACGATGCCCGGGTACTTCTCGCGGATGCGGCGCATGAAGCTCACGCCCACCGCGCACACCGTGGTGGCCGCCAGGCCCACCGACACCATGCCGTGCACCGAGCCCGGGTCCTGCCGCGCGATGCTGAGCGCCTGTTCCAGTTGGCGCAGCATGAAGCGCGCGTGGTGGTGCAGGGCGGTGCCGCTTTCGGTGGGCGTCACGCCCTTGGCGGTGCGGATCAGCAGTGGCTTGCCCACCTCCGCTTCCAGCTTGGCGATCTGCTGGCTCAGCGCGGGCTGCGCGATGAAGAGCTGGCGCGAGGCCTTGGCCAGGCTGCCGCTTTCCACGATCTGCACGAAGTACTTGAGTTGGCGGAAGTCCATGTCCTGCTTGTCTCCATCTCTCTCGGGGGAAGGGGTGATTTTCGGGCTATAGGATTTTCTTCTATCCAGTCTCGGAAAACAGTATTTTTCAGAGTGACCCGCTCTTCCTAATATCCACGCCGCACCAAAGTGCGAATTCCTACAACGAGGAGACAACACCGTGGATCAGACACAGGACAAGGGCACGCAGCGGCGCACGCTGCTCAAGGCCGGCGCATTGGTGGCCGGTGGTTCGGCGCTCGGCCTGCCCGCGCTCGCGCAGGGCATCGAACCCATCCGCATCGGCCACCTCACGCCGCTCACCGGCTTCCTGGGCGCGCTGGGCGACTACGCCACGCAGGGCATCAAGATGGCGGTGGAAGAAGTGAACGCCGCCGGCGGCGTGAACGGCCGCAAGATCGATCTGATCAGCGAGGACTCGGTGAACCCGCAGACGGCGTCGAGCAAGGCCCAACGCATGATCGAGCGCGACAAGGTGCTGGTGCTGATGGGCGAGATCAACTCGGCCTCGGCGCTCACCATCTCGCAGGTGGCGGCGCGCAACAAGACCCTGTTCATGAGCATCGGCGCGCGCTCCGACGCGCTGCGCGGAAAGGACTGCAACCGCTACACCTTCCACGTCGACATCCCCGTCACGGTGATGGTGAACGCGGCCGGCGAGGCGTTGCTGCGCGAGGGCCTTGTGAAGGGAAAGAAGATCTACGCGCTGACCTCGGACTACCTGTTCGGCCACGACCTGTCGCGCGCGGCCAAGCGCTTCTTCACGGCCAATGGCGGCACCGTGATCGGAGACGAGCTGGTGCCCACCGACCTGACCGACTTCAGCCCGCAGCTGATCAAGATCCGCCAGGCGCGGCCCGACCTCATCGCCACCAACCTCGGCGGCAACCAGGTCACCAATTTCGTCAAGCAGTACGCCGAGTTCGGCCTGCAGTTCCCGGTGGCCGGCTTCAACCTCAACACCGCCGACGCCTGGGCTGCGGGCGAAGGCAACCTGGGTGGCATCTGGCCCACGGTGTGGCACCACGAGCTCAAGACGCCGGGCTCGCAGGCCTTCGTCGAGCGCTTCACGAAGAAGTACAACCGCATCCCCGAGAACCACGCCTGGATCGAGTACGTCTCGCTCATGATGTTGGTGCAGGCGATGAAGGAAACCAAGTCGACCGACACCGACAAGCTGATCGCCTACTTCGAGTCGGAGGCGCAGTTCGACATCCTGAAGGCGCGCAAGGCCTACTTCCGCAGCTGGGACCACCAGCTCATGCAGGAGGCCTATCCGTTCACGGTGAAGCCCAAGGGGCAGTCGAAGCACAAGCAGGACTTCCTGCAGTTCGGCGAGGCCGTGCCCGCCGCCAACGAACCCCTCGAGAAACTCGCGCCGCCCAAGTCGGAGAGCGCCTGCAAGATGTGATCGGGTGATGCAGATCGTTTTCTTGCTCGAACAGGTCGTCAACGGCCTGGTGCTCGGGGGTTATTACCTGCTGCTCGCGCTGGGTCTTTCGCTGATCTTCAGCGTGGGCGGCATCGTCAACCTGTCGCACGGCGCGTTCTACGCGCTGGGCGCCTACCTGTCGCTGGAGGTGATCCGCTTCGTCGGCTTCGGCCCCAGCATCGTCATCACGCCGCTGCTGGTGGGCCTGATCGGCATCGCCTTCGAGCGCTTCCTGCTGCGCCGGTTCTACTCGGCCGATCCCATCCTCAGTCTGCTCGTCACCTTCGGCCTGGCCCTGGTGGCGGAACAGGCGCTGCGCATGATCTGGGGATCGGCGCCGCTGGCGTCCAACATGCCCGCTGAATTCAAGGGCAACGTGGTCCTGGGTGAGTTCCTGTTCTCGCGCTACCGCCTGTTCATCCTCGGCGTGGTCATCGTGGTGATGACGGGCATCTGGCTGCTGCTGCACAAGACGGCCTTCGGCCGCGTGGTGCGCGCGGGCGTGCAGAAGCCCGACATGGTGGCCGTGCTCGGTATCAAGCTGCAGCCCTACATGACGGCCATCGTGGTGCTGGGCGTGGCCACGGCCGCGCTGGCGGGCGTGCTGTTCGGGCCCATTGCCATCGTGCACCCGGCCATGGGCATGGAGGTGATGACCGTGGCCTTCGTGGTGGTGGTCATCGGTGGCCTGGGCAGCTTCTGGGGCGTTGTGGCGGCGGCTTTGCTGGTGGGCGTGGTGCGCGGCATCACCACGCACTTCATGCCCGCGGCCAGCGAGGCCTCGATGTACATCCTGATGTTCCTGGTGCTGATGTTCCGGCCGCGCGGCCTGCTGGGCGAGCGCATCGAGCGCTTCGAGTGAGACCACAAGAATGAGTGCTTTCCTGTCATCGCGGCACCGCCCGCTGTGGATTGCCGCGGCCAGCCTGGTGCTGCTGCCCCTGCTGTTCCAGGCCATCGGCCTCACGCTGGACTCGGCCACCGTCGTGGTCATCCTGGCCATCGCGGCCATGGGCCTGAACCTGTTGGTGGGCTACACCGGCCTGGTGTCCTTCGGCCACGCGGCCTGGTTCGGCATCGGTGGCTACGCGGCGGGCTTGGCGCAACTGCACTGGTTCAAGGGCCAGATGCTGCTGCCCCTGCTGTTCTCGGTGCTGTTCACGGCCGCGCTGTCGCTGGTGGTGGGTTTCCTCATCCTGCGGCGGCGTGGCGTGTACTTCTCGCTGCTCACGCTGGCGCTGTGCGCATTGACGTTCGCCATCTCCTTCCGCTGGACCAGCCTCACGGGTGGTGAAGGCGGACTCGGCGGCATCGAGCGCGTGACGTTGGGCCCCATCGACCTCAACGGCCACCTCAGCTACTACGTGTTCGCGGCGCTGGTGGGTTTCGCGGTGGTGTGCGCGCTGCACCGGGTGGTGCGCTCACCGGTCGGCCACGTGCTGGTTGCCATCCGCGAGAACCAGCAGCGCGCCACCTTCCAGGGCTACGACGTCAACCGCTACAGGCTGCTGGCCTTCGTGCTGTCGGCCACGGTCACGGGCCTGGCGGGCGCGTTGCTGGTGTTCCTGCACCGCCTGGCGGCGGCCGAGTCCACGGCCGTGCACTTCTCGGGCGAGCTGCTGGCCATGGTGGTCATCGGCGGCATGCACAGCTTCCTGGGCCCGGCCCTGGGCGCGCTGTTCTTCCTGCTGTTCCGCGAGCTGTTCTCGATGTGGACCGACAACTGGCTGCTGTACTTCGGCCTGATCTTCGTCGGCTTCATCATCTTCTCGCCTTCGGGTCTCACGGGCATCTGGGGCCAGGTGCAGCGCCGCCTGCGCCCGCCGCCCACCGACGGCGCGGCCATGAGCAAGCGCAAGATCTACGAAGGCCTGCCGCTGCCCGATTTCCTGCGCCCCGCGCGGCGCGAGGGCGCGGTGCTGGAGGCCAGCGACGTGGGCATGCGCTTCGGCGGCATCCAGGCCGTGCGGGGTGCCAACCTGGCCGTGCAGGCCGGGCAGATCCACGCGCTCATCGGCCCCAACGGCGCGGGCAAGACGACCACCTTCAACCTCATCTCGGGCATGTTCCCGCCCAGCACGGGCACGGTGAAGCTGCACGGCGAGGTGATCCACCACCTGCCGCCCGACCGCATCTGCCAGCAAGGCCTGGCGCGCTCCTTCCAGATCACCAACCTGTTCAAGGGCCTCACGATCCAGGAGAACCTGCGCCTGTCGGTGCAGGCACGGCACCCGGCGCGCTTCAACTTCTGGCGCGACGTGGACAGCTTTCCCTCGGTTCAGGCCGAGACCGCCGAGCTCATGAAGTTCCTGGGCCTCGAAGGCATGGAGCAGGTGGGCGGCGCCGATCTCTCCTACGGCGGCCAGCGTCTGGTGGACCTGGGCATCGCGCTCGGCAGCAAGCCGCAGGTGCTGCTGATGGACGAACCGCTGGCGGGCCTGGCCGCGGCCGAGCGCGAGCGCGTGTCGCGCCTGGTGAAAACCATCGCCAGCAACATCCCGGTGCTGATCGTGGAGCACGACATCGACCGCGTGCTGGAGCTGTCGCACCGCGTGACGGTGATGAACCAGGGCGAGGTGCTGATGAGCGGCACACCCGACGAGGTGCGCGCCGACCAGCGTGTGCAGGAGATCTACACCGGCACGGGCACGCCGCCCGTCACGGGCCGCAGCGGCGTGGCCACGGGCGATCGGCCGCTGGTGCTGGACTTCGACGGCGTCAACGCGTTTTACGGCAAGAGCCACATCCTCAACAGCGCCAGTCTGCAGGTGCGCGAGGGCGAGATCGTGGCGCTGCTGGGCCGCAACGGCGCGGGCAAGTCCACGCTGCTCAAGAGCCTGGTGGGCCTGGTGCCGCCGGCCAGCGGCCGCGTGGTCTTCAACGGCCGCGACATCGCCGGCCTGGGTGCGCCCGACATCGCGCGGCTCGGCATCGGCTACGTGCCGCAGGGCCGTGGCCTGTTCGCGGGCATGACGGTGGCCGAGAACCTCTCGCTGGGCCGCCTGGCGCGCCCCACCGATGGCAGCACCGGCGTGGTGTGGGACGAAGAAAAGATCTTCGAATTCTTCCCGCGCATCAAGGAGCGCATGCACATCGCGGCCGACTACCTCTCGGGCGGCGAGCAGCAGATGGTGGCCGTGGCGCGCGCGCTGTCGGGCAACGTGCGCCTGCTGCTGCTCGACGAGCCCTTCGAGGGTCTGGCGCCCACCGTGGTGCAGGAGCTGTTCACCGTGTTCGACCGCTTGCGCCAGCACGTGGCCATCGTCATCGTCGAGCACAACCTGGACCTGGTGCTGGCCCTGGCCGACCGCGCCTACGCGCTGGAGCGCGGCGCCGTGTTCCACGAGGGCCCGGCCGAGCCACTGCTCACCGACCTCGACTACCGCAAGAAGATCCTCTGGCTCTGAGCCCGTGGACCGCATTCCTCCCACACACACACGACACCCCACAGGAACGCACATGAGTGACACCCCCCGCCCCCCCGGCCAAGCGCTGGTGGAAAAGATGGCGAACCTGCTCTGGAAAGAGTACCCGGGCCACTTCGGCGGCGCGCTTTCCAAGGAACTGGCCGGCCCCGACACCACCGGCAGCCGCCGACTGGATTTCCGCATCTCGCGCTACGCGCCCATGGCCTACGTGCAGGAGCACGTGCACAAGGTGCAGGAGCAGGTCTACTACGTGCTCGAAGGCGAAGGCGTTCTCACGCTCGACGAGGCGCGCCACCTGATGCGCCCGCACGATTTCGTCTACGTGCCCCCGGGCATTCGCCACAGCTTTCACAACACCGGCACGGCAGGCCTGGTCTTCCTGGTGATCACCACGCCCGCGTCCGACGACGAGGAGACCCTGTGATGGACCGTCAGGCATCGGCCATGGTGGACCCGGCGCGGCACGATGTGCTGCGCCAGCTCATCGACGGCGAATGGGTGGACGGGCACGGCCCGCGCATCGGCGTGCGCGACAAGTACACGCTGAAGGATTTCGCCGAGCTCACGCAGGCCGACGAGGCGCAGGTGCGTCGCGCGGTGGACGTGGCGCACGCGGCTTTTCGCCGCGGCGTGCCGGCGGCCTACGAACGCGGTGTGGTGCTGGAGCGCGCCGCTGCCTTGCTGGAAGCGCGCAGCGATCAGTTCGTGCGCGCCATGCAGCGCGAAGCCGGCTTCACGCAGAGCGACGCGGCCGGCGAGGTGCGCCGCTGCCTGCAGACGCTCAAGCTCTCGGCCGACGAGGCGCGCCGCCTCGCGGGCGACGTGATTCCGCTGGGCGGCGCACCCGGCGCGGCGGGCCGCATCGGCTTCACCCTCCGCGTGCCGCTGGGCGTGGTGGCGGCCATCACGCCCTTCAACTCGCCCTTGAACACCGTGACGCACAAGGTGGCGCCGGCCTTCGCGGCGGGCAACGCGGTGATCCTCAAGCCCTCCACGCACACGCCGCTGACGGCCTGCCTGCTGGCCGAAGTGCTGCTGGAGGCCGGCATGCCCCAGGGCTTCCTCAACGTGCTGCACGGCAGCGGCGAGGTGGTGCGCTGGCTTCAGGCCGATGAACGCGTGCGCTTCTTCGCCTTCACCGGCAGCACCGAGGTGGGCCGCCTGATCCAGCAGGCCGCCGGCCTGCGCCGCACGCAGATGGAGCTGGGCTCCATCGCCTGCACCATCCTCTGCGAGGACGCGCGCCTGGACGCGGCCCTGCCCAAGATCGTGAACGCGGGCTTTCGCAAGGCGGGGCAGGTATGCACCTCGGTGCAGTTGCTGCTGGTGCACGAATCGCTTCAGGCCGAGGTTGAAAACCGCCTGGCGACCATGGTGCAGGCCTTGCCTTATGGGGACCCGAACGACGGCAAGACCTTCGTCGGCCCCGTGATCAGCGAGGACGCGGCCATCCGCATCGAGGCCTGGATCGAGCAGGCCGTGGCTGCAGGCGCGAAGCGCCTGGCCGGCGGCCCGCGCCAGGGCGCGGTGGTGCCGCCCACGCTGCTGACGAACCTGCGCGACGACATGCGCGTGAGCTGCAGCGAGATCTTCGGCCCGGTGGTCTGCATCCTGCCGTTCAAGACGCTGGAGCAGGCCATCGCCCGCGTCAACGCCACGCCCTTCGGCCTGGCCACGGGCATCTTCACCCACCAGCTCGACGAGGCCTTCGCCGCCGCGCACCAGTTGGAGGTGGGCGGCGTGCACGTGAACGAGACGTCCAGCTCGCGCGTGGACCTGATGCCCTATGGTGGCTCCAAGGACAGCGGCTTCGGCCGCGAGGGCCCGCGCTACGCGGTGCACGAGATGACCGAGGAACGGGTCGTCACTTTCACGATGAATTGAACGGATAGCGAACATGCCCAAGATGAAAGGTGGCGAGCTGATCGCCGAGTACCTCGTCCAGGAGAAGGTGCCGTACGTGTTCGGCATCTGCGGCCACGGCAATGTCGGCATCCTCGATGCCCTCTACGACGTGCGCGACAAGATCCAGTTGGTTTCCCCGCGCCACGAGCAGTGCGCTGGCCACATGGCCGACGCCTACTTCCGCGTGAAGCACAAGCCGGTGGCCACGCTCACCTCCACCGGCCCGGGCTCGGCCAACATGGTGATGTCCTGCGCCACCGCGCTGTCGGATTCGTCGGCCTTCCTGTGCATCACGTCCAACGTGCCGACCTCGCAGCACAACCGCGCGCCCTTCCAGGAGCTGTACAAGCACAACCAGGCCGACTTCGCGCAGGTGATGCGCCCGGTGGTCAAGCGCGCCTTCCAGCCCAGCCGCGTGGACATGCTGCCGCTGGCCCTGCGCCAGGCCATGGACACCATGGTCACCGGCCGCCCCGGGCCGGTGAACCTGGACATTCCCTACAACGTGTACCAGGAGGAGGCGGACGTTGAATTGCCACCGGCCTCGAACCTGCACCGCGCGCACCGCCCCGGCGCCAGCGAGGCCGACGTGGCCGAGGCCCTGGCCCTGCTGGCCGCCGCGCGCCAGCCGGTGCTCTTCATCGGTCATGGCGCCACCCTGTCCGAAGCGGGCGAGGAGATCACCGAACTCGCCGAGCGCCTGGGCATTCCCGTCATCACCTCGCCCAACGGCATGGGCTGCATCCGCGGTGACCACCCGCTGGCCCTGGGCTTCATCGGCCGCAACGGTGCCTACCCGGCCAATGAGGCGGGTCGCCGCGCCGACCTCGTCATCACCCTGGGCACGCGCTTCGACGACCGCAGCTCGTCCAGTTGGCACGATGGCTACTCGTGGAACTTCCCGACCACGAAGCTCGTTCACGTCGACATCGACCCGCAGGAACTGGGCCGCAACTACGCGCCCGACCTCGGCGTGATCGCCGACGTCAAGGTGTTCACGCGCCAGTTGATCAACGCCCTGCCGCAGCGTGCGCAAATATCGGCCGAACGCTACTCGCCCTGGCTTGCGCAGGTGCAGGGCTGGCAGGCGCAGTGGGAGGCCTTCGTGCGCCCGCACTTCGGCGATTCCACGAATCCGCTGCGCCCCGAGTTCGTGGTGGGCACGCTGCAGCAGGTGTTGCCGGATGACGTGATCCTCGCGCTCGACTCCGGCGTACACCACAACTGGTTCATGCAGTTCTGGCAGGCCAGGCGCCCGCAGAGCATGCTCAACAGCTGGGGTTACTCCAGCATGGGCTTCGGCGTCTGCGGCGTGATGGGTGCGCAGCTCGCCGCGCCCGAGCGGCCCTGCGTGGCCGTGGTGGGCGACGGCGGTTTCACCATGGCGCCCTACGTGCTGTGCACGGCGGTGGAGCTGAACCTGCCCGTCGTCTGGATCATCTGGAACAACTTCGCCTGGGGCGCCATCCGCGACCTGCAGTACGGCCTGTTCGACGGCCGCGAGATCGGCACCGCCTTCTACAAGGGCCAGAGCGGCGAACGTTACAACCCCGACTTCGCGGCCTGGGCCCGCGCCGCCGGCGCCGACGGCTACACCGTGACGCGCCCGCAAGACCTGGGCGCCACCGTGCAGCAGGCGCTGAAGAACAAACGCCCCTGCGTGATCGACGTGCACGTGGACGCCGACGTGCGTCCGCCGTCCACCGGCACCTGGCAGTTGCCGCCCATTCCGTTCAAAGAACCCGTGTACGGCAAGCCCTTCAAGGCCTGAACCGTTTCTCCATCGAAAAGGATTCCCCATGAGCAAGAAGATCGCCCTGGTGTTCGGCGGCACGCGCGGCATCGGTGCGGCCACCGTGAAGAAGCTGGCCGAGAGCGGCTACGACGTGGCCTACACCTACGTGAGCAGCGCACCCAACGTGCCGGCCAAGATCGGCGGCGCCACCACCAAGGGCTACGCCGTCGACATCCGTGAGCCCGCGCAAGTAGCCCAGGTGTTCGCCGACGTGGCGAAGGACTTCGGCGCCGCGCCGCACTGCGTGGTGGCCAACGCGGGCATCAACGTTCCGCCCGGCCCCATCGCGTCGTACGACCCCGAGAACTTCCGCAAGGTGGTGGAGGTGAACCTGGTCGGTGCCTTCAATGTGCTGAGCGCCGCGGCAAAGCACGTGGCCGATGGCGGCAACATCATCGGCCTGACCACCTCCATGGTGCGTGTGGCCGTGCCCGGCGGCGGTGCCTACACGGCCACCAAGGCCGGTGTTGAAAGCCTGCTGCGCTCCATGTCGAAGGAGCTCGCGCCCCGCGGCATCCGCGTCAACGGCGTGGCACCAGGCCCGGTGGACACCGACCTGTTCCGCGCCGGCAAGGACGAAGCGGCGATCACGCGCTCGGCCGGCATGAGCCCCTTCAACCGCGTGGGTCAGCCCGACGAGGTGGCCGAGGTCGTGGCCTTTCTCGCGTCCGACAAGGCGTCGTGGGTGCATGGGCAGATCATCCAGCCCAACGGCGGCATGGTGTGAAGAACATGGCGCCCCCACGTTCGCGCACTGCGTGTCGCTCTCTGCCCCCCAAGGGGGCGCGTTTCGCCTTGGGGCGGCCCGGCGGCGAAACATGATGCGTCTCGCCGTCTTCACCAAGAACCTGACGAACCCGGCCTACGGCGCTGCGCGTCTGGGGGCCGAGCGGGCCGCACGCGCGCTGGGCGGCGCCGAGGTGCTGCACTTCGTGCCGCAGACGCCGGACGATCCGGACCAACAGATCGCGTTGATCGACGACGCGCTGGCGTTGGATCAGAGGCCCGACGCCTTCGTGCTCTCACCCGTTCACGCGACGAAGGTCGACCCCGCGATCCGCCGCATCGCCGCCGCCGGCATTCCCATGATCGGCTTCGTCAATCCCATCGACGCCGCGCCCATGGCAGGCTACGTGAGTTCGGACGACGCCGCGCTCGCGCGGGCCATTGCCACCTACCTGTTCGATCACCTGGGCGGCCAGGGCCGCGTGCTCGTGGTCACCGGGCCCGAACAGTCGTACACCAGCCTCGAGCGCCTGCGCGGCTTTCGCGCGGCGAGCGAAAACTACCCGGGCATCCGCTGGGCCGACCAGATCGCCGGCGACTATGCGCGCGACGTGGCGCGCGAACGAACCACGCGCTGGCTCGCCGCGCACGAAACGCCCGACGCCTGCCTGGTCGCCAACGACATCATGGCCATCGGCGTGCTCGACGCGCTGGCCGGCGCAGGGCAGCGCGCCGCGGTGGTGGGCGTGAACGCCATTCCGCAAGCCATCGAGGCCATCGGTGCCGGCCGCATGCTGGCCACGGCCGACTTCAATGCCATGCAGATGGCCTACCTGGCCACCGAATGCGCCGTGCGCCACCTGCGCGGCGAAGCCATTCCCCCACGCATCGAACTGCCGGTGCAGATCGTGGACCGCCACAACCACCGCCACTGGGACCTGCCCTACGAGCAGCGACCCGTCATAACGCTGGACGAACTCAGGAGACAACAGACATGAAGAAACGCAGCTTCCTCAAGGCCACCGGCGCCGGCCTGATCGCGGCCGCGCTGCCGGGCATCGGCATGGCGCAGGACTACCCGAACAAGACCGTGCGCATCGTCGCGCCGCTGGCGCCCGGTGGCGCGGTCGACATCCTCGCGCGCCTCATCGCCGAGCGCTTGCAAACGCTCTACGGCCAGACCGTGATCGTGGAGAACAAGCCCGGCGCCAGCGGCCACCTGGGCGCGATGCACGTGGCGCGTTCGCCGGCCGACGGCTACACGCTCATGGTCGGCACCATCGGCATCCACGCCGCGTACGCCAGCTACAGCAAACTCAACTACGACCCGGCGAAGGAGCTGCAGCCGATCATGATCATCGGCGAGGCCTCCAACATCGTGGTGGTGCCGGCCAACTCGCGCTTCAAGACCTTCGCCGACTTCCTGGCCGAGGCCAAGGCAAAACCCGGTGGCATCAACTACGCCTCGGCCGGTCCGGGCTCGTCGATCCACATGATCACCGAGCTGTTCCAGCTCGCCATCGGCCAGCGCATGAACCACGTGCCCTACAAGGGCAGCGGGCCCGCGCTGGCCGACCTCATCGGCGGCCAGGTGGACGTGATGTTCGAGAACATGTCCTCCGGCATGGCGCACGTGCGCGGCGGGCGCCTGCGCGCGCTGGCCGTCACCGGGCCGAAGCGCGACCCGCGCTTCCCCGAGCTGCCCACCATCGCCGACGCCGGCGTGCCGGGCTTCAGCGGCACCTCGTGGTTCACGCTGGCCGCGCCCGCCGGCACGCCCGCGCCGCTGGTGGAAAAGCTCAACCGCGACGTGCAGAAGCTGCTGGCCGCGCCCGACGTGGCCGAGCGCTACAACGCGCTGGGCATGGGCGTCACGCCCAACACGCCGGCCGAAGCGCGCGCCTTCATCCAGAGCGAAACCACCAAGTGGACGCGCGTGATCGAGGCCGCCAACCTCAAGCTCGACTGAGCGGGTGCGCCACAGAACACCAACCGGAGACAAGACATGATCAAGAAGACCGTTCGCGCGGCCCTGTTGGGCCTTGCCATGACCACCGCCGCCCTGGCCGCCACGGCGCAGGACGCGTACCCAAGCAAGCCCATCCGCCTCGTCGTGCCCTACGCGGCCGGCGGCCCGGCCGACCTGCTGGCGCGCGGCGTGGCCGACAAGCTCGCACCACGCATCGGCCAGAGCGTGGTGGTGGAGAACAAGCCCGGCGCGGGCGGCCACACCGGTGGCGAGCAGGTGGCCAAGGGCGCGGCCGACGGCTACACCCTGGTGCTCGCCACCATCGCCCACAACGGCGCGACCAAGCTCTACCCCAACCTGCGCTACGACCCGAACACCGAACTGCAGCCCGTGATCCTGGTGGCCGAAAGCCCCAGCGTGCTGCTGGTGCGCCAGGACCTGGCCGCGAAGTCGGTGAGCGAACTGCTGGCGCTGATGAAGGCCCAGCCCGGCAAGCTGAGCTATGGCTCGGCCGGCAACGGCTCGGCCATGCACATGGCGGCCGAGCTGTTCCGCTACATGAGCAAGACCGAGGTGGTGCACGTGCCCTACCGGGGCGGCGCGCCCGCCATGACGGACCTGCTCGGTGGCCGCATCGACTTCATGTTCGACAGCCTGGGCACCGCGCACCAGCATCTGCCGTCGGGCAAGGTGCGTGCGCTGGCCGTGACCAGCACCAAGCGCAACCCCAGCCTGCCCGATGTGCCCACGGTGGCCGAGGCCGGCTTGCCCGGTTACGCCTCGGTGCCCTGGTACACCATCTCCGCGCCCAGGGGTGTGCCGGCGGCCATCGTGAGCAAGCTCAACACCGAGATCAACGCGGTCCTGAAAGACGCCGACCTGGTGAAGCGCTGGGACAGCCTGGGCGTGGTGGTGCTGGGCGGCACGCCGGCCGAAGCGGCCAAGCGCAACCAGGACGAGACCAAGAAGTGGAGCGCGGTGATCGAAGCCGCCAACATAAAACTCGATTGAGGTTCCGATGCACGACGTGATCGTGGTGGGCGGCGGCGGCGCCGCGCTGGCCGCCGCCATCGAGGCGCGCGAGCGCGGGGCGAGCGTGTTGCTGCTGGAGAAGAATCCCAAGTTGGGTGGCTCCACTGCCTGGTCGATCGGCTCGGTCACGTCCACCGGCACGCCGCACCAGCGGCGCCGTGGCATCGTGGACAGCCCGGCCGACCACTGGGCCGACATGCCGGGCTTCGCGGGTGATCTCGATGCGCGCGACAACGCCGAGCTGCGCCGCGTGCTGTGCGACCACATCCCCGACACCTTCCAGTGGCTGCTGGACTCGGGTGTGCGCTTCATGGGCCCCATGCCCGAGCCACCGCACCGCCAGCCGCGCATGCACAACGTGCTGCCCAATTCGCGTTCGTTCATCTACCACCTGGAGCGCCGCGCGCGACGCGTGGGCGTGGAGATCCGCACCGATGCGCGCGTTGACTCGTTGCTGCGAAAAGGAGAGCGCGTCGTGGGCGTCGAAGCGCAAGGGCCCAACGGCCGCCTGGGCTTCGAGGCGCGCGGCGGCGTGGTGCTGGCCGCGGGCGACTTCACCAACAGCCCCGAGTTCAAGCGCCGCTTCATGGGCGAGCAGGAATCGCGCGTGGAGGGCGTGAACCCCACGGCCACCGGCGACGGCCAGCGCCTGGCCGAATCGCTGGGCGCGCGCATCGTCAACGGCGAGCTCGCGCTCGGGCCCGAGATCCGCTTCATCGCGCCCGCCACCGAAACCTTCGTGCGCCGCCTGCCGCCCTGGCGCTGGCTGGCCAGCCTCATGGGTTGGTCGCTGGACCACCTGCCGGCGGCCCTGTTGCGCCCGCTGATGATGAAGTTTCTCACCACCGCGCTGGCGCCATCGATGGCGCTGTTCGAGGCCGGCGCCGCGTTGGTGAACCAACGCGGCGAGCGCTTCGGCGACGAGTTGGACCGATCGGCCTGGCGCCTGGCCGACCAGCCGGACAAGCAGGGCTACATCGTGCTGGACCGCGCGCTCGCGCAACGCTTCAACGCCTGGCCAAACTTCATCTCCACCGCGCCCGGCATCGCCTACGCCTACATCGACGACTACCGCCGCAATCGGCCCGACGTGTTCACCGAGGCGCCCGATGTGCCGGCGCTGGCAGCGCGTCTGAGGATGGACGCGCGAGCGCTCACGCAGTCGGTGGCCGCTCGCTCGCTGGGCGAAGGCCCGTACGTGGCGCTGGGCCCGGTGCGCCCGGTGTTCGTGCACAGCGAAGGCGGCGTGATGGTGGATACGCGCCACCGCGTGCTGGGCGCCGACGATCGACCCATCGAAGGCCTGTACGCCGCTGGCGCCACCGGGCAAGGCGGGCTGCTGCTCAAGGGCCACGGGCACCACCTGGCGTGGGCCTTCGTGTCGGGGCGGCGGGCGGGGGCCGAAGCGGCAGACGGCGGGAAGTGAACCGGGAAATCCTAGTCGCCGATTCGGATTTCAGCGGCTCACGGCCTGTCAACGCCCGCCATCCGCGCCGCGGCCGCCCCCCAGTGCCTGCACCTCCTCCACCATCACCTTCTTCCACGCCGCGATGCGCGACTCCGTCACCATCGTCGCGTGCGCCGCGATGCTGAGCGCCAGGTGCGGCGTGCCTTCGGCCGAGGGCAGGGCACGGCCCATGCCGAAGCCGTCGTGCACCACGGTGCCCTGGCTGATGGCGAAGCCACCGCGCCGCGCGAGCGCCACCGCCGCGCGCAGTGCCTCGGCGTTGAGCCGGGGATAGCGCTCCAGCCCTGGCGCCACCGCGCGGATCATGTCCTCGGCGCGCGCCGGCTCCAGCGCGGCCAGCAGCGCGGTGGCGCCCGCGCCCACGCCCAGCAGCCGGCGCTGCCCCACGTCCACAGGCACAAAGCGCACCACCGAGCTGCCGTCGACCTTGAGCAGGCACACGGCCTCGGTGCCGCTGCGCCGCATCAGGTAGGACGTGACGCCCGTGCGCGCCGCCACCGCCTCCACCACGTGCCGCCAGCGCCGCACGTCCTGCGAGCTCGCGGCCGGCGTCAAGCCGAACTCGTGGATCAGCGGGCCCATGCGGTAGTGGCGGCCGTCGGCGCGCTCCACCAGGCGCTCGTCGAGCAGGCAGCCCAGGATGCGGTGCACCGTGGAGCGCGGAAGCGCCAGGCGCTGCGCGATGCCCGCGAGCGAATCGCCTTCGGCACCGGCCTGGGCGATGGCGCGCAGGATGCTGGCCGCGCGGTGCACGGCTTGCGTGCCGTCGGCGGGTGGGGGTGTGGCGGTGCGGGGCATGGTGTCGGAGTTCTGGGGCTGCAGCGAAGGCATTGTGTCCGTATCGTGGAACAACCGGAATGTGTTTTCCCCTAAACCCGCTGTTCACGGGTTCCATCTCGCAGAGGCCATTCCTAGAATCGCGCCCCACTGGCCGCTTCCGGGCATGCAGGTCAGAAGTTCCATGATTTGAAACAGGAGACAGACCCATGCCGAGCACGCCAACCCCCTCTTCCTCCGCCTCGCCGCGCCGCCGTTGGCTGGCGCGCGCCGGTGCCGCCGCGCTGGCCCTGGTCACCGCCAGCGGCGCCTGGGCGCAGGCCGACTTTCCGAACCGGCCGGTGAAGCTGGTGGTGCCCTTCGCGGCCGGCGGCTCCGACACCATGGCGCGCGCCTTCGCCGAGAAGCTGGGCGCGGTGCTCAAGCAGCCGGTGGTGGTGGAGAACAAGCCGGGCGGCGCGGCCCTGATCGGCTCGCAGCATGTGGCGCAGCAGCCGCCCGATGGCTACACCATGCTCTGGCTGGGTGGCGGCAGCCTCACGCCCGTGCTCATCAAGGACCTGAAGTTCGACATCCTGACGTCGCTGAAGTCGGTGGTGAGCATCGCGCGCGGCGGCATGACGCTGATGGTCCCCGGCTCGATGCCGGTGAACAACTTCAAGGAGTTCCTGGCCTACGCCAAGGCCAACCCCGGCAAGCTGAACTACTCGCACACGGCCGGCAGCATCCTGCTCGCCACCGAGATGCTCAAGTCCAGGGCCGGCTTCGAGGCGGTGGCCATTCCGTACAAGGGCTCCACGCAGGTGGCCACGGCCTTGATGACCAACGAGATCCAGATGGGCATCGACGTGCCGGTGTTCTACCTGGGCATGATCAAGGACGGCAGGATCAAGGCCATCGCGCACGGCGCGCAGGAGCGTTCGCCTTCGCTGCCCGATGTGCCCACGCTGGCCGAGGTGGGCGTGCGCGACCTGCAGTTCGCGTTCTCGTATGGCATCTGGGTGCCGGCCGGCACGCCCGATCCCGTGGTGCAGAAACTCAACGCGGCCTTCAACGAGGTCCTGAAGGATCCCTCCATCCGTGATCGCCTGGCGCAGGCCGGTGTGGTGCCCGTGGGTGGTGGCACCGAGGTGCACGCGCAGAACACGAAGGCCGAGCAGGACATGTGGGCCGCCGCCGCGAAGCAGATCGGGTACCAGCCGCAATGAGTGTGCCCGGCTTGTTTTCTCTTGCGGGCAAGACGGTCGTTGTCACCGGTGGCGGCAAGGGCATCGGGCGCGGCATTTCGGACGCGGTGGCACAGTGCGGCGCGAACGTGGTGGTGGCGGGGCGAGACGCCGCCGCGCTGGATGACACCGTGCGCAGTTTGCAGGCCGGGGGTGCGCAGGCCCTCGCGGTGGCCGGCGACATCACGCGCGCCGAGGACCGCGAGCGCCTGATCGCTGCCACGCTCGAGCGCTTCGGTGCCATCGACGGCTGGATCAACAACGCCGGGAGCGCGAGCCCGGCCGACGTCGGCCCGCTCGACGGCATCGGCGAGGCGCAGTGGGACCGCGTGGTCGACCTCAACCTCAAGGCCGCCTTCTTCGCCGCGCAGGCGGCCGCGCGCGCCATGGCGCGAGGGGGCTCGATCGTCAACATCACGTCGCGCAGCGCCTCGCACCCCAACCCGGGCACGGGCCACTACGGCGCGGCCAAGGCGGCGCTGGAGAACCTCACGCGCACGATGGCCGCCGAGTGGGGCCACCGCGGCATCCGCGTGAACGCGGTGGCGCCGGGCGTGGTGATGACCGAAGAACTCGCGAAGACCTTCAACACGCCCGAGCGCATCCGCCGCCAGGTGGAGACCGTGCCCTTGCAGCGCCTGGGCCGTCCCGAGGACGTGGGCCCGCTGTGCGCCTACCTGGTGAGCGATGCCGCCACGTGGACCAGTGGAACGGTGATCGGCGTCAATGGCGGCAGCTTCGTGCCCATGGGCTACCTGAGCTACCTGCACAAGGTCAACCGCGACGCCGCGCCCGCCTGAACGAACGACAGGGACTCACATGGATTTCTCGTGGACCGAGGAGCAGACGGCGCTGCGCGAGCGCGTGCGCGAACTGCTCGCGCGCGAACTGCCACCCGATTGGGAGGGCCTGAGCCGCCACGGCCCGGGCAGCCCCGAGCAGACGGCGTTCTCGCTGGACTTTTGCCCGAAGCTCGCCGACGCCGGCTTGCTGGTGCCGCACTGGCCCGTGGAGCACGGCGGCAGCGGCGCGCCGCCCTGGCACCACTTCATCATCGGCGAAGAGCTGTGGGCCGCAGGCGAGCCGCGCGGCGCGCAGTACATGAACGTCAACTTCATCGGGCAGACGGTCATGCGCTTCGGCTCGCTGGAGCAGAAGCAGCGCTACCTGCCGCCCATGGCGGCGGGCCGGGCCATCTGGTGCCAGGGCTTCTCCGAGCCCTCGGCCGGATCGGACCTCGCGGCACTGCGCACACGCGCCGAACGGCGCGGCGATGAGTACGTCATCAATGGCTCCAAGATCTGGACCTCCTACGCCGGCCTCGCGCAGACCTGCTTCCTGCTTGCACGAACCGGCGGCGCGGGCCGCCAGGGCATCTGCATCTTCCTCGTGCCCATGGACACGCCGGGCATCACGGTGCGCGGCATTCCTTCGCTCATCGGCGAAGGCGACATCCACGAGGTCTTCTTCGACGATGTGGTGGTGCCTGCCGACGCGCTGCTCGGCGAGGAGGGGCAGGCCTGGCCCATCATCGGCTGGGCGCTGTCGCACGAGCGCGTGGGCATCGCGCGCTACGCCTTCTCGCGCCGCGTGCTCGACGGGATGGTGCGGCAGTTGCAATCGCAGGGCCGCTTCGACGACCCGGTGGTGCAGGCGCGCGCGGGGCAGGCGCTGGCGGCCATCGAGGCCGCGCGCTTGCTGGTCTACCGCGTGATCGACCAGCGCGCGCGCGGCCTGCCGCCCACCGCCGACGCCAACGTCGCGCGCACGGCGGTGATCGCGGCCGACCACCGGGTGTCCGACTTCGGCATGAGCTTCCTGCCCGACACGTATTGCGGCAGCGATCACCCGCTGCACCTCTCGCACCACGAACGCGCCATCGCCGCCGGCATCGCCGCGGGGGCGGCCGAGATCCAGCTCAACCTGGTGGCGCAGGATTTCCTGAAGCTGCCGCGCGAGGCCCGCGCATGAACTACGAACTGAACGACGACCAGCGCGCCCTGCTGGATGCGGTGGAGCAGGTGGTGCAGCACCACCTGGCGCGAACGCCCGCGCCGGTGCGCGTGGAGTGCCTGCCCGAACTCGACCGCGACCTGGAGCAGGGCGGCTATTTCGAGGCCTTCCACACCGAAGGCCTGGGCCCCGTGGCCGCGGCCGCGATGGTGATCGCGCTGGCGCGTCTGCCCTTCTGCACGGAGCTCGGCGCCTCGGCGCTGCTGGCGCCGCGCCTGGGGCTGCCGCGTGTGTGCGCGGTGTTGGGCGAAGACCGCGCCGCGCCCGCGCGCTTTCTCGCACAGGCGGCCTGCGCGGTGGCCATCGAGGCCGATGGCGTGTTCCTGGCCCACCTGAAGGCCGGTGACGCGCGCGAGGTGGAGAGCCTGTGGGCCTACCCGATGGGCGAGCTGATCGCGCCCGAGGACTTGCGCTGGCAGCGGCTCGACGCCGACCCCAACGAATGCCTGAACCTCTGGCGCGTCGCCATCGCCGCCGAGATCGCGGGTTGCCTGTCCGCTGCGATGGTGAGCGTGGTGCAGCACGTGAGCGACCGGCGCCAGTTCGGCCGGCCGCTGGGCAGCCTGCAGGCGGTGCAGCACCGGCTGGCGCAGAGCGCCGTGCTCGTGGAGGGTGTGCGCTGGTTCGCGCTGGCCGCGGCATCGGGCGCGGTGCCGGCCGCGCTGGCGCTGGGCCAGGCGCAGCAGGCCGTGCGCCCCGTGGCCTACGACCTGCACCAGTTCATGGGCGCCATGGGCCTCACGCTGGAGCACCCGCTGCACCGTTGGACCTACCGCGCGCGGCGTTTGCAATCGGAGCTGGGCGCGTGCGAGCACCAGTTTCAGATCGCGGCGCGCAAGGCCTGGGCTGTGTGACATGACATCAGGGAAGACATCGACGTGAAACGACTGCCCCTCACCGGCATCCGCGTGCTGGACCTCAGCCGCATCCTTGCCGCGCCGCTGGCCGCGCAATCGCTGGGTGACCTCGGCGCCGAGGTCATCAAGATCGAGCGTCCCGGCCGAGGCGACGAGGCCCGCCGCTGGGGTCCGCCGTTCCTGAAAGACACCGAAGGCCGCGACACGCGCGAGTCGCCCATGTACCTCTCGGCCAACCGCAACAAACGCTCCATCACCATCGACCTCGCGCGCCCCGAGGGGCAGGACCTGGTGCGCCGCCTGGTGGAACAGAGCGATGTGCTGATCGAGAACTACAAGGTCGGCGACCTCAAGCGCTACGGGCTCGACCACGAGTCGCTCAGGCGCCTCAACCCGCGCCTCATCTACTGCTCCGTCACGGGTTTCGGCCAGACCGGGCCCTACGCCGCGCAGCCCGGCTACGACACCGTGTTCCAGGCCATGAGCGGACTCATGTCCGTGACCGGCCTGCCCGACGGCGTGCCCGGTGGCGGGCCCATGAAGACCGGCCCCAGCCTGGCCGACTTCATGGCCGGCCAGTTCGCCACCGCCGGCATCCTGGCCGCGCTGTACGAGCGCGACACGCACTCGGGCGAGGGCGCGCACATCGACATCGCTCTGCTCGACAGCACCATCGTCGCGCAGACGCATTCGGTGGCCACCTACCTTGCCACCGGCCAGGTGCCGCCGCGCCGCGGCACCGAAGGCAACGGCGGCCTGCCCTCGCAGGCCTTCGCCTGTGCCGACCGCAGCGTCATCGTCATCTGCGGCAGCGAGGACCAGTACCGTGAGTTCTGCGAGGCGCTGGGCCACCCCGAGCTGGCGAGTGACCCGCGCTTCGTCACCAACAGCGAACGGCTGCGCCACCGCACCGAGCTGGCCGCCACCTTCGGCGCGATCACCGCTCAATGGCAGTCGGCCGACCTGCTGGCCGCGTTGAAGCAGGCCGGCATTCCCAGCGGCCCGGTCAACACGTACGACGAGGTCTTCGCCGACCCGCAGGTGCAGCACCGCGGCGTGGCGATCACCGCCGACCATGCGCAGGCGGGCCCCACGCGCTTCTGTGGCAGCCCCATCCGCTTCACCGGCATGCCCGGGCGCGCGCCCATGGCCCCACCCGTGCTGGGGCAGCACACCGACGAGGTGCTGCGCGACGTGCTGGGGCTCGATGGGACGGCCGTTGCCGCCTTGCGCGAAGCTCGCGTCGTGTGAGGCCGCGGGAGCCCGCCATGCAGACATTCGAGACCCTGATCGTGTCCGTGCAGGACGGCGTGGCCCGCCTCACGCTCAACCGGCCCGAGGTGATGAACGCCATCGACCGTCGCATGGCAGCCGAACTCACCGAGGCCCTGCGTGCGCTGGGCGCGCGCGAGGACGTGCGCGTGCTGCTGCTGCAGGGCGCGGGCGCGAACTTCTGCGCCGGTGGCGACGTGCGCGGCATGCGCGACGCGGGGCCGCGCAGCGCGGAGGAAGCGCGCCGCGGCATGGACCTTTACCGCGACATGACGCTCGCCTTGCACGGCTTCGAGCGGCCCGTGATCGCCGCCGCCGATGGCGTGGCGTATGGCGCCGGCTTCAGCCTGCTGCTGTTGGCCGACATGGTGCTGCTGGGCGAACGCGCGCGACTGTGCATGGTGTTCGGCCGCGTGGGCCTGATCCCCGACTGCGGCGCGTTGTACACGCTGCCGCGTGTGGTCGGCCTGCAGCGCGCGCGTGAGCTGGTGTTGTCGGCTCGCGAAATCGACGCCGCCGAAGCGCAGGCCATGGGCGTGGCCCTGGAGGTGGTGGCCAGCGATGCCCTGCTGGCGCGCGCGCAGGCCATGGCCGGGGCGCTGACCCAGGCATCACCCCTGGCCCTTGCGCTGGCCAAGCGCCACTTTCAAGGTGCGTTCGACAACGATCTGCCAGCCACGCTGGCGCACGAATCACACGGCCAGGCCTTGGCGCTGGCCAGTGCGTACCACCGGGACGCGGTGCGCCGCTTCACCGAACGGCAACCGCCGCTGTTTCAATGGCCGCAGGCCCGGCGCTAGGGTTTGGCCTGCCTCCAGCGTGAAAGCCGGCGCGGCAGAATCGTCAGATTCTTCGCCGCGCGACGGAGCCCACGCATGCTCAGACGAACCCTCATCAAGGCCCTAGGCGCCACGCCGCTGGCGTCCGTGCCCCTGGCGCACGCCGCGCCGCAGGTGCCGGTGCCGGTGCCCGCCATCGGTGCCCCGCTGGCCCTGCCCGACGTGCCCCTCTTCGATGGCGGCCACTTTCGCGCCGCGCAGGCCGAAGGTCAGGTGGTGCTCATCTACTGGTGGGCCAGTTGGTGCCCCTACTGCGCCGAGCAGACGCCGCTGATGCAGAAGCTGTGGGACGAACAGCGCCCGCGCGGCCTGAAGATGCTGGGCCTGTCCATCGACAAACGGGAAGAGGATGCGCGGCGCTACCTGGCGCGGCGCGGCTACACGTTCCCCACCGGCATCACCACGCCCGCCATCGATCGCGTGCTGCCACGGCCGAGCAAGGCGCTGCCCATGACCCTGGTGCGGGGCCGCGATGGCCGCGTGGTGATGGCCGAGAAGGGTCAACTCTTTCCGGAGGACGTGGCGCAGATCGCGCGTTTCGTCTGAGCCGCGCTCAGCTCACGATGCCCAGGTGCCAGGGCACGAACTCGTGGTCGCCCAGGCCCAGTTGTTCGCTCTTCGTGCGTTCTCCTGACGCGGTGCGCAGGATGTGCTCGAAGATGCGCTCGCCCATGCGCGGGATGTCGAGCTCGCCGTCGATCACCAGGCCGCAGTTGATGTCCATGTCCTCTTCCAGCCGCTGGAACATGGGCGTGTTGCTGGCCAGCTTGATGGTGGGCGCTGGCTTGCTGCCGAACATGCTGCCGCGCCCCGTGGTGAAGCAGATGAGGTTGGCGCCGCTGGCGATCTGGCCCGTGGTGGCCACCGGGTCGTAGCCCGGCGAGTCCATGAACACCAGGCCGGGCGTGTCGATGCGCTCGGCGTAGCGCACCACGTCCACCAGTGGCGTGGTGCCGCCCTTCATGGCCGAGCCGAGCGATTTCTCCACGATGTTGGCCAGGCCGCCGGCCTGGTTGCCCGCGCCCACCACGCCGTTGAACTGCGCCTGGTGGCCGCGCGTGTACTCGGTCCACCAGGCCAGGCGGTCCAGCAACTTCTGGCCCACGGCGGGGCTCACCGCGCGGCGCGTGAGCATGAACTCCACGCCGTGGATCTCCGGCGTTTCCGACAGGATGGCCGTGCCGCCATGGCGCACCAGCAGGTCCATGGCCGCGCCCAGGGCGGGGTTGGCGCCGATGCCGGAGAAGCCGTCCGAGCCACCGCACTCCAGGCCCACCTTCAGGTGCGCCGCGCTCACGGGCTGACGCCGCGCGGCATTGGCCAGCGGCAGCATGGCCTGCACGGCGGCCACGCCGGCGGCGATGGTGGCGCGCGTGCCACCCACGTCCTGCATCACGTAGCCGCGCATCAGCGGGCCTTCGCTCAGGCCTTGCGAGGCCATGAGATCGGCCACCTGGTTGCGCTCGCAGCCCAGGCCCACGATCAGCACGCCCGCCAGGTTGGGGTGGCTGGCGTAGCCGCCGATCGTGCGGCGCAGCAGGTCGAAGTGCTCGCTGGGGCTGGACATGCCGCAGCCGCTGGTCTGCGCGAACGCCACCACGCCGTCGACATTGGGGTAGTCGGCCAGGCGCTCGGGCGTGAAGTGCGCGGCGATGCGGTGTATCACCGTGGCGGAACAGTTCACCGAGCTGAGGATGCCGATGAAGTTGCGCGTGCCCACGCGGCCGTCCGGGCGCACGAACCCCATGAAACGGGCGCGCGCGGACTCGGGCACGTGGTCCACGGGCTTCACGTCCAGGCCGAAGCCGGGGTCGTGCGCCTCGTGCGCGAGGTCGAGGTTGTGGCCGTGCACGTGCTCGCCGGCCTCGATGTCGCGCGCGGCCCGGCCGATGACCACGTTGTACTTGAGCACCCGCTCGCCGGCCGCGATGTCGCGCGCCGCGATCTTGTGGCCGGCCGGCAGTTGCGCCTTCGCGCGCAGGCCGAAGCCCGGCAGCGCCTGCCCCAGCGCCAGCGGCTGGCGCACCACCAGCACGTTGTCGCTGGCGTGCAGGCGGATCAGCGGCGAGGCGTCGACCACGGGCATCAGCTCTTGCTCATCAGTTCGCGCAGTTTCAGCCGCTCGATGAGCTGCGTTTCCTTGCGGTAGGTGGTGGCGACGTAGCTGGCGTAGTCGGGCCCGTCCAGGTACATCAGCGGCGCGTCGATCTTGCCGCAGGCGGCCGCGAACTCGGGGCTCGCGGCGGCGGTCTTGAAGGCCTCGCGCAGGCGCTTCTCGATGGCCGGGTCCAGTCCCTTCGGCGCGCCCACGCCATTGGGCGCGTCCACCACCACGTCGTAGCCCGAGTCCTTGAGCGTCGGCACGTCCGCGAACTCGCGGGTGCGCTGCACGCCCCAGGTGGCCAGCAGGCGCAGCTTGCCCGACTTCACATGCGGCGCCCAGGAGCTGGAGTCGGCCAGCGCGTCGATCTGGCCGCCCAAGAGATCCTGCAGGGCGGGCGCGCCGCCCTTGTAGGGCACGTGGTTGAGCTCGATGCCGGCGGCCAAGGCGAACTCCTCCATGCCCACGTGCGTGGCGCCACCCACGCCCGCGCTGCCGTAGGTGAGCTTGCCGGGGGCGGCCTTGGCCGCTGCGACCAAGTCCTTCAGGGTCTTGTGAGGCGAGTCCGCGCGCACCGCGATGCCGAAGGTCTGCCCCGAGGTGCGGGCCAGGTAGGTGAGGTCCTTCATCGGGTCGAGCTGCACGCTGCCCAGTTGCGAGAAGCGCGTCACCGAGATCGGGATCTGGCCCACCGTGTAGCCGTCGGGCCGCGCCATGGCGAGTGCCTTGAGCCCCAGCATGCCGGAGGCCCCCGCGCGGTTCTCCACCACCACGGGTTGGGCGAGCGCGCTGCTGGCGGCCACGCACAGGGCGCGCATGGTCATGTCGCCGGTGCCGCCCGCGGGCCAGGGGCAGATGAAGGTGATGGGGCGCTCGGGGTAAGCGGCGGCACGCAGCAGCGGCGCGGCGCCCCCGAGGGCGGCGCCCACGGTGCCGAGCATGAGTTGGCGGCGGTTCATGTGCATGGCTTGTCTCCTGTCGTTGTGTGTGGGGGAACGCGCCGCATTCTGGTGGCTGTCACCATGTCCAACCAATGAAGAAGTGGACATGCTGCATGTCATATTCTTCATGTACACCAAACCGGAGCCCACCCCCATGAGCGACATCGACCGCGTGCTGCGTTCCAACCTCAAGCTCAAACACCTGCAGCTGATCGTGGCGCTCGACGAGTTCCGCCACCTCGGGCGCTCGGCCGAGTTTCTCTCGCTCACGCAGCCGGCGGTGAGCAAGTCGCTCGCCGAGATCGAGCGCCTGTTCGGGCTGGAGCTGTTCGTGCGCTCCACGCGCGGCACGGAACCCACGGCCTATGGGCAGAAGGTGGCGCGTTTCGCGCGCTCGGTGCTGGCCGACTTCGACCGCACGCGCGAGGACATCTCTGCCGTGGCCAGCGGCGGGGCCGGGCGCATCCGCGTGGGCGCCATGGTGGTGGCCACGCCGGGCCTGCTGATGGAGGCCGTGAGCCGCCTGAAACAGGAAGCGCCGCGCACGGCGGTGCTGGTGGAAGAGGGCGACCTGTCGCGCCTGTTGCCGCGCCTGCGCGTGGGCGAGCTGGACTTCATCGTGGGCCGCCTGGAGCCAGGCTACGCCTCGCCCGACCTGGAGACAGAGGCGCTGTACACCGAGGCGATGAGCGTGGTGGTGGCGAGCGACCATGCCCTGGCCCGCCTGCGAAAACCCGGCTGGGCGGACCTGGCCGCGCAGCCCTGGGTGGTGCCACCGCCCTGGGCCTCGTCGCGCATCAAGCTCAACCAGATGTTCTACAAGCACGGCCTGGAGCCGCCGGCGGACATCGTGGAGACCGCGTCTTTCCTGGTGACGCTGAGCTTCCTGCGCCAGCACCGGCGCGTGGCCTTCGTTGCACACGAGGTGGCGCGCTACCTGGAAGGCGAGCAACTGGCGCGAACCCTGGCGCTGCCGGTGCCGATCGAGTTGCCACCGGTGGGGCTCATCATGCTGCGCGGCGGGCTGCGCACACCGGCGGCCGACAAGCTGCTGGGCACGCTGCGCGCGAGCGCACGGCGCGGTGCGAAGGCCCGAAGGCGGCCCGCGCGCTGAAGCGCGTCTTACAGCAGCGCGGGAAACTTCTGCTTCGCGCGCTCCAGCTCGGGCAGCAGCTTCTCCAGGATGGTGGGCACGTCCATGCGGCTCGTCGCCACCGACAGGCTCATCGCCGCGATGGTGCGGCCACGGCGGTCGAGGATGGGCACCGCGATCGAGCGCAGGCCGATTTCGAGTTCCTGGTCGCACAGCGCGTAACCCTGCCGCTGCGCCAGGTCCACCTGCTGTATCACCTTGGGCAGGCTGGTGATGGTCTTGACCGTGAGCGCGGGCCGGCCCATGCGGTTGAGCATGAAGCGCACCCAGTCGCGCGGCTGCCCGCCCAGCAGCACGCGGCCCGTGGCGCTGGCGTAGGCCGGCAGCCGCGCGCCCACGCCCAGCCCCACCGACAGGCTGCGCCGGTGCGTGGCGCGTGCGACGAAGACCGAGTCCTGCGAATCGAGCACCGCGATGGAGGCCGATTCCTTCGTGCGCTCGGCGGTGGTCTCCAGGATGGGCTGCGCCAGGCGCGTGAGCGCGTCCGACACCACGAAGGCCGAGCCCAGGCGCAAGGCGCGCGCGGCCAGTTGGAACTGGCGACCGTCCTGCGTGGCGTAGCCCAGGTGGCACAGCGTGTGCAGCGAGCGGCGCACCGAGGCCTTGGTGTGGCCCGTGACCTCGGCGAGCTGCGTGAGCGTGGCCGCGCCGCGCAACTGGCCAAAGGCTTCGATGATGGCGAGGCCCTTCTCCAGCGCCATGACGTAGTCGCGTTCGCCGCGCTCGGACCGCTCGTCCGTGTCATGGGTCACGCTGGCGTGGCCGGCCGTGCTTGATGGTTTGGATGAAGTTCGCATGGCGCACATTTTGTGCGAATTCGTTGATGTGCATCAAGCACGCGCCTAGACTGCGCCGCCGTGCCGGTGATTGGCCGACACGTTTCGCCCACCCCACGCAGAGGAATGACATGAACTCCCCACGAATCACGCGACGCGCCCTCGCGGCGGCGTCGATCGCCGCCGGCCTGTGCGCCGCGCTTCCCTTGAACGCGCTGGCCCAGTCGGGTGCATCGCCCAAGCTGCTGCGCCTGGTGGTGCCGTTCCCTGCGGGTGGCACCGCCGACGTGCTGCCGCGCGTACTCGCCGAGAAGATGCGCGATGCCTATCCCGCGGGCATCGTGGTGGAGAACCGCACCGGTGCAGGCGGAAACATCGGAGGCGAGTTCGTCGCGCGCGCCGAAGCCGACGGCAGCACGCTGCTGGTGTCGCCGCCCGGCCCGATCGCCATCAACCACCACCTCTACAAGACCATGCCGTTCGACCCCACCAAGTGGGTGCCGGTGACGGTGGTGGCCACGGTGCCCAACGTGCTGGGCGTTTCCACCAAGGTGCCGGCCAACAACCTGGCCGAGTTCATCGCCTATCTCAAAGCCAACCCCGACAAGGTGACCTACGCCTCGCAGGGCAACGGCTCCACCTCGCACCTCACGGCCAACCTGTTCATGCAGCTCACCGGCACGCGCATGGTGCACATCCCCTACCGCGGCACGGCGCCCGCGCTGACCGATCTCGTCGGTGGCCAGGTGGACGTGTTCTTCGACAACATCGCCTCCTCGGCGCAATACCACCAGAGCAAGCGCATCAAGGTGCTGGCGGTGGCGGACGAGCGCCGCTCGAAGGCGCTGCCCGACGTGCCGACCTTCACCGAGCTCAAGTTGCCCGACATGCAGGCCGTGACCTTCTTCAGCGTGGTCGCGCCATCGGGCACGCCCGAGGCGGTGGCGGTGCAGATCCAGAAGCACTTCGCCGCCGCGATGGCCCTGCCCGACGTGCGCGAGAAGTTCGCCGCGCAGGGCGCCGAGCCGGGTGGGCAGACGCCGAAGCAGACGGGTGCCTTCATCAAAGCCGAGTCCGAGAAGTGGGCCCGCGTGATCAAGGCCGCCAACGTGACCCTCGAGTGACCGACGACATGCCAGACGTGCAAGCCATTCATTGGGCCGATCGGCTCACCCGCGTGCCCTACGCGGTGTACGCAGACGATGACATCCACGCGCAGGAGCAGGACCGTGTGTTTCGCGGTGCCACCTGGAACTACCTGTGCCTCGACGCGGAGCTGCCCGAGGACGGCAGCTACCGCACCACGCACGTGGGCGAGACGCCCGTGGTGGTGGTGCGCGACGCCGACGGCGAGGTGTACGCGTTCGAGAACCGTTGCGCCCACCGCGGCGCGTTGATCGCGCTGGAGAAATCCGGCAAGGCCGAGAGCTTCCAGTGCGTGTATCACGCCTGGAGCTACAACCGCCAGGGCGATCTCACCGGCGTGGCTTTCGAGAAGGGCGTGAAGGGCCAGGGCGGCATGCCGCCCGACTTCTGCAAGGAAGAGCACGGCCCGCGCAAGCTGCGCGTGGCCGTGTACTGCGGTCTGGTTTTCGGCAGCTTCAGCGATGACGTGCCGCCGATCGAGGAGTACCTGGGCGAGGACATCTGCGCGCGCATCGAACGCGTGCTGCACAAACCGGTGAAGGTCATCGGCCGCTTCACCCAGGCCCTGCCCAACGACTGGAAGCTCTACGTGGAGAACGTGCGCGACAGCTACCACGCGAGCCTGCTGCACCTGTTCTTCACCACCTTCGAACTCAACCGCCTCTCGCAGAAGGGCGGGGTGATCGTGGACGAATCGGGCGGCAACCACGTGAGCTATTCGATGATCGACCCAGCGGCCAAGGACGAGTCGTACAAGGAGCAGGGCCTGCGCTCCGACCACGACCGCTACCGCCTGAAGGACCCGAGCGTGCTCGCCGGCTTCGACGAGTGGCCCGATGGCATCACGCTGCAGATCCTCTCGGTGTTTCCGGGCTTCGTGCTGCAGCAGATCCAGAACTGCCTGGCCGTGCGCCAGGTGGTCACCAAGGGCAAGGACCGCAGCGAGCTGCACTGGGTCTACCTGGGCTTCGAGGACGACACGCCCGAGCAATTGCGCATGCGCCTCAAGCAGTGCAACCTGGTGGGCCCGGCGGGCTTCATCTCCATGGAAGACGGCGCGGTGGGTGGCTTCGTGCAACGTGGCATCGCCGGCGCGCGCGACCAGCACGCCGTGGTGGCCATGGGCGGCGACGTGGTGGCCTCGGGCGAAGGCCGGGCCACCGAAACCTCGGTGCGCGGCTTCTGGAAGGCCTACCGCCAGCACATGGGGGTGGCGGCGTGATCGATCTGCTGAACCTCATGGCCTTTCACGCGGCCTACGCCGAAACCATCGACAGCGACCGCCTGGAGCAGTGGCCCGACTTCTTCGCGCCCGATGCGCACTACCGCATCACGCACGTGGAGAACGAGCAGCAGGGCCTGCCGGCCGGCATCGTCTGGGCCGACTCGCGCGCCATGTTGGAGGACCGCGTGGCCGCGCTGCGCGAGGCCAACATCTACGAGCGCCAGCGCTACCGCCACCTGCTCGGCGTGCCGCTGCTGGAGGCGGCCGACGAGCACTCGGCGCGCGCAAGCACGCCGTTCATGGTGGCGCGCATCATGGCGCACGGCGAGACGCGGCTCTTCGCCACCGGCGTTTACCGCGACCGCTTCGTGCGGGTGGACGGGAAGCTGCTGCTGGCCGAGCGCGTGGCGGTGTGCGACAGCACCGTCACCGACACGCTGATGGCGCTGCCGCTGTGAGCGCCCGGAGCGAGCGATGAGTCCGCGCGTGGCCCTGAGCCTGGGCGATCCGAACGGCGTCGGACCCGAGATCGTGCTCAAGGCGCTGGCCGAGCTGGCGCCCGAGGAGCGCGAGCGCCTCGTGGTCTACGGACCGGGCGAGGTGCTGCGCGCCACCGCGCAGGCCCTGGGCCTGGAGCACCTTCTGAAAGGCCTCGCGCAGGTGCACGTGGGCGGCCTGCCCGCCGGCGCGCACCGGCCCGGCCGCATCGACGCCGAGGCCGGCCGCAGCGCCGTGGCCAGTGCGAGCGCGGCCATCGAAGCCTGCCGCGCGGGCGAGGTGCAGGCCGTGGTGGCGGGCCCGCACCACGAAACCGCCATCGCGCAGGCCGGCATCCGCTTCAGCGGTTACCCGAGCCTGGTCGCCTCGGTCTGCGGCCAAAGCGAGGACGAGGTCTTCCTGCTGCTCATCGGCGGTGGCCTGCGCATCGTGCACGCCACGCTGCACGAAAGCGTGGAGCGCGCGCTGTCGCGCCTGAACCCGGCCCTGGTGGTGGCCGCCACGCAGGCCGGCGTGCGCGCCTGCCGGCGCCTGGGCGTCGCCGAGCCGCGCGTGGCGCTGTTCGGCGTGAACCCGCACGCGTCCGAGGGCGAGCTGTTCGGCCCGCACGACGCGCGCTGCACCGTGCCCGCCGCGCGAACCCTGCGCGAGCAGGGAGTGGACGTGGGCGAACCGCAAGGCGCCGACGTGCTGCTGGCCGACCACGCGCGCCGCCCGCACGACCTGTACGTGGCCATGTTCCACGACCAGGGCCACATCCCCATCAAGCTGCTCGCCCCGCAGGGCGCCAGCGCCCTGTCCATCGGTGCCGACGTGCTGCTGGCCAGCACCGGCCACGGCAGCGCGATGGACATCGCCGGCACCGGCCAGGCGCGGCCCGATGCGCTGCTGCGCAGCCTGCGCCTGGTGATGGGCCCAACGCCGACCTCAACGCCGGCCTGAACCCGCTTCCCTCTTGTTCGCATGACCCACCAGATCCGCATCGCCGGCACCGACGTGTCCTTCGCCTGCGAGCCCACCGACACCGTGCTCGACGCGGCGCTGAAGGCGGGCATCGAGATGCCCTATTCCTGCCGCAAGGGCGTGTGCGGCAATTGCGCCGCGCGCGTCGAAGAAGGTGAGTTCGAGCTCGGTGTCGTCTCCGCCGAGGCGACGCCACCGGGGCAGCAACTGCTGTGCCAGTGCCGCCCGCGCAGCGACCTGAGCATCGCCCCCGCGAGCTGGCGCCGCGCCGAGCCGGGCGCGCGCCAGCGCCTGCGGCTCAAGGTCTACCGCAACACCCTGGCCGCGCCCGACGTCAGCCTGCTGCAACTGCGCCTGCCCGCGGGCAAGCGCGCGCGCTTTCGCGCCGGGCAGTACCTGCAGGTGCAACTGCCTGATGGCGAACAGCGCAGCTACTCCATGGCCAACCCGCCGCACGAAAGCGATGGCGTGCAACTGCACGTGCGCCACGTGGCCGGGGGGCGCTTCAGCGCGCTAGCGCCCGGGCTGCAGCCCGGCGACACGCTGGACGTGGAACTGCCCTTCGGCCAGGTGGAGATCGACCCGGCGTCGGACCGGCCGCTGTTGTGCGTGTGCGGCGGCACCGGCTTCGCGCCGGTGAAGTCGCTGCTCGATCACCTGCTGCGCCAGAAATCGACGCGGCCGGTGACGCTGGTGTGGGGGGCGCGCGATCGCTCGGGCCTGTACCTGCTGGAGCACGTGCAGAAGTGGGCGCGTGGCCTGCCCGACTGGCGCTTCGTGCCCGCGCTGGAGAACGAAGCCGACGCGCAGGCCCTGCAGGGCCACCACGGCCGCGTCGACACGGCCGTGCGCGCGGTGGCCGACGACCTGCAAGGCGCCGAGGTCTACTGCTGCGGCGCGCCCGCGATGGTGTCCGCGGTTCGGGCGCAGTGCGCGGCACTGGGCCTGCCACCCGAGCGCTTCCACGCCGACATCTTCGTCGTCGGCTGACGCGGCTTCACAGGCGGCGGCGCAGCGCCTCGAAGAACAGCTCCGACTGCAGGCGCTCGCCCAGCGTCTGTTCGGCCACGCGCGCGGCCATCTCGGGCGTGCTGGGCGCGAGCGGCAGCCCGCTGGACGCGGCGATCACCTGCGCCATGCAGGCGCGTTCCAGGTAGTACAGGTCGTCGAAGGCGTGGTCGATGCGCGCGCCGCAGACGATGACGCCGTGGTTGGCCAGGAAGGCCACGTCGGCGTCGCCCATGGCGCGCGCGATGCGCTCGCCCTCGGCGTGGTCGAGCGCGAGGCCGTTGTAGACCGGGTCGGTGCCCACGCGGCCATGGAAGCGCATGGCGTTCTGCGACAGCGTGGTGTCCAGCGCGCGGCCGCGCGTGAGCGTGAGCGCGGTGGCGTAGGGCATGTGCGTGTGCAGCACCACGGCCTGGCGCGCCACGCGGTGCATGCCGGCGTGGATGTGCATGGCCGTGCTCTCCACCGGGTGGCGACCCGCCAGCACCTGGCCCTGCGTGTCCACCATCACGATGTCGTCGGCTTGCACCTCCTGCCACAGCAGCCCGCGTGGGTTGAGCAGGAAGCGGCCCGAGCCGTCGGGCAGCTCCACGCTGAAGTGGTTGCACACGCCCTCGGACAGGCCGAAGTGCGCGGCGGCGCGCAGCGCGAGCGCGAGGTCGGTGCGCAATTGGCGCACGGCATCGCTGGTGTAGTCGTGTTCGTGGTTCATGCGTCGGTTCTGATGAATTCGGCCGCGACAAGGCGGGCGGCCGCCAGGTCCCAGCCGGCCCAGCCGCAGCTCTTGAAGAACACCGGGCCGTTCGGTCGCGGGCGGTCGAGCCAGTCGGCCAGCGTGGGCACGGCGGTGACGTCGAGGCCGGCCTGCAGCAGGTCGCCGGCCTCGTGGTCGGCGTCGCGCGTGTCCACGGCGAGCGTGCCGCGCGCGGCGATGTGGCGGCAGACATCGGGCGCCCATTCGAGCATCGCGGGCGTGAAGGCGCCGACGGCGGCGATGAAGGCATCGTCGCGCGGCGTGGCGTGCAGCGACGCGGCTTGCGCGGGCGTGGCGCTCACCACGAGGGGGCAATCGGCCAGCGCGGCGTCGGCGTCGTCCACGCGGCTCGCTTCCAGGCCCAGGTGGCGTGCGTGTGCCACCAGCGCATCGGCGCTCGCGGCGCTGCGCGAGGCCACGCGCACCTGCGTCACGCCCAGCCCGCTGGCGAAGGCCTCCAGGTGCGCGCGCCCCTGCACGCCAGCGCCCACGATCAGCAGCGGGCCGTCGGTGCGTGGCGCGAGCCGTTGCGCGGCCAGCAACGACACGGCGGCGGTGCGCCGCGCCGTGACCGTGGGTCCGTCGAGCAGGGCCAGGCGGCGGCCATCGCGCGCATCGAACACGATGACGTCGCCCTGGATGCCGGGCAGGCCGCGCGCGGCGTTGTCGGCGACGAAGCTGATCAGCTTGGTGATGGCCACGCGCGCGTCCGTGGCGGGCATGGCGATCAGCACACCCCCCGCCGGCAGCGGCAACACGGTTCGCGCCGGCACCTTCACTGCCGGGTCGCGCAGCAGCGCGGCGATGGCATCGGCCAGTTCGGGATAAGGCAGGGCCGCGGCGGTGGCTTCGGGCGAGAACAGCGTGGGTGGGTTCATGTGGTCACTGACGTCGTTTGCCCGGGCGTGTGTGCTTCTGCGGTGCCGCGTCGCCAGAACCCGCTTTCGCGATTCGTTTGCTGGCCGGCTGCAAGCGAGCGATGGCCGATGCGTAGGCCTCGGAATCTTCTCGTTTGTCGACGGCCATGACCATCACGACGAGTGCGTCGTCCTCCACGCCATACACCAGGCGATAGCCCTGCTTGCGCAGCTTGATCTTGTAGTAACCGCGGAGTTCGCCCCGAAGCTCGGCGCCAGGCACATGCGGATTGTCCAGCCGCGATTTCAACAGCTTCCTGAAGTTCTCCTTCACGGATCCATCCAGGGCCTTCCATTCGTCCAGCGCGGAGGGCAGGAACTTCAGCTTGTACTTGTGTGGCGAGGGCGCTGCCACGGGTGCTGGCAAGGGTGCTTTGGCCTTGGCCACGGGTCACACGCTGTCGATGTCGACTTCGACAGCTTCGATCTTCTCCGCGAGCCGCGCAGCCACCTTGGCCTGGAGCTCCTGATCGATCAGTTCTTCCATGATGGCCTCGAAAAGGCTGGGCTTGAGCATGTAGAAAGCCGGTCGGTTGTGGCTGAGCACGGCCACGGGTTTGTGCTTTGCCCCACGCAAGACGGCCGCGGGGTTCTTCTTGAAGTCCGACATGCTCACGGTTTGGTCGGCGAGAATGGTGTTCATATTTCGCTCCAAAATAAGAGCTGATTTTAGCGCTGATTCAGGCGAAAAAAAAGCCCGCCGGCTGGCGGGCTTCTTCTCGGGGCCGGACCGTTCAGATCTTGGCCGAGGTGATGTAGCTGTCGTAGCGCCACTCGGAGAAGCGGCTCCACAGGATCTGGTCGCGCTGGAAGGCGCGCATGTCCTGGTGGATCTTCTTGAATTCGGGCGACTTGGCCTCGTGCGCGGCGAACACTTCCTGCGCGGACTTGAAGCCGGCGTCCATCACGGCCTTGGGGAAGGCGATGAGCTTGGTGCCCGAGGCCACCAGGCGCTTGAGGGCCAGCGGGTTCTGCGCGTCGTACTTGGCGGTCATGTCGCGCGCGGCCACCGCACCGGCGGCGCGCACGATGGCCTTGTTCTCGGCCGACAGGGCGTCGAAGGCCTTCTTGTTGATGAAGAACTCGAGCTCGGCGCCGCCTTCCCACCAGCCGGGGTAGTGGTAGAAGGGCGCGACCTTGTTGAAGCCCAGGCGCTCGTCGTCGAAGGGGCCGACGAACTCGGTGGCGTCCAGCGTGCCTTTTTCCAGGGCCTGGTACACCTCGCCGGCGGGCATGTTCTGCGCCACCACGCCCAGCTTGGCCATGGACTCGCCGAACAGGCCGCCGCCCATGCGCATCTTCAGGCCCTTGAGGTCGGCCACGGTCTTGATTTCCTTGCGGTACCAGCCACCCATCTGGGTGCCGGTGTTGCCGGAGCTCATGGAGAGGATGTTGAACTTGGCGTAGAACTCGTCCATGAGCTTGCGGCCGTTGCCGTGCTCCATCCAGGCGTCCATGTGGCGCGCGGTCAGGCCGAAGGGCACGGCGCAGCCGAAGGCGAAGATCGGGTCCTTGCCGGTGAAGTAGTACGACGCGGTCTGCGCCATCTCGATGGTGTTGTCCTGGATCGCGTCGACCACGCCGAAGGCGGGCACGATCTCACCGGCGGCGTGGATGGACACCTCGAACTTGCCGCCCGACAGGGTTCTGTCGCGTTGCCAGTTGATAAACGAGTTTGGGGTAGGAACGGATGCCAGTTCTTCAAACGGGACGGATTTGTCCTGACAATACATAAAACTGGTCGGCAAAAGACAGCTTGATACCGCCTTCCAGCAGGAGCTGACCTTTGCGGATCATGTGCATCAGCTCGATGCCGGCCAGGACATTTTTGGCGGCTCGAAATGACTTGAAGTTGAGCATTGGTTTGGTGACCCGTTTGATGGCCCGATGGTCCTGCTCCACGATGTTGTTCAGGTATTTGATTTGCCGCACGATGATCGGCATTTCGCCTCGGGCATTGATCTCATCCATGGCTGCCTTGTTGGCGCTGCTCTTGTCCAGGGTGACCTTCTCGGGAACACCGCTGGCCTTCATGGCCTTGTCAAAGAAGCGCACGGCTGCGGCCTTGTCGCGCTGGGCCGTCAGCAGAAAGTCGACCGTCTTTCCCTCCTTGTCCACTGCGCGGTAGAGGTATTTCCAGACGCCTTTGACCTTGATATAGGTTTCGTCCATGCGCCAGCTGCCGCCCACCGGGCGCTTGTGTTTGCGAAAGACTTTTTCAAGCAATGGAAGAAACCGGATCGCCCAGCGGTTGATAGAGGAATGGTCGACAAACACACCTCGTTCCTGCATCATTTCCTCCAGGTGGCGGTAGCTCAACGGATACGCTGCATACCAGCGAATGCACACCAGAATGACGTCGATTGGGAAGCGCATTCCTTTGGTCGCCAGCATCTCGTTCAAACCTTTTCAGTCAAAGTGCTCAGCATAGACGAGCAAGTTGCTTGACCGTCAACGCGACAAAACC
>NZ_CCAE010000041.1 GCF_000723405.1 Hydrogenophaga intermedia | reverse complement strand
GGAAGAAGGTCTGCGCTTCGCCATCCGCGAGGGCGGTCGCACCGTCGGCGCCGGCGTCGTGGCCAAAATCATCGAGTAAGGAGCGGTTTCATGGCTGCTACCAAACAAAAAATCCGGATTCGCCTCAAGGCGTTCGACTACAAGCTGATCGACACCTCGGCCGCCGAGATCGTCGAAACCGCCAAGCGCACCGGTGCCATCGTCAAGGGCCCCGTGCCTTTGCCGACGCGCATGAAGCGGTTTGACATCCTGCGCTCGCCGCACGTGAACAAGACCAGCCGCGACCAGCTCGAGATTCGCACCCATCAGCGCCTGATGGACATCGTGGACCCGACCGACAAGACGGTGGACGCGCTGATGAAACTTGACCTGCCTGCCGGCGTGGACGTGGAGATCAAGCTGCAGTAATTTGCTGCTGATCTGTTTGTCGGGCTTTCGCCCGGCGGACTTGCACAAAGAGAGCCCGCTGGCTATACTGGCGGGCTTTCCGGCTTGCGGGCCGGAGATTTCGTGGCGGCACCTAAGTGTGGGCCATTCAAGCGCGGTTCTCGGGCCGCGCGCCATCAGCCCCGGCCAATTGAAGTCGGGAACGGAGAAAACAATGAGTCTGAGCAACTCCCTCGGGTTGTTGGGCCGCAAGGTGGGCATGATGCGCCTGTTCACCGATGACGGGGACGCAGTGCCTGTCACGGTGGTCGACGTGTCAAACAACCGCGTCACCCAGGTCAAAACCCAGGCCAACGATGGCTACGACGCGCTGCAGGTCACGTTCGGTAAGCGCCGTGCCTCACGCGTCATCAAGCCCATTGCGGGCCACCTCGCCAAGGCGGGTGTCGAAGCCGGCGAGATCATCCTCGAGTTCCGCGTGACCGCCGAGGTCGCCGCCGAGTACAAGCCGGGCGACGTCGTCGACGTCAAGAAGCTGTTCTCGCAAGGCCAGAAGGTCGACGTGCAGGGCACCTCGATCGGCAAAGGCTTTGCCGGCACCATCAAGCGCCACAACTTCAGCTCGCAGCGCGCGTCGCACGGCAACAGCCGTTCGCATAACGTGCCGGGTTCAATTTCCATGGCGCAAGACCCGGGCCGCGTGTTCCCGGGCAAAAAGATGACGGGCCACCTGGGCGACGTCACCAAGACTATTCAGAACCTCGACATCGTGCGCATCGACGAAGCCCGTCAGCTGCTGCTGATTCGTGGCGCCGTGCCCGGTGCCAAGGGCGGTTTCGTCACCGTGCGTCCCGCCGTCAAGGCCAGCGCCGCCAAAGGAGCGAACTGATGCAAGTCGAACTCCTCAACGACCAAGGTCAGGCCGCGTCCAAGCTGGACGTGCCCGAGACCGTGTTTGGCCGTGACTACAACGAAGCCCTGATCCACCAACTCGTGGTGGCGTATCAGGCCAATGCCCGTCAAGGAACGCGTGCGCAAAAAGACCGCCAGATGGTCAAGCACTCGACCAAGAAGCCGTTCAAGCAGAAGGGCACTGGCCGTGCACGCGCCGGTATGACGTCCTCGCCGCTGTGGCGCGGGGGCGGTCGCATCTTCCCGAATAGCCCGGACGAGAACTTCACCCAGAAGATCAACAAGAAGATGTACCGCGCCGGTATGGCGTCCATCTTCTCGCAACTCGTGCGTGAAGGCCGCCTGTCCGTGGTTGAGTCGATCAAGGTCGACTCGCCCAAGACCAAGCAGCTGGCCGACAAGTTCAAGGCCATGAACTTGAAGTCGTCGGTCCTCGTGATCGCGGACGAGGTTGATGAGAACCTGTACCTGGCCTCGCGCAACCTGGTCAACGTTCTGGTGGTGGAGCCCCGTTACGCCGACCCGCTGTCGCTGGTGCACTACAAGCAAGTGATCGTCACCAAAGCGGCGATTGACCAGCTCAAGGAGATGTTCGCATGAGCACCGCCCAATACGACGAAGGTCGCCTGATGCAGGTCCTCGTGGCACCGATCGTGTCCGAGAAGGCCACGCAGGCCGCTGAACAATCCAACGCCGTGCTCTTCAAGGTCCTGCGCGACGCCACCAAACCCGAGATCAAAGCCGCTGTCGAACTGATGTTCAAGGTGCAGGTCAAGGGTGTGTCGGTCGTGAACCAAAAGGGCAAGACCAAGCGCTTCGGCAAGACCGTTGGCCGCCGCGACCACGTGCGCAAAGCCTACGTTACGCTGATGCCCGGTCAGGAACTCAACTTCGGTGGGGAGGCCGCGTAATCATGGCTGTCATCAAGATGAAACCGACTTCGCCAGGCCGTCGCGGCATGGTGAAGGTCACGCGCGATCACCTGCACAAGGGGGATGGCTACGCGCCGTTGCTGGAGCCCCAGTTCCAGAAGGCTGGCCGCAACAACAACGGCCACATCACGACGCGCCACAAGGGCGGTGGTGCCAAGCACCACTATCGCGTAGTCGACTTCCGCCGCAACAAGGACAACATTCCGGCAAAGGTCGAGCGAATCGAGTACGACCCGAACCGCACCGCACATATTGCGCTGCTGTGCTACGCCGATGGCGAGCGCCGCTACATCATTGCACCGCGCGGCGTCGAGGTGGGCGCCACGTTGTTGTCGGGCTCGGAGTCGCCGATCCGCGTGGGCAACACCTTGCCGATCCGCAACATCCCTGTGGGTTCGACCATCCACTGCATCGAGCTGCAGGTTGGCAAGGGTGCGCAGATCGCGCGCTCGGCCGGTGCCTCCGCCGTGCTGCTAGCCCGTGAAGGCATCTACGCCCAGGTGCGCATGCGCTCTGGCGAAGTGCGCAAGATCCACGTGGATTGTCGCGCCACCATCGGCGAGGTGTCCAACACCGAGCACAGCCTGCGCCAGATCGGCAAGGCCGGTGCCGTGCGCCACATGGGCATTCGCCCGACCGTGCGTGGTACCGCGATGAACCCGATCGACCACCCGCACGGTGGTGGTGAAGGCAAGACCGGCGAAGGCCGCGCTCCGGTGGATCCGTGGGGCAACCTGACCAAGGGTTACCGCACCCGCAACAACCGCCGCACGCAGTCGATGATCGTCTCGCGTCGCAAGAAGTAAGGGGCTGACCAAATGTCTCGTTCGCTCAAAAAAGGTCCCTTCGTGGACCATCACCTGATGGCCAAGGTCGAGAAGGCCCAGGCCAATAAGGACAAGAAGCCGGTCAAAACCTGGTCGCGCCGCTCGATGATCCTGCCCGAGTTCATCGGTCTGACGATTGCCGTGCACAACGGCAAGCAGCACGTGCCCGTGTACATCACCGACCAGATGGTCGGTCACAAGCTCGGCGAGTTCTCCCTGACCCGCACGTTCAAGGGTCACCCGGGCGACAAGAAAGCCAAGAAGTAAGGAACCACCATGAGTACGGAAACCCGCTCTGTCGTCCGTGGCGTGCGCCTGTCGGTGGACAAAGGCCGCCTCGTGGCCGACCTGATTCGTGGCAAGAAGGTCGATCAGGCCCTCAACATCCTGACCTTCACCCAGAAGAAGGCCGCCGGCATCGTGAAGAAGGCCCTGGAGTCCGCCATCGCCAACGCCGAGCACAACGACGGCGCCGACATCGATGAGCTGCGCGTCAAGACGATCTACGTCGAGCAAGGCACGACGCTGAAACGGTTTGAGGCGCGCGCCAAGGGCCGCGGCAACCGCATCAGCAAACCCACGTGTCACATCTACGTGACGGTCGGCAACTGAGAGGCACAGGAACATGGGACAAAAAATCAACCCGACCGGCTTCCGCCTGGCCGTCTCGCGCAACTGGGCCAGCCGTTGGTACGCCAGCAACCGCGACTTCGCCGGCATGCTGGCCGAAGACATCAAGGTGCGTGAGTACCTGAAGGCCAAGCTCAAGAACGCCGCCGTCTCGCGCGTGGTCATCGAGCGCCCCGCCAAAAACGCTCGCATCACCATCTACTCGGCACGTCCGGGCGTGGTGATCGGCAAGAAGGGCGAGGACATCGAGAAGCTGAAGAAAGAGCTGGCCGCCAAGCTGGGCGTGCCAGTGGCCGTCAACATCGAAGAGGTGCGCAAGCCCGAGATCGATGCCAAGCTGATCGCCGACTCGATTACCCAGCAGCTCGAGAAGCGCATCATGTTCCGCCGCGCAATGAAGCGCGCGATGCAGAACGCCATGCGCCTGGGTGCTCAGGGCATCAAGATCATGAGCGCCGGTCGTCTGAACGGCATCGAGATCGCCCGCACCGAGTGGTACCGCGAAGGTCGCGTGCCCCTGCACACCCTGCGCGCCGACATCGACTACGGCACCTCCGAAGCCAAGACGACTTATGGCGTCATCGGCGTGAAGGTGTGGGTCTACAAGGGCGACACCCTGGGTCGCAACGACGCCCCGGTGGTGACCGAGCCGCGCCCAGAAGAAGAGCGCCGCCCGCGTGGCCCGCGCCGTGAGCGCAGCGAGCGTCCGGCCGGCCCGACCGCCCGAGCCGCCGTGCGCCGTGGCACCAACACCGCTCCGGCCGATGGCAGCGACAAGCCTGCCGAAGCCACGGGTGGTGATTCCAAACCCGCCGTTAAGCGCGTACGCAAAGACGCACCCGCACCTGCAGCTGCGGACGGCAAAGGAGAATAAACATGTTGCAACCCGCTCGCCGCAAGTACCGCAAGGAGCAGAAGGGCCGTAACACCGGCGTCGCCACCAGCGGCGCCACGGTCGCCTTCGGCGACTTCGGCCTGAAGTCCACCGACCGCGGTCGCCTAACGGCCCGTCAGATCGAGGCCGCGCGCCGCGCGATCTCCCGTCACGTCAAGCGTGGTGGCCGGATCTGGATTCGCGTGTTCCCGGACAAGCCGATCTCGCAAAAACCCGCCGAGGTCCGTATGGGCAACGGCAAAGGCTCGGTCGAATACTACGTGGCCGAAATTCAGCCCGGCAAGGTGCTGTACGAGATCGTGGGCGTGCCCGAGCAGCTCGCTCGCGAAGCCTTCGCCCTGGCCGCCGCCAAACTTCCCCTGCGCACCACGTTCGTGACGCGCATGCTGGGTCAGTGATTCAGGAGAACATGCAATGAAATCTGCTGAACTGCGCCAGAAGGATGTGGCCGGCCTGGAAGCCGAGATCAAGTCACTGCAGAAGGCCCATTTCGGTCTTCGCATGCAGAAGGCCACGCAACAACTCAACAACACCGCCACGCTGGGCGACACCCGCCGTGCCATTGCTCGCGCCAAGACCATCCTGGCCGAGAAGCAGCGCGAAGCCGCCAAGTAAGGAGCCAAGCATGACCGAAGCCAAACCCGCATTGAAGCGCACCCTGGTCGGCAAGGTGGTGAGCGACAAACGCACCAAGACCGTGACGGTCCTTGTGGAGCGTCGCGTGAAGCACCCTATCTACGACAAGATCGTGATCAAGTCCAGCAAGTATCACGCCCACGACGAAAACGGCGAGTACAAGCTGGGTGACCTGATCGAGATCACGGAGAGCCGCCCGATCTCGAAGACCAAGAACTGGGTGGCCAGCCGCTTGGTGCAGAAAGCCGCCATCGTCTGAGTCTCATTCCAGACTCTGCGCTGCGCGCATCAAAAAAGCGACCGACAATCCGGTCGCTTTTTTTGTTTTCAGCCCTCAACCAAACAAGGAGAAACCATGATCAAGGTCGGAGACAAACTGCCCGCTGGCACGCTGATGGAATACAGCGAAGTCGAGGGCAATGGCTGCAGCATCGGCCCGAACCCGGTGGACGTGCAGAAGGCCGCCGCAGGCAAGACGATCGCTATCTTCGCGCTGCCGGGCGCCTTCACGCCCACATGTTCGGCCAAGCACGTGCCGGGCTTCGTGCAGCAGGCGGCCGACTTCTCAGCCGCCGGTGTGGACGAGATCTGGTGCATCAGCGTGAACGACGCCTTCGTGATGGGTGCCTGGGCACGCGACCAGAAAACCAATGGACTGGTGCGCATGCTGGGCGACGGCAGCGCCGACTACACCAAGGCGACGGGCCTGACCCTGGACCTTACCGGGCGGGGCATGGGCCTGCGCAGCAACCGCTACTCCATGCTGGTCAAGGACGGTGTGGTCAAGACGCTCAACGTCGAAGCCCCAGGCAAGTTCGAGGTGAGCGACGCCGGCACGTTGCTGGCGCAGGCGAAGGCCGCCTGAATCAGAGGCTGACCTTCAGGTAGTGCGCCCCCGGCAGGGGGTTGTGGTAGTAAGGCGCGATCTCGACAAAGCCGGTTTCCTGGTAGAGGGCGCGCGCCGCCTCCATGTCCGACAGGGTGTCGAGCAGCATGGTGGCGTAGCCCCCCATCTGGCCCAGCACCAGCAGGCGGTCGACCAGCAGCCGCCCCAGCCCGAAGCCGCGAAACGCGGGGCGCACGAACAGCCGTTTCATTTCGCAGGCGTCGGGGTGATCGACGTTGGGCAGGGGGCGCAGGGCGCAGCAGCCTGCGGGCGCGCCATCCACCAGCGCCAGCAGCAGGGCGCCCGCGGGCGGCGCATAGTCACCGGGCAGATGCTGCAACTCCTCCTGGAAGCCCTGAAAGCACAGGTCCACGTCGAGCGAGGCCTGATAGTCCAGGAAGAGTTCGCGCACTGCCTGGATGTCGTCGGGGGTTTCGGCCAACCGCAGTTCGATGGCGGCTGAAGGCGTCTCTGGCATCGGTTCAATGGGCGACACGCAGGCCGCCGGGGAAGGGCGAAACGGCAATATAAGGCAATCCGCCGGTCCTGGCCTTCACCCACCCATGTCTCAGAACGCGTAGCCGACGCTGACCAGCCAGCCTACAAAAACCGCGCACACCCCCAGCAGGGCCGCGGCCATGATGCGGTCCCAAAGGCCGTCGCTCGAGGGGGCGACCGGCGAGAATAGGTGTTTGTTGCCCAGCACCATGGGCTTGGTCAGCGATTGGCGCCTGACAGCGCGGTACCAGACGATAGCCAGCAGGTGTAGCGCGACGAGGCCGATCACCAGGTATTGACCGATGTCCTTGTGAAAGCCGGTGGCGGCTAACACGGTGTCGCCGGAGACGAAACGCGCCAGCGGCCCGAAGGTCGCGATCTCGTCGTCGCTCATCAGGCCGGTGCCTACCTGGGTGGCCAAGGCCAGCAGCAGTGCGAACACCGACAGCGCGCCCAGCGGCGTGTGACCCGCGGTGTGTTCCAGCGGTGCCTGTCCGCGCAGATAGTCCATCAGTGAGCGCGGCGAGTAGATGAAGCTGGCGAAGCGCGACCAGCGTCCGCCCAGGAAGCCCCACAAGAGGCGGAACAGCAGCAGCGTCAGCACAGCATAGCCCAAGCGCAAGTGCCACTCCATCCAGACGCCGCCAACCGTGCCGGTGGCGATGAGTCCTCCAACGCACAGGACGAGCAGCCAGTGGAAGAGGCGGGTGGGGAGGTCCCAGATGCGGATGACGTACATGTTGATGAGGTGTTGATGACGGGTCAGCCAATGGATCGGGAATCGGGCTCTCCGTTCATCGGAACTTTAGCCGTCATGGCAAGCTCAGCGAGCGTCGATCCCACGAATCGACGCTCAACATCCCATAGGAGTTTTAATGCAGAAGATCGCTCCGCTCGTTCTGGCCTTGGCCGCCGTCGCCGTGTCCGCTCCGGCCACGGCCCAGTTTCAACGGCCCGATGACGCCATCAAGTACCGCAAGGCATCCTTCACGGTGCTGGCCACCCACTTCAGCCGTGTGGGCGCCATGGCCAATGGCCGCATGCCTTTCGACGCCAAGGTGGCGGCCGAGAGTGCCGGTATTGCGGAAGCGATGAGCAAGTTGCCCTGGGAAGCCTTCGGCCCCGGCACTGACAAGGGCGACTCGCGGGCCGAGCCGGAGGTCTGGACCGAGCAGGCGAAGTTCAAGGCGGCCAGCGAGAAGATGATGACCGAGGTGGCGAAGCTGAACGCGGCGGCCAAGACCGGCAATCTGGACCAGATCAAGGCGGCCTTTGGCGCCGCCGGTGCCAGTTGCAAGGCCTGCCACGACGACTTCCGCAAGAACTGAGCGCGGCGCCTGCCGCCCCGAAAGACAAAGGCCGGGTGATCCCGGCCTTTGTCTTTCCTGCGCCGCGTGGTCAAGCCGCCAGCAGTTCTTCAATCAACTGGTGCAGCGCGCCCATCTCGGGCTCGCCCACGTAGCGCTTGACGATGCGCCCTTGCTTGTCGAGCAGGTAGGTGGTGGGCGTGAGCTTCACGTCGCCCCAGGCCTTGGCGATGTCGCCAGTGTTGTCGATCGCCACCTTGAACGGCAACTGGCGCGACTGCGCGAAGTTCAGCACCCAGGCCGGCGGGTCGTAACTCATGGCCACGGCGACCGTGTCGTAGCCGCGCGGCGCGTACTTCAGGTGCGTGTCCACGAGCGCGGGCATTTCCTTCACGCAGGTCACGCAGGTGGTGGCCCAGAAGTTCACCAGAGTCACCTTGCCGCGCAATCCAGCGGTGGTGGCCTTGCTGCCGTCGAGCAGCACGAAGGTGGATTCGGGCGCGGCCTCGCGCCCGGCGCAGCCGCTCAGGCCCAGCGCGCCCGCGGCGCCCAGCGCCAAGCCCGTTCCCAGCACCCGACGGCGGTTCGGGCCGCGCGCCAATGTCATCGTGTTTGTCATTTCCTGCTTCACCATCTACAGTGCCCGCCTCGCATCCACGTTAGGGAGCACCCACATGCAGCGCCGCCAGTTTCATCACCTGTCCCTGGGCAGCCTGGGATTGCTGATTGTCGCCGCCCAGCGCCAAGCCTGGGCCTTGTCCCTGTCCGACCTGTCGAACAAGGACGCCACCGCCGGCATCCGCACCGCACTCGAGAAGGGCGCGCTGGCCGCGGTGGCCTTGCTGGGCAAGACCGATGGATTCCTGGGCAACCCGAAAGTTCGGATTCCCCTGCCCGGTTACCTGGAGGACGCCGCCAAGCTGCTCAACTTCGCGGGCCAGGGCAAGCGGGTGGACGAGCTCATCACCGGCATGAACCGCGCAGCGGAGCAGGCCGTGCCCATGGGCAAGGACCTGCTGGTCAACGCCGTCAAGTCCATGAGCGTGACCGACGCCAAGAACATCCTGTCAGGTGGCGACGATTCCGTCACCCGCTTCTTCGCCGACAAGACCCGCGTGCCGCTGGGCGAGAAATTCCTGCCCGTGGTGACGCGCACCACGGAGAAGGTGGGGCTGGCGCGCAGCTACAACCGCGTGGCCGAGAAAGCCTCGGGCTTCGGACTGGTGAAGAAGGAGGACGCCAACATCGAGCGTTACGTCACTGGCAAGTCGCTCGACGGTCTCTACACCATCATCGGCGACGAGGAGCGCAAGATCCGCCAGGACCCCGTGGGCACGGGCAGCGCCATCCTGAAGAAGGTGTTTGGCTCGATGAAGTGAGCGAACGCTACTTCTTCAGCTTGCTCCTGGCAGTGTCCAGCCGGTCATCCAGGTAGCTGCCGTAGAAGTCGGTCGAGGTCACGCCCTCCAGCCGCTCGGCCAGTTCGCGTCCGTCGGGGCCAAAGAAGAACACCGTCGGGGTCAGGCGCACCTTCCACTCGTCCACCAGCGTGGCGGGCGTGGTGGTGCGACCGGCGAAGTCCTGGATGGGGGTGGTCTTGTCCTGGAAGTCGATCTGCACGGCGATCAGCCGGCCCTCGCGCATGAGCGGGTGCAGGTAGCTGTTGCGCACCAACTCGCAATAGACGCAGCCGCGCAGCGTGACCATCACGACCAGGGGCTCGCCACGAGCGGCCGTGGCATCGGCCGCCGCGCGCAGGGATTTCGGGGTGGGCAGGGGTTGGTAGGCCATGTCGGGTCAGATCGCGCCGCTGGCGCGAAGTTGCGCGAGCCGCGCGGCGTCGGCGCCCAGCCACTCGGCCAGCACCTCGTCGGTGTGTTCGCCCATCAGGGGCGGGGGGCGGTCGTTGCGCACGGGGGTGGCGCTCATCTTGATGGGGCTGGCCACGAGGTCCACCGCGTCGGCCAGCGGGTGCGCCCAGGTGTGGACCATGCCGCGCGCGCGCACCTGCGGGTCGGCGAAGACCTCGGCCAGGTCGTTGATGGGACCGCAGGGCACCTTGGCGGCTTCCAGCGCGGCCAGCCAGTCGGCCTTGCCGCGCGCCTTCATCACGGCCTCCAGCATCGGCACCAGCACGGCGCGGTGGCGCACCCGGCTCTGGTTGCGTGCGAAGCGCTCGTCGCGGGCCAGTTCGGGTCGGCCCGCGACCTCGCAGAACTTGGCGAACTGGCCGTCGTTGCCCACGGCCAGAATGATGTGTTGCGCATGGCCGTCCGCGTCGGGCGCGACCTCGAACACCTGGTAGGGCACGATATTGGCGTGCGCGTTGCCCGCGCGGCCCGGCACCTTGCCGTCCTCACGGCCGCGCACCAGGTAGTTCGCGCCCAGGTTGGCCAGCATCGCCACCTGGGTGTCCAGCAAGGCCATGTCGATGTGCTGGCCCTCGCCGGTGCGCTCGGCATGGCGCAGCGCGGCCTGGATGGCCACCGTCGAATACAGCCCCGTGAACAGGTCGGCCACCGCCACGCCCACCTTCTGCGGGCCGCCGCCGGGCAGGTCGTCGCGCTCGCCGGTGAGGCTCATCAGGCCGCCCATGCCCTGCACCGCGTAGTCGTAGCCCGCGCGGTCCTTGTAGGGGCCCGTCTGGCCAAAACCGGTGATGGAGCAATAGACCAGGCGCGGGTTGATCGCGCGCAGCGCAGCGAAGTCCAGCCCGTAGCGCGCCATGTCGCCCACCTTGTAGTTCTCCACGAACACGTCGGCCTTGGCGGCCAACTCGCGGATCAGCGCCTGGCCTTCGGGCAGTGACAGGTCACAGGTGATGGAGCGCTTGTTGCGGTTGGCGCCCAGGTAGTAGGCCGCCTCGGCGGTGTCCTGGCCGTCGCGCCCGCGCAGGAAGGGAGGGCCCCAGCCACGCGTGTCGTCGCCGCCAGGGTGGTTCGGCCCGCGCGGGCGCTCCACCTTCACCACGTCGGCGCCCAGGTCGGCCAGCGTCTGGGTGCACCAGGGGCCGGCGAGCACCCGGGAGCAGTCGAGGATGCGGATACCATCCAGTGCATTCATCCGTGCATTGTGCGCGACACGATCGCGCCTCCGGTGTCGCCCAGGCGTGGTGGCGCCCTTCCTGCCCCATGACCCGAACCAGACGACTCGCCGGCGCCCTGGCCGCGCTGCTGCTCTTCGCCGCCTGCTCGCCCACCTTCAACTGGCGCACCGTGCGCGCCGACGGCGCGCCGGTGCAGGCACTCATGCCCTGCAAGCCCGACCGAGCCGAACGCGAGGTGCCGCTGGGTGGCCTGAACGCCACGCTGCACATGCTGAGCTGCGATACCGGCGGCCTGACCTTCGCCGTGGCTTGGCTCGACGCCGGCGACGCCGCTCGCGCCGCGCTCGCGCTCGACGCCTGGCGCCGTGCCACGCTGGTGGCCGTGCACGCCGACCCTGCCTTGGCCGACGACCCCGCCGCGCAATGGCCCGCCGCCGTGCCTGGCACCGATCGCGCCCTGGGCCTGCAGGCTGGCGGACGCGATCCCCGCGGCGAGCCTGTCACCGTGCGCGCGCTGCACGCCGCGCAGGGCGGCCGCCTCGTGCACGCGGCCATCTACGGCCGCGCCATCGACCCCGAGCTTGCCTCGACTTTTTTCGACGGGTTGCGGTTGCCATGAACGCTTCCACCGACAACGGCCTGCTCAGCCCGCGCCTGGCGGTGGCGGTCTTCCTCGTCTTCGCCGGCACTTACTTCCTGTCGGCCCTGGTGCGCGCCATCGCGGCCACGCTCTCGCCCACGCTCAGCGCAGAAATGTCGCTCACGCCCGGCGACCTCGGCCTGCTGGCGGGCGGCTACTTCTTCGGCTTTGCGCTCACGCAGTTGCCCATGGGCCGCTGGCTCGACCACCACGGACCCAAGCGCGTCGTGCTGGCTTTCCTCGCCATGGCCGTCGCGGGCTGCGTGGCCTTCGCGCTGGCGGGCAGTTTCGTCGGCCTGCTGGCCGCGCGCGTGCTCACCGGCATGGGGCTCAGCGCGTGCCTCATGGCGCCGCTCACCGGGTTTCGCCGCTGGTTGAGCCCGGCCGCGCAGTTGCGCGCCAACTCCTGGATGCTGATGACCGGCTCCATGGGCATGGTGGCCTCCACGTTGCCGGTGCAGTGGCTGCTCCCCGTGATCGGCTGGCGCGGCCTGTTCTGGGCGCTGGCCGCGCTGTTCGTGCTGGCGATTGCGGTGCTGGCCTGGTCGGTGCCGGCGTGGAAGCCCGCCGCGGGGGTGCCGGCTCCTGCTGCGGGCGGGCCCGATGCCGGCTATGCCCACATCTGGCGCCACCCCTACTTCCGCACCATGGTGCCGGTGGGTTTCATCAACTACGGCGGCATGGTCGCGGTGCAGGCGCTGTGGGCCGGGCCGTGGATGGTGAACGTGGCCGGCTACACGCCTGAACAGGCGGCCGCGGGTCTGTTCGCCATCAACCTGAGCATGCTGCTGGCCTTCTGGACCTGGGGCGTGGTGAACCCGCACCTGGCGCGCCGTGGCATCCGGCCCGAGTCCCTCATCGGCTGGGGCCTGCCCTTGAGTCTCGCCGTGATCGTTGCCATCGCCTGGCTCGGCCCGCGCGCGGGCTGGGGGCTGTGGGCGCTCTTCTGTGTCGGCTCCACCTTCGTCTCGCTGTCGCAGCCCGCCGTGGCGCTGGCGCTGCCGCCACAGGCCGCGGGCCGCGCGCTGTCGGCCTACAACCTGGTCATCTTCGGCGGTGTGTTCATGCTGCAGTGGGGCATCGGCCTGGCCATTGACGCGCTGAGCGTGTTCGGGTGGAGCGAGCCCGATCGCTACCGGGGCGCGGTGGGGCTTTTCGCGCTGTGCTGCGTGGGGGCCTACGCGGTCTTCTGGCGCGGCTGGCGCCGCATCGAGCGGGACCGCGCCGCTACACTGCGCGCATGAACGGCATTCTGCTGATCGCGCACGCGCCGCTGGCCTCTGCCCTGCGGCAATGCGTGCTGCACGTGTTCCCCGACGCGCAGGACGCGGTGGTGGCGCTGGACGTGCAGCCCAACGTGCCACCCGAGGAAACCCTGGCGCAGGCGCGTGCCCTCATGGCCCAGATGGCGAAACCGCAGACCCTGGTGGTCACCGACATGTTCGGCGCCACGCCGTGCAACGTGGCCCAGCGCCTGGTCGATGGCGTGCGCAGCAAGCTCGTCTGCGGCGTCAACCTGCCGATGCTGCTGCGCACCGTGAGCTACCGCCACGAGTCGCTCGACGCCCTGATCTCGCGCGCCATCATCGGCGCCACGCAGGGCGTGATGCAGGTTGCCGTCACCGCTCCGCAAAACCAGGCCCGACGATCCACGCATGATCAAGACCACCGCGACCATCAGCAATAAGCTGGGCCTGCACGCCCGCGCATCGGCCAAGCTCACCAAGCTGGCCGGCACCTTCCTCAGCGATGTGTGGATGTCGCGCGGCGGGCGGCGCGTCAATGCCAAGAGCATCATGGGCGTGATGATGCTGGCCGCCGGCATGGGCAGCGTGGTCGACATCGAGACCGACGGCAGCGACGAGCGCGCCGCGATGGACGCGCTGCTCGCTCTCATCAACGACAAGTTCGGCGAAGGCGAATGACGCCCCCGCGCTCCACCGCTTCGCGGGTCGCTGCCCCCCGAGGGGGCTGCTTCGCCTTGGGGCGGCCCGGCGGCGAAATGAAGCCCCCACGCGCCCGCGGAGCGCCAGCATGACCTTCTCCGTCCATGGTCTGGCCGTCTCCCGTGGCGTGGCCATCGGGCGGGCCGTGATCGTCGCCTCCAGCCGCGTGGACGTGGCGCACCGCCTGGTGGCGCCGCACGAGATCGAGAGCGAGATCGAGCGGCTGCGCCAGGCGCGCAAGGCGGTGGCCGAAGAGATCCTGCGCGTGCAGCAAGGACTGGTGGGCCTGGGACAGGTCGACGCCCACCCCGAGCTCGCCGCGCTGCTCGACGTGCACCTCATGCTGCTGCAGGACGAGCAACTCACGGACGGCGTGAAGCACTGGGTGAAGGATCGCCACTACAACGCCGAGTGGGCGCTGACCACGCAGCTCGAGGTCATCTCACGCCAGTTCGACGAGATGGAAGACCCCTACCTGCGCGAGCGCAAGGCCGACCTCGAGCAAGTGGTCGATCGCATGTTGCGCGCGATGCGTGGCCAGGCCGCGCCGATCGCCGCGCCCGCCGTCGCCGCCGAGCGGGCGAGCAAGGACGAGCCGCTGGTGTTGATCGCTCACGACCTGTCGCCAGCCGACATGCTGCAGTTCAAGCAGAGTGTGTTCGCCGGCTTTGTCACCGACGTGGGCGGCAAGACCAGCCACACCGCGATCGTGGCGCGCAGCATGGACATCCCCGCCGTGGTGGGCGCGCGCTCCGCCAGCCACCTCATCCGCCAGGACGACTGGGTGGTGATCGATGGCGACGCTGGCGTGGTGGTGGTCGACCCCTCGCCCATCGTGCTGGCCGAATACGGGTTCAAGCAACGCCAGGGTGAGATCGATCGCGAGAAACTCTCGCGTCTGAAGAACACGCCGGCTGTCACGCTCGACGGCCAGAAGATCGAGCTGCTGGCCAACATCGAACAGCCCGACGACGCCGCCGCCGCGCTCAAGGCCGGCGCCGCTGGCGTGGGTCTCTTCCGCAGCGAATTCCTGTTCATGGGCCGCAACGGCCAATTGCCCGACGAGGAGGAGCAATACCGGGCCTACCGCCGCGCCGTTGAAGGCATGCAAGGCCTGCCGGTCACCATCCGCACCGTGGACGTGGGGGCTGACAAGCCACTGGACCGCAGCGTGGCGCGCCTGGACGACCACCTCAACCCGGCCCTGGGTCTGCGCGCCATCCGCTGGAGCCTGGCGGACCCGGCGATGTTCCTCGCTCAACTGCGTGCCATCCTGCGCGCGGCCGCGCACGGGCCGGTGAACCTGCTCATCCCCATGCTCGCGCACGCGAGCGAAATCCGCCAGACCCTGGCCCTGGTGGACCGCGCGCGCGAACAGCTCGACGCGGCCGGCGTGCCGCACGGGCCGGTCAAGCTCGGCGCCATGATCGAAGTGCCGGCCGCTGCGCTCACCATTCCCCTGTTCCTGCGCCACTTCGACTTCCTGTCGATCGGCACCAACGACCTGATCCAGTACACCCTGGCCATCGACCGCGCCGACGAGGCCGTGTCGCACCTGTACGACCCCTTGCACCCCGCGGTGCTGCAACTGGTGGCCGCCACCATCGCGCAGGCGCGCGCCCAGGGCAAGGGCGTGAGCGTGTGCGGCGAGATGGCGGGCGACGTCACCATGACGCGCCTGCTGCTGGGCCTGGGCTTGCGCAGCTTCTCCATGCATCCCTCGCGCATCCTCGCGGTCAAGCAGCAGATTCTGCGCAGCGATACCGTCAAGCTCGCCGGTTGGGCGAAGACCGTGCTCGAAGCCGAGGACCCGGCCGCGCTGCTGGTGGACTGACTCAGCGCGTGCGGGCTGCCAGCACTGCGGCGCCCACGATCATTGCGGTCGCCACCAGTACCGAGGCGCTGGGCCGCTCGCCTCGCACCGCCAGCAGCGTGAAGGTCGACAGCAGCGGCGTCAGGAAGCTCAGCACGCCGATCTGGCGTGGGTCGCCGCGCTTGAGCGCCGCGTCCCACAGGAAGAAGGCGCCCCCCAGCGGACCGAGGCCGAGCAGCGCGATCAGCAACCCGTCCTGCAGGGACAAGGCCACCGGAGGCTCCAACAAAGCATGGCACAGCAGCGCCAGCGCGCCCGAAGCGGCCGCGAACCCGCCGATGGCCGCGGTGGGAAAGGCTCTCACGCGTTTGGTGAGCAAGGAGTAAGTGGCCCAAATGAAGGCAGAGCCCAGCGCCGGCAGGTAGCCCCAGGCCCAGGTGACGCCGGTGCCGCCGTCGGTGCGCCCCAGAATGGCGAGCGCCGCGCCCGCGAAGCCGATCAGTGCCGCGATCAGGTGGCGCGCGGTGAGCCTCACGCCGGGCAGCAGCAGCGGCGCCATCACCACGATGCCCAGCGGCCACAGGTAGTTGACCAGATTGGCCTGCACCGGTGGTGCATGGCGCAGCGCAATGAACAGCAGAAAGTGAAAACCGAACAGGCCGTAGATGCCCATCGCCAGCGTGCTCGCCGGCACACGCCAGCGGCGCAGGTCGAAGCGCGAAAGCGGCAGCGCGATCAGGCTGCCCACCAGCAGGCCCAGGCCGGTGAGCAGAAAGGGGGGGATGTGCGACAGGGCCACACCCAGTGCGGCCAGCGAAGCCCACAGCGCGATCGCGCCCATGGCCAGCAGGTTGGCGGTACTCATCGGGCGATCATCGCGCGCGCCACCATCGCGGGGCGCGGGTCCGTCGTTGCGGGACGCGGGTCACGCGTGGGTCAGGTCCGCCGGCGCAGCGCGGCCGTCAGCGCCGAGGGCGAGCGGTAGCCGCTGCGCCGCGCGGCCTCTGCCACCGGCAGGCCTTGGGCGCGCAGCCGGCGCGCCTGATCAAGCTGCAGCCCGCGCAGCCACTGCTGCGTGCTAAGACCGAATTCCTCGCGGCAGCGCGCCGCAAATTGTGCCGGGCTCAAGTGCACGCGCGCCGCCAGATCCGCCACCTCCACCCGATCCAGCGTCCAGCGCCCGCTGGCCCAGTCGGCGAGGGCGGCCCAGTCGATCTCACGGCGCGCGCGTCGGGACGTGATGGGCGTGGGCAGCCAAGCTTCCAGCAGCAGCGCCGGCCCCATGGCCTGCGCTCGGGGCAGGCCGCGCGAGCAGGCCTCGGCGAGATAGCTTGCGAGCGCCAGCGTGGCCGGCGTCGGCGCGGTGCCGGCCATGGCCCAGCCGCTGTCGTGGCTGTCCAGCACGAGGCAGCGGGCGCCCTGACGGGCCTCGAAATCGTGGCGTTCGCCCGGCGGTACCACGTACCCCTCGCCAGCGCCGATGCGCAACCCCCGCCCCGCGACTTCCAGCTCGAGCGCGCCCTCCAGCCCGACCAGGATCTGGAAGTGCGCGTGGTCGTGGCTGCCGTGCGAGGCACCGTAGGTGCGCACGCTCAGGTGGCTGCTCGGGTGCGCGATGCGGGCCACGGTGGGACTCTCAGACCTTGTTCTTGCCAGCCACCAGGCGCATGCCTGGCATCAGCCGCGCGGCCAGCTCGGGCCGCTCCAGCGCGTAGTCCAGGTTCATGCGCGCGATCTCCACGTGCTCCTCACCCAGCGCCTGCGCGCGCGAGCCCTGGCCGCGTTCGATGGCCTGCACCATGGCGTGGTGTGTGCGCTGGGCCAGTCGCATCCACTGCTGGCCTTCCTCCATGGACGACTGCATGGGCAGCATGGAACTGGGCGAAGCGAAGGGCATGGCGTCCAGCATGTCCATGATCCGGCGCAGCACCGAGTTGCCGCAGCCGTCCATGATGAGTTGATGGAAGCGGTCGTTGGCCTCCACATAGGCCGTGTAGTCGTCCAATTCCATGGTCGGCTTGTTCACCGTCTGGTCGCCTTGCTCCAGGCACTCGTGCAGTTCACGCAACAGCTGGCGCGGTGCGCCTTCCTCGGCCAACAGGCGTGCTGCGAAACCCTCGATCAGGCCCCGCACGCGGATCGCGTCGGCGATCTGCTGCGAGGTGAAGCGGCGCATCTGGTAGCCCCCGCTGGGTGATGGTTCGATCAGCCCCTCGTGCTCCAGGCTGTCCAGGGCAAGTCGCACCGGAGTGCGCGAGGCGCCGAGCTTTTCGGCCAGCGGGATCTCGGCCAGGCGCTCGCCCGGCACGAACTCGCCTTTGAGGATCAGGTCGCGCAACTGGATCAGCACGCGGGATTGTTGGGAGTCCATGCGGTTGAACGATGGGATGTGAGCGAGGAATTCTAGGAGAGCGGGCACTGATGCACGCCGCCTGTTCCGACTGGCATGCAATCTGCATGCAGAGAAAGAATGAAGAGGTTGTTTAAGGCCGTTCTGCACCGAATTAGTGCCTCAAATATTCGGGTTTACCCTTTATTTGGAGTCCAGTCTGAGCCTCATGTTTGCCATTCGTCCCATTGTGTTGGTTTGATGAATTCAGTTGCATACAATGCGGCGCCTCATGACACCCCGAGGAGTTCAGCCATGACCCGCACCGAAAAGAATGCCCCCCTGGTCATCATCGGCGCCTCCTACGCCGGCCTGCAGCTCGCCAGCAGCGCGCGCGAGCTGGGCTTCGAGGAGGACATCCTCATCGTCGGCGACGAGCCGCACCCGCCCTACCAGCGCCCCCCCTTGTCCAAGGGTTTGCTCACCGGCAAGGCCACGGTGGACCAGCTCTGGCTGCGTTCACCCGAGTTCTATGCCCAGAAGCGCATCGAGTTGTGCCTGGGCCGCCGGGTCACCGCGCTGGACCCCGGCGCGCGACGCCTCACGCTGGACGACGGCACCGTGCTCGAGCACGGCTGGCTGGCGCTGACCACCGGGGCCCGCGCCCGCGCCCTGCCGCTGCCCGGCGCCGAGCTGGACGGCGTGCTGCCCCTGCGCACGCTGGACGACGCGCTGCGCGTGGCCGAGGCCGCTGCGTCCGCGCGCGCGGTCTGCGTCATCGGTGGTGGCTTCATCGGCCTGGAGGTGGCCGCCGCGCTGCGTACGCGTGGCGCCGAGGTCAGCGTGATCGAGACCCAGCCGCGCCTGCTGGCGCGCAGCATGCCGGCGCTGATGTCGGCCTTTGTCGAGAACGCGCACCGCCAGCGTGGCGTGGAGGTGCTCACCGGGCGTGGCGTGCGTGGCCTCGTCGGCGCCCACGGCCGCGTGGCCGCCGTGGAACTGGCCGACGGTCAGCGCATCGACTGCGACCTCGTGGTGCTGGGCGTCGGCGTGTGGCCCAACGGCGAGCTCGCGCGCGACGCTGGCCTCACGGTGGACAACGGCATCGTCACCGACCCGCTGGGTCGCACCTCGGCCGAGCGCGTGCTGGCCGCGGGTGACGTGGCCGCCGTGGCGTCCATGCCTGGCGCGCCGCGCGTGCGGCACGAATCCATTCAGGCCGCCACCGATGGCGCGCGCGCCGCCGCCAGCTTGTTGGTGGACAAGCCCAGGCCCAACACCGCCGTGCCCTGGTTCTGGAGCGACCAGTTCGAGCTCAAGTTCCAGATGGCCGGCGTGGCCCGCGAGGGCGACGAAGCCGTGGTGCGTGGCGAACCCGACAGCGCGCGCTTCAGCGTCTTTTACCTGCGCGACGGCGCCATCGCCGCCGCCCACAGCGTCAACCGGCCCGGCGAGCACCTGCTGAGCCGCCAGCTCATTGCCGCGGGCGCGCGACTCGCGCCCGAGACCTTGGCCGACCCCGACAGCGACCTCAAGGCCGCTCTGGCGGCCATGGTCACGCCGGCCGCTGCCTGACCCCGCCTTCCTTCTCCCGCCTCTTCTTTCATTCCCGACGGAGTCCCGCCATGACCTTCACCAAACGACAAGCCATCGCCGCACTCGGCCTGGCCGGCCTCGGCGCCTTCGGCGCGCTGGGCGCCGCGCACGCCGCCGAGCCCCTGCGCATCGGCCTCATCGCCACCTACTCCGGCCCCTACGCCGACTACGGTCGCCAGTTCGACGCCGGCATCGCGCTCTTCCTGAAGGAGCGCAAGGGCCAGATCGCCGGCCGCCCGGTGGAGATCATCTAGAAGGACACCGCCGGACCCGCACCCGACGCGGCCAAGCGCTTCGCGCAGGAACTGGTGGTGCGCGACAAGGTGAGCTTCATCACCGGCCTGGACTTCAGCCCCAACGCCTACGCGGTGGCGCCCATCGCCACGCAGGCCAAGCTGCCGGTCATCGTGGCCAACGCCTCGTCCTCGGCCATCACCACCAGTTCGCCCTTCATCGCGCGTGTGTCGTTCACGGTGCAGCAGGTGTCCGACCCGATGGCCCGCTGGCTGGTGAAGAACGGCGTGAACAGCGTCTACACCGTGGTCGCCGACTACGCCCCGGGCGTGGATTCCGAGACTGCGTTCAAGAAAGCTTTCACGGCCGTCGGCGGCAAGATCGCCGGTGAGCTGCGCACGCCGATGAACAACCCCGACTTCTCGGCCTATGTGCAGCGCATCAAGGACGCCAAGCCGCAGGCCGTGTTCTTCTTCTTCCCCTCGGGCGTCATGCCGCCGGCCTTCCTCAAGGTCTGGAAAGAGCGCGGCATGGAAGAAGCCGGCATCAAGCTCTTCGCCACCGGCGAAGCCACCGACGACAGCTACCTCGACGCCACCGGCGACGTGGCGCTGGGCCTGGTCACCAGCCACCACTACTCCTACGCCCACCCCTCGGCCAAGAACCAGAAGTTCGTGAAGGACTTCGAGGCGCAGTTCGGCAAAGCCATGCGCCCCAGCTACTTCGCCGTCTCGGCCTACGACGCGCTGTCCGCCATCGAGGCCGCCCTGGCCAAGACCAAGGGCGACACCCGCGGCGAGAAGGTGATGCAAGCCCTCAAGGGCCTGCAGTTCGAGAGCCCGCGCGGCCCGGTGGAGATCGACGCCGCCACGCGCGACATCGTGCAGACCGTCTACATCCGCAAGACCGAGCGCGTGAACGGCCAGCTCGTCAACGTGGAGTTCGACCAGTTCGAGCGCGTGAAGGATCCGGCCAAGGCCGCGCCCTGATTCCCCCATGGCGATCGTGCTTTTCGACGGAGTGGCCTACGGCATGCTCCTGTTCCTCATCGCGGTGGGCTTGTCCATCACGATGGGCCTGATGAATTTCGTGAACCTGGCCCACGGCAGCTTCGCCATGGTGGGCGGCTACGCAGCGGCCGTGCTGATGAACCGCTACGGCCTGGGCTTCTACCCCGCGCTCGGCGCGGCTTTCGTGGCCGCGGCCCTGGTGGGCGCGCTGTTCGAATTCGTGCTCTACCGCCGGCTCTACAAGGCGCATCCGCTGGACCAGGTGCTGCTGTCCATCGGCATCGTGTTCGTGTCGGTGGCGGCCTTCACCTTCTTCTTCGGGCCCACCATGCAGCCCTTCACGCTACCCGAATCGCTCGATGGCCGGCTCTCGTTGCTCGGCCTGGAGGTCAGCCGCTACCGCCTGTTCCTCATCGTCTGCGGCGTGGTGGTGCTGGCGGCGCTGCTGCTGGGCCTGGGCCGAACGCGCTACGGCGCCATGGTGCGCGCCGCGGTGGACAACCAGCGCGTGGCGGCCGGCACCGGCATCCAGGTGCAGCGCCTGTTCTTCCTCACGTTCTCGCTGGGCTGCGGCCTGGCGGGTCTGGGCGGCGCGCTCAGCCTGGGCATGCTGGGGCTGGAGCCCAGCTTCCCGCTGAAGTACCTCGTGTACTTCCTCATCGTGGTCTGCGTCGGCGGGGCCGGCACCATCACCGGCCCCTTCGTGGCCGCGCTGCTGGTGGGCATCGTGGACGTCGCCGGCAAGTACTACCTGCCCGAGGCGGGCGCCTTCCTCATCTACGTGGTCATGATCGTCATGCTGCTCGTGCGACCGAACGGGATCATCCCGCGAAAGGGCCTGGCATGAAGCCCATCACCTTGAAGCCCGCGTACGCGCGCACCGCCGAGGTGTTGTTCTGGCTCGGCCTGGCCTCGTGTTACTTCCTCACGCCAGACCACCTCAGCCTGATGAGCCAGATCCTCATCTTCGGCCTGTTCGCTGTGTCGCTCGACATGGCGCTGGGCTACGCCGGCATCCTCACGGTCGGCCACGCGGCCTTCTTCGGCGCGGGCGCCTACGCGGCCGGGTTGCTGGCCAAACACGGCTGGGGCGAGCCCTTCTCGGGTCTGCTGATCGCGATGGCGGTCTGCCTCGCGCTGGGCTATCTGCTCAGTGCCCTGGTGGTGCGCGGCACCGACCTGGCGCGGCTGATGATCACCATCGGCGTGTGCATGCTGCTGGCCGAGCTGGCCAACCGGCTCTCGGGCATCACCGGTGGCACCGACGGACTGCAGGGCATGGTGGTCGAGCCACTGTTCGGCCGTTTCGAGTTCGACCTGTTCGGCCAGACCGCCTTCCTCTACGCCTTCGCCATGGTGTTGCTGGTGTTCCTGGGTGTGCGGCTGATTCTGAAATCGCCGTTCGGCCTCACGCTGCGCGGTATTCACGACAGCCGCAAGCGCATGCTCGCCATCGGCTCGCCGGTGGACGCGCGGCTGCGCCTGGCCTATGCGCTGTCGGCTGGCGTGGCCGGCGTCGCGGGCGCGCTGCTGGCGCAGACCACGCAGTTCGTCGGCATCGAATCGATCGGCTTCAACCGCTCGGCCGAGATCCTGATCATCCTGGTGCTGGGCGGCACGGGGCGCCTGTACGGCGGCCTCGTCGGCGCCATCGTCTACATGCTGGTGCACGACTGGTTCGCCGACATGAACCCGCAGTACTGGCAGTTCTGGCTGGGCATCTTCCTCATCGCCGCGGTGCTGCTGGGCCGCGGCGGCATCATGGGCGCGCTCTCGCGCCTGTTCAAGACGCGAGAGGAGGCGGCACGATGAGCGCGGCGGCACTGCAGACCCACGGACTGGGCATCTCCTTCGGCGCCTTCCACGCCGTCAGCGGCGTGAACCTCTCGCTGGAGCCCGGCGCGCGTCAGGCCCTCATCGGCCCCAACGGCGCCGGCAAGACCACGCTGATCAACTTGCTAACGGGCATCTACAAGCCCTCGGCCGGCCGCGTGCTCATGAACGGCGAGGACGTGACCGCGCTGTCGGCCGACCGGCGCGCGCGACGCGGCCTGGCCCGCACCTTCCAGATCAACACCCTGTTCCCCAGCCTCACACCGCTGAGCTCGGTGGTGCTGGCGATCAGCGAGCGCGACGGCCTGGGCGCCGTGTGGTGGCGCCCGCTCAAGCGGCACACCGCCGTCTACGACGAGGCGCGTGAACTGTTGGGGCGCCTGAAGCTGGACGCGCTGGCCGACGTGCCCGTGGCCGAACTCGCCTACGGCAAGCAGCGCCTGCTGGAGATCGCGCTGGCCATGGCCGCGAAGCCGCGCATTCTGCTGCTCGACGAGCCCGCCGCCGGCGTGCCCGAGGACGAGAGCGGCGAGCTCTTCGAGGTCATCGACGCGCTGCCTGCGGACATCAGCGTCCTCTTCATCGAACACGACATGAAACTCGTCTTTCGCTTCGCACGCCGTATCTCGGTGCTGGTCACGGGGCAGGTGCTCACCGAGGGCACACCGGCCGAGATCGGCCGCGACCCGCGCGTGCGCGAGGTCTACCTGGGACAGGCGCACACGCACGCCGTGCAGGCGATTCCCGCGGAGGCGGCCCATGGCTGAGCTGCTGGCGTTCGACCGCGTGGTAGCGGGCTACGGCAACGCCGTGGTGCTGCACGAACTGGGCTTCGCGCTCGAGGAGGGGCAGAGCCTGGCCGTGCTGGGCCGCAACGGCGTGGGCAAGACCTCGCTGCTGGAAACCCTGATGGGCAACACCCGCGTGATGCGCGGTGCCGTGCGCTGGGCGGGGCAGGACATCACGCGCTGGCCCGCTCACCGCCGCGCGGCCGCGGGCCTCGGTTGGGTGCCGCAGGAGCGCGAGGTCTTCCCCTCGCTCACCGTGGAGGAGAACCTCACCGTCATCGCGCGCAAGGGGCCCTGGACCCTGCAGCGTGTGTACGAGCTGTTCCCGCGCCTGCGCGAGCGGCGCGGCAACTACGGCAACCAGCTTTCGGGGGGCGAGCAGCAGATGCTGGCGATTGGCCGCGCGCTCATGACCAACCCGCGCCTGCTGCTGCTCGACGAGCCGATGGAGGGTCTCGCCCCCATCGTCGTCGAAGAACTCGCCGTTTCGATCCGCCGGCTCTGCGAGCAGGAGGGCCTGGCCTCCATCGTCGTCGAACAGCACCCCGTGCTGGCGCTGGAGATGACGCACCAGGCCATCGTGCTGGAGCGCGGCACCGTGGTGCACGCAGGGCCGAGCGCCGATCTGGCCAACGACACCGCGCTGCTCGAAGGCCTGCTGGGCGTGGGCATCGACGAGACCGCCTGATCGCTTGATTCCGTCGCGGGCGCCGCGCGCGACCGCTGTTCAACTCCCTGAGGAAACCCGTCATGTACTTTCCCTTCAAGCACGTCATTGGCGGCGCATTGGCCGCGCTGAGCCTGGCCGTCGCGCCCACCGCCTCCGCGCAGGGCGTCGTGCGCGTCGGCGTCATCGCCGAGATGTCCGGTCCGTTCGCCGAGTTCGGCAAGCAGATGCAGGCTGGCATCCGGGCCTACCAGAAGATGCACGGCGACACCGTCGCCGGCCAGCGCGTGGAGGTGGTGATCAAGGACGTGGGCGGGCCCAACCCCGACGCGGCCAAGCGCATCGCCACCGAACTCGTGGTGCGCGAGAAGGTGAACGTCCTCGCGGGCTTCGGCTTCACGCCGAACGCGTTGGCCGTGGCGCCCATCGCGACCCAGGCCAAGGTGCCCATGATCGTGATGAACGCGGCCGCCGGCGGACTCACCGCCAAGTCGCCTTACATGGTGCGCACCTCCTTTCACTATCCCGAGACCGTGCCGCCGATTGCGCAGTGGGCCATCAAGCAGGGCGCGAAGAAGGCCTACGTGATCGTGGCCGACTACTCGCCGGGTCACGACGCCGAGGCTGCCTTCATCGCTGCCTTCAAGAAGGCCGGCGGCGAGATCGTGGGCAATGTGCGCACGCCGTTGATGACGCTGGACTTCGCGCCCTACATCCAGCGCGTGAAGGACGCCAGGCCCGACGTGCTGTTCTCCTTCGTCAACGGCGGCGACGTCGCACCGGCCTTCATCAAGGAGTACCGCGACAAGGGCCTGGACGAGGCGGGCATCAAGCTCATCGGCACGGGCGACATCGTGGACGAGGCGCTGGTGGAGGCCATCGGCGAGCGTGGCGTGGGCATCACCACCGTGTATCCCTATTCCATGCACCACAAGTCGGCGCTGAACGAGCGCTTCGTGCGCGAGTTCAAGGCGCAGCGCGAACAGAAGTCGCGCCCCACCATCATGGGCGTGGCCGCCTACGATGGCATGGCCGCGCTGTACGCGGCCCTGGCCAAGACCGGCGGCAAGGCCGACGGGCCGACGCTGATCGCCGCGCTCGCCGGCCTGAAGATCGAGAGCCCGCGTGGCGGTCTCACCATCGACAAGGACACGCGCGACGTGGTGCACGACCAGTACATCCGCCGCTTCGAAAAGCAGGGCGACACGTTCTACAACGTCGAGTTCGAAACCTTCAAGGCGCAGCCCTGATGGCCAGCGACGCCCTGTCCCTGGACATCGCCGGGCTCACGTCGGCCTACCGCGATGGCCGCCTGCATCCATCGGGGGTGCTGGAACAACTCTTCGCCGCCATCGAGGCCGACACGCGCGGGATCAACGCTTTCTGTCTGCTCGACCGCGCGGCGGCCGAGCGTGAGGCCGAGGCCTCGGGTCGGCGCTGGCGCGAGGGCCGGCCACTGTCGGTGCTGGACGGCGTGCCGGTGTCCATCAAGGACCTGGTGAACGTGGCCGGCTGGCCCACGCGGCGCGGCTCCCTCAGCGGCAGCGACGAGCCCGTGCCGCAGGACGCGCCTGGCGTGACGCCACTGCGCGCGGGTGGCGCGGTGCTGTTCGGCAAGACCACCACCACCGAGTTCGGTTGGACCGTGGGCTCGTCGAACCCGCAGGCTGGCACCACGCTCAACCCCGCGGCGCCGGGGCGTGAGGTCGGTGGTTCCAGCAGCGGCGCGGCCGCGCAGGTGGCCGCCGGCTGGGGGCCGCTGGCCCTGGGCAGCGACGCAGGGGGCTCGGTTCGCCTGCCCGCCTCGTGGACTGGCACGGTGGGCTTCAAGCCCAGCTTTGGTGCCATCCCGCTCGCACCGGCCAGTGCCTTCGCCGAGTTCGCGCACCTGGGCACCTTCACGCGTTCGGTGGCCGATGCGGTACTGGCCATGCAGGTGCTGTCGCGGGCCGACGCACGCGACCCGTCGTCGCTGTTCGTGCGCGGCGAGGCGCCGCCCGATCGGCCGCTGCGCATCGCGTGGGCGCTGTCGGTCGGTTCGTCACAGGCCGTGCAGCCCGCGGTGGCCGAGGCTGTGCGGGCGCTGGTGCGGCGCCTCGCCGACGCGGGGCATAGCGTGGTCGAGTGGCCCGAGGCCGCGAACGACCGGGCGCTGGACATGTGGAGCGTGTGGGTCTCTCGCATCCACGAGTCCTTTGTCGACTGGAGCGATGCGCAGCGCGCGCAACTGTCGCCGGGCCTGCAAGCGGCGTTCGAGCAGGGCGCCGCGCAATCACCGGCCGAGTTGGCGCGCGCCCGCGCGCGGCTGCGTGCCATGGCGGGTGCACTGGCGCAGCGATTCACCGACATCGACCTGCTGATCACGCCCAGCACGCCGGGCGCAGCACCGCCACTGGGCGACATGGGCGGTGGGGCCTGGTTCGAGTCCGTGGGCGGATTCACGTACCCGTTCAACCTCACGCAGCAGCCGGCGCTGAACCTGCCGCTGGGCGCGGATGCCGAGGGTGCGCCTTTCGGCGTGCAACTGGTGGGGCCGCGTTTCCACGACGCGGCGGTGCTGCGTGCCGGCGCCCGCATCGAGGCGCTGCTGGTCGAAGTCCGTTGAGCGGGCGGCAGCGGAACGGGCCGGGCCCTTAGCCCTGGCCGGCCTGTGTCGGCTCAGCCATCGCCACCAGCACGCCATGGGCCTGCTGGTCGGCGTGGTAGCTGCTGCGCACCATGGCGCCCACGGCGGCGTGCGTGAAACCCATCTCGTAGGCCTTGGCCTCGAACATCTTGAAGGTGTCCGGGTGCACGTAGCGGCGCACCGGCAGGTGGTGGGCGCTGGGCGAGAGGTACTGGCCGATGGTGAGCATGTCGATATGGTGGTCGCGCATGTCCTGCATCACCTGCAGGATCTCTTCATCGGTCTCGCCCAGGCCGACCATGATCCCGCTCTTGGTGGGCACGTGGGGGAACAGGGCCTTGAACTTCTTGAGCAGGTTCAGGCTGAACGCGTAGTCGGAGCCCGGGCGCGCTTCCTTGTACAGGCGCGGCGCCGTTTCCAGGTTGTGGTTCATCACGTCCGGCGGCGCGGCCTTCAGGATCTCCAGCGCACGGTCGTCGCGACCGCGGAAGTCGGGCACCAGCACCTCGATGGTGGTTTCGGGCGAGCGCTCGCGGATCTGGCGAATGCACTCCACGAAGTGGCCCGCGCCGCCATCGCGCAAGTCGTCGCGGTCCACGCTGGTGATCACCACGTACTTGAGCTTGAGCTGGGCGATGGTCTTGGCCAGGTTCACCGGCTCGTCCGCGTCCAGCGGATCGGGGCGGCCGTGGCCCACGTCGCAGAACGGGCAGCGGCGCGTGCACTTGTCGCCCATGATCATGAAGGTGGCCGTGCCCTTGCCGAAGCACTCACCGATGTTGGGACAACTCGCTTCCTCGCACACCGTCACCAGCTTGTTGCTGCGCAGGATGTCCTTGATCTCGTAGAAGCGGGTGCTGGGGCTGCCCGCCTTCACGCGGATCCACTCCGGCTTCCTGAGCGTCTCGGCCGGCACGATCTTGATGGGGATGCGCGCGGTCTTGGCCTGGCTCTTCTGCTTGACGGTGGGGTCGTAGGTGGTGCTCATGGCGGTGGGGCGGTGACGGGCTCAGGGGCGAGCAGTGCGCTGAGCTTCTGGCTCAGGACCGGGGCCGCGTCGTCCCAGGTGACGGGGACGCCGATTGTAGAAAGGTCCACCGTGTCGAGCCCGGCGTAGCCGCACGGGTTGATACGGCGAAAGGGTTGCAGGTCCATGGCCACGTTCAGTGCCACGCCGTGGTAAGTGCAGTGGCGGCTCACCTTGATGCCCAGCGCGGCGATCTTGCCCAGACCGGTGAAGTCCGGCGCGGGCGGCGGGCTGCCGGGTTCGCGCCGCGTGGGGGCCTGTGGCAGGCGCGTGTGGCCGCGCGGGTCGTCCAGGCGCACGTAGATGCCGGGCGCCCCGGCCACGCGGTGGCCCGTCACGCCGAAATGGTCCAGCGTGCGGATCACGGCTTCCTCGATGCGGTAGACGTATTCCTTGACGAAGTAGCCCGCGCGCTGCAGGTCGATCAGCGGGTAGGCCACCACCTGGCCAGGCCCGTGGTACGTGACCTGGCCGCCGCGGTTGGTGGGCACCACCTCGATGTCGCCGGGCGCTAGCAGGTGGTCCTCATGGCCCGCCAGGCCTTGCGTGAACACAGGCGGGTGCTCGCAGATCCAGAGCTCGTCGGGCGTGTCGGCCGTGCGCGCCGCCGTGAAGGCCTGCATGGCCTCGTAGGTGGGGCGGTACGGGACTCTGCCCAACGCGCGAACGTCCATGGCGTCAGAGCACGACCTTGACCATCGGGTGCGTGGTCAGGGTGCGGTACACCTCGTCGAGCTGGTCGCGGCTGGTGACAAACACGGCGACGGTCAGGCCCATGTAGTTGCCGGCCTTGCTCGGGCGGCGCTCCAGCGTGGCGACGTCGAAGGAGGGGTCGAAGTTGCGCACGATCTCGACGATGGCCTCGGCGAAGCCTTCGACGTTCTCGCCCATTACCTTGATCGGGAAATGGGTGGGGTAGGTGATGAGCGACTGCTCGGGCGGGATGTCGGATGGCAGTGACATGGCGGGCCTCAGGTGGATTGTTCGGCCACCGCGCGCTGGTAGGCGGCCAGCAGGCGCGCGCCCACCGGGCCGGGCTGGCCATTGCCGACGGGGCGGCCGTCGAGTGTGGTGATGGGCAGCACCTCCTTGGTGGCCGAAGACAGCAGCAACTCGTCGGCGGCGAGCACCTCGTCGCGCGAGATGCGGCGCAACTCGAAGGGGATGCCGTTGTCGCGGCAGATCGATTCGATCAGGCCGTAGCGGATGCCTTCCAGCACCAGGTGATCCTTGGGTGGCCCCATCACGGTGCCATTCTTCACCACCCAGACGTTACTGGCGGCGGCCTCGCTCAGGAAGCCGTCGCGAAACATCACGGTCTCCAGCGCGCCGGCGTCGGCGCTGATCTGGCGTGCGAATACCGCACCCAGCAGGCTGGTGCTCTTGATGTGCGCCTTCTGCCAGCGGAAGTCGTCGGCCGTCACGCAGGCCACGCCTCGCGTGCGCTGCTCGGTCGTGGGCAGCTTCATCTCGCCGGCCATCACGAACACGGTGGGTGTCAGGTCCGGGATCATCACGTGATCGCGCGGCGCCACGCCGCGCGTCACCTGCAGGTAGATGAGCTGGTTCGTCACGCCCGCTGCCTGGCGGTCCGCGATCAGCCGGCGCGCGATGGCCAACCACTGCTCGCGCGCGTGCGGGTTGGCGATGCGCAGCTCGCGCAGCGAGCGGTCCAGTCGGTCCATGTGTTCGGTGAAGCGAAAGATCCGCCCACCGTAGGCCGGCAACACCTCATAGACGCCGTCACCGAAGATGAAGCCGCGGTCGAGCACACTGATGCGCGCGTCGCGCAGGGGGCTGTACTCGCCATTGAGAAAGCACAGCGAATCGGGCAGGGGAGGGTTCATGACGGGATTATCCGGCCGGGTGTTTTCGCTCGCGCGCGACCGTCCCCGAGCCTTGACTGGCCCATCGGGTTTCTACGTATAATCAATGGCTTTGCGAACCTGACTGGTCCGTCATTTCTCCGTCAACTGCGTTGTCGACCCATGCATCCCGCCAAGCCGACGACGCCCTTGACCGAAGACAACCAAGATGGGGCGCAAGAACCCGAATTCAAGCCGTTGACGCGCGAGGAAGCGCGGCAATGGCGCGCCAACCAGCCGGGGTTTTCGCTCTGGCGTTTGGTGGGGGTGCAGTGGCTGGTGGGGCTGCTCGCCGCTGCGGTTGCCGCCTTGCTCACGCAATCGGCTGCCGTCGCGGTGTCGGTCCTGTACGGCGCGGCAACGGTGGCAATTCCCTCGGCCCTCATGGCCTACGGATTGACCTCCAGCGCCTTGTCCCGACTCGCGTCGGGCTTTGCGCAAGCCGCGCTGGTCGGTTTCCTGTTCTGGGAGGGCGTGAAAGTCCTGCTGTCGGTGGCCCTGTTGGCCGCGGCGGTCTGGGTCCTGCCCGAGCCGAACTGGATCGGGCTGCTGATCGGGCTGGTGTTGGTTCTCAAGGTCTACTGGTTCGGGGCGCTGCTCCAGGCCCGCAGGCCGGTCGCAAACGGTTGACGCTCCGCGTTTTGGTGCACACAAAATGGCTGCTGAAGGCACTCTGACCCCTGGCGAATACATCCGCCACCACCTGGTTCATCTGACGAACCACAAGCAGTCGTCCATCGTCGATTTCTCCGTGATCAACGTGGACTCGGTGGTCGTCAGCAGCGTGCTGGGCCTCATCATGTGCTTCGTGCTGTGGCTGGCCGCTCGCAAGTCCACCGCCGGCGTGCCGGGCCGCTTCCAGGCCGCCGTCGAAATCCTCGTGGAAATGGTGGACAACCAGGCCAAGGCCGTCATCCACAACGCCACCAGCCGCAAGCTCATCGCTCCTCTCGCGCTGGCCGTGTTCGTCTGGATCTTCCTGATGAACTTCATGGACATGATTCCCGTCGATCTGCTGCCCCAGATCTGGCACAGCGCCGGCCCCGCCATGGGCTTCAAGGACTACCTGCGCGTCGTGCCCACGGCCGACCTGTCCACCACACTGGGTCTGTCCGTTTCCGTTCTGCTGCTCTGCCTGTTCTACAACATCAAGATCAAGGGCCTGGGCGGCTGGGCGCACGAATTGGTGTCCGCGCCTTTCGGCACCAGCAAGAACCCCATCTGGGCGCTGCTGCTGGGCGTGGTCAACTTCCTGATGCAAATGATCGAATTCGTGGCGAAGACCGTTTCGCACGGCATGCGGTTGTTTGGCAACATGTTCGCGGGTGAGCTGGTGTTCATGCTGATCGCGCTGCTGGGTGCCTATGCCACCCTCTCGCTCGGCGGTGGACTCTTCTTCGTCGGACACCTGATCGCCGGCACGGTGTGGACCCTGTTCCACATCCTGGTCATCACCTTGCAGGCGTTCATCTTCATGATGCTGGCCCTCATTTACCTGGGGCAGGCGCATGACGCTCACTGACGCGACCGTCCAGGACGCGCTCGGGTAATTTCGTTCCTTTTCTCAATCAACAAACTTCCATCTCAACAGGAGTCAACATGGAAAACGTTCTGGGTCTCGTCGCGCTGGCTTGCGGCCTCATCGTCGGTCTGGGCGCCATCGGCGCTTCCATCGGCATCGCGCTGATGGGCGGCAAGTTCCTCGAGTCCTCGGCCCGTCAGCCCGAGCTGATGAACGACCTGCAGACCAAGATGTTCATTCTGGCCGGCCTGATCGACGCGGCCTTCCTGATCGGCGTGGCCATCGCTCTGCTGTTCGCCTTCGCCAACCCCTTCACCCTGTAATCGGTTGGTCGGCCCCGTGCGGGTGCGGCCATGGCGGTGAGCGGGCATGAGTTCCGCCGCCGCGTCAGGCCGTCCGCCGGGTTGCCGGTGTGTTTTTCCCTTAGTCCACACAGAAAGGCGTTGCGATGAACATCAATGCAACCCTCTTTGCGCAGGCCATCGTCTTCGCGATCCTGATCTGGTTCACGATGAAGTTCATCTGGCCACCGATCGCAAAGGCACTCGATGAGCGCGCGCTGAAGATTTCCGAAGGCCTGGCCGCCGCCGAAAAGGCCAAGACCGAACTCGCCGTCGCGAACAAGCGTGTCGAGGCCGAGCTGAGCCAGTCGCGCAACGAATCGGCCACGCGCCTGGCCGATGCCGAGCGCCGGGCCCAGGCCCTGATCGAAGAAGCCAAGGCCCGCGCCAACGACGAGGCAGCCAAGATCGTCGCCGCGGCCCGCCAGGAAGCCGATCAGCAGGTGGTCAAGGCCCGCGAAGCCCTGCGCGAGCAGGTAGCCGCGCTGGCCGTCAAGGGGGCCGAGCAGATCCTGCGCAAGGAAGTCAACGCCGGCGTTCACGCCGACCTGCTCAACCGCCTCAAGACCGAGCTCTGATCGAGCGCACAGGAACGACGACCATGGCCGAAATCGCCACCATTGCCCGTCCCTATGCGGAAGCGCTGTTCAAGGCGTGCGGCCAGGACGCCGCCAGCACAGCCGCCTGGCTTGATGGGCTGGCCGCGGTGGCTGCCGATGCGCAGCTGCTGCAGTACGCCGACAGCCCCAAGGTCACGCCACAGCAGGTGTTCGACCTGATCGCCGGCGTGCTCAAGAATCCGCTGCCGACCGCCGGCCAGAATTTCCTGCGCACGGTCATCGACAATGGCCGATTGGCGGCTTTGCCCGAGATCGCTGCTCAGTTCCGCGCGCTGAAGAACGCCCAGCAGGGCTCGTCCGACGCCACCGTCTACAGCGCATTTGCCATCGAGCCTTCGGCCCTTGCCGATCTGTCGGCGGTGCTGGAGAAGCGCTTTGCCCGCAAGCTCAATCTGCAGGTGCAACTGCAGCCCGAACTCATCGGGGGCATCCGCGTGGTGGTCGGCGACGAAGTGCTCGACACCTCGGTCAAGGCTCGCCTCGAACAGATGAAAGTGGCCCTCACGGCCTGACAAGGCTTCAAGGCCGTGACCCGCCCGCGCCGCATACCCATTAACGAAAGAAGGAAAGAGTCATGCAACTCAATCCCGCCGAAATCTCCGAATTGATCAAGTCCCGCATCGAGGGCTTGGCCGCATCGAACGACGTTCGCAACCAGGGTACCGTGGTGTCCGTCACCGACGGCATCGTGCGTGTGCACGGCCTGTCCGACGTGATGCAGGGCGAAATGCTGGAATTCCCGGCCAACAAGGACGGCGTGCCCTCCTTCGGCCTGGCGCTCAACCTCGAGCGCGACTCTGTGGGTTCCGTGGTGCTGGGCGAGTACGAGCACATCTCCGAAGGCGACACCGTCAAGTGCACGGGCCGCATTCTGGAAGTGCCCGTGGGTCCCGAACTGATCGGCCGCGTGGTCAACGCGCTTGGTCAACCCATCGACGGCAAAGGCCCGGTCAACGCCAAGCTGACCGACGTGATCGAGAAGGTCGCCCCGGGCGTGATCGCCCGCCAGTCCGTGGACCAGCCGGTGCAGACCGGCCTGAAGTCCATCGACTCGATGGTGCCCGTCGGCCGCGGCCAGCGCGAGCTGATCATTGGCGACCGCCAGACCGGCAAGACCGCGGTGGCGATCGACGCGATCATCAACCAGAAGGGTCAGAACATGACCTGCATCTACGTCGCCATCGGCCAGAAGGCGTCGTCGATCAAGAACGTGGTGCGTGCCCTGGAGCAGGCTGGCGCGATGGACTACACCATCGTTGTCGCCGCCTCGGCCTCTGAGTCGGCCGCCATGCAGTACCTGTCGGCCTACTCGGGCTGCACCATGGGCGAGTACTTCCGCGATCGTGGCCAGGACGCGCTCATCGTGTACGACGACCTGTCCAAGCAGGCCGTGGCCTACCGCCAGGTGTCGCTGCTGCTGCGCCGTCCCCCGGGTCGCGAAGCCTACCCCGGCGATGTGTTCTATCTCCACAGCCGTCTGCTCGAGCGCGCCGCTCGCGTGAACGCCGATTACGTCGAAGCCTTCACCAAAGGTGAAGTCAAGGGCAAGACCGGTTCGCTGACCGCGTTGCCCATCATCGAAACGCAGGCCGGCGACGTGTCCGCCTTCGTGCCGACCAACGTGATCTCGATCACCGACGGCCAGATCTTCCTGGAAACCAGCCTCTTCAACGCCGGCATCCGTCCCGCCATCAACGCGGGTATCTCGGTGTCGCGCGTCGGTGGCGCCGCACAGACCAAGCTGATCAAGAGCCTGTCGGGCGGTATCCGTACCGACCTCGCGCAGTACCGTGAACTCGCGGCCTTCGCGCAGTTCGCTTCCGACCTCGACGAAGCCACCCGCAAGCAGCTCGACCGCGGCGCCCGCGTGACGGAGTTGCTCAAGCAGGCCCAGTACAGCCCGCAGTCCATCAGTCTGATGGCGGCCACGCTGTTCGCGGTGAACAAGGGCTACCTCGACGATGTGGACGTGAAGAAGGTGCTGGCGTTCGAGGCCGGCATGCACGCCCACCTGAAGGACAAGCACGCCGCGCTGCTGACCAAGCTGCAGAACGACAAGGCCATGGACAAGGACGCCGAAGCCCAGCTCGCGGCCGCCATTGCCGAGTTCAAGAAGACCGGTACGTACTGATCGCCCCAGGGCCAACCAGGAGCAGCGATGGCAGCAGGCAAGGAAATCCGCGGCAAGATCAAATCGGTGGAGAACACCAAGAAGATCACCAAGGCCATGGAGATGGTCGCCGCCTCCAAGATGCGCAAGGCGCAGGACCGCATGCGTGCGGCCCGGCCTTACGCCGAGAAGGTGCGTCAGATTGCGGGCAACCTGAGCAAGGCGAACCCCGAGTACACGCACCCCTTCATGGAGGCCAACGACGGCAACACCGCCGGCTTCGTCGTCGTGACCACCGACAAGGGCCTCTGTGGTGGCCTCAACACCAACGTGTTGCGCGCCGCCACCAATGAGTTCAAGGCCCTGCAGGCCAGTGGTACCGGCATCGAAGTCGTGGCCATCGGCAACAAGGGCCTCGGCTTCATGAACCGCGTCGGCGCCAAAGTGGCGTCCAGCGTGGTCGGCCTGGGTGACACGCCCCACCTTGAGAAGCTCATCGGCCCCGTCAAGGTGCTGCTCGATGCCTATACCGAGGGCCGCGTGAAGAGCGTGCACCTGGTCTATACCCGCTTCATCAACACGATGAAGCAGGAGGCCGTGGTGCAGCAATTGCTGCCCCTGACGGCCGAAAACCTGCAGGAAGGTGCGGGCGGCCGCGACTGGGACTACATCTACGAACCCGATGCGGCCACCGTCATCGACGAGCTGCTGCTGCGCTACGTCGAGGCCCAGGTCTACCAGGCTGTGGCCGAGAACATGGCGTCCGAGCAATCGGCACGTATGGTGGCCATGAAGGCCGCGACCGACAACGCGGGCAGCGTGATCGGCGAGCTCAAGCTCGTCTACAACAAGACCCGTCAGGCCGGCATCACCAAAGAGCTGTCCGAGATCGTCGCCGGCGCCGCCGCCGTCTAAGGCTCGCGCCCCTCCGAATTCAGAGAAAACAGAAGGTAAACATCATGTCTCAAGTGCAAGGCAAGATCGTCCAGTGCATCGGCGCCGTCGTGGACGTGGAATTCCCGCGCGACAAAATGCCGCGCGTTTACGACGCGCTCAAGATGGAGGGCTCAGCCCTCACGCTGGAAGTCCAGCAGCAACTCGGTGACGGCGTGGTGCGCACCATCGCCCTGGGCTCCTCCGACGGCCTGCGCCGCGGCATGCAGGTGACCAACACCAACGCCCCGATTACCGTGCCCGTAGGCAAGGCCACGCTGGGCCGTATCATGGATGTGTTGGGCAACCCCATCGATGAGCGTGGCCCGGTCGACCAGACCCTCACCGCCTCCATCCACCGCAAGGCCCCGGCCTACGACGAGCTGTCCCCCTCGCAGGAACTGCTCGAGACCGGGATCAAGGTGATCGATCTGGTCTGCCCCTTCGCCAAAGGCGGCAAGGTGGGCCTGTTCGGTGGTGCCGGCGTGGGCAAGACCGTTAACATGATGGAGCTCATCAACAACATCGCCAAGGCGCACTCGGGCCTCTCCGTGTTCGCCGGCGTGGGTGAGCGCACCCGTGAAGGCAACGACTTCTATCACGAGATGGCCGACTCCGGCGTCGTGAAGCTGGACAACCTGGCCGAGTCGAAAGTGGCCATGGTGTACGGCCAGATGAACGAGCCCCCGGGCAACCGCCTGCGCGTGGCGCTGACCGGCCTGACCATCGCCGAGTCTTTCCGCGACGAGGGCCGCGACGTGCTGTTCTTCGTGGACAACATCTACCGCTACACGCTGGCCGGTACCGAAGTGTCCGCGCTGCTGGGCCGCATGCCCTCCGCTGTGGGCTACCAGCCGACGCTGGCTGAAGAGATGGGCCGTCTGCAGGAGCGCATCACCTCCACCAAGGTCGGCTCGATCACCTCGATCCAGGCCGTGTATGTTCCGGCGGACGACCTGACCGACCCGTCGCCCGCCACGACCTTCGCCCACCTGGATTCCACCGTGGTGTTGTCGCGCGACATCGCCGCGCTGGGCATCTACCCCGCCGTGGACCCTCTGGACTCCACCAGCCGCCAGCTCGATCCGCTGGTGGTGGGCGACGAGCACTACAGCACCGCCCGTGCCGTGCAGGGCACGCTGCAGCGCTACAAGGAACTGCGCGACATCATCGCTATTTTGGGTATGGACGAACTGGCGCCCGAAGACAAGCTGGCCGTGGCACGCGCTCGCAAGATCCAGCGCTTCCTGTCGCAGCCCTTCCACGTGGCCGAGGTGTTCACCGGCTCGCCGGGCAAGTACGTGCCGCTGGCCGAGACCATCCGCGGCTTCAAGATGATCACCGCCGGTGAATGCGATCACCTGCCCGAGCAGGCCTTCTACATGGTCGGCACCATCGACGAGGCCTTCGAGAAGGCCAAGAAGCTGGCGGCGGGCTGATCCGCCCCAGGCTGACTGAGGACACGACATGAGCACCATCCACGTCGACGTGGTCAGCGCCGAGGAGTCCATCTTCTCGGGCGAGGCCAAATTCGTCGCCCTGCCGGGCGAGGCGGGTGAGCTCGGCATCCTGCCCGGCCACATCCCCCTGATCACCCGCATCAAGCCGGGTGCCGTGCGCATCGAGAAGGCCGACGGCGGCGAGGAGTTCGTCTTCGTGGCCGGCGGCATCCTCGAGGTGCAGCCCAACGCCATCACCGTGCTGTCCGACACCGCCATCCGCGGCAAGGACCTCGACGAGGCCAAGGCCTCCTCGGCCCGCCAACAGGCTGAAGAAGCGGTGAAGAACGCCAAGACCGACATCGACTTGGCCAAGGCCACGTCCGAGCTTGCGGTCATGGCCGCGCAGATCGCGGCACTGCGCAAGTACCGCCAGAAGAAGTGAAGGGTAGCCTTCGCTCGCAAAGGACCGGCCGCGCGCCGGTCTTTTTTTGCCCGCCCGGCTGTTCAGCGCGCGAGGGCCTCACTATCATGGCCGCGTAACCAGCGCCCCTAGCTGCATGTCATCGCTATTCGACAGTCCGGAACTCGCCCCCGAAGAAGTCGCCGCCCGGCTGCTGGTCACGCCGACGGCGCTGGCCGATCTCACGATCGTGGACGCGATGAAGGTGGTGGGCTACATGCGGCCCAAGCTCATCAAGGCCGGCACCGTGATCATTCACGAGGGCGAGGTGCGCGGCAACGACTACATGCTGCTGGTGCTCGAAGGCGACATCGCGGTCGAGAGCGACCTGCCCGGGCTGCACGAAAGCATGGTCGTCAACGTGATGGGACCGGGGCACCTGCTGGGTGAAATGGGCGTGCTCGACGGCGCGCCGCGCTCGGCCACCTGCACCGCCAATACCGACATCGCCGCCGCCGTGCTGTCTCGCACCGCGCTGATGCGCCTTCTCAAGGACGATCCGCGGCTGGGCTCGCGCCTGCTGCTGGCCATCTCCAAGCGCTTGGCCGACCGGCTACGAGACACCACCCGCAAGCTCAAGACCTTCGCGCAGATGAACAAGGCCTTGCAGCAGGAGCTGCAGGTGGTGATGAACAACCGCACCGGCCCGACGCAGCGGCGCGGCTGAGCGCCTGGGGCAGGGCCGGCGGCGCTCACACGCGCAGCACCGTGTCGGGCAGTTCGTTCTCGCCAGGCGCGGCTTTGCCAGAGGGGAAATGCTGCACAAGCAGCGCCGACACCTCTTCCAGCGCTTGCGTCAGTCCGTCTTCGAACCCGCTCGCGCGCAATTGCGCGCTCAGCCGGTCGACGATCGCTTGCCAGGTCTCGGGCGGCACTTGCCGAGCGAGCGCGCGATCGGCGACGAATTCGATCGCGTGCTCGGCGAGCAACAGGTAGATGAGCACGCCGTTGTTGTGCTCGGTGTCCCACAGCCGCAGGCGGCCGAACCAGGCGAGGGCGCGGTCACGCACCACCACGGGCAAGGGTTCTTCCACGCCGACGCGCAGCAGGTAGCTGTTGGGCAGGGCGGCTTCCACGACCAGTCGGACCTCGCCGGTGTGGCGGGCTTCGCTGGCGGCGATGCGCCGCGCGATCCGCTCGGCCATGTCGTCGGGCACGGCGCGTGCGCTGTCGTGGCGGTCCATCCAGCGGTGTCTGAGCAATCGCCACCAACGGTTCATGGCGCGCCTCACCAGCCACCGGAGGCGCCCCCGCCCCCGAAGGTGCCGCCCCCGCCGGAACTGAAGCCGCCTCCGCCGGATCCGCCCCGTCCCCGCCCCGGGGGGCCCCCCCCCCCCCAAAGTGCCCCCCCCCGCCGACATGACCGCGATCGCCCGCCAGGTCCGCGCCGGCACCGTGCCGGCT
>NZ_CCAE010000040.1 GCF_000723405.1 Hydrogenophaga intermedia | reverse complement strand
TCAGTTGCGGCTCTGATCGACCAGCTTGTTCTTGGCGATCCAGGGCATCATGGCGCGAAGCTGCGCGCCCACCACCTCGATGCTGTGCTCGGCCGTGTTGCGCCGACGCGCGGTCATGCTCGGGTAGTTGGTGCGGCCTTCGCTGATGAACATCTTGGCGTAGTCGCCGTTCTGGATGCGCTTCAAGGCATTGCGCATGGCCACGCGCGACTGCTCGTTGATCACCTCGGGGCCCGTCACGTACTCGCCGAACTCCGCGTTGTTGGAGATCGAGTAGTTCATGTTGGCGATGCCGCCTTCGTAGATCAGGTCCACGATGAGCTTCAACTCGTGCAGGCACTCGAAGTAGGCCATCTCCGGCGCGTAGCCCGCTTCCACCAGCGTCTCGTAGCCCATCTTGATCAGCTCGACCGCGCCACCGCACAGCACGGCCTGTTCGCCGAAGAGATCGGTCTCGGTCTCTTCCTTGAAGTTGGTCTCGATGATGCCGGCCTTGCCACCGCCGTTGGCCATGGCGTAGGAGAGGGCCAGGTCGCGCGCCTTGCCGCTCTTGTCCTGGTGCACGGCCACCAGGTGGGGCACGCCACCGCCTTGCGCGTAGGTGCTGCGAACGGTGTGGCCGGGGGCTTTGGGCGCGACCATCCACACGTCCAGGTCGGCGCGGGGCACCACCTGGTTGTAGTGCACGTTGAAGCCGTGGGCGAAGGCCAGCGAGGCGCCCTGCTTGATGTTGGGCTCGACGTTGTTCTTGTAGACCTCGGCGATCTGCTCGTCGGGCAGCAGGATCATGACGACGTCGGCGGATTTCACCGCGTCATTGACTTCCAGCACGTTCAGGCCGGCCTTGCCGACCTTGTCCCACGAGGCGCCGCCCTTGCGCAGGCCCACCACCACCTTCACGCCGCTGTCGTTGAGGTTCTGCGCGTGCGCGTGGCCCTGGCTGCCGTAGCCGATGATCGCGACCGTCTTGCCCTTGATGAGGGACAGATCGCAGTCCTTGTCGTAGAAAACTTTCATGGTGGTGCTTCGTTTTGTGGATCAGGCGGCCGTTGCCTGCGGGGCGTCGGCCATGAGGGACAACGCTGCCTCGACGACAGCGGCGGGGGAGACACGGGCCACGGTTTCCAGCCGCGTGGCGTAGCCCACGGGAATGCGCGGCGCGCCCAGGCGGCCGATGCGGCAGCCCGTGGCCTGCGCGGCGGTGGCGGCCACCTCGGCGCCGAAGCCGGCGGCCTGCACGGCGTCGTGCACCACCAGCAGGCGGCGTGTGCGCGCGCAGTCGGCCAGCACGGCGTCGCGGTCCCAGGGCCACAGGGTGCCCAGGTCGATGACGCTGGCGCGCACGCCTTGCGCGGCCAGTTCGTCGGCGGCCTTCGCTGCGGTGTGCACGGCGGCGGACCAGCTCACGAGCGTGAGATCGTCGCCGCGCCGCAGGACGTTGGCGCGGCCGGGCGTGGCGATCAGCGAATCATCGACCTCGCCCTCCAGGCCCCACAGCTCCTTGTTCTCCATGTAGATCACCGGGTCCTCGCCGCGCAGGGCCTGGGTGAGCATGCTGAAGTTGTCTTGCGGTGTGGCGGGGCACATCACCACCACGCCGGGCAGGTGGGCGAACCAGGCCTCCAGGCTTTGCGAGTGCTGAGCGGCCGAGTTGGCCCAGAAGCCGATGGGCAGGCGCATCACCAGCGGCACGCGGCCCTGGCCGCCGAACATGTAGCGGTTCTTGGCGGCCTGGTTGACGATCTCGTCCATGGCGCAGAGCGCGAAGTCGACCACGCGCATCTCCACCACGGGGCGCATGCCCACCAGCGCCATGCCCACGCCGACGCCGACGATGGTGGCTTCGGAGATGGGCGTGTCGATCACGCGCTCGGGCCCGAAGGCGGCCTGCAGGCCCTTGTACTGCTGGAAGATGCCGCCCCGGCCCACGTCTTCGCCCAGCACCACCACGCGCGGGTCATCGCGCATGGCGTTGGTCATCGCGCGCACGGCGGCGTCGGCATAGGTGGTGCGGATCAGTGCCATGCGCCGGCTCCGGTGGTCTGGATGTCGGTGAAGGCCGCGGCCGGCTCGGGCGCGGGCGATGCGTCGGCGAAGGCCACGGCGTCGTCGATCTCGGCGCGCACCTCGGCGTCGATGGCGTCGAGCTGCGCGAGCGTGGCGCCGCCGGCCAGGGCGGCTTCGCGCGCGCGACGCAGCGGGTCGGCGTCGATGGCGCCTTGCAGGTCGTTCGGGTCGCGGTAGCCCTGGGTGTCCACCGACACGTGGCCGCGCACGCGCCAGGTGAGGGCGTGCAGCAGTTGGGGGCCTTCGCCCGCGTGGATCTTGGCGACCAGGCGGCCGGCGGCCGCGTGCACGGCCTGCACGTCGTTGCCGTCGGCCGTTTCACCGGGCACGCCCAGCGCCGCTGCGCGCGCGGCCACGCCGGGGCCGGCGCTGAGGCCCGCGGTGGCGGTGGTGGCGGAGTAGCGGTTGTCCTCGCAGACGAAGAGCACCGGCAGCTTGAAGACGGCGGCCCAGTTGAGCGCTTCCAGGAAGGGCCCGCGGTTGGTGGCGCCGTCGCCGAAGAAGCAGGCCACCAGGTGCGGCTTGCCTTGCAGCTTGAGCGCCTGCGCCGCGCCGCAGGCGATGGGCAGGCCGGCGGTGACGACACCGTTGGCGCCCAGCATGCCCACCGAGAAGTCGGCGATGTGCATGGAGCCGCCCTTGCCGCCGTTGCTGCCACCGGCGCGGCCGAACAGCTCGGCCATCATGCGGCGCATGTCGCCGCCCTTGGCCAGGGTGTGGCCGTGGCCGCGGTGGGTGCTCGTCAGCAGATCCTCGCGGCTGAGGTGGGCGCAGACGCCGGCGGCCACGGCCTCCTGCCCGATGGACAGGTGCAGTGGGCCGCGCACCTTGGCGCGTTCGTCCAGCTTGGCGCCGAGCACGCCCACGCCGCCCTGGCTGGCCACCTCGGCCGCGAGTTCGAAGGCGCGGATGCGCGCCATGGTTCGGTACAGATCGATCATGTTCACGCGGGCCTTCGTCACAAGACCATGGTGGTGATGCCCGGTACGGCCGCGATGATCAGCACGCCCACGAGCAGTGCGACCAGATACGGCCAGATGGCGCCGATGACCTCGTCGGGCGGGGCGCCGCCGATGCGGCAGGCGATGTAGAAGCCCACGCCGATGGGGGGCATCATCAGGCCGATGTTCATGGCGCAGACGATGACCATGGCGTAGTGCACGTCGTTGATGCCCAGCTTGTGCGCGATGGGGAACATGATGGGCGCGAGCAGCAGCACGGCGGGCAGGCCTTCCAGCAGACAGCCCAGGGCCACGAAGACCACGATGGTGACGGCCATGAAGCCGACCCAGCCGCCGGGCAGCGAGGTCATCACCGTGGACAGTTGCTGCACCACGCCGCTCTGCGTGATGGACCAGGCCATGGCCGAGGCCGAGCCCAGCACCAGCAGCACCACGCCCGAGAGCGCGGCGGTCTCCACCAGCATGTCGTAGAACTTGCGCAGGCCGATGCCGCCGTACATCACCTGGCCCACGAACAGCGCGTAGACCACGGCGACGGTGGAGACCTCGGTGGCTGTGGCCACGCCTTCGCCCACCGCCGCGCGGATGAGGAAGGGCAGCACCAGCGCGGGCGCGGCGATCAGCAGGAAGCGGCGCACCAGCGACAGCGGGGCGCGCTTGGCGTCGTGCATGTCTTCGTTGCGGGCCTTCCAGCGCGCCAGCACCAGCAGCACGGCCAGCAGCACCATGGCGATGACGAAGCCGGCCTGGAACAGGCCCGCGATGGACACGCCGGCCACAGCGCCCAGCACGATGAGCACGATGCTGGGTGGCACGGTGTCGGCCATGGCGGCGCCGGTGGCCAGCAGGGCCACCATCTCGCGCGGCTTGTGGCCGCGGCGCTTCATCTCGGGGAAGAGGGCGGGGGCCACGGTGGCCATGTCGGACACCTTGGAACCGGAGATGCCCGAGACGATGAACAGCGAACCCAGCAGCACGTAGGACATGCCGGCCTTGACGTGGCCGAGCAGCGAGCCCAGGAAATCGACGATGGCCTTGCCCATGCCGGTCGCATCAAGGATGCAGCCCAGCAGCACGAAGATGGGCACGGACACCAGCACCAGGCTGGACATGCCTTCGTCCATGCGCCCGATGACGACGGTGAGCGGCACGTGCGTGGTGAAGGCCAGGTAACACACCGCGCCCACGCCGAAGCAGAAGGCGATGGGCACACCCGCCACCAGGCAGATGGCGGCGAAGCCGATGAGGAAGAAGCCGATGTTGGCCGCGCCCAGCTTCATGAGCTGCGGCGAGAAGTGCCAGCACAGGCCCGCGACCACCGCCACCAGCAGCACGGCCAGCGCCAGGTCGGCCTTGCGCGCGGAGCGGCCGGCGTACAGCACCACCAGGGCCAGCATGACGGCGAAGCCGAAGCCGATGGAGCTGACGCGGAAGGAGTTGGGCAGGTCCAGCGCGGGCGTGTGGATGAACCACTCGTCTTTGGCGTAGTCGATGGCCGGGCCGATGAGCGCGAGCAGCACCGCCGCGATGGCCACCAGCGCGAAGGCGTGCACGAACTCGCGCAGGCGCGGCGGCAGCAGGTCGACGAACAGGCCCAGGCGCAGGTGTTCGTTGCGGTGCACGGCGATGGCCGCGCCCAGCATGGTGAGCCAGATGAAGGAGATCGAGACGACCTCGTCCGACCACACCAGGGACTGGTTGAACACGTAGCGCGAGACCACGCCCACCAGCAGCAGCACCGTGATGACCACCATGAGGAGGGCCGAGACGGCCTCCAGCGGCTTGAGCCAGAGCGGGCTGCTGCGGGTGTCGTGAAGGACGGTGCCCTTGTAGGCACCGTCGGCGTCGGCGGAGGTGCCGGCGATGAGTTCCGTCATGTCAACCCAGCTTGCCGGTGTACTTTTCCATCACGGCCCAGGCCTCGTCGCCGAACTTGCCCTTCCACTCGGCGTAGAAGCCGGCGCTGCGCAGCTTGTCGCGGAAGGGCGCGGTGTTGGGCGAGTTGAAGACGATGCCCTTGGCGGTGAGGTCCTTCTGCAGCGTGGCCTCGTTGGCGGCCACGTCCACGCGCTCCTTCACGGCGGCGGCGTTGATGTGCTTGGTGACGATGTCGCGCACGTCGGGTGGCAGGCGGTCCCAGGCGCGGCGGTTGATCAGCGTCCAGAAGCCGTCCCACATGTGGTTGGTGAGCGAACAGTACTTCTGCACCTCGTAGAGCTTGAAGTTGGAGATGACCGCGAAGGGGTTCTCCTGGCCGTCGGCCACCTTGGTCTGCAGGGCCGTGTACATCTCGGACGCGTTGATCGAGATCGGCGAGGAGCCGAAGGCCTTGAACATGGAGGTCCACATCGGCGACACCGGCACGCGGATCTTGAAACCCTCCAGGTCGGCCGGGGAGTTGATGGGCTTGGTGGACGAGGTGGTCTGGCGGAAGCCGTTGTCCCAGATGCGGTCGAGCGTGTGCAGGTTGGCCTTGGCGATCTGCGCGCGGATGTAGGCGCCGACGTCACCGTCCATGGCCTTCCACACGGTGTCGTAGTTGGGGAAGGCGAAGCCCAGGCCGTTGAGCGCGGCGGGCGTGACGAGGGTGGACAGGATGAGGCCGGAGAGGTTGAACATCTCCACACCGCCCGAACGCAACTGGCTCAGCGTGTCGGTGTCGGAGCCGAGTTGGTTGCTGGGGAAGAGCTGGATGTCCATGCGGCCATTGGTTTCCTTCTTGATGGCCTCCACCGCTTCCTTGGCGCGCACGTTCATGGGGTGCTGCGGCGGCTGGTTGTTGGCGTACTTGAAGGTGAACTCGGCGTTCTGGCCATAGGCCAGCTTCAGTGGCGCGGCCACGCTGGCCGCGGTGATGCCCGTGGCCTTGATGAGGGTGCGGCGGGAAATGGTCATGGTGTGTCTCCTCTGGTTGGGGTGCTGGCGCGGGGGAAGGGGTGCGGCGCTCACGCGGCCTGCGGCGTGGCGGCTGGGATGTCGAACAACTGGCGCATGTACAGGCCGCTGGCCAGGTAGCCGCCGTCGACGCCGAGCGTCTGGCCGGTGACGAAGCTGGCCTGTTCGGAGGCGAAGAACAGCGCGGCGGCGGACACCTCGGCCGGCGAGCAGAAGCGGTGCATGGGGCAGACGTCGAGATAGGTGTTGGCCTTGGAGCTGCCGTGCAGGCTGCGGATCATGGGCGTGTCGACGAAGCCTGGCGCGATGGCATTGACGGTGATGCCTTGTTCGCCGAGCTCGATGGCGAATTGCGCCGTCATGGCGATGAGCGCGGCCTTGGAGCTGCCGTAGGCCAGGCGCCCCGTGCCCGCGCGCACGCCGCTGATGGACGAGACGTTGACGATGCGGCCCCAGCCCTGGCGCTTCATGCCCGGCAGCACCGCCTGCGTGAGCAGCATGGGCGCCGTGAGGTTGATGGCCAGCGTGGTGTTCCACTGCGCCAGCGAAACCTCGTCGTGCGGCTGGGTGGAGACCACGCCCGCGTTGTTGACGAGGATGTCGACCTGCGGGTGGCGGCGCAGGAGCGCGGCCATGGTGCGTTCGATGGCCTCGGCGTCGGCCAGGTCGGCCACGAAGGCCTCGGCCTGGCCGCCGGCCTCGCGAATGCCCTGCGCGGCCTGCTCGGCCGCCGGGCCGTTGCGGTCCACGATGCAGACCGTGGCGCCTTGCCGCGCCAGGTCTTGTGCGATCTGCAGGCCGATGCCGCTGGCGGCGCCCGTGACCAAAGCGACGCGCCCGACGTGCTGATTGGGGTTGTCCATCTCGCCCTTGTGAGGTTGAATGTCCAGAATGTGAATCGATTGGCCACATGTTCGCAGCACAACTGACGTGAGCGTCAGAGGAAAACCCTGAATCTCCCCGCAAAACCGGTTCACTATGTGATCCGAGAATTGCGGGTTTTCACCAAGATGAACGCACCCGAAGCACCGGCCGGCGAAACCGCTGGCGCGCAGACCCTGCGAAGGGGGCTGGGCATCCTGAAGCTGCTGGCGCGCCATCAGCCCGAGGGGCTGCGCATTGGCGAGATCGGGCGCCGCCTGGGCCTGAGCAAGGCCACGGCGGTGCGGCTGACGCACACGCTGGCGGACGAGCGCTTCGTGGTGCACGACGCGGCGAGCCGCTGCTACCGGCTGGGGCCGGAGTCCTTCGTGGTGGGCCTGGCGGCCGAGCCCAGCTACTCGCTGCAGCGCCTGGCCACGGCCTCGCTGCGCGCCTTCGCGCTGGAGACGGGCGACTGGGTGTTCTTCTCGGTGGTGCAGGGGCTGGAGGCGATCTGCCTCTCACGCGAGACGGGCCACGGCCCCATCCCCAGCGACGCGCTGCGCCTGGGCGACCGGCACCCGCTGGGCGCGGGCGCGGGGGGCCTGGCCATCCTGGCCGCGCTGCCCGACGAGGAGGTGGAGCTCGCGCTGCAGGTCAACGGTGCCTTCATCGACGAGCACTTCCCCAAGTCACCGGTGGCGGTGATCCGCCACCTCGTGGCCGAAACGCGCGAGCGCGGTTACGCGGTGATCCCCGGCATCGTGGTGCCGGGCTACTGGGCGCTGGGGGTGCCACTGCTGCAGCGCGATGGCCGGCCGGTGGGCGCGATCGTGCTGGTGGCGAGCGAGTCGCGCCTGCACCCGACGCGCCGGGCGGCGCTGGGGGACCGCATGCTGGCGATCAGCCGGGACCTGATGAGCCGGGCGGCGCAGGGGGAGGGCATCGCGCCATGACAAATTCCAACCGCTCCACGCGGCGGCAGATCATCACCGTGGTGCTGCTGGTGCTGGCACTTGTCGGCGGCCTGGTGCGCTGGCTGGCGCCCCAGCCGTCGGTGGCGCGCGACCTGGGGACCCTGCTGATGGTGCTGTGGCTGCCCATCGTCGGCAACGTCATCGCGTGGCTGATCCGGCGCGCGAAGACGCCAAAGCAGGTGCCGCCGGGCTTCGCGGCCGGTGCCGTGTTCGTGCCGCATGCGCGCATTGAACTGGTGCTGCTGATGACCGATGTGCCCCGGCTCAGCCGACCCATCCGTGCGGGCTATTTCGATGGCGCTCTGGTGGTGGGCACCGAGGGATTCACCACGCGCCTGCTGGTGCCGCCGGATGGGGAGCCGGCGCCGGGGGAGCCTTGCGCGCTGGAGGCGCAGTTTCTGCGCCCGGAGCTGGCGCTGGCCAAGCTGGCGGCGGGCACCCGGTTCACCTTGCTGTCCGGCCGCACGGTGCTCGGCACCGGGCACGTGCTGCCGATGGTGGGTTGAGCGCGTTCAGCGGGCGACGCCGGCCCCGGGAGCCGGCGCCTCGGCGCCCGGCGGCTCCGCGGGCTCCAGCAGGCTGCGCGGCGGGTTGCGCTTCATCTCGTCCGCGAAGGTCACCTGCTCGGGGCTCATGCACTCGTCGGCCACGCGCAGGCCGAGCTTCTGGCTCATGAGCATGGACTTGTTGCCCAGTTGAAGCCACAGCGCGCCGCGTTTCGGGTCTTCCAGGCGGATGGCGCCGGTGCGGCTTTCCACCGGGTGCATGTAGTAGCGCGTCTTGCGCGGCTTGTCGACCTGCACGAGGAAAAAGCCCTGGCGTTTGGCGGGCGTGATTTCCACGGCCGCGCCCAGCTCGCAGGGGATCTTGCCGACGTACACGCGCTGCGCCACCGCCAGGTCGGCCTCGGTGAGCGTGACGCTGCTGTCTTCCTCGATCGGCGTCACCTCTTCCACGGCCTTGGCGGCGGAGCGCTTGAGCGGCGCGCGCTTCTTGGTGGGTTCCTGGGCGGTGGCGGCGGGCTTGGGTGAAGGGGTTTGCGCGAGCGCGGCCACCGGCGCGAAAGCCAGGGCGCTGAGGGAGAGGGCGAGGGGCAGCAGTTTCATGGGCTCGGATCGGAAGTCGGCGTCCAGTCTGCCTGCACTGGCGCGGAAAAAGTGTACGCAGATGTTCGATCCGGTCTTTGTCTGTATCGCCGGTGGTCTATATAATTCGTATACGTTTCATATACGGATTGACCATGGGCATCGTGAAGATTTCGGACCAGATGCACGAGAACCTGCGCGTGGCGGGCAACGCACTCAGCCGCTCCATCAACGCACAGGCCGAGCACTGGATGCGCGTGGGCATGCTGGCCGAAATGCACCCCGGCCTTGACCACCAGGCCATCTGCCAGCGGCTGGTGCGCGCCGAACTCGACGGAGGGCTGGACATCACGGTGGCCATCGCCCCCGAGGGCAAGGGCCGCAAGCCCCGCGCACCGTCGAACGGAAAACGCTGATGGAGCGCGGCATCACCATCAAGTCCGCCGAGGACATCGAGAAGGCGCGGCGCGCCGGCCAACTGGCCGCCGAGGTGCTGAGCGTTGTCGCGCCCCACGTGAAGCCGGGGGTGAGCACGGAGGCGCTTGACCGCATCTGCCACGAGCACATCGTGAAGGTGCAGCGCGCCGTTCCCGCCAACCTGGGTTACCACGGCTACCCCAAGACCATCCTCACCTCCGTCAACCAGGTGGTGTGCCACGGCATTCCCTCGCCCGACAAGATCCTGAAGAAGGGCGACATCGTCAACATCGACGTCGCGGTGAACCACGGTGGCTGGTTCGGCGACACCAGCCGCATGTTCTTCGTGGGCGCGCCGAGCGTGCTGGCGCGGCGCCTGGTGGAGACGACCTACGAGGCCATGCGGGCGGGCATCCGCCAGGTGCGGCCTGGCGCCACGCTGGGCGACATCGGGCACGCCATCCAGGCGGTGGCGCAGCGCGAGCGGTTCAGCGTGGTGCGCGAGTACTGCGGGCACGGCATCGGGCAGGTCTACCACGAGAAGCCCGACGTGCTGCACTACGGGCAGCGCGGGGAAGGGCTCACGCTGGAGGCGGGGATGGTGTTCACCATCGAGCCCATGCTCAACGCCGGCCTGCGCGACACGCGCACCCTGGCCGATGGGTGGACGGTGGTGACGAAAGACCGCTCGCTGTCGGCGCAGTGGGAGCACATGGTGGCGGTGACGCCCGAGGGGTACGAGGTGCTGACGGGCTGGCCGGAGGGGACGGGGGCGTACGCGCCGGTGTGAGCGCCGGACGGGGGTGCGGTCGAGGCCGCTAAGCTACGCCGCCCATGGACTCCCTCATCGCCGCCGCCGCCCGCGCGCTTGCCACCGGTGCCCCGCTGGCCGCACTGCAGCGCGTCGCGCTGCGCGAGGACCCGCCCGCATTGGCGCTGCGCGGCATCGCGATGGCGCAACTGGGCGAGTACCCGCGCGCCCGCGAGCTGCTGCGCCGCGCGGGCAAGGGCTTTGGGCCGCACGAGGCGCTGGCCCGCGCGCGTTGCGTGGTGGCCGAGGCGGAGGTGGCGTTGGCGCTGCGCGAGTTGGGCGGCTCGCCGCGCACCCTGCTGGCCGCCGCGAAGACCTTGGCCGCGCGCGGCGACCAGGCCAATGCCTGGCAGGCGCAACTGATCGCCGCGCGCTGGCGTTTGCTGGTCGGTCGGCTCGACGAAGCCGCCGCGCAACTGGAACCATTGAACGGGCAGGCCCTGCCGCCGCTGCTGGCCGCCGTCGCCCACCTCCTCTCGGCCGAGCTGGCCTTGCGTTCGCTGCGCACCGGCCCCGCGCGCCAGGCACTGGTGCGCGCGAAGCAGGCCGCCGAGCGCGCTGGCGTGCCCGCGTTGCAGGCCGAGGTGAGCGAGGCGCGCGCGGCGCTGGAGCGCCCGGCCGCGCGCCGTGTGGGCTCGGGTGGCGAACAGGTGCTGCGCCTGGACGAGGTGGAGGCGCTGCTCGCCTCGCGCGCGCTGGTGGTGGACGCCTGCCGGCGCGGCTTGAGCGCGGGCGCCGCGTGGCAGTCGCTGGCGGGGCGTCCGGTGCTGTTCACGCTGGCCCTGGCCCTGGCCGAGGCCTGGCCCGGCAACGTGGACCGCCAGGCGCTGATCGAGCGCGCCTTTCGCACGCGGCACCCCGACGAGACCCACCGCGCGCGCTTGCGGGTGGAGATCGGCCGCCTGCGCGCGCTGGCCGCCGAGGTGGCGGACATCGTGGCCACGCCGCGCGGCTTCCAGATCGTGCCCCGCGACGGGCGTCCCGTGATCGTGCTTGCGCCGCCCATTGAAGGCGAGCTGGCCGCGCTGCAGGCGCTGCTGTCCGACGGAGCGGCCTGGTCCACGTCGGCGCTGGCCCTGGCGCTGGGCGCCAGCCAGCGCACGGTGCAGCGCGCCCTGGCGGAACTGCAGACGCAGGGCCGTGTGCGGGCCATCGGTCAGGCGCGCTCGCGCCGCTGGCTGGCGCCACCGCTGGCGGGATTCACGACGATCTTGTTACTCCCCGCTTCGCTGCCGCTTGACTAGAGTGCACCTCAAGGCGTCGCGTGTGGCGCCCTCAAGGAGCACCTGATGAAGAGCAACCCATCGATCCAGCCCGCCGAGGTCGTGCGCGAGTACGGCCCCTTCGACGGCGCCACCAACGTCCACGGGGTGAGCTACGACGGCCGCCACGTGTGGGCCGCCACCGGCCCGCGCATCGTGGCCTTCGACCCCGCCAGCGGCGAGACCGTGCGCCGCGTCGAACAGCCCGGCGACGCGGGCACCGCCTTCGATGGCAAGCACCTCTACCAGATCGCCGAGTCGCGCATCGACAAGATCGACCCGGCCACGGGGAAGGTGCTGGCCTCCATTCCCGCGCCGGGCCAGGGCTACGACTCGGGCCTGACCTGGGCCGAGGGCAGCCTGTGGGTGGGCCAGTACCGCGACCGCAAGATCCACCAGATCGACCCCGAGACGGGCGCGATCCGCCGCACCATCGAATCGAACCGCTTCGTCACCGGCGTCACCTGGGTGGACGGCGAGCTGTGGCACGGCACCTGGGAAGCGGACGAGAGCGAGCTGCGCCGCATCGACCCCGCCAATGGCGAGGTGCTGCAGCGCCTGCGCATGCCGGCGGGCGAGGGCGTGAGCGGGCTGGAGTCCGACGGTGCCGACCTTTTCTATTGCGGCGGTGGCGGCAGCGGCAAGGTGCGCGCCGTGCGCCGGCCCAAGGCCCTTCAATCCTGAAGTCCCTCAACCCTGAAACTGGAGCCTCTCATGAACCCCACCACCATCACCGACCGCGAGCAATGGCTCGAACAACGCCTGGCGCTGCTGGAGCGTGAAAAGGAACTCGGCCGCCTGAGCGACGAACTCGCCGAGGCGCGCCGCGCACTGCCCTGGGTGCGCATGGACAAACGCTACGTGTTCGACACACCCGAGGGTCCGCGCGCGCTGGCCGATCTGTTCGACGGCCGCCGCCAGTTGCTGGTGCAGCACTTCATGCTGGGCCCGGGCTGGGAGCAGGGCTGCAAGAGCTGCTCGTACATGGCCGACCACACCGACGGCATGCTGGCGCACCTGGCCGCGCGCGACGTGGCCTTCGTGGCGGTCTCGCGCGCGCCGCTGGCGGAGATCGAGCGCTTTCAGCAGCGCATGGGCTGGCACTTCCGCTGGGTGTCGTCCCACGGCAGCGACTTCAACCGCGACTTCGGCGTGAGCTTCACGCCGGCCGAAGTGGCCGCGCAATCCATGCACTACAACTTCGCGCAACGGCCCTTCGCCAACGACGAGATGCCCGGCGTGAGCGTGTTCGCGAAGAACGACGCGGGCGAGGTGTTCCACACCTATTCGACCTACGGACGCGGCGTGGAGGTGATGATGGGCACCTACCGGCTGCTGGACCTCACGCCGCGCGGACGCCACGAGGACGGCCTGGACGACACCATGGGCTGGGTGCGGCACCACGACCGGTACGTGGACCGGCCGGCGGCGAAAGGGGGCGCATCGTGCTGCGGCTCGCGCGCCTGACGGTGCTGCTGGCGCTGACGCACGTCACGTGCGTGGGCTCGGTCGTGGCCCCTGCGGTCGGTGTGCCGATGCTGCTGTCGCTGTGTTCGGCCGTGGCCTTGTAGCCGGGTGACGCCGCCGCGCGCCGCGTGGTCGGCTCAGCCCGCCTTGTGCGCGGCCACGAAGTCCGCGAAGGCCGACATGTACTTGCGCAGGAATTCCTCGGTGCCGGCGTCGGTGCAGGCGCCGTCCTCGGTGAAGAGGCCTTTCTTGAACTGAAGGTAGACCTCGGGTTGCAGCAACTGCGGCACGTCCAGGTAGTTGAGCACGCCGCGCAGGTGCGCCTGGCCGAGCGCGGTGCCGATGGCGCCCACCGAGGCGCCGACCACGCCCGCCGGCTTGCGCGCGAAGGCGCTCTTGCCGTAGGGCCGGGAGCCCCAGTCGATGGCGTTCTTGAGCACGCCCGGGATGGAGCGGTTGTACTCGGGTGTCACGAAGAGCAGGGCGTCCGCGTCGGCGATGGCCTGCTTGAAGGCGGTGGCCGCGGGCGGAAAGTTCGCGTCCATGTCGTAGCTGTAGAAGGGCAGGTCCTTGATGGGGATCTCGGTCATGGCGAGCTCGGCTGGTGCGAGCTTGACCAGGGCCTTGGCGAGCTGGCGGTTGATGGAGGCGCTGGCGATGCTGCCGATGATGATGCCGACCTTGTGCTGGGCCATTGGGTTTCTCCTGAGGTGTGGTGGACGGGCCATTGTTGGCCGACGGCCAAACCCGACCGGACGATGGGGGCACGGCGCGTTCCCGATCCCATAATCACCGCGTGGCGCCGCCGCTCACTCAGACGATCCGTTTCTGCACCACCCGCGATGGTGTGCGGATCGCTTTTGCCAGCACCGGCCAGGGCGCGCCGCTGGTGCGCGCGGCGCACTTCCTCACGCACCTGGACGGTGACCTCGGCAGCCCGGTGTGGCGCCCCTGGATCGACGAACTGAGCCGCGAGCGCACGCTGATCCGCTACGACGGGCGTGGCTGCGGCCTGTCGGACCGCACGGACGCGCCGCTGGCGCTGGACGCCTGGCTGGCCGATCTGGAGGCCGTGGTCGAGGCCGCGGGGCTGGATCGCTTCGCGCTGTTCGGCTGCTCGCAGGGCGCGGCGGTGGCCGTGGCCTATGCGGCACGCCACCCCGAACGCGTCACGGCCTTGGCCATCATCGGCGGCTACGTGCGCGGCCTGCTGCACCGCCAGCCCACGCCGCAGCAGTTGAAGGAAGCGAAGCTGCTGCTGGACCTGGTCGAGATCGGCTGGGGCCAGGACAGCGAGGCCTTCCGGCAGGTGTTCACCTCGCTCTTCATCCCGGGTGGCACGCCGGAGCAGACGCGCTGGTTCAACGAGCTGGAGCGCCTGTCGTGCAGCCCCGAGCACGCGGCGCGCACCATTGCGGCCTTCGGATCGATTGACGTGAGCGACGAGGCCCGGCGTGTGCGTTGCCCCGTGCTGGTGATGCACGCGCGCGGCGATCTGCGCGTGCCCTTCGACGAAGGCCGCCACATCGCGGGCCTGATCGAGGGCGCGCGCTTTGTGCCCATCGACAGCCGCAACCACGTGCTCTTGCAGCAGGAGCCGGCCTTCGCCGGCAGCTTCGCTACCGTGCGACGGTTCCTTGCCGACGCGGAGGCGGTGGATGCACCACTGTCGCCGCTGTTCACGCGGCTGAGCCCCGGCGAGCGGGCCCTGCTGGAGTTGCTCGCGCAGGGCCGCGACAACCTGCAGATCGCGGCCCACCTGGGCCTGAGCGAGAAGACCGTGCGCAACAAGGTCTCGGCGGTGTTCGGCAAGCTCGAGGTGGCGACGCGGGCGCAGGCGATCGTGCTGGCGCGGGAGGCGGGGTATGGGAAGGGCAAGCCGCCGCCCGGCTGAGGCGCGGGACGGCGGTCCCGGCGGCCGGCGCGCGAGCAGGTGCCCAGGGACCGGATCGGGACATCTGCCCCGCGCATCGAAGGCGACCGTTCGCTGAAATGCCTGAACGCGCAGCCCGCGCGTTCAGGAGCTCGGCATGAAAGCCATTGCACTCTTCGCCTCGCCCCGCATGGGCGCCCCGCTGGCCGACCGTTGCCGGCGACTGGCTCCCAAGCTGCGCGCCTGGTTCGCCGCGCGATGTCAGGCGGCCTGTCAGCATGCGGAACGGCCGGAGCGGGTGGTGCCCTACTACTGATTGGCGGCGCTGTCCCGGCGGAGGCGCCGCCATTCGAACAGGGCCGATACGAAGAAGGCCCCGCCGATGATCAAGAGGGCGGCAATCTTGCCCCGCGGGCCCAACACTTCATGAGCCCACGTGAAAAGGATCGAAGCCTTACCCGTGTAGGGTGGCGCTGAAGGAGAGAGCCATTCCATCAAGGCCAATCCGATGGCCATTGCAGATATCCCCAACTGGATCTGCCATTTCCCGCTATCGCCGGGCAGCACGCCGCGCTTCATGCGCTCGCGCGACAACGGGGTAACGTCCGTGCGGCGCAGCCGACGACTGTCCCAGACGATGAACACGGCGAGTCCCGCCAACAGTGCCATGCCGATCCACATACCTATCCCCGCCCCTGAGTTCGAGATGCGGCCCGCATTGTCGTCGCTGCGGTGGCGCCCGATGGCTGAGAGCTTCTAAACTGTCTGCTTCGCCCAGACCTGCCGAGGCCATCCATGCTCCGACTGCGCCCCAACTGCGAGTGTTGCAACACCGATCTGCCGCCTGACGCGCGAAACGCTCGCATCTGTTCCTTCGAGTGCACCTTCTGCGAGGCCTGCGCCACCAGCAAGCTCTCCGGTATGTGCCCCAATTGCGGCGGTGAACTGGTGCGTCGGCCTGTGCGGCCCGCCACCAAGCTCGACAAGTACCCGGCGTCGACCGAGCGCGTGTTCAAGCCGCAGGGCTGCGCGATGGCCAGCTGAGCGCATACCACCCGTTGTCTGCCCACAAGGAGTTCCCATGCCCGACTTCCTTCCGTCCTTGCCGCTGTTGCTGGCCTTCCTGGCCGCCGCGCTGGTGCTCGCGGTCACGCCCGGGCCCGCCGTGCTCTACATCGTCACACGCACGCTGTCGCAGGGCCGCAAGGCGGGGCTGGCTTCGGTGGCCGGTGTGGCGTTGGGCAACCTGATGAATGCAGTGGTGGCCTCGCTGGGCTTGGCGGTGGTGCTGCTGGCGTCGGAGCTGGCGTTCGCGCTGATCCGCTACGCCGGCGCGGCGTACCTGGTGTGGCTGGGCGTGCAGGCCCTGCGCGCGCCGCGCACCACGGCTGCGCCGGATGCGCCCGCCGCCGCCGTGGCCGCGTGGCGCGTCTTCCGCGAGGGCGCGGTCGTGGCGCTGCTCAACCCCAAGACCACGCTGTTCTTCGCGGCCTTCCTGCCGCAGTTCATCGACGCGTCGCGCGGCGCCACGGCGCAGGCCTTGAGCTTGAGCGTGTTGTTCGTGGGCATCGCCGTCTGCAGCGACATCGTCTATGTGCTGCTGTCGCGCGCCGTGGCGAAGCGTTGGCGGCCGGGGCGCGGGGGCGTGCGCTGGGGGCGCTACGCCACGGCGGGCATCTACTTTGCCCTGGGTGGGCTGGCGGCCTTGTCGCCCAATGCATCGTCGAAAGGCGCACGTCCCACGCCTTGAAGCGATTTCCCCAGGAGGAGTTCAACCATGAAGTACCAAGGCAGCTGCCACTGCGGCCGCGTCGCGTTCGAGGTGGAAGGCACCATCGACGGCGGCATGGCCTGCAATTGCTCCATCTGTTCGCGCAAGGGCTCGCTGCTGTGGTTCGTGCCGCGCGCGAACCTCACGCTGAAGACGCCCGAGGAGGACGCGAGCACGTACATGTTCAACCAGCACGTCATCAAGCACCGCTTCTGCCCGGTGTGCGGCATCCATCCCTACGGCGAAGGCACCGACCCGAAGGGCAACGCCATGGCGGCGATCAACCTGCGCTGCGTGGAGGGCATCGACCTCGCGGCGATTTCGGTGCAGCACTTCGACGGCAAGTCGATGTGAGCCTGGCGGGCGGGCCGCTCAGGCCAGGGTCTTGAGCCCCAGCCAGGTGAGCAGCAGCGAGCCCAGCAGGTGCAATGAGGCCACGCCCAGCGCCAACGCCAGACGCCCCTGTTGCAGCAGCGTGACCACCTCGATGGAGAAGGTGGAGAAGGTGGTGAGCGCGCCCAGCAGGCCGGTGACGATGGCCAGGCGCCACACCGGGTCGATGTGCGGATTGGCGTGGAACACCGCCATGGCCAGGCCGATGGCGTAGGCGCCGATCCAGTTGGCCGCCAGTGTGCCCCAGGGCAGCAGGCCGTGTGGCTGGTTCAGCCACAGGCCCAGGCGCCAGCGCAGCAAGGCACCGACGCAGGCGCCCAGGCAGATGGCGAGCACCGAAGCCATGGTCAGAACGGCGCGCCTTCGTCGGCGCTGGCCACGGTGGCGTCAGGCGCTGGCGCCTCGCCGGCCGGCGCGGGTTCGTGCCCGGGCACCTGGCCCGGCTGCAGTTCACCACCCAACGCGGCGATCAGGGCGTCGAGCACGCCGCGCAGTTCGCCCGTGCCGATGGCGACGTTGCTGTCGAAGGTCTCGTCGTCGTTCGCCGGGCGGTCCTCGAACACGCCCTCCAGGAAGTTGATCTTCTTGAGCGACATGCTCTCGGTGAGCGTGAAGCCCACGCGGCCTTCCCAGTTGAGCGCCAGGCGCACGGGCAGCTTGCCTTCGGTGATGTGGCGGCGCACCTCGTCGTTGAAGAGGTGGTGGCGGGTGAACTTCACCACCGACTTCTCTTCGTCGCTGGAGCGCAGCTCGCAGTCGCGCTCCACGGCCAGGCCCTCGGGCCACTCTTCGGCGTCGGTCACGCTGAGCCATTGCGTCATGGCGGTCTGGGGCGTCACCTGCGTGTTGAACAAGGTGATGACCAGGCCGTCGAAGGCGCGCACCAGCGCGGTGATGAGGTCGTCGACCTTGCCCTGGCTGCTGGCGTCGGTGGCGAGCCAGCCGCGCTCGGGGTCGATCCAGACCCACAGGCTCTGTTGGCGCGCGAAGGCCTGGGGCAGCAGCGAGAGCAGGGCGTCCTCGCGCAGGGCCTTGGTTTCTTTCTTGCCGGGCTTGCGGCCGGTGGTGGCCTCGATGTGGTCGGCCGCTTCCTGCGCCTTGCGGCGCACCACGGCGCCGGGGACGGACTTGGTTTCGATCTGCAGCTTGAGGATGCGCTGGCCGGCGATGGCTTCCACCAGCGGGCCGTGGGCTTCGCCGCGTGGCTCCACCCAGCCGACGGATTTGTCCTGCGTGGCGGGGCAGGGCTGGAAGCGCGCGGCGTCGAGGGCCTTCTCCATCGCGTCGGGCGTGGGCGCCCAGCCGGGGCCGATGCGGTAGAGCGTGAGGTTCTTGAACACGAAAAGGGGTCTCCGGAAAAACAAACCCCGCTCGCGGGAAACGCGGGCGGGGTGGGCATCTTAGTGGCTTCGCGTACCTACATCTTCGAGGGCATCCAGGTGACCAGACCGGGAAACCAGTAGAGCAGCAGCACCGCCACCACCATGATGAGGAAGTAGGGCAGGCAGGCCACTGCGATCCAGGTGATCTCGCGTTTCGTCATGCCTTGCAGCACGAAGAGGTTGAAGCCCACGGGCGGAGTGATCTGCGCCATCTCCACAACGATGACGATGAAGATGCCGAACCAGATGAGGTCGATGCCGGCGGCGGTGACGGTGGGCAGGATCACGCCCATGGTGAGCACGATCATGGAGATGCCGTCGAGGAAGCAGCCGAGCACGATGTAGAACACGGCCAGCGCGATGAGCAGCATGCCGGGCGTGAGGCCAAGGCCGCCGACCCATTCGGCCAGGTGGCGCGGCAGGCCGATGTAGCCCATGGACAGCGTGAGGAAGGCCGCGCCCGCGAGGATCAGCGCGATCATGCAGTACAGGCGCGTGGCGCCCAGCAGCGAGTCGCGAAAACTCACCCAGTTGAGCGAGCCCTGCGAGGCCGAGAGGATGAGCGAGCCCACCACGCCGATGGCGGCAGCCTCGGTGGCGGTGGCAATGCCGCTGTAGATGGCGCCGATGACGCTGCCGATGAGCAGCACCACGGGGATGAGGTGGCGCGCCTCGCGCAGCTTCTCGCCGAAGCTCAGGCTGGCGTCGGCGCTGGGCACCTTGCCGGGGTTCATCAGGGCCCACACGATGATCGAGCCGCTGAACAGCGCCGCGAGCAGCACGCCGGGGATGACGCCCGCCACGAACAGCTTGGCGATCGACACCTCGGCCGCCACGCCGTAGACGATCATGATGATCGAGGGTGGGATCAGCAGGCCCAGGGTGCTGGCGCCGCCGAGCGAGCCGACGATCTTCTCGGGTGGGTAGCCTCGGCGCGTGAGCTCGGGGATGGTCATCTTGCCGATGGTGGCGCAGGTGGCGGCCGACGAACCCGAGACCGCGGCGAAGATGGTGCTGCCCAGGATGTTGGTGTGCAGCAGGCGCCCGGGCAGCGCGTTCACCCAGGGCGCCAGACCCTTGAACATGCTCTCCGACAGCTTGGTGCGAAAGAGGATCTCGCCCATCCAGACGAACAGAGGCAGGGCGGTGAGCGTCCAGCTGCTGGCCGAGCCCCAGATGGTGAGCGCCATGGCGTCGCCCGCGGGGCGCGATGAGAACAGCTCCATGCCGATCCAGGCCACGCCGGCGAGCGTGAGGCCGATCCACACGCCGCTGCCCAGCAGCGCGAACAGCGCCACGATGAGCAGCGTGGTGACGACGAATTCATTCATGGCGCGTGTCCCCCTCGGCGCGCACGCGTTGACCGCGCCACTCGAGCACCCATTCGTCGAGCAGCGCGATGAACAGCACCGTGCAGCCCAGGCCCATGAGGATCTGCGGAATCCACAAGGGCGTGGCGTCGGCGGCGGTGGAGATGTCGTGGAAGGTGTGGGACTGCCACACCAGACGCCACGAGAACCAGGCCAGCGCGCCCGACATGAGCACGGCCACGCTCAGCGCCCACAGCTCGAGGCCGCGCCGTGCGCCGCCGCGCAGCTTGCCGATGATCAGCGTGACGCGGATGTGCTCGTTGGCCTTGAGCGTGTGGGCCAGCGCCAGGAAGCCAGCGCCGGCCATGGCGTAGCCCGCATAGGCGTCGGTGCCTGGCACGTAAAAGCCCACGAGGCGGCTCACGATGGACAGCAGCACCATCGCGAGCACACCAATCATGAAGAGCGCGGCCAGCCAGCCCGCGCCCAGGTACAGAGCGTCAAGGGATTTGCGCATTCACTTCCTGTACGCATCGATCAGCTGTTGCCCTTCGGGGCCGGCCTTGCCCAGCCATTCCTGCAGCATGGTGGCGCCCACTTTCTGCAGATCGGACTTGAGCGCGGCCGATGGCGGCTCCACCGACATGCCGTTGGCCTTCAGCGTGGCCAGCGTGTCGGTGTTGACTTTCTCGGAGGCCGCCCAGCCGCGCGCCTCGGCGTCGGCGGCGGCTTTCATCAGCGCGTCCTGCGTGGCCTTGTCGAGCGCGTCGAAGGCCTTCTTGTTGGCGATGACCGCGTTCTTGGGCAGCCAGGCCTGCACGTCGTAATAGAACTTCAGGTGTTCATAGAGCTTGCTGTCCACGCCGGTGGCGCCGGAGGTCATGTTGTTCTCGACCACGCCGGTGGCCAGGGCCTGCGAGAGCTCGGCCGCCTGCACGGTGACGGGCTGCGCGCCCACCAGTTCGGCGATGCGCGAGGTGGCCGGGCTGTAGGCGCGCCACTTGCTGCCCTTCAGGTCGGCCGCGCTGGCCACGGGCTTCTTGCTGTACAGGCCCTGCGGCGGCCAGGCCACGGCGTAGAGCAGCACCATGCCCTGTTCGGCGAGCTTCTTCTGCAGGATGGGCTTCTGCGCGGCGTAGAGCTTCTTCGACTCGGCATAGCTGGTGGCCAGGAAGGGGATGCCGTCGGCACCGAACATCTGCCATTCGTTCTGGTAGGCCGTCAGCAGGATCTCGCCCACCTGGGCCTGGCCGCCCTGCACCGCGCGCTTGATCTCGGGCGCCTTGAACAACGAGGCGCCAGGGTGCACCGTGATCTTGAGCTTGCCACCGGTGGCCTTGTCCACGTCGCTGGCGAAGCTGGCAAGATTGACCGAGTGGAAGTTGGTGGCCGGGTAGGCGGCGGGCAGGTCCCAGGCGGTCTGGGCCTGGGCACCGGCGCTCAGTGCGAAGGCGGCGCTGGCCAGGGCAAGCTTGAATTTCATGGTCGCTCCAGAAAGTTGATCGGATGACAAAGACGGGCAGCATAGTTGCAAAAGCCGGGCCAGGCCCGTCCGTATTTCCCCGGAGGCGCGCATGAACCTGCGCTTCGTGGAAGCCTTCTACTGGGTGGCCTCGCTCAAAAGCGTGACGCGCGCGGCCGAGAAGCTCTTTCTCACGCAGTCGGCCATGTCCAGCCGCATCGCGGCGCTGGAGGAGGAACTGGGTGTGTTGCTGCTGGACCGGCGCGACAAGCAGTTCCGTCTGACCATGGCCGGCACGCGCTTCCTGGTGTACGCCCAGCGCCTGCTGGAGCTGCAACGCGAGGCCAAGGCCGAGATGGGTTCGAGCGACGCCCTGGCGGTGTCGCTGCGCATCGGGGCCATCGAATCGGTGCTGCACTCGTGGCTCATTCCCTGGATGGAGCAGTTGCGCACCGAGCACCCGGCGCTGGAGCTGGAGTTGTCGGTGGAAACCACGCCGGTGCTGATCGAGCAGATGCGCCGGGGCACGCAGGACCTGGTGTTCACGGCCCTGCCCGCCACCGCCGACGGCGTGCGCTCGCGCGCGCTGCCGTCGATGGAGATGGTGTTCGTGGGCAGCGCCAGCCTGCACCGGCGGCGGCGCTACACCCTGGCCGATCTCGCCGAGCTGGAACTGCTCACGTTCCAGCGCGGCTCGCTGCCGCACGTGGCCTTGCTCGACCTGTTCCGCGCGGCGCGCGTGGAGCCGCGACGCGTGCACACCATCTCTTCCGTCTCGGCCATGCTGCAGATGGCGCAGGGCGGATTCGGCGTGGCCACGCTGCCGCGAGAGGCCGTGCGGCACCTGTTCGTGGTGGCCGACCTGCGCGAGCTGCCCTGTGACGCCCGGCTGCAACCCCTGCCCATCCACGCCAGCTACCGCAGCGACCCGTCGGCCCAGGCGGTGGAGACGGTGATGCGCTCGGCGCAGGCCTTCGTCGATGCGTGGAGCGCGGCGCGGGAAGGCACCGCAATGGGGCGGCAGCGAACGAAACCGCCCCAAGGCAAGGCATCGAAAAAATCGATGAGCTGAGCAAGAAAATTTGCGTTTGTGGTGGCGATGGCCACTGCCCACAATCCGGCCCCAATGTGACAAGCCTGTCACGAAGCCAACGCAACGGAGACGGACGAAGTGGGATTCCTGGACGACATGGGCGCACGCCGCATCGACGCCGATGCGCAGGCCCTGGCGCGCCGCGTCAGGGGCGACATCCGCCGGGGCGAGTGGACGCGCCACACCAGCGGCCTGGCCGATGAACTCGTGCAGGGCAATGTGGTGATCCTGCCCCGGGCACTGGCCGATGACTTTCTGCTGTTCTGCCAGCGCAACCCCAAGCCCTGTCCGCTGCTGGCGGTGGGGGCGCCGGGTGACCCGTCGCTGCCCGGCCTGGGCGAGGGCATCGACATTCGCAGCGACCTGCCGCGCTACCGCGTGTGGCGCGAGGGCGAGCTGGTCGACGAGCCCACCGACATCACCGCGTTGTGGCGCGAAGACCTCGTGACGTTCGTGATCGGGTGTTCCTTCTCGTTCGAGCAGGCATTGATGAACGCCGGCCTGCGCCTGCGCCATGTGGACGAGGGCCGCAACGTGGCCATGTACCGCACGCGCCTGGCCACCACGCCGGCGGGCCCCTTCGCCGGCCCGATGGTGGTGAGCATGCGGCCGTTCAAGGCCGCCGACGCGGCGCGCGCGGTGGAGATCACCTCGCGCTTTCCCGACGTGCACGGCGCCCCCGTGCACGTGGGCGACCCCGCGCTCATCGGCATCGACGACCTGTCGCGGCCCGACTACGGCGACGCCGTGGCGGTGCTGCCCGACGAGGTGCCCGTGTTCTGGGCCTGCGGCGTCACGCCCCAGGCGGCGATCGCCCAGGCCCGTCCCCCGTTCTGCATCACGCACGCCCCGGGCGCGATGTTGATCACCGACCTTCTCAACCAGCAACTCGCCAACGACCAAGGAGAGCGACCATGATCAAGACGGCAATCGGCCTGAGTGCCCTGGCACTGGCCGGCGCGGCCCACGCGCAGACCAAGTGGGACCTGCCCAGCGGCTACGGCGCCAACACCTTCCAGGTGCAGAACCTGCAGCAGTTCGCCAACGACGTGGACAAGGCCACGGGCGGCAAGCTCAAGATCACGCTGCACGCGGGCGGCTCGCTCTACAAGGCCAACGAGATCAAGCGCGCGGTGCAGACGGCGCAGACGCCGATCGGCGAGTTCATCCTCTCCGGCGCGGCCAACGAAAACCCGCTGTTCGGCGTGGACTCGGTGCCCTTTCTGGCGACGGGTTATGCAGATGCGCGCCGCCTGTACAACGCATCGCGCGGTGCGCAGGAGAAGCTGCTGGCGCAGCAGGGCCTGAAGGTGCTGTTCTCGGTGCCCTGGCCGGGGCAGTCGCTGTACTCGATCAAGCCCGTGAACTACGCGGCCGATCTGGCCGGCACCAAGATGCGCGCCTACAACCCGGCCACCACGCGCATCGCGCAACTGCTCAAGGCGCAGCCGGTGACGATCCAGCTCGCCGAGTTGCCGCAGGCCCTGGCCACGGGCGCGGTGCAGAACTTCCTCACCTCCAGCGCCAGCGGCGTGGAGAGCAAGCTGCATGAGCAGGTGAAGCACTTCTACCCGGTGTCGGCCTGGCTGCCGCGCAACGTGACGGTGGTGAACCTCAAGGACTTCAATGCCCTGGACAAGGCCACGCAGGACGCGTTGACCAAGGCGGCGGCCGAGGCCGAGACCCGCGGCTGGGCCCTGAGCGAGAAGCTCGACAGCGAGTACATCGGCCAGCTCAAGGCCGCCGGCATGTCGATCAATCAGCCCAACGACGACGTGAAGAAGGCACTGGCGGCCATCGGCGAGACCATGACCGCCGAGTGGATCAAGGCCGCGGGCCCCGAGGGGCAGGCCATCGTCGACGCGTACCGCAAGCAGCCGTAATCCGATCGCCGCGCACGGCGGGGCCCGGCACCTGCAGGCCGCCTCGCCCCGCCGATCGCGCTTCCTTCCTCATCCTGTTGAACCGATGCCGGAGGGCACGATGGATGCGTTCGTCCGTACCGTTCACCGCTGGCTGTTGGCGCTCTCCTGCGTCAGCATGCTCGCGGCCTTCATCACCGTCTCGCTGGGCATCCTGGCGCGCCTGTTGCGCTGGGACATAGCCGGTCTGGACGCCTACGCGGGTTACGCCATTGCGGCTTCGCTGTTCCTGGCGCTGCCGGCCACTCTGCTGCGTGGTGAACACATCCGCGTGACCCTGGTGCTGGAGCGCTTGCCCGCACGGGGCCGCGCCGCGCTGGAGTGGTGGTGCCTGCTCGCCGGCACGGCGCTCTCGCTCTATTTGAGCTGGTACGCGGCGCGGCTGGTGTGGGTGTCGCACCTCACGCACGACGTTTCGCCCGCCGCCGACGTGACGCCGCTGTGGATTCCGCAGATCGCCATGGCCGTGGGTTGCCTGGGCCTGACGCTGGCCTTTGTGCAGGCCGTGCTGCAGCGCTGGCGCGGCAGCGACCCCTTCGCCGTGGCCTCGGCCGCGCGCACCGAATAAGCCCTTGAAAGAGCCGTCCCCATGGAAGCCGTGATCGCATTGACCCTGATCGTGCTCTTGTTCGCCGTGCTCGGCTCGGGCCTGTGGATCGGCCTGTCGCTGTTGGGCGTGGCCCTGGTGGGCATGGAGTTGTTCACCCAGCGCCCGGTGGGCGACAGCATGGCGCTCACGGTCTGGGGCTCCACCTCGAGCTGGACGCTGACCGCGTTGCCGCTGTTCCTGTGGATGGGCGAGATCCTGTTCCGCAGCAAACTGTCGAACGACATGTTCAAGGGCCTGGCGCCCTGGCTCAACTGGTTGCCCGGGCGCCTGCTGCACACCAACGTGGTGGGCTGCACCATCTTCGCGGCCATCTCGGGTTCGTCGGCGGCCACCTGCGCCACCATCGGCAAGATCACGCTGCCCGAGCTCAAACGCCGCGGCTACCCGGACGCGCAGGCGGTCGGCACGCTGGCCGGTGCCGGCACGCTGGGCCTGCTGATACCGCCCTCGATCATCATGATCGTCTACGGCGTGGCGGCCAACGTGTCCATCGCGAAGCTGTTCCTGGCGGGGGTGGTGCCGGGGCTGATGCTGGCCGCGCTGTTCAGCGGGTACATCGTGGTCTGGTCGCTGTTGAACCGCGACCGCCTGCCCGGCAAGGAGCCAGAAACCACGCTGCGCGAGAAGCTGCACGCCTCGCGACACCTCATCCCCGTCGTCACGCTGATCGCCCTGGTGCTGGGTGGCATCTACAGCGGCATCGCCACCGCCACCGAAGCGGCGGCGCTGGGGGTGGCGGGCTCGCTGGTTCTGGCGCGCCTGGAGGGCTCGCTGAACTGGGCGAGCTTTCGCGAGGGACTGGTGGCCGCCTGCCGCACCTACTGCATGATCGGCCTGATCCTCGCGGGCGCGGCCTTCCTCACGCTGGCCATGGGCTTCATCGGCCTGCCGCGCCAGGTGGCCGAGTTCATCGGTGGGCTCGGGCTATCGCCCTTTGCGCTCATGCTGTTGCTGGTGGTGTTCTTCATCGTGCTGGGCTGCTTCCTGGATGGCATTTCCATGGTGGTGCTGACCATCGCCGTGCTGCTGCCCACGGTGCAGGCGGCCGGATTCGACCTCATCTGGTTCGGCATCTTCATCGTGCTGGTGGTGGAGATGGCGCAGATCACGCCGCCCGTGGGCTTCAACCTCTTCGTGCTGCAGGGCCTCACGCAGCGCGAGGTGACCTGGATCGCGCGCACGGCGCTGCCGCTGTTCGTGCTGATGATGGTGGCCGTGCTGTTGACCTATGTGGTGCCTGGCGTCGCGCTGTGGCTGCCATCGCACATGCAGGGCTGAGCACCGCACCGGCACGCGACTCGCTACGATCCGCGGGATCCGTCCCCCGCGTGGACCCGGCTTTCCTTTCATTCCTTCATTCCTTCACGGCGCACGCGCCCGACCGACATGACCCCGACGCAAGACCCCCGCTGGCAGTTCTGGATCGACCGTGGTGGCACCTTCACCGACATCGTGGCCAAGCGGCCCGACGGCTCGCTCACCACGCACAAGCTGCTCTCCGAGAACCCCGAGCAATACCGCGACGCGGCGGTGGCGGGCATTCGCCACCTGCTGGGCCTCAAACCCGGCCAAGCCGTGACGCCCGAACAGGTGGCCTGCGTGAAGATGGGCACCACCGTGGCCACCAACGCCTTGCTCGAGCGCAAGGGCGAACCCACGCTGCTGGTCACCACGCAGGGCTTTCGCGACGCGCTGCGCATCGCGTACCAGAACCGCCCGCGCCTGTTCGACCGGAACATCGTGCTGCCCGAATTGCTGTACAGCCGCGTGATCGAGGCGCAGGAGCGCGTGGCCGCGCATGGCGAGGTGATGGTTCCCCTGGACGAGGCGCACCTGCGCGAACGCCTCTGGGCCGCCTTCGACGCCGGCCTGCGCAGCGTGGCCATCGTGTTCATGCACGGCTACCGCTACACCGCGCACGAGGCCGCGGCCGCGCGCCTGGCGAAGGAGATCGGCTTCACGCAGATCAGCACCTCGCACGAAACCAGCCCGATGATGAAGTTCGTGAGCCGGGGCGACACCACGGTGGTGGACGCCTACCTCTCGCCCATCCTGCGCCGCTACGTGGACCAGGTGGCCGGCGAGATGCCCGGCGTGCCGCTGTTCTTCATGCAGAGCAGCGGCGGCCTGACCGACGCGCACCGATTCCAGGGCAAGGACGCGATCCTGTCCGGTCCGGCGGGTGGCATCGTGGGCATGGCGCGCACCGCCACGCTGGCCGGGCACGACAAGGTGATCGGCTTCGACATGGGCGGCACGTCCACCGACGTGTCGCACTACGCGGGTGCCTTCGAGCGCGAGTTCGAGACCCAGGTGGCCGGCGTGCGCATGCGCGCACCCATGATGAGCATCCACACCGTGGCGGCCGGCGGCGGCTCCATCCTCAGCTTCGACGGCTCGCGCTTTCGCGTGGGCCCCGAGAGCGCGGGCGCCAATCCCGGGCCCGCGAGCTACCGGCGCGGCGGCCCGCTGGCCGTGACGGACGCCAACGTGATGCTCGGCAAAATCCAGCCGGCGCACTTTCCGAAGGTCTTTGGCCCGCAAGCCAATGAAGCCCTCAGCGCCGAGGCCGTGCGCGAAAAGTTCGCCGAGCTGGCGCAACAGACCGGACGCACCGCCGAGGACGTGGCCGAGGGCTTCATCCAGATCGCCGTGCAGCAGATGGCCAACGCGATCAAGAAGATCTCGGTGGCGCGCGGCTACGACGTGACGCGCTACACCCTGCAGTGCTTCGGCGGCGCGGGCGGCCAGCACGCCTGCCTGGTGGCCGACGCGCTGGGCATGGGGCGCGTGTTCGTGCACCCGCTGGCCGGTGTGCTCAGCGCCTACGGCATGGGCCTGGCCGACCAGAACGTGATCAAGGAACAGGCGGTGGAGCGTGTGCTGGATGCCGGCGCGCTGGAGGCCATCGCCGCGCAGCTCGACACCCTGGCCTTGGCCGCCGGCGACGAGTTGCGCGCGCAGCAGGTGAGCGAGGGCGAGGTGCGCCTGCACCGCCGCGTGCACGTGCGCTACGAGGGCAGCGACGCCGCGCTGATCGTGCCCTTCGGCGACCAGGCGGCCATCGAAGCGGCGTTCGAGGCCGCGTACCGCCAGCGCTTCGCCTTCCTCATGCCGGGCAAGCGGCTGATCGCCGAAGCGGTGTCGGTGGAGGCGGTGGTGGCCGGCGACGCGCCGGCCGAGCCGCGCCACGCCCTGCATGAGCCGCGCGAGGTGCCGCGCCGCGACACGGTGCGCCTGTACGCCGAAGGCCAGTGGCTGGACGCCGCGCTGGTGGTGCGCGAAGACCTGCGTCCCGGCGACGTGATCCCCGGCCCGGCCATCATCGCCGAGAAGAACGCCACCACCGTGGTGGAACCGGGCTGGGAGGCGCAGCTCACCGCGCTGGACCACCTGGTGCTGGAGCGCCGCGTGCCGCGCGCCGCGCGCCACGCCGTGGGCACCACGGTGGACCCGGTGCTGCTGGAGGTGTTCAACAACCTGTTCATGAACATCGCCGAGCAGATGGGCCTGCAACTGCAGAACACCGCCTACTCGGTGAACATCAAGGAGCGGCTGGACTTCTCCTGCGCGCTGTTCGACGCCGAGGGCAACCTCATCGCCAACGCGCCGCACATGCCGGTGCATCTGGGCTCGATGGGCGAGAGCATCAAGACCGTGATCCGCAAGAACGCGGGCCGCATGCAGCCGGGCGACGTGTACGTGCTCAACGACCCGTACCACGGTGGCACGCACCTGCCCGACGTGACGGTGATCACGCCGGTGTACGTGGGCGCCTCGACCGAGCCGACCTTCTACGTGGGTTCGCGCGGCCACCACGCCGACATCGGCGGCACCACGCCCGGCTCCATGCCGCCGTTCTCCACGCGCATCGAGGAAGAGGGCGTGCAGATCGACAACGTGAAGCTGGTGGAAGGGGGTCGCCTTCGAGAGGCCGAGATGATCGCGCTGCTGCAGAGCGGCCAGTACCCCAGCCGCAACCCGCAGCAGAACATGGCCGACCTGAAGGCGCAGATCGCGGCCAACGAGAAGGGCGTGCAGGAACTGCGCAAGATGGTGGAGCAGTTCGGCCTGGACGTGGTGCAGGCCTACATGCGCCACGTTCAGGACAACGCCGAGGAGTCGGTGCGCCGCGTGATCACGCGGCTGAAGGACGGCGCATTCACGCTGCCGCTGGACAACGGCGCGCAGATCCAGGTGGCGGTTCGCGTGAACGCCGCCGAGCGCAGCGCGCAGATCGACTTCACCGGCACCAGCCCGCAGCAGACCAACAACTTCAACGCGCCCACGGCCGTGTGCATGGCGGCGGTGCTCTATGTGTTCCGCACGCTGGTGGACGACGACATCCCGCTCAACGCAGGGTGCCTCAAACCCATCGAGGTGATCATTCCGCCGGGCTGCATGCTCAACCCCAACCCGCCGGCCTCGGTGGTGGCGGGCAACGTGGAAACGTCCACCTGCATCACCAACGCCCTGTACGGCGCGCTGGGTGCGATGGCGGCGAGCCAGTGCACGATGAACAACTTCACCTTCGGCAACGCGCGGCACCAGTATTACGAGACGATCTCGGGCGGGTCCGGCGCAGGCGAGGGCTTCGACGGCACGGCGGTGGTGCAGACGCACATGACCAACTCGCGCATGACGGACCCGGAGGTGCTGGAGTTCCGCTTCCCGGTGCGGCTGGAGAGCTACGAGATCCGCAAAGGCTCGGGCGGCACGGGGCGCTGGCGCGGGGGCGATGGCGGCGTGCGTCGGGTGCGCTTCCTGGAGCCGATGACGGCGAGCATCCTCTCGAACGGCCGGGTGCACCCTTCGTTCGGCATGGCGGGGGGCGCACCGGGTGCGCTAGGCATCAACCGCGTGGTGCGCGTCGACGGGCGCACGCAAGAGCTGCAGCACATCGGCCAGGCCGAAATGGCCGCGGGCGACATCTTCGAGATCCACACGCCCGGGGGCGGTGGCTACGGAAAGGCCTAGAGCTCTTCAACCCGGCGTGCCGGGTAGCTGTCCCAGGCCTGGCAGCCGGGGCACTGCCAGAAATGCTGGCGGGCCTCGAAGCCGCAGGCCGCGCAGCGGTAGCGCTTGAGCGGGCCGATCGCCTGGTCGAGCGCGCGCTGCACGCTGGCCTGAGCCTGAGGATCGGAGAGGGTTTCACCGGCCAGCCACTGGCTGGCGATGACCAGCGAGGGTTCCGCTTCGAGGTGGCGCAGGTACATGCCGCGAGCGCCGTCGGGCTGCGGCGCGAGGCGGGCGAGGGCTTCGGTGACGTCGATCGAGGGTGCGCGGGCCTGGGCGTTGCCCAGCGTGCGCAGCACGGGATCGGTTCGACCGGTCTGCTGCGCGAGCTCTGCCATCGTGCGCGCGGCCAGCGGTAGCGCGGCAGGAGCATGTTCGGTGAGGGCCAGCAGATCGTCGAGTGCGCCCGCGGCGTCGCCTTGCTGGTTGCGCAAGGCCGATCGCGCCATCCATCCGCGCGCCAGCGTGGGCACGCGCCGCACGGCCTCGTCGAGCAGCGCACGCACGCGTTCCGCCTGGCCCTCGCGGTGAGCGAGTTCGGCGAGTTCGCACAGGTAGTGCGCGATGCGCGTGGTGAAGGCGCCTTGCTCCACGGCGTCGAGCTTCTCGGCGATGGCACGGGCCCGTGCCCAGTCGCGCGAGCGCTCGTAGATGCCCAGCAAGGCCAGGCGTGCCTCGTTCTCGAAAGCGGTGCCTTCGAGCTTGCTCAGCGCGGACTCGGCGCGGTCGAGCAGGCCGGCCTTGAGGAAGTCGAGCGCCAGGGCGTGCTGCGCGCGTTCGCGTTCCTTGCGGTTGATGTCGGCGCGCGAGAGCAGGTGCTCGTGCACGCGCACGGCGCGGTCGTAGTCGCCGCGGCGACGGAACAGGTTACCCAGGGCGAAGTGCAGCTCGGTGGTGTCGGGGTCGCCCTGCACGGCCTCGATGAAGGCGTCGATGGCCTGGTCCTGCTGTTCGTTGAGCAGGTGGTTGAGGCCGCGGAAGTAGGCCTTGGGCGCCTGCCGGCCTTCGATGCGCCACTGGCGCAGGTCCAGGCGCGAAGCCACCCAGCCCAGCGCGAAAGCCAGTGGCAGGCCCCAGAGCAGCCAGGTCAGGTCAAAGTCCATGCCGGCGATCGACGGGGTCTTGCGGCATGAGCGTGGTCTCGTTGCCGAACAGGGTGGTGTTGCCGCTGCGCTGGCGGTGCCGGCGCGCGCGCAGCCACAGCGGCAGCATCACGATGACGCCGAGAAAGACACCCATGAGCAGCACCAGCAACAACACCAGCACCAGCGGAGCTTCCCAGCTGTGTCCGAAGAACAGCTTCAGCGTCACGCTGTCCTGGTTGTTCAGCGCGAAGGCGAAGAGGACAAAAAAAATGGCCGCGTTGAGCAGCCACATGAGGTACTTCAAAACATCCCCTCAAGTGGTGGGGGACGATTGTAGCGAGGGGGTCTTCAGCCCGTGCGCTGCTTGTCCTCGTGCTGCTGCATGAGGGCGGTGCGCTCGTCGACCTGCTCGCGCAGGGCCTTGCCGGGCTTGAAGTGGGGCACGCGCTTCTCGGGAATCATCACGCTCTCGCCCGAACGCGGGTTGCGTCCGATGCGAGGCGAGCGGCGATTGACCGAGAAACTGCCGAAGCCCCGGATCTCGATGCGGTGGCCCTTCACCAGGGCGTCGCCCATGGCGTCGAGGATCGCCTTGACGGCGAACTCGGCATCTCGGTGGGTGAGCTGGCCGAACCGGGCGGCCAGGGCTTCGACAAGATCGCTGCGGGTCATTGGACGCGGATCAGCGGCCGTTGCCGTTGTTGTCCAGCTTGGCGCGCAGCAGGGCGCCCAGGCTGGTGGTGCCGGCGTTGCCCGAGCTCTGGCTCAGGTTGGCCATGGCTTCCTGCGCGTCGGCGTTGTCCTTCGCCTTGATCGACAGCTGGATGTTGCGCGTCTTGCGGTCCACGTTGACGACCACGGCCGAGACTTCGTCGCCTTCCTTGAGCACGTTGCGCGCGTCTTCGACGCGGTCGCGGCTGATCTCGGAGGCGCGCAGGTAGCCCAGCACGTCTTCGCCCAGGTCGATCTCGGCGCCCTTGGCGTCAACGGTCTTGACCTTGCCGGTCACCACGGAGCCCTTGTCGTTGACCGACACGAAGGTGGTGAACGGGTCGCCGTCGAGCTGCTTGATGCCCAGGCTGATGCGCTCACGCTCGACGTCGATGGCGAGCACGACCGCTTCGACTTCCTGGCCCTTCTTGTAGTTGCGCACGGCTTGTTCGCCGGCTTCGTTCCAGGACAGGTCGGACAGGTGCACCAGGCCGTCGATGCCGGCGGCCAGGCCGACGAACACGCCGAAGTCGGTGATCGACTTGATCGGGCCCTTGACGCGGTCACCGCGCTTGGTCTGCTCGGCGAATTCGTGCCAGGGGTTGGCGCGGCACTGCTTCATGCCCAGGGAGATGCGGCGCTTGTCTTCGTCGATGTCGAGCACCATGACCTCGACCTCGTCGCCCAGCGACACCAGCTTGGAAGGGGCCACGTTCTTGTTGGTCCAGTCCATTTCGGAGACGTGCACCAGGCCTTCGATGCCGGGCTCGAGTTCCACGAACGCGCCGTAGTCGGCGATGTTGGTGACCTTGCCGAACATGCGCGTGCCTTGCGGGTAGCGGCGGCTCACGCCCAGCCACGGGTCGTCGCCCATCTGCTTGAGGCCCAGCGACACGCGCTGCTTCTCGGTGTCGAACTTGAGGATCTTGGCCGTGATTTCCTGACCGGCCTGCACCACCTCGCTGGGGTGGCGCACGCGGCGCCAGGCCATGTCGGTGATGTGCAGCAGGCCGTCGATGCCGCCGAGGTCCACGAACGCACCGTATTCGGTGATGTTCTTGACCACGCCGTTGACGATGGCGCCTTCCTTCAGCGTTTCCATCAGCTTGGCGCGCTCTTCGCCCATGGAGGCTTCCACCACGGCGCGGCGGCTCAGCACCACGTTGTTGCGCTTGCGGTCGAGCTTGATGACCTTGAATTCCAGGGTCTTGTTCTCGTAGGGGGTGAGGTCCTTGGTGGGACGGCTGTCGACCAGCGAGCCCGGCAGGAAGGCGCTGATGCCGTTGACCATGACCTTGAGGCCGCCCTTGACCTTGCTGGTGGTGGTGCCGGTGACGAATTCGCCCGATTCCAGGGCCTTCTCGAGGGCCATCCACGAGGCCAGGCGCTTGGCCTTGTCGCGCGAAAGCAGGGTGTCGCCGAAGCCGTTTTCGACGGAGTCGATGGCGACGGACACGAAGTCGCCGACCTGCACTTCGAGTTCGCCCTGGTCGTTCTTGAATTCGGACAGCGGGACGTAGGCTTCCGACTTCAGACCGGCGTTGACCACCACGTGGTTGTGCTCGATGCGAACAACCTCGGCGGTGATGACTTCGCCCGCGCGCATTTCGGCGCGCTTGAGGGACTCTTCAAAGAGGGCGGCAAAAGATTCAGACATGGAAATTTCCTGAAACCGCTTGGCGTGTCGACGCGGAGATGCCCTGGAGGGAGCAGCGCGGGTGACGACGGGTGGGCGGTGTGACGTTGTGCCGTGCGAAACACGGCGGGTTGGTTGACGATCCCTGGGACCTGCGGACGGGGAACATCCGGCGGGGTCTTCGGGGCTTGCGGGTTGCCTTCTCAGCGGACCGGGAAAGCCTGTTGGCCGTGCCAGCGTTTCAACACGAATTGCACCGATTGCTCGATGTCCAGTTCGGAGTTGTCCAGCAGCACCGCGTCTTCGGCCGGCTTGAGCGGTGCGTGCGCGCGGTTCATGTCGCGTGCGTCGCGTGCCTCAAGGTCGGCCAGAAGGTCTGCGAGTATAGCCGGTATTCCCTTTGAAATCAACTGCTTATGGCGCCGCTGCGCGCGCTGCCCGGCGCTGGCCGTGAGGTAGATCTTGAGCGGCGCGCCCGGGAAGATCACCGTGCCCATGTCGCGCCCGTCGGCCACCAGGCCGGGCAGGCGGCGCATCTGCAGTTGCAGGTCGACCAGGGCGGTGCGTACCTGGGGCACGGCCGAGACGCGTGAGGCTGCCATGCCGGCGGATTCGGTGCGCAGGGCCTCGGTGACGTCTTCGCCTTCCAGCCAGGTTTTGCCGGGAGTGAAGCGGACATCCAGCCCGGCGGCGAGGCGGCCCAGGCGTTCAGCGTGGGCGGGCTCGCGCAGGTCGGCTTCGGTGGTGGACAGACCCTCGCGTTCGGCGGCCAGGCCCACCAGGCGGTACAGGGCGCCGGAGTCGAGCAGGTGGTAGCCGAGACGTGAGGCCAGTTCGGCCGCGAGCGTGCCTTTGCCCGACGCGGTGGGGCCGTCGATGCAGACGACGGGAATGCGCTCGGCCGGCGTGTGGCACACGCTGAAGAGGGTTTCGAAGTAGTCGGGGAAGGTCTTGCCCACGCACTTGGGGTCTTCGATGCGCACGGGCAGCCGCGCCGGGTTGAAGGCGGCGAGCGAGAAGCACATGGCGACGCGGTGGTCGTCGTAGGTGTGAATGTTCGCCTTTTTCCAGGCGGTGGGCGGGGTGACGCGAAGGTAGTCCGCGCCTTCTTCGATCGTGGCGCCGAGCTTGCGGCCCTCGATGGCCATCGCAGCGATGCGGTCCGTTTCCTTGACGCGCCAGCTCGCGATGTTGCGCAGCGTGGTGGTGCCGTTGGCGTAGAGCGCCATCACGGCCAGCGTCATGGCTGCGTCAGGGATGTGGTTGCAGTCGAGGTCGATGGCCTTGAGCGGCCAGGTGTCGCGGCGCACGCGCAGTGCGTTGCCTTCGTCCACGACCTCGGCGCCCATGAGGCGGGCCGCCTCGACGAAGCGGATGTCGCCCTGGATGGAGTCCAGGCCCACGCCTTCGATGACGATGCCGTCGGTGCCCGGCGTGGCCGGCGCGATGGCGCCGAGCGCGATGAAGTAGCTGGCCGATGAGGCGTCGGCCTCGACGGCGATGCGCCCCGGGGAGGCGTAGCGGCTGCCGCGCGCAATGGTGAAGCGCTGCCACCCCTCGCGGCGCACGCGTACGCCGAAGCGTTGCAGCAGGTTGAGCGTGATCTCGATATAGGGTTTGGAGATCAACTCGGTGACGACCTCGATGACCACGTCGTGTTCCTGAGCCACCAGCGGCAGCGCGAGCAGCAGCGCGGTGAGGAACTGGCTGGAGACGTCGCCGCGCACGCGGATGGGCTCGTTCAGATGCAGCGGGTGGGGCGCGCCGTCGCCCAGGCGAAGTGGGGGGTAGCCCTCGGTCTGCAGACATTGCACCGGGCAGCCGAGCTGGCGCAGCGCGTCCACCAGGTCACCGATGGGGCGTTCGTGCATGCGGGGCACGCCGGAGAGCTCGAAGCGCGCGCCCTGGGACGCGGCCATAAGGGCCAGCGCGGCCGTGAGCGGGCGCATGGCGGTGCCGGCATTGCCCAGGAAGAGCGCTGCCTCGCGCACCGGCAGACGCCCACCCAGGCCCTGCACGCGCACGCTGGCCGGGCCGGCTTCTTCAATGGCGCAGCCGAGCTGGCGCAGGGCCGCGAGCATGACGCGCGTGTCGTCGGAGTCGAGCAGGTCCTCGACCAGGGTGGGGCCATCGCTCAGTGCGGCGAGCAGCAGCACGCGGTTGGAAATGCTCTTGGAGCCTGGCAGGCGCACGCGGCCCCCGGCGCTGCTCAGGGAAGGAATGTCAAGGCTGGGGATGTCGAACATGCGCGGTCGGCGGCTCAGCCCTGGGGCTTGATGGCCGTCATGCGCCAGTTCGCGCGCGCTTCGCTGGCCTGGTCGATCAGGGTTTCGAGCGCGTCGGGGTCGTTGTTCTTGATCGCGGATTCCAGCTCTTGCAGGGCGCGCAGGAAATGGCGCGACTGCGTGATCAGCTCTTCCTTGTTGGAGAGCAGGATGTCGCGCCAGATGGCGGCGTCGCTGGCGGCGATGCGGGTGAAGTCGCGAAAGCCCGGACCGGCGAGCGCGAGGAAGTCATTGCCCTCGGGCTGCTTCTGGATGGCGCTCATGAGCGCGAAGGCCAGTAGGTGCGGCAGGTGGCTGATGGCGGCGTAGGCGGCGTCGTGGCCCTCGGGCGTCATGCGCTTGACCTGGCAGCCCAGCGCGCGCCACACCTTCTCCGCCTTGTCCACGTGGGTGGGGATGGTGCGTTCGATGGGCGTGAGGATGACCTGGCGGCCGGTGTAGAGGTCCGGGTCGGCGTGGTCCACCCCGGCGAGTTCCTTGCCTGCGATGGGGTGGGCGGGCACGAACACGCCGACCTGGTCGCGCAGCACGCGGCGCGCGGCATCGATCACCTCGCGCTTGGTGGAGCCGACGTCCATGATGAGCACGTCGTTGCGCACCAGGTGGCGGATGGCCTTGAAGGTGGCCTCGGTGGCGGCCACGGGCACGGCGAGCAGAACCAGGTCGGCGCCCGAGACGGCGAGCAGCGCGGACGGGGCCTCGACGTCGATGACGCCGAGCTGGCGGGCGCGTTCGGTGGTGGAGGGCGACTTGCTGTAGCCCACCACGCGCTTGACCAGGCCGGCGCGCTTGAGCGCAAGCGCGAACGAGCCGCCCATGAGGCCGCAGCCGATCAGTCCGAGTTGCTCAAACATCATTCCGTCACCGGGTAGGCGCCCAGCACCTTGTAGAAGGCGCACAGGCGTTGCAGTTCATCGAGCGCGGCCGCGACGTGCGGCTGCGAGGGGTGGCCGGCGAGATCGATGTAGAAGTAGTACTCCCATTGACCGGACTTGGCGGGGCGCGATTCGAAGCGCGTCATGGACACGCCGTGCTGCTTGAGCGGCACCAGCAGGTCGTGCACGGCGCCGGGGCGGTTGGGCACGGAGACCACGAGGCTTGTGCAGTCGCGCCCGCTGGCGGGCGGCATGGCCAGGGTCTGCGGCAGGCAGATGATGGCGAAGCGCGTGCGGTTGTACGCCTCGTCCTGCACCGCATGGGCCACGATGTGCAGGCCGAACTGCGCCGCGGCGCGCTCGCTGGCCAGGGCCGCGAAGCGCGGGTCCTCGGCGGCCAGGCGCGCGCCCTCGGCGTTGCTGGAGACGGCGCGGCGCTCGGCGTTCGGCAGGTGCTGCGACAGCCAGCCCTGGCACTGTGCGAGCGCCTGAGGGTGGGCCATGACGACCTCGATGCCGTCCAGCGATGCGCCACGGCACAGCAGGTTGTGGCGCACCAGCAGGCTCACCTCGCCCACCACGTGCACGGGCGAGCGCAGGAACAGGTCGAGCGAGCGCGCGACCACGCCTTCGGTGGTGTTCTCGACGCCGACGACGCCGAACTGGGCGGTGCCCGCGGCGGTGGCGTGGAAGACCTCGTCGAAGCTGGCGCAATGGATGAGGTTGGCGGCGCTGCCGAAGAACTCGACCGCGGCCTGTTCGCAGAAGGTGCCCTGCGGGCCCAGCACGGCCACGCGCTGGGGCGTTTCCAGCGCCAGGCAGGCGGACATGATCTCGCGCCAGATGGACGCCACGTGCTGGTTGAGCAGCGGGCCGGGGTTGGCGGTCTGGATCTTCTCGATGACCTGGGCCACGCGGTCGGGCCGGAAGAAAGGCGAACCTTCCTTGCGTTTGAGCTCGCCGACCTGCTCGGCCACCAGCGCGCGCTGGTTGAGCAGGCTCAGCAGTTGCTGGTCGATCGCGTCGATCTGGACGCGCAGCTCGCCCAGCGCTTCGGTTTGTTGCGGGTGGGATGCCATGGGGTCAGGCCATTTCCTTTTCGAAGTCGCGCAGGTAGCTCACCAAGGCCTGCACGCCTTCGATGGGGATGGCGTTGTACAGGCTGGCGCGCATGCCGCCCACCGACTTGTGCCCCTTGAGCTGCAGCAGGCCCCGCGCCTGCGCGCCGGCCAGGAAGGCGTCGTTGCGCGACTCGTCCTTCAGGAAGAACGGGATGTTCATGCGCGAGCGGCACTCGGGCGCGACGCGGTTCTCGTAGAACGGCGACTGGTCCAGGAAGTCGTAGAGCAGCTTGGCCTTGGCGATGTTGCGCGCTTCCATGGCGGCCACGCCACCCTGGCGCTTGAGCCACTGGAAGGTGAGGCCCGCCATGTAAATCGCGTACGTGGGCGGCGTGTTGTACATCGACGCGTTGTCGGCCACGGTCTTGTAGTCGAACGCGCTGGGGCAGATCGGCAGGGCGTGGCCGAGCAGGTCCTCGCGCACCACGACCAGGGTGAGCCCGGCGGGACCGAGGTTCTTCTGTGCGCCGCCGAAGGCCAGGCCCACGCGCGACCAGTCGACCGGGCGCGAGGCCACGTGCGAGGAGAAGTCGATCACCAGGGGGGCGTTGCTGCCCAGGGCCTTGAGATCGGGCAACTCGTGGAATTCCACGCCGTGGATGGTCTCGTTGCTGCAGACGTGCACGTACTGCGCGTCCGGCGAGAGCTGCCAGCTGGCCGGTGCGGGCAAGGTGGTGTGGTGGCTGTCAGCGTTGCTGGCCGCGAGGCGTGCGCCGGCGTAGCGGCCGGCTTCCTTTTGCGACTTCTGGCTCCAGCTACCCGTGACGACGAAGTCGACCACGCCGCCGCGCGAGAGATTCATCGGCACGATGGCGTTCTCGGCCAAGCCGCCGCCTTGCATGAACAGGATCTTGAACTGCGGGGGCACCGCGAGCAGTTCGCGCAGATCGGCCTCGGCCTGAGTGGCGATCTCGCCAAAGGCCTTGCCGCGGTGGCTCATCTCCATCACGCTCATGCCACTGCCGTGCCAGTCGAGCATCTCGCGCGCGGCGATCTCGAGCACCTCGGCCGGCATCGCGGCCGGGCCGGCGGAGAAGTTGTAGGGCCGCGCCATCACGCGGCCGGTGCGGGTTCGCCGCTGTCGGGCTCGCCACCTTCGGGTGCGTTGGCGTCGTTCTCGACGATGCGCTGCAGGCCGGAGAGCTCGTCACCGTCGTCGAGCGAGATCAGCGTCACGCCCTGCGTGGCGCGGCCCATCTCGCGGATCTCGGCCACGCGGGTGCGCACCAGCACACCCTTGTCGGTAATCAGCATGATCTGGTCGTCGGTGTGCACCAGCGTGGCGGCCACGACCTTGCCGTTGCGCTCGCTCTGCTGGATGGCGATCATGCCCTTGGTGCCGCGGCCGTGGCGCGTGTACTCGCCAATGGGCGTGCGCTTGCCGTAGCCGTTGACGGTGGCGGTCAGCACGCTCTGCGTCTCGTCCTCGGCCACCAGCATGGCGATCACGCTCTGACCGTCTTCCAGCATCATGCCGCGCACGCCACGCGCGTTGCGGCCCATGGGGCGCACGTCGTTCTCGTCGAAGCGCACGGCCTTGCCGCCGTCGGAGAACAGCATCACGTCGTGGTGACTGTCGGTCAGCGCGGCGCCAATGAGGTAGTCGCCTTCGTCCAGGTCGACGGCGATGATGCCGGCCTTGCGCGGGTTGCTGAATTCGTCGAGCGCGGTCTTCTTGACCGTGCCGCCCGCCGTGGCCATGAACACGTAGTGATCGGCCGGGAAGCTGCGGAACTCGCCCGTGAGCGCCAGCACCACGTTGATCTTCTCGCCTTCGGCCAGCGGGAACATGTTCACGATCGGCTTGCCGCGCGAGCCACGCGAGCCGCTGGGCACCTCCCAGACCTTGAGCCAGTAGAGGCGGCCGCGGTTGGAGAAGCACAGGATCCAGTCGTGCGTGTTGGCAATGAAGAGCTGGTCGACCCAGTCGTCTTCCTTGGTGGCTGTCGCCTGCTTGCCGCGTCCCCCGCGCTTTTGCGAGCGGTACTCGTTGAGCGGCTGGCTCTTGATGTAGCCCGAGTGGCTCAGCGTGACGACCATGTCGGTCGGCGTGATCAGGTCCTCGGTGGCGAGGTCTTGCGCGTTGTGTTCGATCTCGCTGCGGCGCGCGCCCAGCTTGGTCTGGCCGAACTCCTGGCGCACCGCAATCAGCTCCTCGCTGATGATGGTCGAGACGCGCTCGGGCCGGGCCAGGATGTCGAGCAGGTCGTCGATCTCGGCCATCACCTCTTTGTACTCGGCGACGATCTTGTCCTGCTCCAGGCCAGTGAGGCGCTGCAGGCGCATCTGCAGGATCTCCTGGGCCTGCGTCTCCGAGAGGCGGTACAGGCCGTCGCCCTGCATGCCGTAGTGGCGGTCCAGCCCGTCGGGACGGTAGTCGTCGGCGTTCACCGTGCCGCCATCGGCCTTGGCGCGCGTGAGCATCTCGCGCACGAGTTGGCTGTCCCAGCTGCGGCTCATCAGCTCCGACTTGGCCACCGGCGGCGTGGGCGACTCGCGGATGATGCGGATGAACTCGTCGATGTTGGCCAGTGCCACGGCAAGGCCTTCGAGCACGTGGCCGCGTTCGCGCGCCTTGCGCAGGTTGAAGATGGTGCGCCGCGTCACCACCTCGCGCCGGTGCTCCAGGAAGACGGTGATCAGGTCCTTCAGGTTGCACAGGCGCGGCTGGCCGTCGACCAGCGCCACCATGTTGATGCCGAAGGTGTCCTGCAACTGCGTCTGCTTGTACAGGTTGTTGAGCACGACCTCGGGGACTTCGCCGCGCTTGAGCTCGATCACCAGGCGCATGCCGGATTTGTCCGACTCGTCCTGGATGTGGCTGATGCCCTCGATCTTCTTCTCGTGCACGAGCTCGGCCATGCGCTCCTGCAGCGTCTTCTTGTTGACCTGGTAGGGCAGTTCGTCAACGATGATGGCTTGCCGCTGGCCCTTGTCGATGTCTTCGAAATGGCATTTGGCACGCATGACCACGCGGCCTCGGCCAGTGCGGTACCCATCCTTGACGCCTTGCACGCCATAAATGATGCCGGCGGTGGGGAAGTCGGGCGCCGGGATGATCTCCATGAGTTCGTCGATGGACGCCTCAGGGTTCTTGAGCATGTGCAGGCACGCGTCCACCACCTCGTTGAGGTTGTGCGGCGGAATGTTGGTGGCCATGCCGACGGCGATACCCGCGCTGCCGTTGACCAGCAGGTTGGGCAGCCTCGTGGGCAGCACCAGGGGCTCTTTCTCGCTGCCGTCATAGTTCGGGCCGTAGTCGACCGTTTCCTTGTCGATGTCGGCCAGCATCTCGTGCGCGATCTTCGAGAGCCGGATCTCGGTATAGCGCATGGCCGCGGCGTTGTCGCCGTCGACCGAGCCGAAGTTGCCCTGGCCGTCCACCAGCATGTGGCGCAGGGAGAAGTCCTGGGCCATGCGCACGATGGTGTCGTACACCGCGGAGTCGCCGTGCGGGTGGTACTTACCGATCACGTCACCGACGATACGGGCCGACTTCTTGTAGGGCCGGTTCCAGTCGTTGTTGAGTTCGTGCATCGCGTACAGCACGCGCCTGTGCACCGGCTTGAGCCCGTCTCGCGCGTCGGGCAGGGCACGGCCCACGATCACACTCATCGCGTAGTCGAGGTAGCTCCGGCGCATCTCCTCTTCCAGACTGATGGGCAGGGTTTCTTTGGCGAATGAGGTCATGGAGGAAGGACGCTGGTAGGGACCGTGCAATGCAGCAGAAGATTTTAATCGGCGTGATTCGGCCCTTGGATTCGACGCTCTTGTTGTACATGGGCAACGGATGTCGCATCGGGGTCGTAGGCGTTGTCTGACTTTGAATGCCCGGGATTGGCGCGTGGATCCTTGTGGCACAATGCCCCGAGCGTTTTGGAGTGCTCACATCCAGGCGCCGCTAATCTAATTACGTCACGCAGGTCGTCTGCGGCTTACCTAGAGGAAAACCATGAAGAAACTCAACCGAGTGGCAATGCTGTTTGCAACCGCCGCCATGGCAACGGCTGCTGGCGCCCAGACCATCGACAACTGGCGCAACGGCACCAGCGAACTGGTGTGGAAGAACGGCACCAACGAACTCTGCTGGCGTGACGCCTCCTGGACGCCCGCGACCGCTGCCAAGGGTTGCGACGGCGCCATCGTGCCCATGGCCGCTCCGGCCCCGGCTCCCGCCCCGGCCCCGGCTCCTGC
>NZ_CCAE010000039.1 GCF_000723405.1 Hydrogenophaga intermedia | reverse complement strand
GGGTGAAGGAGCTGGGTGGGGCGGACCATGCGCACGATTGTGCGCGAGGGCTGCGCCGCGCGCTGTCGCGCGCAGGCGGTGTGGCCATGGGCGGCGCCGCGCTCGGGCGCCGCGCCGCCGAGCGCTACGGTGCCGACCCGAGCGCCCGCATCTCGGCCGACAAGCCCTGCCAGGCGATGTCGAATCCGGGCGCGGCGCGCGAAGGCGGCGGTGGTGGGCTGCGCAGCGCCCAGTGCGTGCCCGCGACCACGCTGTCGATCACCGGCACCGGCACCAGGGCCTGCACCGCCGCCGCCATGCCCGCCAGCCCGGCGCCGCCCAGGATGACGGCCTGCACGCCCAGCTGGCGCGCCGCGTCGGCGCAGGCCTGGGCCAGAAGGCGCTGCGCGCCCGCCGGGTCGGCCGCCAGTTGTGCGCCGGTGGGCACCACGGTGTGGATGCCCGCGAGCTGCTGGGCCTGGCCCAGCGACTGCGCCAGCCGCTGCAGCATGGGGCCCCAGCGTTCGCCGCCGGTGACGATGGCGTAGCGCCCGTGGCGCGCGGCCTCGATGAAGGAGGCCTCGGCCAGGCCGGTCACCGGCGCCGGGCTGGACTCGCGCAAGGCCATGAGGCCCGGGTCGCCGAAACAGCCGATGAGCACCGCGTCGGGCGCGCGCTCGGGGGTGGCCAGCGCCGCCGCCCAGGCGTCCAGCGCCGCGTGGCCTGCCACCGCGAAGCTGGCTTCGTCGGCGATGTAGGGCGCGCCGAAGCGCGCGGTGACGGTGCGCACCCGCACGTGCGAGCCCGCGGCGGCCTGCACGTGCCGCTGCAGCAGGTCGCTCACCGCGGCCGAGGTGTTGGGATTGACGACCAGCAGCTCGCGCATGCGGTGTTCAGCCCGCCCCGCCGAACAGGTCGAGCAGATCCGGCCCGGCGTCGCGCGCGGGCGGGAACACCAGCTGTGCCTCCAGCCGGCGCAGGTGCTCGTCCATCAGCCGCGCCGCTTCTTTCGCGTCGCGCAGCTTGATGGCGGCGAGCAGCGCGCGGTGCTCCTGGCAGCCGCAGGCGGTGGCGTCCTCGCTGGCGCGGCCGTGCGTGGGGCTGTACGCCATCAGGATCAGCGAGGTGCGCGAGACCATTTCGCGCAGCACGCCGCCCAGCGTGCCGTGGCCCGAGCGTTCGGCGATGTGCAGGTGGAAGTCGCCCGAGAGGCGGATGGCGCGGTGCATGTCGCCCGCGCCGCGCGCGGCCTCCTCGTCGCGGATGCAGCGGGTGAGTGCCTGCATGTCCGCGGTCTCGGCGTTGGCAATGAAGCGTGCCACCAAAGGCGCTTCCACCAGGCGACGCACCTCGAACACTTCGCGCGCCTCCTGCTCGCTGGGCTGGGCCACGGTGGCGCCGCGGTTGGGCGTGAGCGTGACGATGCTCTCGTTGGCCAGGCGCACCAGCACCGGGCGGATGCGCGTGCGCGACACGCCGAAGGCTTCGGCCAGGCGGTCTTCCACCAGCTTGGTACCGGGCAGCAGGCGGTGGTCCAGCACGGCCGAGATCATGCGGTCGTAGATGTCCTGGTCGCTCGGGCTGGCGCTGGCGGCGGCGCGGCGGGGGCGTGAAGCCGCACGGGCGGCCTCGCGCGGGGGCATTCGTGTCATGCCTTTCGCCCCTTGCCCTGGCGCCGCCCCAGCAGCACGGCCAGACCCACCGTGACGCCCATCACCAGGAAGGACACCACCGTGGTCACCGTGCCCAGCGCGTAGATGGCCGGTGTGGTGACGGTGGAGGTGAGGCCCTGCAGTTCCAGCGGCAGCGTGTTCACGTCGCCGATGGCCTGAGAGGTGCGCGCGATCTCGTCCCAGCTCAGCGTGAAGCCGAACATGCCGATGCCGATGACGGAGGGTCCGATCAGGGGCAGCACCACGTGCCGGAAGCTTTGCCAGCGCGTGGCGCCCAGGTCGCGCGCGGCCTCTTCATACGCCGGGTTGAAGCGGTTGAACACCGCGAACATGATCAGCAGGCCGAAGGGCAGCGTCCAGGTGAGGTGCGCGCCCAGGGCCGAGGTGAACAGGCCCAGCGCGGTGCCGTAGCCCTCCAGCGTGGTGGTGGCGCCAAGCGTCTCCAGGGCCGACTTGATGCCGCCATCGAGCAGGCGGAACTGCAGGCCGATGCCCAGCGACACGATGATGGACGGCATGATCAGGCTGGCCACGGTGACGTAGAACAGCGCGTCGCCGCCGCGCAAACGCTTGCGAAAGGCCAGGCCCGCCAGCACCGACAGCACCACGGTCAGCAGCATCACCACCGCGCCCAGGCCCAGCGAGCGCAGGAAGGCCGAGCCGATGTCCACCGTGCCCAGGCCTTCGGCCAGTTGGCGGAACCAGTGCAGCGAGAAGCCGCGCAGCGGAAAGGTGAGGCCGCCGTCCGGCCCCTGGAAGCTCAGCACGAAGATCACGAACATCGGCCCGTACATGAACAGCACGAACAGGGCGAACACGAAGGCCAGCGGCCAGAAGCCGGGGGATCGTTCGCGCATCACAGCTCCTTCCTGATGTCCACGAGCCGCGTGAGGCACCAGATGATCATCAGCACCACCGCCAGCAGGATCACCGCATTGGCCGCCGCCAGCGGGAACTGCAGGTAGCTGGTCTGCACCTGGATGATCTTGCCCACCGAGGCGATCTGCTGGCCGCCCATGACGCCGATGGTGACGAAGTCACCCATCACGATGGTGATGACGAAGATGGAGCCGATGATGATGCCGGTCTTGCACAGCGGCACGATCACGTTCCACAGCGTCTGCCAGGCGCTGGCGCCGGCGTCGCTGGCGGCCTCCAGCAGGCTGCGGTCGATGCGCATCATGCTGTTGAAGATGGGCACGATCATGAACATGGTGTAGAGGTGCACGAAGGCCAGCACCACCGAGAAGTCGGAGAACAGCAGCCACTCCACCGGCTCGTCCACCACGCCCAGCCCGGTGAGCGCCTGGTTCACCAGGCCGTTGCGGCCCAGCAGCGGCACCCACGAGATCATGCGGATGACGTTGGACGTCCAGAACGGCACGGTGCACAGCACGAACAGGGCCGTCTGCATGCCGCTGGAGCGCACGTGGAAGGCCAGGAAATAAGCCACCGCGAAGCCCAGCACCAGGGTGATGAGCCAGACCAGGAAGCTGAACTTCAGCGTCGACAGGTAGGTCGAGAGCGTGACGCAGAAGTCGCCGTGATCAGTGAGCGTGGAGCAGCCCTCGAAGATGCTGGCGTAGTTGCGCAGCGTGAAGCCGGGCAGCAGCTCGTACTCGTTGAAGTCCCAGAAGCTGACCATCAGGATCAGCCCCAGGGGCAAGAGGAAGAACAGCACGAACACCAGCGTGTACGGCGCGGCCTGCCACCAGGCCGGCATTGGCCGCTCGGGTGTGTGGGCGACGCCGTGCGCCGCGGGTGTGGTGCTGATCATGGGTGGCGCCTCAAGCCGCGACGAACTCGTTCCACTTGCGGACCATGTACTCGTTCTCGTCCATCACAGCGTTCCAGCAGGCGATGCCGCCCATGCGCTCTTCGTACGAGCCACCGTCGCGCTTCTCGCCGGCCTTGGCCAGCAACTGGCCGTTGGGGCTCTTGATGTCCTTCTCGGCGGCCTTGCCCTCCATCCAGTAGGCCCATTCGTAGGCCTCCATCTTGGCTTTGGCGGTGTCGAGCACGGCGCTGTAGTAGCCCTGGCGGTTCAGGTAGGCGCCAGCCCAGCCGTCGAGGAACCAGTTGATGAACTCGTAGGCGCCGTCGAGCTTGCGCCCGCTGAGCGTGGCGGGCAGGCCGAAGCCGGCGGCCCAGGCGCGGTAGCCCTCTTTCAGCGGCTGGAAGGTGCAGGCCAGGCCCTTGGTGCGCACGGCAGTCACGGCCGGGCTCCACATCGACTGGATCACCACCTCGCCCGAGGCCATCAGGTTCACCGACTCGTTGAAGTCCTTCCACAGCGCGCGGAACTGGCCGGCCTTCTTGGCTTCGATCAGGGTCTTGATCGTGAGGTCGATCTCGGCCTTGGTCATGTTGCCCTTGTCGGGGTACTTGTGCAGGCCCATGGCCTCCACCACCATGGCCGCGTCCATGATGCCGATGGAGGGGATGTTCAGGATCGCGGCCTTGCCCTTGAACTCGGGGTTGAGCAGCTCGGCCCAGGAGCCGATGGGGCGCTTGATCAGGTCGGGCCGGATGCCCAACGTGTCGGCGTTGTAGACCGTGGGGATCAGGCTCATGAACTGCGTCGGCGACTTGGCGAAGGCCTTGCTCTTCTCGCCCTCCAGGAAGATCACTTTCTTGGGCGCGGTGCCCTGGTCGCCCACGGCCTTGCCGCCCACGGTGCCGGTGGTGAACAGCGTGGTGATCTTGTCGGCGTTCTTGATCTTCTTCGTGTCAATGCCCTTGAGGTTGCCCGTGGGCACGATCTTCTTGAGCGAGAAATACTCGGTGTCGATCAGGTCGAAGCTGTTGGGCGCGGTCACGGCGCGCTTGGTCACGTCGTCGGTGGTGACGGCCACGTACTGGATCTCGATGCCGGTGTCGGCCTTGAACTTCTCGGCGATGGCCTTGTCCTGGTTCACCGCGGTGCCCAGGTAGCGCAGCACGATCTTCTCTTGCGCGTGCACGGCGGGCGCCAGGCCGCTGGCCAGGATGCCGGCCATGCCGGCGCTGCCCTGCAGCAGGCTGCGGCGCGAGATGCCGGCCTGGCCGGGCTTGCTGTCGATCGGTTCGGACATGGGAGTGCTCCTGTGGTGGTTGAAGGGGAAGGGCGGGGAAATCGGGAAAAGGGGGAGGGCCTCAGGCGGCGAAGCGATGGGCGCGCTGCGGGTCCCAAGTCAGGCGCGCGCGCTCGCCCAACTGGAAGGGGCGTTGCAGGAAGCGGGCCTCGGGCACCATGACCGAGACGGTCTCGCCACTTCCGCCGTCGATCCGCAGGCCCAGCAGCACGTAGGTGCCCTGGTACTCCACGTCGCTCACGGTGGCTTGCCAGTCGCTCCCGGCGTCGGCCTCGTCGAGCGTGATGTGGTCGTTGCGCACGGCCACCTTGCCGTCGGCGGTGGACAGCACGTTGTGTCCGCCCATGAAGCGGGCCACGAATTCGGTGGCGGGGCGGTTGTAGACCTCGTGCGGGCTGCCGACCTGCTCGATCAGGCCCTGGTTCATCACCACCATGGTGTCGGCCAGGGCCATGGCCTCTTCTTGCGAGTGCGTCACGTGGATGAAGCTCAGGCCCAGGTCCTTCTGCCACTGGCGCAGTTCGGCGCGCATCTGGATGCGCAGGAACGGGTCCAGGGCGGACAGGGGTTCGTCCAGCAGCAGCACGCGCGGCTGGGTGATGAGCGCGCGCGCCAGGGCCACGCGCTGCTGCTGGCCACCGGACAGCTCGCCCGGCTTGCGCTGCGCCAGGTGGCCCATGGCCACGCGCTCCAGCAGGGCCTGCGCCTTGGCCTGGCGACCGGCCTTGTCCTCGCCCTTCATCTTCAGGCTGAAGGCCACGTTGTCCAGCGCCGTCAGGTGCGGAAACAGGGCGAAGCTCTGGAACATCATGGCCGTGCCGCGGCTGGCCGCCGGCAGCGTGGTGATGTTGCGGTTCTCCAGCAGGATGTCGCCGCTGGTGGTGCTTTCGTGCCCCGCGATCATGCGCAGCGTGGTGCTTTTGCCGCAGCCCGAAGGGCCCAGCAGGCAGCAGTAGCTGTTGGGGGCGATGCGCAGATCGATGCTGTCGACGGCCACGCTCGACGGGCCGTAGCGTTTGGTCAGCGCGATCAGCTCGACGGCGGCGGGGGTGGGGGCTTCGGCGTGCATGGGCCCCCGGCTTGCACGACTTGTGCCAGGCAGTTTGTACGCAATCCGGCACCGATTGCGTACAAGATCCTGGCCATTTGTGCACGGTGATGGGGCGTGCACGGCCGGTGCGACGCCCGCCGGTGCGCGCGCACCGTGGCGAGGCGCACCAGCCCTGCGCACCGTGGGTCGATTGCGTGCGTCGCGCCCGCACAGGTTCCGTGCGCGGATAATTCGCGCCCATGCAGATCCGCTTTACCAAGATGCAAGGCGCGGGCAACGACTTCGTCGTGCTCGACGAGACGCGCGGATCGCTCGGCCTGAACACGGCGCAGTACCGCTACCTGGCCGACCGCCACTTCGGCGTCGGCGCCGACCAGATCCTCTCCGTGCGCCCGGCCCCCGGCCCGGGGCTTGATTTCGAATACGTCATCCACAACGCCGACGGCGGCGAGGTGGAGCACTGCGGCAACGGCGCGCGCTGCTTCGTGCGCTACGTGCACGACAAAGGCCTGAGCGAGCGCAACCCGCTGCGCGTGAAGGTGAAGAACGGCGTGCTGGAGCTCAAGCGCCTGCCCGACGGCCGCGTCACCGTGGACATGGGCCCGCCGGTGTTCGCGTTGGCCCGGGTGCCGTTCGACGCCCGAGGTCTGCGGGCCGAGAAGCTCGGCAACTTCGAGCGCTGGCCGCTGCCCGTGCCCTACGCGGGCGACCAGCACGTGGCCGTGCTGTCCATGGGCAACCCGCACGCCGTGCTGTTGGTGGACGACGTGGACAGCGCCCCGGTGGCGGCCTGGGGCCCGCTGATCGAGAACCACGAGCGTTTCCCGCAGCGCGTCAACGCCGGTTTCCTGCAGGTGGTCGACACCCGAACCGTCAAGCTGCGCGTGTACGAGCGCGGCGCCGGCGAAACCCTGGCCTGCGGCACCGGCGCCTGCGCCGCCGTGGTGGCGGGCATCCGACTGGGCTGGCTAGGCTCTCGCGTGGACGTGCACACCCGTGGCGGTGTGCTCACCATCGAGTGGATCGACACCGCCAGCCACGACGCCTCGGTGTTCATGACCGGCCCTGCCACCTCCGTGTTCGAGGGCGAAATCACCGTCCCCGACAACCTGAGCTGAACCGACCCCTTTCCCGTTCAAGACCATGACCCAGCCGATCCCGCCCATCACCGAAGACGACATCGCCCAGTACCTGGCCAACAGCCCCGATTTCTTCGAGCGCCACGCCAGCCTGCTGGCGGCGGTGCAGCTCACCAGCCCACACGGCGGTCGCGCGGTGAGCCTGCAGGAGCGCCAGGCCGAGATGCTGCGCGAGAAGATCCGCGGCCTGGAACTCAAGGGCGCCGAGATGCTGCGCCACGGCAAGGAGAACACCGCCATCGCCGACAAGCTGCAGCGCTGGATGCGCGAGCTGCTGCTGGTGCGCGAGGCGCGCGACCTGCCGCGCGTGGCCGCTACCGAGCTGGCGGCGCAGTTCCTGGTGCCGCAGGTGGGCATCAAGGTCTGGGGCGTGTCCGTCGAGTTCGGCGGCGAGGACTACGCCCAGGGCGCGAGCGAGGACGCACAGGCTTTTGCCAGCTCGCTCGCGGTGCCGTACTGCGGCCACAACCCGGGCCTGGAGGCCGCGCAGTGGCTGGTCGATCCGTCGTCGGCCAACTCGCTGGCGCTGATTCCCCTGCGCGCGGGCGCCGCGCCCGAGGCCTTCGGCCTGCTGGTGCTGGCCTCGCCGGACCCGCAGCGCTTCGCGCCCGACATGGGCACCGACTTCCTCGAACGCATTGGCGAACTCACCAGTGCCGCGCTGTCGCGCCTGCGCCCGGTGGTGCCTGCCACGGTCGAATGACCGAATTGGCCCGCACCGACGACGCGGGCCTGGTGCGGGCCTACCTGGACCACGTGCGCGTGGACAAGCGCCTGGCCGAGCGCACGCTGGCGCTCTACACCGCCGACCTGGACAAGCTGCAGGCCAACGCGCGCGAGGCCGGCGTGGCCCTGGTGGACGTGGTGCCCGCGCACGTGCGGCGCTGGGTGGCGCAGATGCACTCGGGCGGGCGCAGCGCGCGCGGCATTGCGCTCATCCTCTCGGGCTGGCGCGGCTTCTATGGCTGGCTCGGCCGCCAGGGCCTGATCCAGCAACACCCCGTGAATGATGTGCGCGCCCCCAAGGCCGGCAAGCCCCTGCCCAAGGCCCTGCCGGTGGACGAGGCCGTGCGGCTGGCGAGCTACGAAGACGCCGAGGACGACCCGGCCCTGGAGGCCCGCGACGCCTGCATCGCCGAGCTGCTGTACGGCTGCGGCCTGCGCATCGGCGAGCTGGTGGGGCTGGACGTGGCGGCCAGCGGCGTGGCGCGCGGCTGGATCGACCTGCAGGAAGCCGAGGCCCACGTGCTCGGCAAAGGCAACAAGCGGCGCAGCGTGCCGGTGGGTCGCGCCGCGCTGGAAGCGCTGCGGCGCTGGCTGGACCTGCGCGTGGCCTTCGCGCGCGACGACGCCGCACTGTTCATCGGCCAGCGCGGCCAGCGGCTCACGCCCCAATACATCCGCGTGCGGCTCAAGCGCCGCGCCCTCAAGGCAGGCCTGGCCACGCCGGTGCACCCGCACATGCTGCGCCACTCCTTCGCCAGCCATGTGCTGCAGTCCAGCGGCGACCTGCGGGCCGTGCAGGAGCTGCTGGGCCACGCCAGCATCGGCACCACGCAGGTGTACACACGGCTGGATTTCCAGCACCTGGCGCGCGTGTACGACGCCGCCCATCCGCGAGCCCAGGCCCGCAAGCCGCGCGGCAAGTGAGCGCGCCGCCGCGACAATCGCGGCCATGAAATCCATCCGACTCAAGCCCGGCAAGGAACGCTCGCTGCAGCGTCGGCACCCCTGGGTGTTCGACGGCGCCATCGCCAGGGGCAGCGCCGATGCCGGCGAAACCGTGCGCGTGGACGGCGCCGACGGCCAGTTCCTCGCCTGGGGCGCGTACTCGCCGGCCTCGAAGATCCGCGTGCGCGCCTGGAGCTTCGATCAGGGCCAGCGCATCGACGCCGCCTTCTTCAAGGAACGCCTGCGCGCCGCCATCGCCCTGCGCGAACGCCTGGCCATCCCCAGCGACGGCGTGCGCCTGGTGCACGCCGAGTCCGACGGCCTGCCCGGCCTGGTGGTGGACCGCTACGGCGACACCCTGGTCGCCCAGTTCGGCGCCGCCGGTGTCGAACGTTGGAAGGACGCCATCGCCGATGCCCTCGTCGAACTCACCGGCTGCACACGCCTGTACGAACGCAGCGACACCAGCAGCCGGCGCCTGGAAGGTCTGGCCGACGCCACCGGCTGGCTGCGCGGGCAGGGCGGCACCGCCCTGGAGCTGAACGAGCACGGCTGGCGCCTGGGCCTGGACGTCGCCAGCGGCCACAAGACCGGCTACTACCTCGACCAGCGCGACAGCCGCGCCGCCTGCCGCGACCTTGTGCAGCGCTACGGCCTGGCCGAGGTCTTCAACGGCTACTGCTACACCGGGGGCTTCACCGTGGCCGCGCTGGCGGGCGGGGCCCGGCGCGTGCTCTCGGTGGACTCCTCGGGCCCTGCGCTGGAGCAGGCCCGCGCCAACGTGGCGCTCAACGGCTTCGCCGCCGATCGCTGCGAGTGGCTCGACGCGGACGTCAACACGACCCTGCGCCGCCTCATCGACGAAGGCCGGCAGTTCGATGGCATCGTGCTCGACCCGCCCAAACTCGCCCCCACCGCGGCCCACGCCGAGCGCGCCGCGCGCGCCTACAAGGACATCAACCGCCTGGGCTTCAAGCTGCTGCGCCCGGGTGGCGTGCTGTTCACCTTTTCGTGCTCGGGTGGCGTGGGCGTGGAGCTGTTCCACAAGATCGTGGCCTCGGCCGGGCTGGAGGCGGGCGTGGATGGCGTCTTCCTGCAGCGCCTGGGCGGCGCCCGTGACCACCCGATGACGGTGAACTTTCCCGAAGGCGAATACCTCAAGGGCCTGGTGGTGATGCGCCGCCCCTGAACCCGGCCCGCATCTTGCTGGCCTACACTCGTCCGCCTTCGTTTTCCCACCCCCTCCACGCACCATGGCCCTGATCCCTGCCACCATCCTCACCGGCTTCCTCGGCTCGGGCAAGACGACCCTGCTCAAGCGCGTGCTCACCGAGGCCCACGGCCAGAAGATCGCCGTCGTCGAAAACGAGTTCGGCGAAGAGAACATCGACAACGAGATCCTGGTGGCCGACACCACCGAGAACATCATCCAGATGAGCAACGGCTGCATCTGCTGCACCATCCGCGACGACCTGCGCGCCACCCTGGCTGACCTGGCGCAGAAGAAGCGCAAGGGTGAACTCGATTTCGATCGCGTGGTGATCGAGACCACCGGCCTGGCCGACCCCGGCCCCGTGGCCCAGACCTTCTTCATGGACGACGAGGTGGCCGAACAGTACCTGCTCGACGCCATCGTCACCCTGGTGGACGCCAAGCACGCCGCCGATCAGCTCAACGACCGCCAGGAAGCGCGCCGCCAGGTGGGCTTCGCCGACCAGATCTTCATCAGCAAGGCCGACCTGGTCTCCCCGCAGGAGGTGGATGCGCTGACCCACCGCCTCAAGCACATGAACCCGCGCGCGGCCATGCGGCCCGCGCACTTCGGCGAGGTGGCCATCAAGGAAGTCTTCGACCTGCGCGGCTTCAACCTCAACGCCAAGCTCGAGATTGACCCGGACTTTCTCAAGGCCGATGACCACGATCACGATCATGGCCATGAGCACGACGGGCACGACCACCATGACCATGACCACGCCCATGGCGAGCACTGCGACCACCCCTCGCACCAGCACGGCCACGGGCATGGGCACCATCACCACCACGACGACGACGTCAAGAGCTTCGTCTACCGCGCCGATCGCCCCTTCAGCCCCGAGAAGCTCGAAGACTTCCTGGGTGCCATCGTGCAGGTCTACGGCCCGCGCATGCTGCGCTACAAGGGCGTGCTGCACATGCAGGGCACCGAGCGCAAGGTCATCTTCCAGGGCGTGCACCAGCTCATGGGCAGCGACCTCGGGCCCGAATGGGGTCCCGACGAGAAGCGCATGAGCAAGATGGTCTTCATCGGCATCGACCTTCCGCGCGACATCCTCGAGCAGGGGCTCGAGCAGAGCCTCGTCTGAAACGCCCCGGTGCGCGGGGCCTGCCGTGTCGTATGTCTCGCTTCCCCGCACCTCGGCCTGCTGGCCGGTGCGAAGTGCGTTTCGCGCATGGCTACAATCGCGCCCCGAATCGAACGGGACTTTTGTCACACAGCATGGGGGTATAACAGCCCCTTCGCCGAAGGCGGGTCCGGGTTTCGACCTGTCGCCATCGGTCCACGTGCCGGGCATGATCCCTTGCAAGGGACGCCCCAGCCATCCTAAGGAGACCCGTTGTGAAAGCCCCGGCTTCCAAGGCAGCGAAAGCAGGCAAGTCCGTCGCCTCGGGCGCCTCCGCGCGTGCCGCCAAGCCGGCTGCAACGGCCAAATCTTCCTCGGCCAAGGCTGCCCCCAAGAAGGCGCCCGCAGTGAAGAAGCCTGTGGCCAAGGCACCCGCGAAGCCCGCCGTGAAGGCCGTTGCCAAGAAAGCGCCGGCCAAACCAGTGGCCGGGAAGGCGGCGGCCAAGCCGGTGGCGAAGGCCCCGGCAAAAAAGGCCGTGGCCAAGGCACCCGAGAAAGCCGCCGTGAAGAAGACTCCCGTGCAACCGGTCGCGAAGCCTGCCGCGAAAGCGGCCGCCACGCCTGCCAAGACCGTCTCGGTGGCATCGTCAGCGGCCAAAGCGGCGTCGGCGGCCAAGGCCGTCATCTCCAAGGCCAAGGTCGCCAGCCCGCCCGCGCCGATCGTCATCGAACCCTCGCCCCCACCCATGGGCAAGCGCGAGGCCCGCAAGGTCATGCTGGCGCAGATGTCCCAGCCGGCCTCGGTCCCCAGCCATGCCCCGGACGCCGCCAAGGCGACCTTCTCCCACATGAATGAACGAACCGTCATGACGCCCCCCGCCCCCTCATCCCTCCAGAAGGACCCCAAGCGGGCCAACAACTGGAAGACCCTGCCGGTCGAGCAGCTCACCGATCAGGACGTGCAGGCCATGCCCGACAGCGAGTACATGAACGACGTGCAGCTGGCCTTCTTCAAACTCAAGCTGCAGCGCCTGCGCGCCGACATGCTGAACAACGCGGGCGAAACCACCGAGCACCTGCGTGAGGACACCGTGGTCGTGCCCGATCCGGCCGACCGCGCCACCATCGAGGAAGAGCACGCCCTGGAGCTGCGCACGCGCGACCGCGAGCGCAAGCTGCTCAAGAAGATCGAGCAGGCCCTCGCCCGCATCGAGGCGGAGGACTACGGCTACTGCGACGAGACCGGCGAGCCTATCGGCGTGGGCCGTCTCATCGCGCGGCCCACAGCCAGCCTTTCGCTCGAAGCGCAGCAGCGCCGCGAACTCAAGCAGAAGATGTTCGGCGACTGAGCGCCGGCTGATCGATCCACGGCCCGGTTCCATGTCCAAGGACGACTCCAGCGGCGGCTTTCTTTCCAAGGTGGTGAAATTCGTTCGCCACCCGACCACGAGTTGGGCGGACCTGGACACGCGCCAGTCGGACCGCGAGAGCGAGTACAGCAAGGCCGCGCTCAAGGAAATGATCGAGCGCAAGCGGCGCAACGACTTCGTGCGCAAGCGCGAATTCGACATGCTGCGCAAGATCCGCTCGCGCGAGGGCAGCCCGGCCGAAGCGCAAGGCATGCGCCCGTCCTTCTTCCAGAGCAGCATCCCCTCCAAGCCCGACGACCGGGCCATGACGCTCAAGAAGATCGACGAGATCGAAGCCCAGATGTCCATGCAGTGGTGGAAGACCAAGGGCGCGGACTCCATCACCAGCACCGGCTCGCCCGGCCCCAACAGCGCTGCGCAGCCGCCCGGCGCGTCGCAGCAGAAGGCTCGCGAGGCCTCGCCGATCCGGCCATTGCCGCAGGTGGACCCGGCGCGCCTGCGCGCCCAGTACGACGTGACCGAGCCCGCGCCGCTGCTCAACCCCGGCGCGCGCGAGCACCAGCCCACCGAACCCATGGACCTGCGCGCGGCGAATGCCGTCACGGCGCCGGCCCCCGCCAAGGCGGTCAGTGCCGGCCCGCGCACTGGCCTCATGGCGCCGCGCGCCGGTACACCCAGCGGCCAGGGCTCCGAGTTCTCGGCCTCGCACTTCTACGCGCTCGATGTGCAGGAGATCGCTCAGGACCCTGAGGTCGAGGAGGCCGCGATCCGCTTTGCCAACGGGGACGACGCGGGCGCCGAACAGGGCCTGCTCGAAGCCGTGTCGGAAGGTGGCACGCGGGTCGACCAGGAGGCCGACTGGCTCGCGCTGTTCGACCTGTACCGTGCCACCGGCCAGTTGGCACCGTTCGAAAGCCGCGCGGTGGAGTTCGTGAACCGCTTCAGCCGCTCGGCCCCGCAGTGGTACGACATGCCGGCCGCGGTGCACCGCATGGTCGGTGCGGCCCAGGAACCGGTGGCGGCCACGCAGGCCCGCGCCGTCTGGGCCTGCGAGCCCGAGCTCGACGCGCACGCTGTTGGCACGCTGCAGAACGTGCTGTCGCGCGCGCGCTCGCCCTGGGTGCTCGACTGGACTCTGCTCGCCAGCATGGACCAGAAGGCCGCCCGCGCGCTGCTGGGCATCGTGACGCTGTGGACCGACCAGGACGTCGACCTGCGTTTCGTGGGCGGCTCCAAGCTGCGCGAGGTGCTGAAGAACATGACGCACTCGGGCCGCCGCGATGTCGAGCAGCTCTGGTGGGAACTGCGCATGGCGGTGCTGCGGCTCATGAACCGCGCCGACGAATTCGAGCTCACCGCGCTCGATTTCTGCGTCACCTACGAACTCTCCCCGCCGGGTTGGGAGCGGCCCCGCTGCCGCTACCAGTCGGTGCGCGGCGATGGCGACGAAGGCCATTCGGTGCTCGGCGAATCGGTGATCGAGGCTGTGCACTCCACCCTGTCGGGCGAGGCGGGCATGGATTCCCAGCCCGGCTCCTCGGTCAACCACCTGGGCCTGGTCGAACTCTCGGGCGAGATCCGGGGCGACGCGCAGAGCACCATCGACATGCTGGAACAGCGCCTGGAAGGTGCCGACGTGCTGATCCTCTCCTGCCGCAACCTCATCCGCGTCGATTTTTCGGCCGCTGGAACCTTGCTCAACTGGGTCTCCAATCACCACGCGCAGAACCGGCTCGTGCAGTTTGTCGACGTGCACCGGCTGATCTCGGCGTTCTTTCACGTCATCGGCATCACCGAGTACGCGAAGGTCGTTCTGCGCAACGATTGACGGCCCGGCGGCTGGCCGCCGGGCCGTTGCTTGCATCCGGTTTCACCGCTGCCCCTTGCATGGCGGCGCAAAGCCCTCACATCAGACCCCATGGAATCCTTTCACGGCACCACCATCGTCTGCGTCCGCCGGGAAACCCCGCAGGGCGTGCAGGTCGCCATCGGCGGCGACGGCCAGGTCACGCTCGGAAACATCGTGATCAAGGGCACCGCCCGCAAGGTGCGCAAGCTCTACAACGACCGCGTGCTCGCCGGCTTCGCCGGCGCCACGGCCGACGCCTTCACTCTGTTCGAGCGCTTCGAAGCCAAGCTGGAGAAACACCAGGGCCACCTGGCGCGCGCCGCCATCGAACTCACGCGCGACTGGCGCACCGACCGCGTGCTGCGCCGCCTGGAGGCCATGCTGGCCGTGGCCGACCGCACCGCCGCGCTCGTGATCACCGGCAATGGCGACGTGCTCGAACCCGAGCACGGCATCGTGGCCATCGGCTCGGGCGGCGCCTACGCGCAGGCCGCGGCCAAGGCCCTGGTCGACCACACCCAGCTCAGCGCGGAAGACGTGGTGCGCCAGTCGCTTGCGATCGCGGGCGAGCTGTGCATCTACACCAACATGAACCACACCATCGAGACGCTGGACTGAGCCATGTCCTCCATGACACCGCAAGAGATCGTCTCCGAGCTCGACCGCTTCATCATCGGCCAGAAGGGCGCCAAGCGCGCCGTGGCCATCGCCCTGCGCAACCGCTGGCGCCGCCAGCTCGTCGACGAGAAGCTGCGCCCTGAGATCACGCCCAAGAACATCCTCATGATCGGCCCCACGGGCGTGGGCAAGACCGAGATCGCGCGCCGGCTGGCCAAGCTGGCCGACGCGCCCTTCATCAAGGTCGAGGCCACCAAGTTCACCGAGGTGGGCTACGTCGGCAAGGACGTCGACAGCATCGTGCGCGACCTGGCCGACATCGCCATCAAGCAGACCCGCGAGAGCGAGATGCGCAAGCAGCGCACCCGCGCCGAAGACGCGGCCGAGGAGCGCATCCTCGACACGCTGATCCCGCCGCCACGCGCGGTGGGCTTCGAGCCCCAGACCACGCCCGACAACAGCACGCGCCAGGCGTTCCGCAAGAAGTTGCGTGAAGGTGAACTCGACGACCGCGAGATCGAGATCGAGCTGGCCGAGCCGCGCCCCACGATGGAAATCATGGGCCCGGCCGGCATGGAGGAGATGGCCGAGCAACTCAAGGGCCTGTTCGGCCAGTTCGGCGCCGGCCGCAAGCAGGTGCGCAAGCTGCGCATCGCCGAGGCCATGAAGCTGCTCATCGACGAGGAAGCGGCCAAGCTGGTCAACGAGGACGAGATCAAGACCCGCGCGCTGCACAACGCGGAGCAGAACGGCATCGTGTTCATCGACGAGATCGACAAGGTGACCTCGCGCAGCGACACGGGCGGCACGGCCGAGGTGTCGCGCCAGGGCGTGCAACGCGACCTGCTGCCGCTGGTGGAGGGCACCACGGTGTCGACCAAGTACGGGCCGATCAAGACGGACCACATCCTCTTCATTGCCAGCGGGGCGTTTCACCTGTCCAAGCCGAGCGACCTGATTCCCGAGCTGCAGGGGCGTTTTCCCATCCGCGTGGAGTTGCAGTCGCTGTCGGTGGACGACTTCGAGGCGATCCTGACGCAGACGCACGCCTCGCTGGTGCGGCAGTACCAGGCGCTGCTGCAGACGGAGGGGGTGACGCTGGAGTTCACGCCCGAAGGCATTCGCCAACTTGCGCAGATCGCGTGTGAGGTGAATGAGCGCACGGAGAACATCGGGGCGCGGCGCCTGTCGACGGTGATGGAGCACTTGCTGGACGAAGTGAGCTTCGATGCGGCGAAGCTGCAAGGGCAGACGGTGAAGATCGACGCGGCTTTCGTTCAGGAACGCCTGGGGGCGCTGAGCAAGGACGAGGATCTGTCGCGGTACATCCTCTGAGCGTTTGGGCGGGTCTGTGCTCGGCAGGTTGTGCTCGTGGCACCTCGCGCACGCTCGCGGTCGCGGGGTGCTCCACTCCGCGGCTGTCCCCCGGACCGGGCTTGCAGCCCGGTCCTCCTCCTTTATGCCGCTGCGTGGAGCACCCCACACCCGCGAGCTGAAGTAGCGGTCGAGTACGCATGCGACGAGTGCCCACGAGGTCGTCGGTGATCGGGTGTCCGGCGTAGCGACATAAAGGAGGAGGAGCGGAGCGCGCCAGCGATCCGCTCCGGGGGACAGTCGCGGAGCCGGACACCCGAGCGCCGATGACCGGAGCCCCCGGAGAAAGCCAAGCCAACACCCCCACCGCCCGTCGCCTCGTGAAACGCCCGTGGAACGTCCCCCGGGCGTTTCCGTTTTGAAGCTTCACTTGCACTGCCTGTTGTAAGTGCTTGCTTTTTATGTGCTTTTTGGCGTCCAAGCTCCCTCGAAATCAGCTCTAAGTGGTTGATTTCATTGAAAAAATGTGTACTCAACCCCTGGCGCGGGAGTGTTTTCCTGCTACAGTGGGATTTAGTGCAATTAAGTGGTGGCATCTGCCATCCGAGGGTCAAAAGCGGTGTTCCAGGGCGCGTCTTCGCTCAGTCTCGATGCCAAGGGGCGGCTCTCCGTGCCGACCCGGCACCGCGACGCCCTGGGCGGCTCCCTCACGATCACCAAACACCCCCACGGCTGCCTCATGGTCTTCCCCCGCGAGGCCTGGGAGGAATTCCGTGGCCGCATCGCCAACCTGCCCATGCAGGCCCAGTGGTGGAAGCGCATCTTCCTCGGCAATGCCATGGACGTCGAGGTCGATGGCACCGGCCGCGTCCTCGTCTCGCCGGAGTTGCGTGCCGGCGCCGGCATCAGCAAGGACGTCGTGCTGCTCGGCATGGGGGCCTACCTTGAACTCTGGGACGCCCAGGTGTATGCCTCGCAAGAGGCCGAGGCCATGAAGGCCGAGATGCCCGACGTGTTCAAGGACTTTTCCTTCTAAGGGTGGCGGTGGAGACGACATGGAGCCATCTGACCGTCCTGTTGACCGAAGCCGTGCAGGCGCTGTCGATCAACCCGGACGGCCACTACGTCGATGCCACCTTCGGCCGCGGCGGGCACAGCCGCGCCATCCTGCAGAGGCTGTCGCCCCAGGGGCGGCTGACCGTCTTCGACAAGGATCCCCAGGCCATCGAGGTGGCGCGCCAGCTCGCCGCGCAGGACGCGCGCGTGACGGTGCACCACAGCGGCTTCGCGGCCATCGCCGACTTGCCCCCGGCCAGTGCCGACGGCCTGCTCATGGACCTTGGCGTGAGCTCTCCACAGATCGACGACCCCGCGCGGGGTTTTTCTTTTCGCCACGACGGTCCGCTGGACATGCGCATGGACACCACGCGTGGCCAGAGCGTTGCCCAGTGGCTGGAGACGGTGCCCATCCCCACCCTGACGGAGGTCATCCGTGACTATGGCGAAGAACGGTTTGCTGCACAGATTGCAAAGGCGATTGATCGTCGCCGACAGGAACGGGGCCCTGTTCGAACCACCGGCGAGCTGGCCGAAATCGTGGCTGGCGCGGTCAAAACCCGCGAGCCGGGCAAGGACCCTGCAACGCGCACATTTCAGGCTCTTCGGATTTTCATCAACGCCGAGCTTGAAGAGTTGCAACAGGCGCTAGAGGCCAGCCTGCACCTGCTCAAGCCCCAAGGTCGCCTCGTGGTCATCAGCTTCCACTCCCTGGAAGACCGCCCGGTCAAGCAGTTCATGGCGCGCCACTCGCGCACCGTGGTCGACCGCCGTGCACCCTTCGCCGAGCCCGCGCCCACGCGCCTGGCCGACGTGCGCCGCGTGATGCCCTCCGACGCCGAGGTGCAAGGCAACCCGCGCGCGCGCAGCGCCGTCATGCGCGTGGCCACACGAACGGGGGTGGCATGAGCGCTGCGCCGGGCCGCCCCAAGCAAGCTCGCGCCCCCTCGGGGGGCAGCGCAGCACACGCAGTGGCCAGCGTGGGGGCCTTGTCATGATTCGTTTGAACCTCGTGCTGTTGCTGGCTGTGCTGGCCAGTGCCTTCTACCTGGTGCACACCCAGTACGAGTCGCGCCGCCTGTACTCCGCGCTCTACCGCGCGCAGTCGCAGGCCAAGCAGCTCGATGCCGATCACGAGCAACTGGCGGTACAGCGCCGCGCGCAGGCCGCACCCGCGCGGGTGCAGCAGCTCGCCACGCGGCACTTGCAAATGCGCCAGGTCACGCCCGGTATCACGCAGTACGTGAGCGGCCGCGCCACCGCGCCGGCACCCGCGCCGCAGGCCGAAGGGGAGGGCGCGCGATGAGCCGCAGCATCAACTACGCCTCCAGCCCGCTGCTGGCCAGCAAGACGCCCGTCTGGCGCAGCAAGTTCATCGTCGCCGGCCTGGCGCTGGCCTTTGCTGGGCTGGCGGGGCGCGCCGCCTACGTGCAGGTCATCGGCAATGATTTCTTCAAGCGTCAGGGCGAGGTGCGCTTCGCTCGCAACCTCGAACTGCCCGCCAACCGCGGCCGCGTGCTCGACCGCAACGGCCTGATCCTCGCCTCCAGCGTGGTGGCTCAGAGCATCTGGGCCATCCCCGAGGACGTGGAAAAGAACCACCCGAAGATGCGCGAGCTGGCGAAGCTGCTCGACATGCCGCTGGCCGAACTGCGCAAGCGCCTGGCCGACAACGACAAGACCTTCGTCTGGGTCAAGCGACAGGTGGACGAACCCATCGCGCAGAAGATCGCCGCGCTGGACATCAAGGGCATTTACCAGCGCCGCGAGTACAAGCGCCGCTACCCCGAGGGCGAGGCCACGGCGCACGTGGTGGGCTTCACCAACGTGGAAGACCGCGGCCAGGAGGGCGTGGAGTTGGCGTTCAACCAGGAACTCGCGGGCAAGGCCGGCTCGCGCCGCGTGATCAAGGACCGCCTGGGACGCGTCGTCGAGGACGTGCAGGACGTGGTGCCGCCCGTGGACGGCCCCGACCTTGCCCTGTCCATCGACAGCAAGGTGCAGTACTTCGCCTGGCAGAAGCTGCGCCAGGCCGTGCTGCAGCACAAGGCGAAGGCCGGCAGCGTGATCGTCATCGACACCACCACCGGTGAGGTGCTGGCCCTGGCCAACTACCCCAGCTACGACCCGAACCAGCGCCGCAACCTCAGTGGCGAGCAGTTGCGCAACCGCGTGCTCACCGACACCTTCGAGCCCGGCTCGACGATGAAGCCCTTCATCGCCGCGCTCGCGCTCGACAAGGGTTTGGTCAAGCCGACCACGCTCATACAGACGGCGCCCGGTCGCATCACCATCGGCGGCTCCACCATCCGCGACACGCACCCCAAGGACGTGTTGACGGTGGCCGAGGTGATCCAGAAGTCCAGCAACGTAGGCACGGTCAAGATGGCCATGCAGATGAGCCCGCGCGAGATGTGGGAGATGTACGCGCAGGTCGGTTTCGGTCAGAAGCCGCAGGTGCCGTTCCCCGGCGCCGTGGCCGGCCGGCTGCGGCCCTACAAGACCTGGCGCCCCATCGAACAGGCCACCATGAGCTACGGCTATGGCCTGTCCGTCTCGATCTACCAGCTCGCACAGGCCTACACCATCTTCGCGCGCGACGGCGAACTCATTCCGCTGACCCTGCTCAAGAGCGATACGCCCGCGCAGGGCGTGCGCGTGTTCAGCGAGCGCAACGCGCGCGCCGTGCGCGACATGCTGGCCATGGCCGCGCAGCCCGGCGGCAGCGCCACGCGCGCGCAGACCATGGGCTACTCGGTGGGCGGCAAGACCGGCACCGCGCGCAAGCAGGAAGGCAATGGCTACGCCGAAGGCAAGTACCGGGGCTTCTTCGTCGGCATGGCGCCGATCGAGCAGCCGCGCATCATCGTCGCGGTGATGATCGACGAGCCCACCGACGGCAAGTTCTACGGCGGCGTGGTCGCCGCGCCCGTGTTCAGCGAGACGGTGCAGGAAACCCTGCGCATCCTCGGCGTGCAGCCGGACATGAACGTCAAGCCGCAGATCGTCACCACCGAGCCGGTGGAGGAGGCGTTCTGATGGTGCAGACGCTCGTCCACCCCGAGGCCGTGGCGCAGTGGCTGCGCGCCAGCGTCACCGGCGCGCTGGTGTGCGACAGCCGCCGCGTGCGCGAGGGCGACGGCTTCGTGGCCTGGCCCGGCGCGGCCACGGATGGCCGCCGCTTCGTGGTCGATGCGCTTCGCACCGGCGCCAGCGCGGCCGTGGTCGAGCGCGACGGCCTGGAGGCCTACGACTTCCGCCACGACCCGCGTGTGTTGGCGGTGCCCGGCCTCAAGGCCCAGGCCGGCCCCATCGCCAGCGCCTGGTGCCATGAGCCCAGCGGCGCGCTCGATGTCATCGCCATCACCGGCACCAACGGCAAGACCTCCAGCGCCTGGTGGGCGGCGCAACTGCTGGCGGCCTGCAACCGCCCGGCGGCGGTGGTGGGCACCTTGGGCATGGGCAGCCCGGGCGACGGTCTGCAGGTCACGGGCCTGACCACGCCCGACCCCGTGATGTTGCAGCACGGGCTGCGCGCTTTCGTCGAACAGGGCCTGCGCGCCTGCGCCATCGAGGCCTCGTCGATCGGCCTGGAGGAAGGCCGCCTGAACGGCACACGCGTGGCCGTGGCCGTGTTCACCAACTTCACGCAGGACCACCTGGATTACCACGGCAGCATGGATGCTTACTGGGCCGCCAAGCAGCGCCTGTTCGACTGGCCCGGCCTCAAGGCCGCGGTGGTCAATGTTGACGATCCGCACGGCGCGGGCCTGCTCGCGCGCCTGCAAGGTCGCGGGCTCGACCTGTGGTCCCTTGCCATCGATCGCGAGGCGCGGCTCGAGGCGCGGGGCGTCACCACCACGCTCGCGGGCCTGGCCTTCGAACTTGTGGAGCGCGACGAACGCGGCCAGGAACGCCAGCGCCAGACGCTGAGCCTGCCGCTGGTGGGCCGCTACAACGTGCACAACCTGCTGGGTGTGCTGGCCACGGCGCGCGCGCTGGGCGTGCCCTTCGCCGCCGCCACGCAGGCCTGCGCCGCGCTCACGCCCGTGCCCGGCCGCATGCAGCAGGCGCAGGCAGACGCGCCCGGCGCCCCGCTGGTGCTGGTGGACTACGCCCACACGCCCGACGCGCTGGAGAAGGCCCTGCAGGCGCTGCAGCTTCTGGCCGCGCGGCGCGGCGGTGCCTTGTGGGTGCTCATCGGTTGCGGCGGTGACCGCGACCCGGGCAAGCGACCGCTGATGGCCGCCGTGGCCGAGCGCGAGGCCCACCACGCCGTGCTCACCAGCGACAACCCGCGCAGCGAAGACCCGATGGCGATCCTGTCGCAGATGGCGCGCGGCCTCAGCCGCGCCGACGCCGCGCGCACCGTGGCCGACCGCGCCGAGGCCATCGCCCTGGCCGTGCGCGAGGCTGCGCCCGCCGACGTGGTGCTCATCGCCGGCAAAGGGCACGAGGACTACCAGGAGGTTCGCGGCGTGAAGTTGCCGTTCTCCGACATCGAACACGCGCGGCGCGCGCTGGCGCTGCGCAAGGAATCCGCATGAAGACCCTGGCCGAACTCCTGCCCACGCTGCCCGGCGCGCGCGCCGTCGGCCGCATCGCCGCGCCCATCGAGCGCGTGCATTCCGACACCCGCAGCCTGCGCGCGGGCGATCTGTTCGTCGCACTCAAGGGCGAGCGTTTCGACGCGCACGAGTTCCTGCCGCAGGCGGCCGCCACCGGTGCCGTGGCCGCGCTCGCGCAGCGCGGCCTGGCCGAGGCCGGCCTGCCCGGCGTGGAGGTGCCCGACACGCGTGCCGCGCTGCTGCAGCTCGCGCAGGCCTGGCGCGCGCAGTTCACGCTGCCCTTGATCGCCGTGACCGGCAGCAACGGCAAGACCACGGTCACCCAGATGGTCGCGAGTATCCTGCGCGCCCACGCGAGCGAGGCCGCTCACGCCACGCAGGGCAACTTCAACAACGACATCGGCGTGCCGCTCACGTTGCTGCGGCTGAACGCCGCGCACCGTTGTTCGGTGGTGGAGCTGGGCATGAACCACCCGGGCGAGATCGCCCAGCTCGCCGCCATCGCCGCACCCACCGTGGCCCTGGTCAACAACGCCCAGCGCGAGCACCAGGAGTTCATGAGCTCGGTGGAGGCCGTGGCGCGAGAGAACGGCACCGTCATCACCGCGCTGGGCGCCGAGGGCGTGGCCGTGTTCCCCAGCGACGACGTGCACACCCGCATCTGGCAGGCCCTGGCCGGCGCGCGCCGCACGATCACCTTCAGCGACACCGATCCGCAAGCCGCCGTGCGTGCCCTCGCCGCCGAGTGGCAGGACAACGCCTGGGCGCTGCACTTCGCCTCGCCCCTGGGCGAGGGTCAGGTGCAACTGCGCATCGCCGGCCGCCACAACGTGCGCAACGCGCTGGCGGCCGTGGCCTGCGCGGTGGCCGCCGACGTGCCGCTCGACGCCATCGTGGCGGGCCTGAACGCCTTCGAGCCCGTGGGTGGGCGCTCGCGCGCGATCACGGTGCGGGTCGACGCCCGCGTGGTCACGCTGATCGACGACACCTACAACGCCAACCCCGACTCCGTGCGCGCCGCCATCGACGTGCTGGCCGCGTTGCCCGGCCCGCACCTGCTGGTGCTGGGTGACATGGGCGAGGTGGGCGACCAGGGCCTGGCCTTCCACCTGGAGGTGCTGCGCCACGCCTACGCGCGCGGCATCGACGAGGTGCGCGTGAGTGGCACGGCCATGTGCGAAGCCGCCGAGGCCATGCGCGCGGCCAACGAGCCCGCGCCGCGCTGCGTGCCCGAGGTGGAGGCGCTGGCCACCGACGTCGCCGCCGAGCTGGCCACCGGCGTGGTCGCCAGCGTGCTCGTGAAGGGCTCGCGCTTCATGCGCATGGAGCGCGTGGTGCGGGCGGTTCGCGCGCTCGACCCGACTCAGGCCGTCAACGACAAGGATTCGTCTCATGCTGCCTAGCATTGCCCTTTGGCTGCAAGGCCTCTCGCCTGACCTGGGTTTCCTGCGAGTGTTCCAGTACCTCACGTTCCGCGCCGTCATGGCCGCGATGACGGCGCTGGTGGTCGGCCTGGTGGCGGGCCCCTGGTTCATCCGCCGGCTGGCCGCGCTCAAGATCGGCCAGCCGATCCGCGAATACGCGATGCAGACGCACCTGAGCAAGGGCGGCACGCCCACCATGGGCGGTGTGCTGATCCTCTTCGCCATCGCGCTGTCCACGCTGCTGTGGTTCAACTGGAGCAACCGCTTCGTCTGGATCGTGCTCATCGTCACCCTGGGTTTCGGCGCCATCGGCTGGGCCGACGACTGGCGCAAGGTGGTGCACAAGAATCCCGAGGGCATGCGATCGCGCGAGAAGTACTTCTGGCAATCGCTGATCGGCCTGGTCGCGGCTTTCTACCTGGTGTTCGCCGTCTCCGAGACCAGCAACGCGCGCGTGCTCGAACTCTTCATCGACTGGGTCGGCTCGGGCTTCACGCTCGACCTGCCGCCGCAGTCGGGCTTCATCGTGCCCTTCTTCAAGGAAGTGAGCTACCCGCTGGGTGTGGCTGGCTTCGTCATCCTCACCTACCTCGTCATCGTGGGCGCAAGCAACGCGGTCAACCTCACCGACGGGCTCGATGGCCTGGCCATCATGCCGGTGGTGATGGTGGGCTCGGCCCTGGGCATCTTTGCCTACGTCACGGGCAACGCGGTGTTTGCGCGCTACCTGCTGCTGCCGCACATCCCCGGCGCGGGCGAGTTGCTCATCTTCTGCGCCGCCATGGCGGGCGCGGGCCTGGCCTTCCTGTGGTTTAACACGCACCCGGCGCAGGTGTTCATGGGTGACGTGGGCGCGCTCGCGCTCGGCGGCGCGCTCGGCACCATCGCCGTCATCGTGCGCCAGGAGATCCTGCTCGCCATCATGGGCGGCATCTTCGTGGTCGAGGCGCTGTCGGTGATGCTGCAGGTGACGTACTTCAAGTACACCAAGAAGCGTTTCGGCGAGGGCCGCCGCCTGTTTCAGATGGCGCCGCTGCACCACCACTTCGAGAAGAAGGGCTGGAAGGAAACGCAGGTGGTGGTGCGCTTCTGGATCATCACCATGCTGCTGTGCCTCGTCGGTCTCTCCACGCTGAAGCTGCGATGAAAGACCAGCCCGTCCTCATCCTCGGTCTCGGCGCCTCCGGCCTGTCGATGGCGCGCTGGTGCGCGCGCGAAGGCGCGCGCGTGACCGTGGCCGATACGCGCGAGGCCCCGCCGCAACTGCTGGCCCTGCAGGGCGAATGCCCCGATGCGGTGTTCGTCAGTGGCGCCTTCGACGAAGCACTGCTGGCCCGCGAGCCTTGGGCGCTGATCGCGCGCAGCCCCGGCCTGATGCCGGCCGAGTTGCAGGGCGTGTTCGCGTTCGCGCGCGAGCGCGGCGTGCCGGTGTTGACCGAGCTCGACCTGTTCGCCCAGGCCTTGCAGGCGCTGTCGCAGCGCGAGCGCTTCGCGTACAAGCCCAAGGTGCTGGCCGTCACCGGCACCAACGGCAAGACCACCGTCACCTCGCTCGCGGGCCAGTTGCTCGACCGCGCGGGCTGGTCCGTCGCGGTCGCGGGCAACATCGGCCCGGCCCTGCTGGACGTGCTGGCCGCCGCGCTGCACGCCGAGGCGATCGCGCAGGCGGCGGATGACGAGCGCGAAGCGGCTGAAGCGGCCGAGGCCGAGGCCAGGGCCGCCGCCGAGGCGCAGACCGCCGTCGCACCATCGCCCCTTGCCGAACCCGAGCCTGACACCGAGCCGCTGTTCGACGACGCGCCTGGCGAGCCCGCGCCGACGCTTGAGCCGGTCGAGGCGGAAGAGGAAGGCCCCGCGCTCATCGCTCCGCCACCACCCGAAGCGCCCCAGCCGCCGCACCTGCCGCGCGTGTGGGTACTCGAACTCTCCAGCTTCCAGCTCGACGGCACCGCGCAGGGCGCGTGGGCCGACGTGCCCACCGCGTCCACGCTGCTCAACCTCAGCGAAGACCACCTCGACTGGCATGGCGGCATGGACGCCTACACCCACGCCAAGGCCGCCGTGTTCGGCGCGAAGGCGCTCATGGTGCTCAACCGCGACGACGAACGCGTGATGGCCATGAAGCCCGGCCTGATCACGGTCAAGATCGGCAACCGCAACCGCCAGGTGCCGGCGCGCGAATGGTGCACGTTCGGCCTGGACGCGCCCACCCGCGCGGGCGACTGGGGCCTGGAAACCGTCAACGGCATGACCTGGCTGGTGCGGGCGCTGGCGCTGGATGAGACGCGCGCGAAAGGTCGCGCGCAAGAGGACGAAGACGTTTACTTCCAGCGCCTGATGCCGGCCGAGGCCCTGCGCATCCGCGGCCGCCACAACGCCGCCAACGCACTGGCCGCGCTGGCGCTGGCCACGTCCACCGGCGCGCCGCTGGCGCCCATGCTGCACGGCCTGCGCGAGTACCGCGGCGAGCCGCACCGCGTCGAGCCCGTGGCCATCGTGGACGGGGTCGAATACTTCGACGACAGCAAGGGCACCAACGTGGGCGCCGCGCTGGCGGCCGTCAACGGCCTGGGTGCCGAGCGTCGGCTGGTGGTGATCCTGGGCGGCGACGGCAAGGGCCAGGACTTCACGCCGCTGGCCGCGCCGCTGGCCCGCCACGCGCGCGCCGTCGTCTTCATCGGCCGCGACGCGCCGCTGCTGCGCGCCGCCGTGGAAGAGGCGCTGCGCGGCGCCGGCGTGCCGATGCACGACGCAGGCGAACTCACGGCCGCCGTGCCGCTGGCCGCCGAACTCGCGCAATCGGGCGACGCCGTGCTGATGTCGCCGGCCTGCGCCAGCCTGGACCAGTTCCGCAACTACGTGCAGCGGGCCGAGGTCTTCGTCGCCGCCGTGCGGGAACTCGCCGAGGCGCGCGGCATGAGCCTGGAGGGCGGCCTGTGAGCAAACGCAAGGCCACACAACCCACCCAGGGCCCGGGCCTGATGGCCCGTCTGGGCACCCGCCTGCGCGAGTGGCTGCAGGGCATGCTGCCCGCCTGGGCCGCTGGCGCGCTGGTGGGCGCCGGCGGCGACGGCATCCCCGTGCGGCTGTCCAGCCGCAGCTACGGCCGCCAGCGCGGCGCGTCCGTGCACGTCACCGGCTTCGACCAGCCGCTGCTGTGGGTGGTGTTCGCGCTGATGGCCTGGGGCCTGGTGATGGTCTATTCGGCCTCCATCGCGCTGCCCGACAACCCGCGCTTCGAGAACTACGCGCACACGCACTTCGTGCTGCGCCACGGCCTGTCCATGGCCATCGCCTTCGTCGCCGCGCTGCTGGCCTTCCAGGTGCCGATGCGGCGCTGGGAGCAGCTTGCGCCCTGGCTGTTCGCGCTGGCGCTGCTGCTCATGGTGGCGGTGCTGGGCATCGGCAAGGGCGTCAACGGCGCGCACCGGTGGATCTCGCTGGGCGTCATGAACTTCCAGCCGTCCGAACTCGGCAAGCTGGCGGTGTTGCTCTACGCGGCCAGCTACATGGTCCGCAAGATGGAGATCAAGCAGAACTTCTGGCAGGCCGTGTGGCCCATGGCCGTGGCGCTGCTGGTGGTGGGCATGCTGCTGCTGGCCCAGCCCGACATGGGCGCCTTCATGGTGATCGTGGTCATCGCCATGGGCATCCTGTTCCTGGGCGGCGTCAACGCGCGGATGTTCTTCCTCATCGCGCTGGTGGTGGTGGGCGCTTTCGCCATGATGATCATGGCCAGTGACTGGCGCCGCGAGCGCATCTTCGCCTACCTCGACCCGTGGAGCGCCGAGCACGCGCTGGGCAAGGGCTACCAGCTCTCGCACGCGCTCATCGCCTTCGGCCGCGGCGAGATCTTCGGCGTGGGCCTGGGCGGCAGCGTCGAAAAACTCAACTGGCTGCCCGAGGCGCACACCGACTTCCTGCTCGCCGTCATCGGCGAGGAGTTCGGCCTGCTCGGCGTGCTGGTACTGATCGCGCTGTTTCTGTGGATGACGCGGCGCATCATGCACATCGGCCGCCAGGCCATCGCGCTCGATCAGGTCTTTTCCGGTCTGGTGGCGCAGGGCGTGGGTTTGTGGATGGGCTTCCAGGCCTTCATCAACATCGGCGTGAACCTGGGCGCGCTGCCCACCAAGGGCCTCACGCTGCCCTTCATGAGCTACGGCGGCTCGGCGATCCTGTTGAACCTGATCGCCTTGGCCATCGTGCTGCGCGTGGACTTCGAGAACCGGCAGATGATGAAAGGCGGTCGATCATGACAAGGGAACCCTGCGCCCTCGTCATGGCCGGCGGCACCGGCGGCCACATCTTCCCGGGCCTGGCCGTGGCCGAGGCGCTGCGCGCGCGCGGTTGGCGCGTGCACTGGCTGGGCGCGCCGGGCAGCATGGAAAGCCGGCTCGTGCCGCCGCGCGGCTTCCCGCTCGAAGCCATCGACTTCGGTGGCCTGCGCGGCAAGGGGCTCGTCACCAAGCTGCTGCTGCCGTTGAACCTGCTGCGCGCTTTCTGGCAAAGCCTGCAGGTGGTGCGCCGCGTGAAGCCCGATGTGCTGGTGGGCCTGGGTGGCTACATCACCTTCCCGGGCGGGATGATGGGCGTGCTGCTGGGCAAGCCCCTGGTGCTGCACGAGCAGAACTCCGTCGCCGGCCTGGCGAACAAGGTGCTGGCCGAGGTGGCCGACCGCCGCTTCAACGCCTTTCCGAACGCGCTGTCCAAGGCCGAGTGGGTGGGCAACCCGATGCGCGCGGCCTTTCTGAACCAGCCCGCGCCGGCCGAGCGTTTTGCCGGCCGCACGGGGCCGTTGCGCCTGCTGGTGGTGGGCGGCAGCCTGGGCGCACAGGCGCTCAACCGCGTGGTGCCGCAGGCGCTGGCACGCATCCCTGAAGACCGCCGTCCCCTGGTGCTGCACCAGAGTGGCGAGAAGCAGATCGACGAGCTGCGCGCCAACTACGCCCAGGCCGGCGTAGTGGCCGAACTCACCCCGTTCATCGAGGACACCGCCAGCGCCTACGCCGAGGCCGATCTGGTCATCGGCCGCGCGGGCGCGAGCACGGTGACCGAACTCGCCGCCGTGGGCGCTGCCTCGCTCCTGGTGCCGTTCCCCGCCGCGGTGGACGACCACCAGACCCACAACGCGCGCTTCCTGGTCGAGGCCGGCGCGGCCTGGCTGGAGGCGCAGGCCGGGCTCACCCCGGAGAAGCTTGCGCTGTTGCTGCAGGGGTTGGACCGCGCGCAACTGCAGACCATGGCCGAGAAGGCGCGCGCCGTGGCCAAGACCGGCGCCACCGAGGCCGTGGTGGGTGCCTGCGTCGAACTCGCGAAAGTCAGAACCGAATGAAGCACGCCATCCGTCACATCCACTTCGTCGGCATCGGCGGCGCGGGCATGAGCGGCATCGCCGAGGTGCTGCTCAACCAGGGCTTCACCATCTCCGGCAGCGACCTGGGTGAATCCGCGGCCACGCGCCGCCTGGAATCGCTGGGCGCCAAGGTCTGCATCGGGCACGAGGCGAAGCACATCGAGGGGGCCGACGCCATCGTCACGTCCACCGCGGTCAAGGCCGACAACCCCGAGGTGGTGGCCGCACACGCGAAGCTGGTGCCCGTGGTACCGCGCGCGGTGATGCTGGCCGAGCTCATGCGCATGAAGAAGGGCGTGGCCATTGCCGGCACCCACGGCAAGACCACCACCACCAGCCTGGTGGCCAGCGTGTTCGCCGAGGCCGGCCTGGACCCGACCTTCGTCATCGGTGGCCGCCTGAACAGCGCGGGCGCCAACGCGGCCCTGGGCAGCGGCGAGTACATCGTGGTCGAGGCCGACGAGTCCGACGCCTCCTTCCTCAACCTGCTGCCCGTGATCTCGGTCGTCACCAACATCGACGCGGACCACATGGACACCTATGGCCACGACTTCGGCCGCCTCAAGGGCGCCTTCGTGGACTTCCTGCACAAGATGCCGTTCTACGGCGCCGCCGTGGTCTGTGTGGACGACCCCGCGATTCGCGAAATCCTGCCGCAGATCGCGCGCCCCATCACCAGCTACGGCCTGAGCGAGGACGCCCAGGTGCGCGCGCTGAATGTGCGCGCCGTGGGCGGGCAGATGCATTTCACGGTGCAGCGCCGCAATGGCGTGGCCCTGCCCGACCTGGACGTGGTGCTCAACCTGCCGGGCCAGCACAACGTGCTCAACTCGCTCGCCGCCATCGGCATCGCGGTGGAACTGGGCGTGCCCGACGAGGCCGTGCTCAAGGCGCTGGCGGGCTTCAAGGGCGTGGGCCGCCGCTTCCAGCGCTATGGCGAGGCCGCGTTGACCGGCGGCGGGCACATCACCGTGGTGGACGACTACGGCCACCACCCGGTGGAGATGGCCGCCACGATCGCCGCCGCGCGCGGCGCCTTCCCCGGCCGCCGCCTGGTGCTGGCCTTCCAGCCGCACCGCTACACCCGCACACGCGACTGCTTCGAGGACTTCGTGAAAGTCATCGGCCAGGCCGATGCCGTGTTGCTGGCCGAGGTCTACGCGGCCGGTGAGGCGCCCATCGTCGCGGCCGACGGCCGGTCGCTGGCCCGCGCGCTGCGCGTGGCGGGCAAGCTCGAGCCGGTGTTCGTGGACGACGTGGCCGACATGCCGAAGGCCGTGCTGGACAACGCGCGCGACGGCGACGTGGTGCTGTGCATGGGTGCCGGCACGGTGGGCGCGGTGGCGGGACGAATCATGGAGTTGGCGAAATGACGACGATGGAATTCGGCAAGGTGGCCGTGCTGATGGGCGGGCGCTCCGCGGAGCGCGAGGTCTCGCTCATGTCGGGCACCGGCGTGCTCAAGGCGCTGCAATCGAAAGGCGTGGACGCGCACGCCTTCGACCCGGCCGAGCGTGAGATGGGCGAACTCAAGCGCGAGGGCTTCGCGCGCTGCTTCATCGCGCTGCACGGCCGTTTCGGTGAAGACGGCACGGTGCAGGGCGCACTGGAGCTGTTGGGCATTCCCTACACCGGCCCGGGCGTGATGGCCTCGGCCGTGGCCATGGACAAGCTCATGACCAAGCGCATCTGGCTGGCCGAGGGCCTGGCCACGCCGGCCTGGCGCCAGGTGCGCAGCGCGGCCGACACGCGCGCCGCCTTCGAGGCCCTGGGCTCGCCCATGATCGTCAAGCCCGTGCGCGAAGGCTCCACCATCGGCCTCACCAAGGTGATGGGTGCCGATCAATGCGAGGCCGCCTATGCCCTGGCCGCGAAGCAGGACCCGATGGTGATGTGCGAGCAATTCATCGCCGGCGACGAGGTCACCTGCCCGGTGCTGGGCACGGGCGAATCGGCCCGCGCCATGCCGGTCATCCGCATCGTGGCGCCCGAGGGCAACTACGACTACCAGAACAAGTACTTCACCGACGACACGCAGTACCTGGTGCCCTGCGGCCTGCCCGAAGGCGAAGAGGCCGCCATCCAGGCGCTCGTGCTCAAGGCCTTCCGCACCCTGGACTGCCGCGGCTGGGCGCGCGCCGACGTGATGATCGACGCCGCCACGCGCAAGCCCTGGCTGCTGGAAATCAACACCTCGCCCGGCATGACCGGCCACTCGCTGGTGCCGATGTCGGCGCGCGCGGCCGGCATCTCCTACGAGGACCTGTGCGTGCAACTGCTGGCCACGGCCAGTCTGGACAACGCCTGAACCGTTCACCATGCCCACGACGACCGACATGCCCCTGGACGTGAAGCTGATGGCCCTGGCCACCCAGCTTCTGCTGGGCGTGTTCGCGCTGCTCGCGCTCGGCGCGCTGGGCACCTGGGCCGTGCGCCATCCGGCCTGGACGGTCAAGGGCATCAGCGTGCACGGCGACGTGGCGCACCAGAACGCCGTGGGCCTGCGCGCCCAGCTCGCCACTCAGATGCGCTCGCGCCTGTCGTCCAGCTTCCTCACCGTGGACCTGGAGCAGGTGCGCCAGATGTTCGAGCAGGTGCCCTGGGTGCGCCGCGCGGTGGTGCAGCGCGAGTTTCCCAACCGCCTGCGCGTGACCCTGCAGGAACACGACGCCGTGGCCTGGTGGGGCGAGCAAGGCTCCGGCGAACTCGTGAACTCGCACGGCGAGGTGTTCGAGGCCAGCCCCGACGACGTGGACGGCCTGCCCGAACTGGCCGGCCCCGACGGCCGCGCGGCCGACGTGCTGGCGCTGCACCAGGCGCTGCAGGCGCAGTTCGCGCGGCTCGAGCTCGGCCTGGAACGTCTGGAGCTGGGCGAGCGCGGCGGCTGGCGCGCTCGCCTGCACAGCGGCGCGGTCATCGAGCTCGGCCGCGGCACCCCCGAGGAACTGCAGGCCCGCGTGCAACGCTTCGTCGGCACATTGCCGCAGATCACCGAGCGCTATGCGGGTGCGCTGCAGACCGTGGACCTGCGCTACCCCAATGGCTACGCGCTGCGCGTGCGCGGCGTGACCACCACCAACGACCAAGCCACACCCAACAAACCTTCGAACCGGTAACGCCCGCACCATCATGCCCAAGGAATACAAGGACCTCGTCGTCGGACTCGACATCGGCACCGCCAAGATCATGGTGGTGGTGGCCGAGGTGCAGCCCGGCGGCACGCTCAAGCTCGCCGGACTCGGCGTGGCCGCGAGCCATGGCTTGAAGCGTGGCGTGGTGGTCAACATCGACGCGACGGTGCAGAGCATCCAGCAGGCCCTGAAAGAGGCCGAGCTGATGGCCGACTGCCGCATCGCGCGCGTCTACACCGGCATCACCGGCAGCCACATCCGCGGCATCAACAGCAGCGGCATGGTGGCCATCAAGGACCGCGAGGTCAGCGCCACCGACGTGGCGCGCGTGATCGAGACCGCCAAGGCCATCAACATCTCCACCGACCAGCGCCTGCTGCTGGTGGAGCCGCAGGAGTTCGTGATCGACGGCCAGGAGGTCAAGGAGCCGATCGGCATGAGCGGCATCCGCCTGGAGGCGAAGGTGCACATCGTCACCGGCGCGCAGAGCGCGGCCGAGAACATCATCAAGTGCGTGCGCCGCTGCGGGCTGGAGGTCGATCAGCTCATGCTCAACCCGCTGGCCAGCAGCCAGGCCATCCTCACCGACGACGAGAAGGAACTGGGCGTGGCCCTGGTCGACATCGGCGCCGGCACCACCGACGTGGCCATCTTCTCGGGCGGCGCGATTCGCCACACCGCGGTGATCCCGATCGCGGGTGACCTCATCACCAGCGACATCGCCATGGCGCTGCGCACGCCCACCAAGGACGCCGAGGACATCAAGGTGGAGAGCGGCTGCGCCAAGCAACTGCTGGCCGACCCCGACACGCAGGTGGAAGTGCCCGGCCTGGGTGATCGCGGCCCGCGCCTGCTGGGCAAGCAGGCCCTGGCCGGCGTGATCGAGCCGCGCGTGGAAGAAATCTTTTCGCTCGTGCAGCAGGTGCTGCGCGACAGCGGGCACGAGGAAATGCTCTCCAGCGGCATCGTGCTCACCGGCGGCAGCGCGGTCATGCCCGGCATGGTGGAACTCGGCGAGGACATCTTCCTCAAGCCCGTGAGGCGCGGTGTGCCCAACTACCACAGCGCGCTGTCCGACATGGTGGCGCAGACGCGCGCGGCCACGGTGATGGGCCTGCTTGAAGAGGCGCGCCTGGCCCGTGTGCGCGGACACAAGGTGGCGCAGAAGGCGGGCTCCGTCTCGGGCACGCTGGAGCGCGTGAAAAGCTGGTTCATGGGAACGTTCTGATGGCAGCGACGATCCCCCTCAGCACGCACGGCCCGCCCCAGTGGCGGCCGCCGGGGCGGCGCCGACGACGAGGACGGTGTGACGAACACACCGGGCCTCCCGGATGACCCGAACCGTTTTCCCGATTTCCGTTTTCGCATTCAAAGCATCAAACAAAACTGGCAACTGCAAAGGAGCACCCAATGAGCATCGAAATGATCGAAGTTGAAGAATTCAACCTGGGCACGCAAATCAAGGTCATCGGCGTGGGCGGTGGCGGCGGCAACGCCGTCGAGCACATGATCGCCCGCCAGGTCCAGGGCGTGGAGTTCATCTGCGCCAACACCGACGCGCAGGCCCTGGCGCGCAGCGCGTCGCACAAGACGATCCAGCTCGGCATCACCGGTCTGGGCGCGGGCAGCAAACCCGAGAAAGGCCGCGAGGCGGCCGAGGGCGCGGTGGACAGCATCCGCGAGGCCATCGAAGGCGCGCACATGCTGTTCATCACCGCCGGCATGGGCGGCGGCACCGGCACCGGCGCGGCGCCCGTGATCGCGCGCGTGGCCAAGGAGATGGGCATCCTCACCGTGGGCGTGGTCACCAAGCCCTTCGACTGGGAGGGCGGGCGCCGCATGGTCAACGCCGACCAGGGCCTGGCCGAGCTCGAGGCCAACGTGGACTCGCTGATCGTGGTGCTCAACGAGAAGCTGCTGGAGGTGCTGGGTGACGACATCACCCAGGACGAGGCCTTCGCGCACGCCAACGACGTGCTGAAGAACGCCGTGGGCGGCATCGCCGAGATCATCAACGAGTACGGCAACGTGAACGTCGACTTCGAAGACGTGCGCACGGTGATGGGCGAGCCAGGCAAGGCCATGATGGGCACCGCGACCGCGGCCGGCCCCGACCGTGCGCGCATCGCCGCCGAGCAGGCCGTGGCCTGCCCGCTGCTGGAGGGCATCGACCTGTCGGGCGCCAAGGGCGTGCTGGTGCTGGTGACGGCGGCCAAGGGCTCGCTGAAGCTGGCCGAGTCGAAGCTGGCGATGAACACCATCCGCGCCTACGCCTCGGCCGAGTCGCACGTGATCTACGGCGCGGCCTACGACGACAGCCTGGGCGACGAGATGCGCGTGACCGTGGTGGCGACGGGTCTGTCGCGCCAGGGCCAGCAGCGTCGCCAGCCGCCGCTGCAGGTGCTGCGCACCGGCACGGACGACGTGCCGTTCAACGTGCCCACCGTGAACCAGGCCGTGGGCGGCCCGGGCGCGGGCTCGGCCCAGCCAGACTACCAGCACATGGCGGTGCCCAGCGTGTGGCGCACCAACCGCACGCAGGCGGCGGCCAAGGTGGACGCGCTGGCTTCGGGTGGCATGGACGACTTCGAGATTCCTGCTTTCCTTCGTAAGCAGGCGGATTGAGGTTGTCTGCGTTCGTGGCGGTAGCGAGCCTGCACCTCGCGGGCTCGCGGCCACTGGGTGCCCTGCTCCGCGAATGTCCTCCGGACGGCTGCGCCGTCCTCCCCCTTTATTTCGCTACGCAGGGCACCCAGCGTCCGCGAGCAACAGGCACCTGGGCGCACCAACAGACCGAGTGCCAACGAGGTCGTCGGTGATCGGGTGTCCGGCGTAGCGACATAAAGGAGGAGGAGCGGAGCGCGCCAGCGATCCGCTCCGGGGGACAGTCGCGGAGCCGGACACCCGAGCGCCGATGACCGACCCCTCCGGAGAAAGACGCTTCGAGAACCCAAACCTATCAAGGCCATCGCCATTTGCAACCATGCTTTGGGGCCGTGAAAACTACAATCCGAGGATGCTCGCGCAACGCACCCTCAAATCCCTGACCAAGGCGGTCGGCGTCGGCCTGCACAGCGGTCAGCGCGTTGAGTTGACGCTGCGCCCCGCCGCCCCCGACACCGGCATCGTGTTCCGGCGCGTCGACCTGCCCGAGCCCGTGGACATCCCCGTCAACGCCCTCGCTGTCAGCGACACGCGCCTGGCTTCCACCATCTCCAATGGTGGCGCCAAGGTGCACACCATCGAGCACCTCATGAGCGCCTGTGCCGGCCTGGGGCTGGACAACCTGCTCATCGACATCACCGCCGAAGAGGTGCCCATCCTCGACGGATCGTCCGCCTCCTTCGTCTACCTGCTGCAAAGCGCCGGCATCGTGGCGCAGAACGCGCCCAAGCGCTTCATCCGCGTCATTGAGCCCGTCGAGGTGCGCGAGGGCGAGGGCCGCAGCCTCAAGTGGGCGCGGCTCGACCCGTACCACGGCTACAAGCTCAGCTTCGAGATCGAGTTCGACCACCCGGCCGTGAACGCCTCCGGTCAGCGCGTGGAGTTCGACCTCGGCAGCGGCAACTACGCGCGCGAGATCGCGCGCGCCCGCACTTTCGGCTTCACGAAGGACGTGGAGATGATGCGCTCGCATGGTCTGGCGCTGGGCGGCGGGTTGGACAACGCCATCGTCATGGACGACGTGAAGGTGCTCAACGCCGACGGCCTGCGCTACGGCGACGAGTTCGCCAAGCACAAGATCCTCGACGCCATGGGCGACCTGCACATCGTGGGCAAGCCGCTGCTGGCTGCGTACAGCGCTTTCCGCAGCGGGCACGCCATGAACAACCAGCTCCTGCGCGCGCTGCTGGAGCGGCCACAGTCCTACCAGATCGTGAGCTTCGACAACGAGCGCGAGGCCCCGCAGGGCTTCGCCCAGGTCGCGCCGGCCTGGTGAGCCGGGTCATCGCATGCTGCTGTTCCGCTGGACCGTCCTGCTGCTGCTGATCGCAGCGGGCGTGTGTTTCGCCTTCTACATCGGCACCGGCCAGGCGCGCTACCGCCAATGGGGCCTGGTGATCCTCAAGTGGACGGTGATCGCGGCCCTGGGGTTCTTCGCGGTGTTGGCGCTCGAGCGGCTGCTCTGAGCGCGCCGGCCCCGACGACGCTTTCTCAGGGCCGGCCCTTCACCCGGCACCGCCGCCCCGCGCTGTCGCGCTCCTCGGCGGTTTCCCGTGCGCGTTGCGCGATGTGGGGCTCCGGGTCTTTGGCCAGGTCCAGCAGCGTGGGGCAGGACAGGCGGGGATTGTTCAGCAGCGTCAGCTTGTCCGTGCCGGATCCGCTGGCCAGCACGAAGGCCTCGATCTCCGGCGTGATCTGCGGGCTGCGCGCCAGTTGGTAGCCCAGCAGCGACGACCCCCGGCCGCTGCGCGCGATCGCCATCAGCAGCGCCGCGGGCGCATTGGGGTTGCCCGCAATGGCGTCGCCGGCATGCCCCTGCCGATACAGCGTCCACAGCTCCTCGGCCTGCCAGACCGGTGAGGCCACGGCGGCGTCGCGCACCAGCGCGCTCGGGTCTGCGAACAGGCGCAGCAGTGCGGCCCGGGGCAGGCCGGGGTGGGGGGCGGTGTACTGGCGCACGCCGATGTCGGGGTCGGCCGCCAGGGCGACGAGTGTGTCGGCCGGGGTAGCCGGATTCATGGCCACGTAGGCGCGCGTGTCCCGCGAGGGCGACTGGGCCAGATCGGCGAGCAGCTCGGGCGCGATGGGCTGCCGCTGCAGGAAGTTGTACTTGTCGGATTCGCTGACGTCGGGGCGGGTGGACAGGTAGCGTTCGGTGCCTTCCCGGGGCCGGCGCGGCCCGAGCCAGGGGTCGAAGGCGTCGTTGATGCAGCCCGCGAGAGCGGCGAGAGCGCCCGTCAGAACGAGGCCCGACAGCCACCGCCGGCTGCAATTTCGCCAATGGGTCATGGGGTGCTCCAGAAGCGGTGGCCCGCGCCACGCGGGGCCAATCCTGCTCCGGCGCGCAAGGCCATACGCCCGGGGGGAATGCGCGCCGGTGTTAGCATGCCCGATGCTCATGAAGACCGACCCTGACCAGACCCCGGCCACGCCGCCTTCCGGCGACGAAGGCGTGCCCGTGTCCGTCAAGATCCGCGAACGCCTGAAGGCCGCGCGCCAGCGCTTCCACTCCAACGACAACATCGCCGAGTTCATCCAGCCCGGCGAACTCGAGAAGTTGCTCGACGAAGTCACCGAGAAGATGCAGGGCGTGCTTGAGTCGATGGTGATCGACACCGACAGCGACCACAACACCGGCAACACCGCGCGCCGCGTGGCCAAGATGTACCTCAAGGAGGTCTTCGCGGGCCGCTACGTCAAGGGCCCCGCGGTCACCGAATTCCCCAACGCCGAGCACCTCAACGAGCTCATGATCGTGGGCCCGATCACCGTGCGCAGCGCCTGCAGCCACCACTTCTGCCCGGTCATCGGCAAGCTGTGGATCGGCGTCATGCCCAACGAGCACACCAACGTGATCGGCCTGTCCAAGTACGCGCGCCTGGCCGAGTGGATCATGGGGCGCCCGCAGATCCAGGAAGAGGCTGTGATCCAGCTGGCCGACCTGATCCAGGAAAAGACGCAGCCCGACGGGCTGGCCATCGTGATGGAGGCCAGCCACTACTGCATGGCCTGGCGCGGCGTGAAGGACATGAACAGCAAGATGATCAACTCGGTGATGCGCGGCGTGTTCCTCAAGGACGCCAACCTGCGCCGCGAATTCCTGGCCCTCGTTCCCCGCTGATCCACTTTTCGCAAAGAAGCCCACCATGCTGGTCCGCCTGCTCTATGTCAGCCGCGCCGTCGACAAGGACCCCAAGGCCATCGACAGCATCCTGGAGTCCTCGCGTCAGCACAACCCTTCCCATGGCATCACGGGGGTGCTGTGTTACGGCGGCGGCATCTTCCTGCAGGCCATCGAGGGCGGTCGCCGGGCCGTCAGCCAGCTCTACAACCAGATCGTGGCGGACCCGCGCCACCAGGACGTGGAGCTGCTGCACTACCAGGAGATCACCGAGCGCCGCTTCGGTGGCTGGACCATGGGCCAGGTCAACCTGGCCAAGCTCAACGCCTCCATCGTGCTCAAGTACTCCGAGCGCCCCGAGCTGGACCCGTACGCCGTGTCGGGCGAGGTCTCGCTGGCGCTGCTCGAAGAGCTGATGGCCACGGCCAGCATCATCGGCCGCGCGTGAGAGGGTGTCGCTCGACGCCTTCCTGCTCGTCCTGCTCGCGGGCCTGATCCACGCGGGCTGGAACATCGCCGCCAAGCACGCGGGCGGCGACACGCGCTTCGCCTGGTTTTCGTCGGCGCTGATCGCGGTCATCTGGGCGCCCGTGGGCTGGTGGTTCGCGCGCACCGAATTGCCGCGCTGGGGCGCTGCCGAATGGGCCCTGGTGGTGGCCAGCGGCGTCATCCATGTCTTCTACTTCACCACGCTGCTGCGCGGCTACCGGCGCGCCGACCTCACGGTGGTGTACCCGCTGGCGCGCGGCAGCGGCCCGCTGATCACGGCGTTGGTGGCGGTGCTGTTCCTGGGCGAGCAGATCAGCGCGCTCGGCGCCGCAGGCATCGCGGCGGTGGTTGGCGGGGTGTTCCTGATCGCGGGCGGGCCGGGCCTGTGGCGCGCGGCGCACGACCCGGTGGCGCGCGAGCGCCTGCACCGCGGGCTCTACTACGGTGCGCTCACGGGCCTGTCCATCGCGGCCTACTCGGTGGTCGACGGCTACACCGTCAAAGTGCTGATGGTGTCGCCCATCGTGCTGGACTACATGGGCAACCTGGTGCGGCTGGTGCTGTTCTCGCCGCGCGTGCTGCGCGACCGCCCCGAGGCGCTGCGGCTGTGGCGCCTGCAGTGGCGCCACGCGCTGCTGGTGGCGGTGTTCAGCCCGGTGGCCTACGTGCTGGTGCTGTTCGCCATGCAGCGCGCGCCGCTGTCGCACGTGGCGCCCGCGCGCGAGGTGTCCATGCTGTTCGCCGCGCTGATTGGCGGCCACCTGCTGCGCGAGGGCGACCGTGGCCTGCGCATCCTGGGCGCGCTGTGCATCGGCCTGGGCGTGGCGGCGCTGGCACTGGCCTGAAGGGCCGAGCGGGCATGGACTTCACGCTGCTCGGCTGCGACTTCACCAGCGCCCCCACCCGGCGCAAACCCATCGTGCTGGCCGTGGGCCGCGCGGAGCGGGGCCGCGTGGTGCTCGACGCCATCGAGCGCTTCGAGTCGCTGGACGCCTGGGGCGAGCGCTTGCGCGCGCCCGGCCCCTGGGTGGGCGGCTTCGACCTGCCCTTCGGCCTGCCGCGCGAGCTGGTGCAGGCCCTGGGCTGGCCCGAGGACTGGCGCGCCTGCATGGCGCACTACGCCGCCTTGCCGCGCGCAGCCATCCGCGAGGCCTTTGCGGCCTTCTGCCAGGCCCGGCCGGTGGGTGGCAAGTTCGCGCACCGCGCCACCGATGGCCCGGCTGGGTCGAGCCCGAGCATGAAGTGGGTCAACCCGCCCGTGGCCTTCATGATGCACGCGGGGGTGCCGCGCCTGATCGCCGCCGGCGCGCACCTGCCCGGTCTGCTCGATGGCGACCCGCAGCGCGTGGCGCTGGAGGCCTACCCGGGTCTGCTGGCGCGCAGCGTGCTGGGCGCCACCTCCTACAAGAGCGACGACAAGGGCAAACAGACCGGCGAGCGCCTGATCGCGCGCAAGACCCTCATCAACGCGCTGGAAAACGGTCAGGCACCGTTGCTGCAGGCCGCGGGCCTGCGCCTGCGACTCACGCACGCGCAGCGCGACGACCTGGCCGATGACGCCAGCGGCGACCGGCTCGACGCGGTGCTGTGCCTGCTGCAGGCCGCCTGGGCGCTGCAGCGCCACCGCTCGGGCGATGCGCGTTGGGGCCTGCCCGCGTTCGACCCGCTCGAGGGCTGGATCGTCGGCTCCTAGAATGCGCCTCATGGCCGAAGCACCCCCCCTCATCCACCTTCCGCAATTGCCGCGTGAGCTGCGCTTCGCCTTCGTCGAGGCCTCCTGGCACGCCGATATCGTCCAGCGCTCGCGCGACGCCTTTTTCGCCGAGATGGCGCGCGCCGGCTTCGGCCCGGATGCCATCGACGTGTTCGACGTCGCGGGCGCCTTCGAGATCCCGCTGCACGTGCAGCGCTTGGCGCAGTCGGGGCTCTACGCGGCCGTGGTGGGCAGCGCGCTGGTGGTCGACGGCGGCGTGTACCGGCACGACTTTGTCGCCGACACGGTGGTCCGGGCGCTGATGGACGTTCAACTGAAGACCGGCGTGCCCGTGATCTGCGCGGTGCAGGCGCCGCACCACTTCCACGAGCACGTGGAGCACCGCAAATTCCTGCAGCAGCACTTCGGCGCCAAGGGCACCGAAGCCGCGCAGGCCCTGCTGAGCACCGTGGCCGGCCTGCGCGGCCTGGATGCTCGGCGGTAAGAAGCCGGCGCCCGCGGCGACCCACGGTACCCACCGACAGGAGCCGCCATGAAACGAATCCTCTGGCTCACGCTGTCCCATGGCCTGGTGCTGGCCCTGGGCTTCGCCGCCGGCATCTACACGCTGCCGCTGCTGATCGCGCCACCCCCGCCCGACGCGTTGCAGGTCGGTCGGGCCAGCGAAGGCGCCCTGTTCACCGGTCAGTTCCGCCGCGACCTGAAAGACAGCGACGCGCTGCACTGGGGCGAGGGCGAGGTGAGCGTGGGCGCCACGCGCATCGCGCTGCGCGGGCGGCTGGCGCCGGGGCCGGACTACAAGCTCTACCTTTCGCCCGAGTTCGTCGAGACCGAGGCCGATTTCGCGCGCCTGAAGCCGCGCATGCAACGCGTGGGCGATGTGAAAACCTTCGAGAACTTCATCGTCGAGTTGCCACCCGGCGTGGAACCGCAGGGCTTCAACACGGTCATCGTATGGTGCGAGACCTTCCAGCAGTTCATCACTGCCGCGCGGTACCGCTGACATGACGTTCTCCAACCTCGGTCCCTTGTCGCTCACCCTGTTGACGTCTCTCGTCGTGGCCATCGTGCTGCTCACCATCCGCGTGGTGGTGATGCAGCGCGTGCAGCAACGCCGCCAGCGCGAGAACCGGCAGGAGACCGAGCGACTGAAGTCGCTGGTGGCCGCCTACCGCGCGCTGGCGGGTTCATTCACGCCGGCCACGGCGGAGCACACGCCGCAGATCGAAGAGACACTGGCCGAGCTGGTGCTGTTCGGCTCGCTGCCTCAGGTGGAGCTGGCCGCGGCCTGCCTGGCTGCCCTGCAGCGCGGCGAAGCGCCCGATTGCCAGCCGCTGGTGGAGGCGTTGCGCACCGAGCTGCGGCGCCAGCTCGGGCTCGACCCCATTCCGCCCTCGCTGCTCATCCCGCGTTCGGGGCCCGGCCGCGTGAACACCGGGCGCGGTGGCCGGGCCCCGCGCCGCCGAGAAACCGAATCCTCCCCCCCATGCGGGCCTTCTTGGCCGCGCACCCGGGGGCGGCCGATTCACCCCGCGTCAGGCCAGGGCGCTGTCCAGCCAGATCATGAAGATGAAGCCCGCCAGCAA
>NZ_CCAE010000038.1 GCF_000723405.1 Hydrogenophaga intermedia | reverse complement strand
TCCCTTCATGGGCGCTCGCATGCTGCGCCGTCAACTGCAGCGCCAGGGCATTCACGTCGGGCGGCGCCACATGGGCACGCTCATGCAGCGCATGGGCATCCAGGCCCTGTGCCCGCAGCCTGGCACCAGCAAGCGCCACCCGCACCACAAGGTCTACCCCTACCTGCTGCGCAAGGTGGCCATCCGCCGCGCCAATCAGGTCTGGGCGCTGGACACGACCTACATCCCGATGAAGCGCGGGTTCGTCTACCTCACGGCCGTGGTGGATGTGGCCAGCCGCCGGGTGCTCGCTCACAAGGTGGCCATCACGCTGGAGGCCTGTCATGCCAGCGAGGTGATCGAGCAGGCGTTCGCCCGCTTCGGGGTGCCCGAGATCGTCAACACCGATCAGGGCAGTCAGTTCACGGCTGATGAGTTCACCCACGCGGTGCTCTCGCGCGGATGTCGCCTGTCCATGGACGGCAAGGGGGCATGGCGCGACAACGTGTTTGTGGAGCGGTTGTGGCGCACCATCAAGTACGAGCGGGTGTATTCGCCCGTGTGGGCCTCGTCTTCAACGATCAGGATCTTCATGGTCGCAAGGGTTCAAAACGAGTGTGCCATGGGGCCAGCGCATATTCCCAACATGACAAATCTGTAATGAAGCCGACAGATCGCTGTTCCCGCCCCCGCCCAACAATCCGCACGCCAATCCAATCGATCAAAGGAGTCGGTGAGTGAAAAATCCATTGAGCAAGCATGGCCCCAGCGTGCTGGTGGCCGCGGTGGTTCTGTCCATGACGGCCGTGGCCGGCGCCCAAACAGCGGTGGAGCAGTCATCGGACTGGAAGGCGGCCAACGAGGCCGTCGGACAGTTCAAGCGCGGACACGCGGACCTGCTCAAGTGGGAGGCGGCCAACGGCGCCGAGGCGCCCAAGGATGCCGCCGCCGCGACCGGTTTCCCCGTACCCTCGCTGGAGGTGGCCACGCGCCTGGCTTGGCGGCCGCACCTGGAGCTTCAGAAGGTTCTGCCCCGACTTGGTGAGGCCAATGTCGATCGCATCGTCCAGGGTCGCTGGCAAGAGGTGGACGCTCGCCATCAGCGCCGCATCGAAGGGGTGGACGAGGTATTCGAGGTGGCCGCTGAGGCGCGCCGCGCCTGGCTGCGCGCCGTGGCAGCCAAGCAGTCCGTGCGCTTGCAGCGCGCCTCGCTGGAGGCGGCCGAGGCTGCCACCGAATTGGGCCGACGCATGGTCAAGGTGGGCAACTGGAGCGCGTATCAGCAGAGCCGCGTCGAGCTGGGCCTGGCCAGCGAGCGGCGCGCGCTGCAGCAGGCCACCGTGGCCGCGCGGCAAGCGGAGCGCACCCTCCTCCACACGCTGCAGCTCAACGGCGTGCACGAACGCCTGGCATTGCCCGACACCTTGCCGGATCTGCCAAAACGAACGCTCTCACCAGCGGAACTCAATACCGAACTAGCCGAGATTCAAGCGCAGTTGCCCCGTGTGGAGCAGTGGAAGGCCGAAGCCAACTTCGGGCAGGCGCTGGCCTCGCGCGACGCCACCCTGAGCGTGGCGCGCGGCCTGCGCGACGATGTGATGGCGCAGCGAAACCTCATCGTGGACGAGAGCGTGCTCCAGTACAACGGCATGCTCAAGAGCGTGTGGGAGTTGCTCACCGAGGTGCAGGCCCACGCGCAGGCGCAGCGCGAAACCATTGACGCCGTGCGCGACTACTGGCTCGCCGACACCGACCTGATGTGGGTGCTGCAAGGCGGCGAGCCCACGGCCTTCGTCTCGCCCGGGGGCGCCGCCGGCGGCGAAGCCGCTGCGGCCGGTCACTGAACACCCAACTGAACATCAACATGAACAACCGTCGTCAATTCTTCGCTGGCGCCGCCGCCACCATGGCGGGCCTGTCCGTTGCCCGATCGGCGCTGGCCGCCCTGCCCGAGCCCGTCATCCAGACCTCCGTCGACACGGCCCCGCCGCTGGTGCCCAACACGGGCCGCCCCTACAACCCCGTGGTCACGCTCAACGGCTGGAGCCTGCCCTGGCGCATGAGCAACGGCGTCAAGGAATTCCACCTGGTCGCCGAGCCCGTGGTGCGCGAGATGTCGCCCGGCTTCAAGGTCAACATGTGGGGCTACAACGGCCAGAGCCCGGGGCCCACCATCGAAGTCGTCGAGGGCGACCGCGTGCGCATCTTCGTCACCAACAAGCTGCCCGAGCACACCACCATCCACTGGCACGGCCAGCGCCTGCCCAACGGCATGGACGGCGTGGGCGGCCTCAACCAGCCCGCCATCCCGGTGGGCAAGACCTTCGTCTACGAATTCGAGGCGCGCCGCCCCGGCACCTTCATGTACCACCCGCACGCCGACGAGATGGTGCAGATGGCCATGGGCATGATGGGTTTCTGGGTCACGCACCCCAAGGGGAAGCACCCGCACATCAGCGAGGTCGACCGCGACTTCTGCTTCCTGCTCAATGCCTTCGACGTCGAGCCCGGCAGCAAGACGCCCAAGGTCAACACCATGACCGACTTCAACATCTGGGCCATGAACAGCCGGATCTTCCCGGCCATCGACACGCTCAACGTGCGCCTGAACGACCGTGTGCGCATCCGCGTGGGCAACCTGACGATGACCAACCACCCCATCCACCTGCATGGGCACGAATTCCTGGTGACCGGCACCGACGGCGGCCCCACCCCGCCCGCCACCCGTTGGTACGAGGTGACCACCGACGTGGCTGTTGGCCAGATGCGCCAGATCGAGCTCATCGCCGACGAGGAAGGCGACTGGGCCTTCCACTGCCACAAGAGCCACCACACCATGAACGCCATGGGCCACGACGTGCCCACCATGGTCGGCGTGGACCACCGAGGGCTGGTGAACAAGATCCAGCGCGTGGTGCCCGACTACATGGTGATGGGCGAGCGCGGCATGGCCGACATGGGTGAGATGCAGATGCCCATTCCCGACAACACCGCACCCATGATGACCGGCACCGGTCAGTTCGGCCCCATCGAGATGGGCGGCATGTTCAGCGTGTTCAAGGTGCGCAAGGACCAGAAGCCTGGCGACTACAAGGACCCCGGGCCCTACAAGTTCCCGCAAGGCACCGTGGCCTACGAATGGGCCGGCGCCACGCCGGCTGCGCCGCGCGCGGCCACGCCGCAGGGCAAGGCCGACGCAACGGCGGTCAAGCCGCACTCTTCCGGCAAGCACCATTGAGTGCGTGTGTCATTCCTTGTCTACTACAACCCACTGGAGCCTTTCATGAAACTTCGCACCACGGCTTTGTTGCTCGCGCTGGCCTCGATCACCTCGCTCGCTGTCGCCCACGGCAATGAGGAGCACAAGAAAGCCGGGCCGGTCAAGATGGAGCAGAAGGATTGGGGCATCGCCGGCAACCCCAAGGCGGTGACCCGAACTATCGAGATCGGCATGACCGACGCCATGCGCTTCACGCCGGACAAGCTGGAGGTGCGCCAAGGCGAAACCATCCGCTTCGTGCACACCAATTCGGGCAAGGTGATGCACGAGTTCGTGCTGGGCACCAAGAAGGAGCTTGATGAACACGCGGCGCTGATGAAGAAGTTCCCTGGCATGGAGCACGAGGAGCCCTACATGTCGCACGTGGCCCCCGGCAAGCGTGGCGAGATCGTCTGGCAATTCAACCGCGCCGGCGAGTTCGACTTCGCCTGCCTGCTGCCCGGCCACTATGAGGCCGGCATGGTCGGCAAGATCAAGGTCGTGGCCAGGTGAACCAGGGCCATTGCGTATCCACTTTCAGGAGAAACACCATGAAATTCACCCCTATCCTCGCGGCGGCCGCCCTTGCCTTGGGCGCGCTGGCCCAGCCGGCCTTCGCCCAGGCCATGGACCACGGCAAGCCCGGCATGCAGCAGAACCTGCCCCCGGTCGACGCCGAGGTGCGCCGAGTCGACAAGGACAACGGCAAGATCACCCTCAAACACGGCGAGATCAAGAACATGGACATGCCGCCCATGACCATGGTGTTCACCGTGCGCGACAAAGCGATGCTCGAGGGCATCGCCGCGGGAGACAAGGTGCAATTCACCGCCGTCAACGAAAAGGGACAGATGCTGGTCGAATCGATCAGGCCCATCAAACCCTGAGCCCAGACAGCAGGCAGCACGGCCCGAGATTCGCACCGCCGGCGCGGCCGATGGCTTAGCATCCGTCCATGCGCCACTGGATCGCCATCTTGCTCTTGCTGACCCTGCCGTGGCAGGCCATGGCCAGCACGGGCTCTTGGACGATGCCCTGCGCCATGGCGGGTGAAGCCATGGTGGCCGATGCGTTCGCCGATGGCGACACGGCCGACGCCGGCAGCGATTGTTGCAACGACTTTGCCGCCTGGGCGCGCACTGGCCAGGTCTGCCAAGCGGGGACTGTCTGCATGCCAGCCAGTGTCTGGCCCGCGCTGGCCCCCCTCGCTCTGGCACTGTCTCCGCCGCCGCCCGCGTCTCCACCCATGTGGCTGGGACGACACGGGCCCCTGTTCTCCCCTTCCGGTATCTGGCGACCGCCTTCGGTGGGCTGAGGTTTTTCGTCCTCAGCGGCGGCGCGTCTCTTGGCGCCGCCAGTTTCGTCATTTTCCGGAGATACCCCCATGGTTTCCTTGCCTTGCAGCCGCTGGCGGCTGCGCAGGGCGCTGGGTGCCGCCCTGCTGCCTGTGGCAGGGTTGGCGGCCCTGCTCGGCTCGCCCACCCTCCATGCCCTGACCCTGGACGAGGCCGTTGCCCTCGCGCAGTCGCGCTCGTCCGCGGTATCGGCCCGCAACAGCGAGGCGCGTGCAATGGGCGAGCAAGCCGCCCAAGCCGGCACCCGGCCAGATCCGGTCCTGCGCTTGTCCCTGGACAACCTGCCCATCAACGGCGCCGAGCGCTGGAGCACCACACGCGACTTCATGACGATGCGCTCGGTTGGTGTCATGCAAACGCTGCCTTCGAGCGACAAACGAGAAGCACGCCGACTGGAGCGTGAACGCCAGGCCGAAGCCCTGGCCGCACAGGCCGTGGCCCAGGCCGCGGCGGTGCGCCGGGAGGCGGCCTGGGCCTGGTGGGGCCTGCGGGCTGCGGCGCAGCGCCGCGAGGTGCTGCAGGCACAGGTCGCACAGACCGCGGATCTGCTGCTGGCGGCCGAGGCGGCGTGGCGCAGCGGGCGAGGCAGCGCCAGCGCGGCGATCGCCGCGCGCGAGCAGGGGCAGCGCCTGCAACAGGCTTTGCTTGCCGCCACCGCCGAGCACGAGGCCGCGCGCACGTCACTGCAGCGCTGGACCCGCGAGACCGCGCCCGAGTGGCTGGCCGAGGCCCCAGCCATTGACGGCGGCTTGCCGGATACCGCCGCACTCTTGGCTCAACACCCCGAGACGCAAGCGGCACAGGCCCGCGTCGCGGCCACGCACGCCTCGGCCGGCCTGGCCGATGCCGAGCGCTCGCCCGACTGGAGTGTGGAGTTGATGCTCAGCCAGCGGGGATCGCGTTACACCGACATGGTCTCACTGGGCGTATCGATTCCGCTCACTCTCCAGCGAGGGCTGCGGCAGGATCGCGAACTGGCCGCGCGCCTGGCCGAGGCCAGCGCACGCGAGGCCGAGGCCGAGGACGTGCAGCGCGAGCTCGAGCAGCAACTGCAAACCTGGCGGCTGCAATGGCAGGCGGCGCTTGCCCAGCGTGAGCTCATCGATCGGCAACGTGCGCCGCTGGCGCGTGAGCGCGTGCAGGCGGCGTTGGCCGCCTACCGGGCGGGGCAGGAAACTCTCGCGACGGTGATCGAGGCCCGGCAGGCCGAGCTGTCACTGGCGCTCGAGCGTATCGACGTGGAACTGTCGGGCGCGCGCGCCTGGTCGGCACTCACCTATGCCCTGCCCCGGGACCAGAAGGCCGTGGCCCAAGGAGAACGCCCATGAAGACATCTTCCATTCGAGGCCTCGGGCGGTGGCTGAGCGGCGCGCTGATCCTGGTCGTGGTCGCCTTGGCGGGCTGGTGGGTCGGCCGCCAGGGTGCCGTGCCGGCGCCCGCCGTACAGACACGGGCCGATGCGCCCGCCACCTTGCAGGATCCCAGCCAGTGGACCATCGCGCAAGGCGAGGAAGCCACCCGGCGCCACCTGAGCGAAGGCCTGAAGGCCGGCGACCAGGACCCGGTGACGGGTCGGCGGATTCTGAACTACCACGACCCCATGGTGCCGGGCAGAAACTTCGAGGCGCCGGGCAAGTCACCCTTCATGGACATGATGCTGGTGCCCCGCTACGCCGGTGCCGAGGGCAGCGACAGCGGCAGCGTCAGCGTGAGCCCGCGCATCCAGCAGAACCTGGGGCTGCGCACCGTGGCCGTCACCGAAGGCCGGCTGCGGTCGCAGGTGCTGGCCGTGGGCAACATCGCCTGGAACCAGCGCGAACAGACCCTGATGAGCGCACGTGCGCTGGGCTTCGTCGAGCGACTGCATGTGCGCGCGGAGTTGGAGCGGGTCAGCCGCGGCGCGCCTCTGTTGGACTTGTACGTGCCCGAGTGGGTGGCCGTGCAGGAGGACTACCTGGCCACCACGCGCATGCAGGGCCCGGGGGCGGACGTGCTGCGCGAGGGCGCGCTGGCGCGCATGCGCCAGGCCGGGCTGTCGGCCGAGCAGATCGACGCCGTGGTGCGCGCCGGAAGGGTGCAGGCTCGCGTGACGCTGCGCGCGCCGCACGCCGGCTTCGTGAGCGAGTTGATGGTGCGCGAGGGCGCCACGGCGACGCCCGGTCTGCCGCTGCTGCGCCTGCAGGGCACGCGCCAGGTCTGGGCCGAGGCCGAGGTGCCCGAAAGCCAGGCCGCCGGCCTGCGTGTCGGTATGGCCGTGAGCGCGACCACGCCGGCCCTGCCTGGCGAGACACTGAAGGGCGAGTTGCAAGCCCTGCTGCCCGCGCTGGACCCGACCACGCGCACTCAGCGAGCGCGGCTCGTGCTCGACAACCCACAGGGCCGCCTGGTGGCCGGGCAGCTCGTGCAGATGCGCCTGCAGCCCGACGAGGGCGAAGCGCGCCTGCTGCTGCCAAGTGACGCGCTCATCCGCACCGGGCGGCGCAACGTGGTGATGCTGGCGGAGGACGGCGGACGTTTTCGTCCCGCAGAGGTTGAGGTGGGCCGCGAGGCCGATGGCCAGGTGGAGATCCTGTCGGGACTGCAGGCCAACCAGCGGGTGGTGCGATCGGGGCAGTTTCTCATCGATTCCGAAGCCAGCCTGCGCGGGCTGCAAGCACGCCTGAATCAGGAGGCCCCACCCCCGGGACCGACCACACCCACCGCAGCCGCCGCCCTCACCCACCGCACCGAGGCGCGCGTCACCGCGCTCAAGCCCGGGCTGGTCACGCTGGACCACCCGCCCATCGCGTCCTTGAAATGGCCGGCGATGGTGATGGACTTCCAGCTGCCGCCGCCCCAGCGCTTGCCGCGCGATCTGGCGGTCGGTGAGCGCGTGCAGGTCGAGTTCCGCGAACAGGAAGGCGAGCTGCCGCGCATCGTCGAACTGCAGCGCCTGGCACCGGGAGCGCCGCGATGATCGCCCGCCTCATCCGCTGGAGCATCGCCAACCGGCTGCTCGTGCTCATCGGCACGCTGCTGGTCAGTGCCTGGGGTGTGGTCTCGCTGCTGCGCACGCCACTGGATGCCTTGCCCGACCTGTCGGACACGCAGGTCGTGGTGCGCACGAGCTGGCCCGGGCAGGCTCCGCAGATCGTGGAGAACCAGGTCACCTATCCGCTGACCACCACCATGCTGTCGGTGCCGGGGGCGCGCGCGGTGCGCGGCTTCTCCATGTATGGCGACAGCTTCGTCTACATCCTGTTCGAGGACGGCGTGGACCTGTACTGGGCGCGCTCGCGCGTGCTGGAGTACCTCAACCAAGTGCAGTCGCGCTTGCCGGCGGCGGCGCGCTCGGCCATCGGCCCCGACGCCACTGGGGTGGGCTGGGTCTACCAGTACGCCCTGGTCGATCGCAGCGGCGCGCAGGATCTCGCCCGACTGCGCGCCCTGCAGGACTGGTTCCTGCGTTTTGAGCTCAAAACCGTGCCGGGCGTGGCCGAGGTGGCCAGCGTGGGGGGCATGGTGCGGCAGTACCAGATCGTGCTCGATCCCAATCGCCTGGCCGCGTACCGCCTCACGCAGCAGGATGTGAGCGAGGCGGTCGCGCGCGCCAATCAGGAGGCCGGCGGCTCGGTGCTCGAACTCGGGGAGGCCGAGTACGCGGTGCGCGCGAGCGGCTATCTGCGCACGCTGGACGACTTCCGCGCCATTCCCCTGCGTGCTGCGGCCACGGGCGCAGCGGTCACGCTGGGCGACGTGGCGCGGGTGCAGATCGGCCCCGAAGCGCGGCGCGGCATTGGTGAATTCAATGGCGAGGGCGAGGCCGCGGGAGGCATCGTCGTCATGCGCAGCGGCGAAAACGCGCTGGCCACCATCGCGGGCGTGAAAGCGCGGCTGGCCGAACTCCAGCGCAGCCTGCCCCCCGGCGTGGAGGTCGTTCCGGTGTACGACCGCTCCGGCCTGATCGAGCGCGCAGTGGACAACCTGCGTACCAAGCTCATCGAGGAGTTCATTGTGGTGGGCTTGGTCTGCCTGGCCTTCCTGTTCCACCTGCGCAGCGCCTTTGTCGCCATCATCACGCTGCCACTGGGGGTGTTGATGGCCTTCATCGTCATGCACCAGCAGGGCATCAACGCAAACGTCATGTCGCTCGGAGGCATCGCCATCGCCATTGGGGCTATGGTGGACGCGGCCATCGTGATGATCGAAAACGCGCACAAGTGGCTGGAGCGCTGGCAGCACGAACACCCCGGCGAGACGCTGCGCGGTGAGGCTCGCTGGCGACTGGTGGGCGATGCCGCGGTCGAGGTGGGACCGGCGCTGTTCTTCTCGCTGCTGGTGATCACGCTGAGCTTCGTTCCCGTGTTCACGCTGCAGGCCCAGGAGGGCCGGCTGTTCTCCCCCTTGGCCTTCACCAAGACCTACGCCATGGCGGCTTCGGCGGGCCTGGCCGTGACGCTCATACCGGTGCTCATGGGTTACCTCATCCGCGGCCCTATCCCGGCGGAAGACCGCAACCCGATCAACCGCGCTCTGATGGCGCTGTACCGCCCGGCCCTGGACGCGGTGCTGGCCTGGCCAAAGCTCACGCTGGCGGTCACCGCCATGCTGCTGCTGGCCACCGCCTGGCCTTTGCACAAGCTGGGCTCCGAATTCATGCCACCGCTGGATGAGGGCGACCTGCTCTATATGCCCACCGCTTTGCCCGGCCTGTCCATTGGCAAGGCGGCGGAGCTGCTGCAGCAGACCGACCGGCTCATCAAGACCGTGCCCGAGGTGCAGAGCGTCTACGGCAAGGCAGGCCGCGCGGAAACCGCCACCGACCCGGCGCCGTTGGAGATGTTCGAGACCACGATCCGCTTCAAGCCGCGTGAGCAGTGGCGGCCCGGCATGACCATGGACCGGCTGGTCGAAGAGCTTGATCGCACGGTGCGAGTGCCCGGCCTATCCAACATCTGGGTGCCGCCGATCCGCAACCGCATCGACATGCTGGCCACCGGCATCAAGAGCCCCGTGGGCGTGAAGCTGGCCGGCCCCGACCTGGCCACGATCGAGCAGCTTGCAAGCGAAGTGGAGCAGGCCGTGAAGGCCGTGCCAGGCGTGAGCAGTGCACTGGCCGAGCGTGTAGCCGGCGGGCGCACCATCGACGTGGACATCGACCGCGCACGTGCCGCCCGCTTTGGGCTGAACATCGCCGACGTGCAGGCCGTGGTGGAAGGTGCCATTGGGGGACAGGTCATCGGCGAGACGGTGGAGGGACTGCAACGCTTCAGCATCAACCTGCGCTATCCGCGCGAACTGCGCGACTCCCTGCCCGCGCTGGGCACCCTGCCCATCGTGGCGCCCAACGGCCAGCGCCTGGTGCTGAGCGACGTGGCCAATCTGCGCATCGCCGATGGCCCGCCCATGCTGCGCAGCGAGAACGGTCGCCTGGCCGGCTTCGTCTATGTGGACGTGCGCGGGCGCGACCTGCGCGGCACCGTGCTGGACATGCAGCGCGCGGTGGCGCAGGCCGTGGCGCTGCCGCCGGGGTATTCGGTGTCGTGGTCGGGCCAGTTCGAGTATCTGGAGCGCGCCGCCGCCCAGTTGCGGCTGGTGGTGCCCTTCACGCTGCTGATCATCTTTGTGCTGCTCTACATCACCTTCCAACGGATGGACGAGGCCCTGCTCATCATGGCCACGCTGCCCTTCGCGCTGGTGGGTGGCGTGTGGCTGCTGTGGGCGCTGGGACACCAGCTCTCGGTGGCCAGTGCGGTGGGCTTCATCGCGCTGGCGGGCGTGGCCGCCGAGTTCGGCGTGATCATGCTGGTCTACCTCAAGCAGGCGTGGCAGGCGCGCCTGGCGATGGGTCAGGTGGGCCAGCACGCGCTGCTCGATGCGATCCGCGAAGGCGCGGTGCTGCGCGTGCGGCCCAAGGCCATGACGGTGGCCACCATCGTGGCGGGCCTGCTGCCCATCCTGTGGAGTGAGGGCACCGGCAGCGAGGTGATGCAGCGCATCGCCGCGCCCATGGTGGGCGGCATGCTGAGTGCGCCGCTGCTCTCGCTGTTCGTGGTGCCTGTGATCTACCGGCTGATGCGCCGCGGCGAAGGAGATCAGGCCGGGCGGTAGCCGGCTTCGCTCAAGGCCTCGGCCAAGGTTGCTCGGCCCTCGTCGCTGCGGACGGCGACCTTGCGAAGCGCCATGTCGACCTCGACCGCGCAAGCCGGATCGACCTGCTTGAGCGCGCGATTGACCTTTGCCGCGCAGTGGCCACAGGTCATGGAAGGCAACTGAAATTCATGCATGAGAGGCTCCGTGAAGGTGAAAGGAGGCTTCACGGTAGGCCTTGACATCATGGCAAGGTCAAGCGGCAAGGCATATCGTGGACATGCTTGACCTTGACACCATGTCAAGCCTGAGCATCAGCTTCCACGCTGAAAATCACTTCGAAAGCCACCATGAACTCACTTGTTACGTCTCTTTCCGAATACCGCTTGCCCATAGGAGGCATGACCTGTGCGTCCTGCGTGACCCGAGTGGAAAAGGCGCTGAAAGCCGTGCCCGGGGTGAGCGAGGTCAGCGTCAACCTAGCCACCGAGACCGCCTCGGTCAACGCCAGCGGCCCGGCTGCCGGTGCCCAGCTGGTGGCGGCTGTCGAGAAGGCCGGCTACCAGGTCGCCGCACAGAGCTTCGAGTTCGCCATCGAGGGCATGACCTGCGCCTCCTGCGTGGGCCGTGTCGAGAAGGCCTTGCAAGCCGTGCCCGGCGTGAGCGAGGCCGAGGTCAATCTGGCAACCGAACGAGCAACGGTCCGCGCCATCGGCGTCACCGCGCCCGTGCTGGTGGCGGCCGTGGAAAAGGCGGGCTATTCGGCCCTGCCCCATGAGGAGCAGAACACGGCCGCGCACGGCGCCCATAGGTCCAGCGACCCGTGGTGGCCCGTGGCACTGGCGGCCCTGCTGTCGCTGCCGCTGGTGCTGCCCATGGTGGGCATGCCGCTCGGCGCCGACTGGGCTTTGAACGGTTGGCTGCAACTGGCCCTGGCCACGCCGGTGCAGTTCGGGCTGGGCGCGCGCTTCTACCGCGCGGGCTGGAAGGCGCTGCGCGCGGGCACCGGCAACATGGACCTGTTGGTGGCCCTGGGCACCAGCGCGGGCTACGGTCTGAGCCTGTATCTGCTGTTCAAGCATGCGGACCATGGCACGCCGCACCTGTACTTCGAGGCCTCGGCGGTGGTCATCACGCTGGTGTTGCTGGGCAAATGGCTTGAGGCGCGCGCCAAGCGCCAGACCACGGCCGCCATCGCCGCGCTCAACGCGCTCAAGCCGGAGATCGCGCGCGTGCGCACGCCCAATGGCGATGTGGACCTGCCGCTGGCGCGGGTGAAGTTGGGTGACGTGGTGATCGTTCGCCCCGGCGAGCGTGTGCCGGTGGACGGCAAGGTGCTCAGCGGTGCGAGCCAGGTGGACGAGTCCCTCATCACGGGTGAAGGTCTGCCGATAGCAAAGCACACGGGCGACAAGGTGACGGGCGGATCCGTCAACGCCGAGGGCCTGCTGGAGGTGGAAACCACCGCGGTCGGCGCCGAGTCCACGCTGTCGCGCATCGTGCGGTTGGTGGAGTCGGCCCAGGCGAAGAAGGCACCCATCCAGCGCATCGTGGACCGCGTGAGCGCGGTGTTCGTGCCGGTGGTGCTGGGGCTGGCGTTGCTCACACTGCTCGGCTGGGGCTTGTTCGCGGGCGACTGGGAACGGGCCATCCTCAACGCCGTGGCGGTGCTGGTGATCGCCTGCCCCTGCGCGCTGGGCCTGGCCACGCCCACGGCCATCATGGCCGGCACCGGCGTGGCCGCACGTCACGGCATCCTGATCAAGGACGCCGAGGCACTGGAGGTGGCGCACCGCGTGGACACCGTGGCGTTCGACAAGACCGGTACGCTGACCGAGGGCCGGCCACAACTCGTGGCCAGTCTGGCCGCGGCGGGGCACGAGGCAGATCTGATTCCCTGGAGCTTGGCGCTGCAGGCCGGCAGCGAACACCCGCTGGCGCGCGCTGTGCTCGAGTCGCCTCAGGCCGCGGGCCTGACGCCCCTGCCCGCCCGCCAGGTGCACGCGGTGCCGGGGCGCGGCATGTCAGCCGAGGTCGACGGCCATGCACTGCGCCTGGGCAGCCCGCGCTTCATGCAAGAGCTGGGTGTGGACACCTCGGCCCTGGCCGCGCAGGCGCAGCAACTGCAAAACGAAGGCCGCACCGTGTCCTGGCTGGCCGACGTGACGCAGGCGCCGCAACTGGTGGGCTTGCTGGCCTTCGGCGACGCGCCCAAGGCCAGCGCGGCGCGCGCGGTGGAGCGCCTGCACGGCATGGGCGTGCGCACGGTGATGCTGAGCGGTGACAACCGGGGCGCCGCCACGGCCATGGGCCAGCGGCTGGGCATCGCCCGGATCGAGGCCGAGGTGCTGCCGGCCGACAAGGCCAGCATCGTGGGCGAGCTGAAACAGGGTGGCCACACGGTGGCCATGGTGGGCGACGGCATCAACGACGCCCCTGCCCTCGCCTCGGCCGACGTGGGCATCGCCATGTCCACCGGCACCGACGTGGCCATGCACGCGGCCGGCATCACGCTGATGCGTGGCGACCCGGCCCTGGTGGCCGACGCGATCGATATCTCGCGCCGCACGTACAGCAAGATCCGCCAGAACCTGTTCTGGGCCTTCGCCTACAACGTGATCGGCATACCGCTGGCGGCGGCGGGCCTGCTCAACCCGATGGTGGCGGGCGCGGCCATGGCGCTGAGCAGCGTGAGCGTGGTGAGCAACGCCCTGCTGCTGCGCGGATGGCGGCGCTGAAGCTTCAGTGGCCGCGCGCCGCGGCCACAAACTGCGCGAAGCCCTGCACGAAGTCCGACAGTTGGCGGGCGATGGCTTCGTCCTGCAGATCGCCGTCGGCGCCAAACACCGAGCCGGCGCGCGACACCATCAGGCGCCCGCCGCTCCAGTGTTGCGCGCCCAGGGTGCGCAGCACGGGCAGCCAATGGGCCTGGCCCATCACCGTGCCGAAGCCGCCGGGCGAGGCACCGATGACGGCGACCGGGCGGTTGCGGAACACGTCTGGCATGCCCGGTGTGGGGCGCGACAGCCAGTCGATGGTGTTCTTGAACACGCCCGGGATGCCGTTGTTGTATTCGGGCGATACCAGCAGCAGGCCGTCGGCGGCCAGGATGCGTTCCTTCAATTCGCGCACGGCCGGTGGCGTGCCGCTGGCCTGCTCCACGTCGCCGTCGTACAGCGGCACGCCGTGCACGGTGGCGGTGTCGAAGGCGATGTCCGCTCCGGCGCTCGCCTGCGCGGCCTTGAGCAGCGCGGTGTTGAAAGAGCCGGCGCGAAGGCTGCCGGACAGTCCAAGCAATGTCGTCATGGGATGGGGCTCCTGGTGGGAACCGCGAGGCTACACCGGCTGATCAGCGTCCCATGCCCTCCCGCTCCATCAACAGGTAGGTGTTGTAGGCGTTGATGCGGTTGGCCGCCCCGAACAGCGGCAGAGACTCGAAGCGCGACCAGTCGGTTCGCGCGTACGCGTCCTCGAAGGGTTCCAGGTTGCGCGCAGCCTCGCCCATGGCCTGGCGCAGGTGGACGAGGTAGTCGCGGGTCAGTTGGAGGTCGGCAACCGACTGATCGGACACCGGCCCATGGCCCGGCACCAGCAGACGCGGCTGCAAAGTCAGCAGGCGGTCGAGCGAGCGAATCCAGCCGCTGCTGTCGGCCAGGCCCACGAAGGGAATGCGGCCGCGAAACACGAGGTCGCCCGCGAACAGCACGCCGGTGCGTTCGTGCAGCACCACCAGGTCTTCGGGCGTGTGCGCCGGGCCGGCGAGTTGCAGTCGAAAACGCTCGCCGCCGAGTTCGATCACGGTGTCGGCCTGCAACCAACGGTCTGCCGGCACCAGTTGCGTGTGTTCGTCGATCCAGGGCGCCAGCTCTTCGCGGCTGGCCTGCAGGCGCAGCCGCGCCGTGTCGGATGCCAGGTACTCACGCCCCTGCTCCCCTGCCACGATGGTGGCGCCCGCTGCCTTGAAGCGCTGCAAGCCGTAGATGTGGTCCGCGTGGTAGTGGGTCACGATCACGTAGCGAACTGGCAGCGGCGTGACCCGCGCGATCTCGGCCAGCAATTCGTCAGCCAGGGCTGGCGAGCCCAGCGCGTCGATGACCACCACGCCCTCGCGCGTGACCACGAAGGCGGCGTTGGAGATGAAGTTGCGGTTGGCCGGCGAGCCCAGCGCGGCCGCACCTTGCGCGAACCAGGTGTCGGGGGCCACCGGCTGCACGCGCAGCGGCGCTTGTGCCAGGGCCTGGGTCAGTGTCAGCAGGCCCGACAACAGAGCGAGAACAGCGCGGCGAAGGAAATAGCAGAACATAAGCAAGGCCGAATGTATCAGCGCCAGAGCGGTCTGGCGAGGCCGTGCCGGCGCGGCCGCTGGCTTGCTTCTTGCACTCGCGACTGGGGGCCACTGACCGAGGGAAACACCTGCCCTTTTGGAGCCAGCTCCCCAGAACCCCAGACCTACAATCCCGCCTACTTCGCACCACCCGGATGGCCCGGGTGGGCGGCAACCGAGATCTCTCATGAAACACGCTGTCCTGTATTCCGCGCTCGTCGCCGCGGTGGCCCTGTCGGCCTGCGGCAAGAAAGAGGAAGCGGCCCCCGCCGCGGCGCCGGCTCCGGCCCCGGCCGCTGCGCCCGCCGCCGCCCCGGCCCCGGCCGCGCTGCCCGAACTGAAGGTCGCCATCGACCCGACCTACGAGCCCTTCACCTTCAAGACCGCCGACGGCAAGCCCACCGGCTTCGACGTGGACATCGCCGAGGCCCTGTGCAAGGAAATCAAGCGCCAGTGCGTCTTCGTCGAACAGGTGTGGGACAGCATGATCCCCGGCCTGCAGGCCAAGAAGTACGACGCGATCATCAGCTCCATGTCCATCACCGAGGAGCGCCTGCAGGTCGTCGACTTCACGGACAAGTACTACTTCACGCCCAGCCGCATCGTGGTGAAGAACGGCACCGCCTACACCGACCCGGCCTCGCTCAAGGGCAAGAAGCTCGGCGTGCTCAAGGGCAGCACGCAAGAGAAGTACGCCATGGCCGAGCTCAAGCCCGCCGGCGCGAACATCGTTCCCTACGAAGCGCAGGACCAGGTCTACCTGGACATCAAGTCCGGCCGCCTCGACGGCACCGTGGCCGACCAGGTGGAAGTCAACGGCGGCTTCCTGAGCAAGCCCGAAGGCAAGGACTACGGCTTCGTCGGCCCCGTGCTGGACGACCCCAAGTACTACGGCACTGGCGTCGGCGTGGCGCTGCGCAAGGGCGAAACCGCGCTCAAGGACGAGCTGAACGCCGCCATCAAGACCATCCGCTCCAACGGCGTCTACGACACCGTCAGCAAGAAGTATTTCGACTTCGACGTGTACGGCAAGTAAGCCAGGCGCGGTTTGTCCGGCTACTACCAGTCCATCCTGCAAGGCGCCCTGCTGACGGTGGGCGTCTCACTGGCCGCCCTCGTGGTGGCCATTTTGTTGGGCCTGGTGGGCGCGGTGGCCAAGCTTTCGGGCCGCCGCCCCCTGGTGTGGCTGGCCACGGTCTACACCACCGTGGTGCGCGGCGTGCCCGAACTCGTGCTCATGCTGCTCATCTTCTACGGCGGCACCATCGGCCTGAACCACCTGCTCGAAGCCATGGGCAGCCGCCGCACGGTGGACATCAACCCTTTCGCAGCCGGCGTGCTCACCATCGGCTTCATCTATGGCGCCTACATGACCGAAACCTTCCGCGGCGCCATCCTCGCCATCCCGCGCGGGCAGATGGAAGCGGCCTGGGCCTTCGGCATGGGGTCGGTGCGCACGTTTCTGCGCATCACCGCGCCGCAGATGGTGCGCTACGCCATCCCCGGCTTCACCAACAACTGGCTGGTGCTCATCAAGGCCACGGCCCTGGTCAGCCTGATCGGCCTGCACGAGATGACCTACCTGGCCAAGCAGGCCAGCGCGGCCACGCGCGAGCCCTTCACCTTCTTCCTGTTCGCGGCGGCGCTGTTCCTCGCCTACACCTCGGTGTCGCTGTGGGCGCTGCGCTGGGTCAACCGGCGCTTCAGCCTCGGCGTCAAGCGCGCGGCCTGAGCCGTTTCGAGCCTCACGCATGCGCTGGGACATCATCTTCCAACCCGCCCACCTCGCCATGTACGGCGAGGGCGTGCTCACCACCCTGAGCCTGCTGCTGTCCTGCCTGGCCATTGGCGGGGTGCTGGCGGTGGTGTTCGCTCTGGCGCTCACGCAGGGCCCGGCGCCCCTGCGCTGGCTGGTTGGCGGCTACACCTACGTGATCCGCGGCACGCCGCTGCTGATCCAGATGTACATGATCTATTACGGGCTGGCCCAGCTTGAATGGATCCAGGCGCGCTGGGACGCGGTGTGGCCCTGGACGATGTTCAAGGACGCCTTCTTCTGCGCCCTGCTCGCCTTCAGCCTGAACACCGCGGGCTACACGGCCGAAATGCTGGCGGGCTCCATCCGCGAGACGGCTGCCGGCGAGATCGAGGCCGCGCAGGCCATGGGCATGGGCCGCTGGCAGGCGCTGCGGCGCATCGTGCTGCCCAGCGCCATGCGCCGCACCCTGCCCGCCTACAGCAACGAGGTGGTGATGATGCTGCACAGCACCAGCCTGGCCAGCGCCGTGCCGGCCATGCTCGACGTGACCGCCGCCGCCAGCCGCATCTACTCCGACTTCTACCTGCCCTTCGAGGCCTACATCTTCGCGGCCGCCATCTACCTCACCATCACCTTCACCCTGGTGGGCGTGTTCAAGCTGAGCGAGCGGCACTTCCTCGCCCACCTGGCGCCGCGCGCGCACTGACTGAGCTATCGTGTGTCCACCATGGAACGGCGCGAACACCCCCTGCTGAGCCCGAGCCTGGGCAGCCAGAAGCACCTGGTGTCCTTCCGCTATGGCGCGGCTGACGCCCGCCCCAAGGTCTACCTGCAAGCCAGCCTGCACGCCGAGGAATTGCCGGGCATGCTGGTGGCGCACCACCTGCGCCCGCTGCTGGACGCCGCCGAGCGCGCCGGCCGCCTGCGCGGGCAGGTGGTGCTGGTGCCCGCGGCCAACCCCATCGGCCTGTCGCAGCGGCTCAACCACCGCGCCATGGGTCGCTTCGAATTCGGCACCGCGCAGAACTTCAACCGCCACTACCCGAACCTCGCCAACGCAGTGTTCGACTCGGTGCGCGACCGCCTGGGCGCTGACCCGGCCGCCAACGTGGCCCTGGTGCGCCGCGCCGCCACCGACTGGCTCAAGGCGTGGCAGCCCGCGAGCGAGCTCGACAGCCTGCGCCGGCAACTCTTCTTGCTGGCGCACGACGCCGACGTGGTGCTCGACCTGCACTGCGACTGGGAGGCCGTGCTGCACCTGTACGCCGAAGAGGCCTGCTGGCCACCGCTGGCACCGCTGGCGTGGCTGCTGGGTTGTCGCGCCGTGCTGCTCGCGCGCGACTCGGGCGGCGAACCCTTCGACGAAGCGCTCTCCGGCCTGTGGTGGCGGCTGGCCGAGCGCCTGCGGGCCGAGGGCATCAAGCACCCGCTGCCGCAGGGCTGCGCCAGCGCCACCGTGGAACTGCGCGGCGAGGCCGACGTATCGCACGCGCACGCGCAGGCGGATGCGAAGGCCCTGATGGACTACCTGCAGCACGTGGGCGTGATCGACGGGCCCGCGCCCGCCATTCCCGCACCCTCGTGCCAGGCCACGCCGCTGGCGGGCTCGGAAACCCTGCACAGCCCCGTGGCGGGCGTGGTGGTGTTCAGCGCCCGCCCGGGCGACACGCTCGCGGCTGGCGACCTCGTCGCCGAAATCATCGACCCCCCCGCGCCGGGCGCCTCGCGCGTGCACCGCGTCACCGCCGGTGTGGCGGGCGTGCTCTACGCCGCCATCGGTGAACGCTACGTCGTGGCCGGCGGCGAACTCTGCAAGATCGCCGGCACCACACCGTTTCGCACCGGGCACCTGCTCGGCGCCTGACTCACCACGCAACCATGACATCGACCGCCCCCTTCCCCGCGGCCGCCGCGCCCCTGCTGGCCGTGCACGACATCCACAAGCGCTTCGGGCAGAACGAGGTGCTCAAGGGCGTGTCGCTCGAAGCCCGCGCGGGCGATGTGATCAGCCTGATCGGCAGCTCTGGTTCGGGCAAGAGCACCCTGCTTCGCTGCATCAACCTGCTCGAAAAACCCAACGCGGGGCGCATCGTGCTCGGCGGAGAGGAGCTCAAGCTGGCGGCCGATCGGCACGGCGAGTTGCACGCGGTGGACGCCAGGCAATTGCAGCGCCTGCGCACGCGCCTGGCCATGGTGTTCCAGCACTTCAACCTGTGGGCGCACATGACGGTGCTGCAGAACATCATCGAGGCGCCGGTGCACGTGCTGGGCGTGCCGCGCGACCAGGCGGTGCAGACGGCGCGCAAGTACCTGGAGCGTGTGGGCCTGGCCGGCGTGGAAGACCGCTATCCCTCGCACATGAGCGGCGGCCAGCAGCAGCGCGTGGCCATTGCGCGTGCGCTGGCGGTGGAGCCGGCGGTGATGCTGTTCGACGAGCCCACCTCCGCGCTGGACCCGGAACTGGTGGGCGAGGTGCTGCGCGTGATGCGCCTGCTGGCCGAGGAAGGCCGCACCATGGTGGTGGTGACGCACGAGATGGGCTTCGCGCGTGAGGTGTCCTCGCACCTCATCTTCCTGCACAAAGGCTGCATCGAGGAACAGGGCGTGCCACGCGAGGTGCTGGCCGCGCCGAAGAGTGAGCGGCTCGCCCAGTTCCTCAAAGGGAACCTGAAGTAAGCCGCGCCCGGCTCAGGGCGTCATCTCCATCTGGCTCGCCCACCTGGGCGGCTTCAGGCTCAGCGAGCGGTGCCCGTTCGCCGACCACGTGGCGCTCATGTCGCGGTAGCGGCTGGAGAACACGTTGCCGCTTTGTCCCGTCTGGTAGATGAAGACCGAGCGGTCGAGGTCGGCCAGGTCGTAGATGGCGCGCAGGCTTGCCGCGTGCCGGTTGGCGAAGGGCGCGTCGGCCTTGTCCAGGTGGTACTGGCCCACGTTCACAGTGAAAGGATCGCCGCCAGTGGGCTCGCGCACCTCGAAGAAACGCGCCAGCGGCTTCACGTTGGAGAACGGTCGGTGCGCCGAGATGGCCGGGTGCGCGTCGCCCCAGCGCCAGGCCGACACGTCCGATCCGTGCGCGGCCGACAGCCTGTCGAGCGCGCGCGAAAAGGCCTCGCCCGAGGCGTGCACGCAGCCCTGCACGCCGCACCAGGCGCGGTTGTCGCTCTCCAGGAAAACCTCCACCGACTGGCGGAACAGGCGCTTGCCGTACAGCGCCTCGAAGCGCTCCTTGCCCAGGCGCTGCCCGATCACGCCGCGCGTGAACTCGTCGATCCACGCGGTGTAGATCAACGGCGCGGCCGAGTCGGCACGCATCACGCCGTCGAAGCCCTGCAGCGCGGCGCGCGCGGCCTCGGCCAGCGGGTGCGTGGACGGCGCCTTCAACAGGTGCGGCATCAGCCGCAGCGTGGACTCGGCGTGCTGGTCGCCCTGGATGGTGCGCATGCTGGCCACGTCGTGCTTGGGCGTGGCCTCCAGCAGCGTCTCGATGCGCTGCTGGCGGTACGGCGGTGCCCAGTCCTGTGTCAGGAAGTGCGGGTAGTCGGCGGCGTGGATGCGCTGGTTCGCGGTGGCGATCCAGCCGCGCGCGCCATCGTCCTGTGGCGTGTCGGCGTAGGGCAGCCAGCCCGTCCAGTCGTAGCGCGGCTCCCAGCCCGGCGCTGGCGCCACGCCACGGATGTCGTTGTCCGGCGCGCGCAAGGGCACGCGCCCGGCCGCCTTGTAGGCGATGCGCCCCGTGCGGTCGGCCATGACGATGTTCTGCATCGGCGCGCGGAAGGTGGAGAACGCGGCCAGCAGGTCCTCCACGCTCTGCGCGCGATTGGACGCGATGGTGGCGGACACGTTCTCGTCGTCGGCCAGCGCCGTCCAACGCAGCGCGAGCACGAAGCGAGCGGTGTCGATCACCCGCCCGTGCTGTGTCTGTGCGTCGCTGAGCACCGGGCCGTGGCGCGTGTGGCGCACCAGGTGCGTCACGTCGGCCTGCCCTTTCACGCGGATGGTCTCGGCGCGCACGGTGAACGGGGCCCAGGCGGGCTCGCCGTTGGCCGAGGGCACGCGGTACTCGCCCGTGTTGGCTGGGTTGATCTGCTCCAGGTACAGGTCCTGCACGTCGGGCCCCGTGTTGGTGAAGCCCCAGGCCACCCCGGCCGTGCGACCCAGCACCACGAAGGGCGTGCCCGGCAGCGTGGCGCCGATCACGTCCATGCCCTTGAGCCCGCCGGCGTCGGGCGCCTGCAGGCGCGCGAAGTACCAGATGGCGGGCGCGCTCAGGCCCAGGTGCGGGTCATTGGCCAGCAGCGGCTGACCGCTTTGCGTGCGCGAGCCGGCCACCACCCAGTTGTTGGAGCCCTTGTTCTCGTTGAATCCGAAGCTGGCGGTCCAGTCGCGCAGGTCCAGGGCGATGCGCTCGCGCCAGCCGGTGTCGCCGGTCGTGGACGGCGCCTGCGAGGTGGTGGTGCCATTGCCTGAACCGTTGACCTTGAACACACCCAGCTCCCGGTACAGCCGGCCCAGGTCCGCCGTGGCGGCGGGCGCCTCGCCTGGGTACGGCGGGAACAGCTCCCACAGCGCCGGGGTGTCCAGCACCTGCAGCGCGGACAGGCGCGCGAACTCGTTGCCCCAGTTGCCGCCCAGGTCCAGCGCCATCATGATCGACCAGCCAACGCTGTCGGCCGGGTCCCACCAGGCGCCGCGCTTGGCTTCTTCGCGCGGGTCCACGCCCAGCACCAGGAACTCGGGCGTGAGCGCCTGTTCGCTGCTGGCGAAGAAGGCGTTGACGCCCGCGCTATAGGCCTCCACGGCGGCCTTCGCCTCGGGCGGCAGCGTGGCCAGCTGGCGCTGCGCCACCTGGCGGATGCCCAGGGTGCGCATGAGCTTGTCGGTCTCCAGCGTGGCCGGGCCCAGGAACTCCGACAAGGTGCCGCGCATGACGGCGCGGTTGAACGCGAGTTGCCAGCCGCGCTCCTGCGCGTGCACATAGCCCAGCGCCATCCAGGCGTCGCGCGGGCTTTGCGCCAGGATGTGCGTCACGTCGCTCCCGTCGCGGTTGACCTGCACCGGCGCGGCCAGCCCGCTCACCTTCAACTGGCCCTCGGTCTGCGGCAGCGTCTGGCGCGCGTACCACAGGCCCAGGGCGGCGGCCAGCACGAGCAACAGGCCGATCAGGGTGACGAAGCGGCGGATCCAGCGCATGGTTCTTGTCTCTCTCGGGGCTTGCAACGAGCCGCGAGGATATACCCCCCACTACCGGAGACTAGGCGAGGCTGTCGCCCAGGTGCGGGAGGTTCAGCGTGCGCTGGCGGCGGAGCTGCGCGCCAGCGCCATGCTGCCGTCCATGAGCTTGTAGCTCACGGTGGGCGCGCTGAAATCGGAGAACGGCGCGCCCAGCGAGATCTCGCCGTCGCTGTGCAGCACGCAATCCTGGCGACGCAGCTGCACCACCGAATCGCTGCCGCCAAAGCGCACCCAGGTGCCGTAGCTGCTCACGTCTTCCAGCACATAGTTGCCTGAGCGCAGGCCGATGGTAGCGTGCATGCGCGACACGCGCGGGTCGCTCACCACGAAGCTGGCCTCGGGCACGCGGCCAATGCGCAGCGGCAACTCGCCCGAGCTGAACGTGCGCGTGGCGTCGAGCCAGGCGAGCTCGATGCCCGCGAAATCGGAGTCGTCCTTGGGTGTGAGGGCGTGCAGATCGGCCGGCACGGTGAGGAACTCGGACTGCATGTCGGCCTGCCACTCGACGCGGAACACCTCGCAGGGATCGACCTTGCCCTTGATGCGCATGGCGCCCAGGTTGCGGCTGCGCACCAGCGAACGCGGCTCGAGCTTCTGGATGACGGTGTCGCTGGCGAAGATCTGCTCGGGCCCGGCCAGGTCGCTCAATCGCGAGGCCAGGTTCACCGCGTCGCCGAAGCAGTCGCCGTCCACCCACACCACCGGCCCGCGGGCCAGGCCGATCTGCATGAGCAGCTTGAGGTGGGCCGGCCATTGCTGCACGCGCTTGCCGTGCTCCTGCTGGATCTGCACCATGGAATCGACGGCCGCGCGGTTGTCCGCGAAAGCCATCAACACGCCATCGCCCAACATCTTCACCACCGTGCCACCGTTGGCCTGGCCACGTGCACCAATCCATTGGGTCAGCTTGGTGACCGCCTTGGTAGCCCGGTCATTGCCCAATGTCTCGAACACGGACGTGCTACCGGTGAGGTCGACAAAGGCGATCGTGAGTTCGGGCATGGGGGCGGGAAAACCTGCGGACCATTAGAGCATGGCCATTCGAGCAGATCGTTACATCCTCAACCGATGCAAGTGCCCTTTACGCGTCGTGAATGGCCGCGCCGTATGTGTCGCGCCGACAACAATGAGTGCAAAAGGTTTACTTGTCTAAGGTAGTGCATGAAACTCCTGCGCTAACGGCATGATTTACTGTTGTTTTTTCCGATGTATCAGGACTCATACGATTGCATCGACATACTTCAAGCCGTATTCTGGCCCTCCCTTTCGTGTGACGGAACTCTCACCCCCATGCGCTGGTTCAAGCCAAGTCTTCGCAACAGCATCTCGGCCCTGCTAGGCCCGAGTGCGCGTGCGGACGATGAGGACGAACTGGAACCCGTGCGCGAGGCCATGCTGCGCGTGCTGGGCGAAGACGGGGCGCGCCTGAACCCCTCGCTCAAGCGGCGCCTGAAGTTCATGCATGACGCGCACAGCCTCTGGTATGCGCGCGGCGAATTGGTCGCGGTGCTCAGCCGCGTGCACGGCGAAGCGCTTGCGGTGCACCGCGTGCAAAGCCTCTCGCCGGTGTTTCAGGGCCTGGTGCCCAAGGCGCTGATCGACGCCTCACGCATTCGAAGGGCTTGACCCAGCGGGCACCGCGGAACCGGCTTTGCCGGGCCGCAGGTGCCGCCCCCTCGAGGGGGTCACGCGAAGCGTGGCGGGGGTGCTCAATGCTCATGCCCCCAGAAGATCAGCGCATCGCGCCCCTCCACCACCATGTCCACCGTGCGCCCCACGGGCAGCAGCACCTTGGTGGGCACGTGCCCGAAAGGCAGGCCGGTGTAGATCGGGGTTTTCGTCTTTGAACGCAGCCAGTCCGTCACGGACTTGAGCGAGAAGCCGCGGTCGTAACCCGGGACCGGCTTGAAGCGGTTGAACGCGCCCAGCAGCACCGCCTTCTGCGCGTCCAGCACGCCCGCCAGCAGCAACTGCGTCAATTGGCGCTCCAGCCGGTAAGGGTGCTCGCCCACGTCCTCCAGGAACAGCACCCCGCCCTTCACCGCCGGCAGGTACGGCGTGCCCACCAGCGAACACAGCACGCTCAGGTTGCCGCCCCAGAGCGTGGCTTCGTGCACGTGCCGCTTGGGTTTGGTGGCGTGCGCCTTGGCATCGGCCAGCGGCAGAGTCCAGCCCGAACCCTCGGCCGAGCCGTCGAGCAGGTCGCCAAAGCAGGCCAGCATGATCTCGTCGGGCTCGGCCTCGGTGCCGAAGTCCTCGCCCAGCGCGGGGCCGGCCCAGGTGGTGGCGCCGGTCTTGGCCAGCAGCGCGAGCTGCAGCGCGGTGAAGTCGCTCAGGCCCACGAAGCGCGTGCCCTTCTCGATGGCTTTCGTGATGGCCTTGTAGGGCAGCTCGGGCAGGATGCGCGTGAGCCCATAGCCGCCACGCGAGATCAGCGCCACGTCGGCGCCACTGGCCGCGGCGCGGCCGATGGCGGCCAGGCGGGTGGCGTCGTCGCCCGCGAAGCGCATGTGGGCGCGCAGCGCATCGGCGTCGATCTCGACCTCGTGGCCCAGGGCCTTGAGGCGCTTCACACCACGGCGAAACGCGGCCTTGTCGCGCACGGCGCTGGCGGGGGAATAGATGTAGATGTTGCTCATGGATTCGATGAAGAAAAATGCGTCAGGGCCGCGCGCGCGATGGGCTCACCGTGCTCCTGCACGAAGTGGCCGGCCTGCGGCAGCAGCAGCGGTTCGGGGCAGCCGCGGATGTCCTCGCGCAGCGCGCGCATCACCGGCTCGCCGAGCACCGGGTCTTGCTGGCCGATGGCCATGAGGCTCTGGCCGCGCCATTGCTCGCGCCAGAAGCGGCTTGCCTCGCGGCTGACGGCGGCGCCGTCGCTGTCGGGGAATTCGGGAACCATGGGCGGGAAGGCACGCAAGGCGGCGCGGTGGCCGCGGTCGGGGAACGGCGCGTCGTAGGCCGCGCACTCGGCCTCGCTCATCTGCGGATTGCCGCGCGCGAACAGGCGGCTCACCGAGAAATCGGGTTTGCTCGCGCACATCTCGCGCCAGGCCAGGAAGCCGGGCGACAGCGGCGCCTCGCCAGTGGCCAGCGTGGTGTTCATCAGCAGCACGCCCCGGTAGCGCGCGGGCGCGGCCATGGGCAGCGTCAGGCCCAGCAGGCCGCCCCAGTCCTGCACCACCAGCACCACGTGGCGCAGGTCCAGCCGCTCGACGAACTCCAGCAGCACCTGGCGGTGCCAGGTGAAGGAATGGGCGCTGTCCTTCTTGGGCTTGTCGCTCTTGCCGAAGCCGATGAGATCAGGCGCGACCACGCGGTACCCCGCCCCGAGGAACACGGGAACCATGCGGCGGTAGAGGTAGCTCCAGGCCGGGTTGCCGTGCAGGCAGAGCCAGGTCAGCGGCGCATCGGCGGGGCCTTCGTCGAGGTAGTGAAGGCGCAGCCCGTTCAGCGCCGGCAGATCGCTCAGGTAGCGCGGCGCCCAGGGGTAACCGGGCAGGTTCTCGAAAGCGGTGTCGGGCGTGCGCAGCGCGTCCTCGCGCAGGGGATGGGGGTTCATGCGGCGCTCCTTGAAGAAATCGCGCAGCAGCTCGGCGCCCTCTGCGGCCAGCACGCCGCCCTGCACCTGCGTCTGGTGGTTCAGTTGCCGCTGTGCGAAGAGGTCGATCACCGAGCCCGCCGCGCCGGTCTTGGGGTCGGGGGCACCGTACACCACGCGGTCCAGCCGCGCGTGCAGCATGGCGCCGCTGCACATGGCGCAGGGCTCCAGCGTCACGTAGAGGGTGCAGCCGTCGAGACGGTAGTTGCCCAGGCGGCGCGCGCCTTCGCGCAGGGCCAACATCTCCGCGTGCGCACTCGGGTCGTGCGAGCCGATGGGCGCGTTGCGGCCGGTGGCGATGACGGTGCCGTCCTTCACCAGCACGGCGCCCACGGGCACCTCGCCGGCCTCGGCGGCGGCGCGGGCCTCGGCCAGTGCCAGGCGCATGAAGGCTTCGTCGCGGTCCTGGCTCGGCGTCATGCGGGCGAGTGTAGGCGAGCGCATTGACTGCCCCCGCGCTCTGGCATGATCCCGGGTTGCCCAGGGAAAACCCTCAAAAATGTCCACCACCCGCGCGAGCGGCCGGCTGTGGGAGCTCGACGCGCTGCGCGGCCTCATGCTGGTGCTCATGACCCTCACCCACATGCCCACCGGCTTCTCGCCGGTGCTGAGCCAGCCCTTCGGCTTCGTCTCGGCGGCGGAGGGCTTCGTGTTCCTGTCGGCGCTGCTGGCCGGGCGCGTCTACGGCGCGCGGGCCGAACGCGTGGGGTTCGCCGAACTGCGCGGCGGCCTGTGGCGGCGCGCCGGCCAGCTCTACCTGTGCCAGGCGGCGCTGCTGCTGCTGGCCTTCACGCTCATCGCCTGGCTGGGTGTGGTGCGCCACCAGGGCGGTGTCACGGGGCTGCTCGAATTCTTCTTCATCGACCGCGCCACCGCCGTGGGCGCGGCACTGGTGCTGTTGCACAACCCGCCGCTGCTGGACGTGCTGCCGCTCTACATCCTCTTCATGCTGCTCACGCCGTGGCTGCTGGCGCACGGCCGCCGCCAGGGCTGGCGCGGCCTGCTGTGCGCCAGCCTGCTGCTGTGGCTGGCCGAGCAGTGGGGCCTGGGCGCGGCCCTGCACGGCCTGGCGCGCGCCGCCGGCTGGCCCGTGCCTTACCGCGACATGGGGGCCTTCCATCTGTTCGCCTGGCAACTGCTGTGGGTGGTGGGGCTGTGGCTGGGCACGCGCCGCACGCCGCTGCCACGTGCGCGCTGGTGGGCCTGGGGCCCGGCGCTGCTGCTGGCATCCGCGGCCCTGCTGTGGCGCCACATGGTGGGGCAAGACCCGATGCCCGGCGTGCCCGCCGTCGCCGCGCTGTTCGACAAGTGGTCCCTGGGCCCGCTGCGCCTGCTCAACGGCGCCTGCCTCGTCACCCTGCTGCTGGCCAGCGCGCCGCTGTGGCGCGCGCTGCCGCGCCCGCTGCCTTTGGAGCTACTGGGTCGCCAGTCGCTGCCCGTCTTCTGCGCGCATCTCGTGATCGTGCTGTTCACGCTGGCCTTCTTCGGCTCCATCCAGACGCTGAGGCCCTGGAGCACCGACGCCCTGCTGCTGGCCGCCGCTTTCGCCGGGTTGTTCGCAGTGGCCCTGGCCGCCCAGTGGCGAGACCAGGGGGGCCGCTTGCGGCCCACACTGGCCAGCGCCCTGCGCTGAGCCCCCGGGCGCCCCGCGACGGGGAACTTCGCCCTCTGCCCGGCGCTCCAGCAGGCTGGAACCTGCCCGCCTTGTGGCCCTTGGGTGCCCTGCTCCGGATGGTCAGGCCACGCGCCCCCTCACCCCGCTTGTTGCGCCATGCGATCCACGGACACCCGTCGCTGGGAGCTCGACGCCTTGCGCGGCCTGATGCTCATCCTGATGACGACGACCCACCTGCCGACGCGCTACGCGTCGATCACGGGGCAGCCCCTGGGCTTCGTCTCGGCCGCCGAGGGCTTCGTCTTTCTCTCCGCCTACATGGCTGGCCTGGTGTACGCCGCCCGGGGCCGGCGCGACGGTGAGCTCGCCATGCGCCGGGCCTTCTGGGGCCGCGCGGTGGCGCTCTACGCCTGCCAGATCGCGCTGATCGGTTTTGCCTTCACGGTGATCGCGGGCCTGGCTGTCGCGGGCCGCCAGCCCGCCGTCACCGACCTGCTGGCCTTCTACCTGGCCCAGCCTTTGACCGCCATGCTCAGCGCCGCCCTGCTGCTGTACAGCCCCGCGCTGCTGGACATCCTGCCGATCTACATCGTGTTCATGGTGGTCAGCCCGCTGGTCATCATGCACGGGCGGCGCGGTGCCTGGGGCTGGATGCTGGGGCTGAGCCTGGCGCTGTGGTTCGGCGCGCAGTTCGGCCTGGGGCCCTTGCTGCACGGCGCCCTGCAGCGGGTGGTGGCGCTGCCGGTGCGTTACCAGGACATGGGCGCCTTCGAGATCCTGGCCTGGCAGTTCCTGTGGATGCTGGGCCTGTGGATGGGCGCCACGCGGCACGAGGCCGGGCAGAAGCCGATGCCACCCATCCCCCGCTGGATGCTGTTGCTGGCGCTGTTCATGGCGCTGCTGTGCCTCGTCTGGCGCCACGCCATTGGCCAGGTGCCGCTGCCGGGCGTGGACGCGGTCAACCGCATGTTCGACAAATGGACGCTGGGGCCGCTGCGCCTGCTGGACTTCATGGCGCTGCTCTTGCTGGCCCTGCATTTCGGCCCGGGCCTGGCGCACCGCCTGCCACGCCTGCGCGCGCTCGAGTTGTTGGGCAGGGCCTCGCTGCAGGTGTTTTGCGCGCACCTCGTGATGTCGCTGGTGGCGCTGGCTCTGCTGGGCGCGACCACGGACCAGCGCTCCTGGTGGATCGACACCGCCGTGCTGGTGCTGGGTTTGGCGGGCCTGTGGGCCACGGCCTGGGCCACCCGCGCGCTGGAGCGCTGGCGGCGCGGTGGCGCCGGGCGGGTGGGCTCGGCGGTCCGTGTCAGAGCTTCAGGCGCGCCGCGATGAGTTCGCGCCAGACGCCATAGCCCGTGGCGTTGAGGTGCAGGCGGTCGGCGCCGAATAGGTCGGCCTTGGGCCGGCCGGCTTCATCCAGCATGGCGCTGTGCACGTCGATGAAATCGAGCTGGGGGTGGCCTTCGGTGTAGGCCTTGATGAGCCGATTGGTGGCCTGGATCGCCGGCAGCAGCGATTCGCGCGCCGGGCTGGGCTTGATCGAGACGAAGGCGATGCGCGTGGCCGGCGCGGCCTGCAGCACCTGCTGCACGAAGCGCTCGTAGCGCAGCAGCACCTCGGCGGGCGTGGCGCCCTCGTCCAGGTCGTTCTCGCCCGCGTAGAGCACCACCTGGCGCGCTTGGTAGGGCAGCACCAGCCGGTCGACGAAGGCCACGCAGTCGGCCAGGCGCGAACCACCGAAGCCGCGCTTGATGATCACCGGCTGCTGCTGGAAGGCGCTTTCCAGCTTGTCCCACAGGCGGATGGAGGAGCTGCCCACGAAGAGCACACCGCCGGGCTGGGGGCGGGAGAGGCGGTCCTGCTCGGCGAAGGCCTGCAGGCTGGCGCGCCAGCGCAGCTCGGCCACCAGCGGGTCGAAAACGGAGCGCGCCGCCGCCGGCGTGGCGACAGCCGGCGGCAGGTTCACCAGGCGCTCGACCGCGCTGGTGGTGGCGAAGCCGGCAGGCAGCGCGACGGGCCCCGCTGGCCCGACGCCCTGCGCCCCCGCCAGCGGGCTCAGCGCGGCGCCCAGCGCGTACGCGGCGAGCCGGCGACCCCTCGTGAAACGGTCGGTCATCATGGTTCGGTGGTTCCCAGGTTCAGCCGGCGCATCCAGCCCGCCAGGGCCTGCTCCTGCTCGCCGCCCTGCTCGTACAGGCGCAGCATCGCCGCGTGGGATTCGCGGCGGTGCTGATTGAGCTTGACCTTGCAGCGAAGTTCCAGCACCCGCAGCTCGAAGGCGTGGATGCCCTGCATGAGCTTGTGCTGGAAGTCCTCGGGCAGGCCGCGCCACTGCTCGGCGTAGGCCGGGTCGTGGTCGTGGATGAGGTGCTTGAGCAGGCGGTCCTTGTCGTCGAAGGAATCGATGAAGCGCGCCTCGACACGCGCCTGCACCGTCAGGTAGTTCCAGGTCGGCACGCGCTGCAGGTCGGGGTAGACGCGCGGCGTCATGTAGGCGTGCGGGCCGTTGAACACCGCCAGCGCCTGAGGCCGGGCGCGCAGGTGGGCCGCCTGCGGGTTGGGCCGCGCCACGTGGCCCAACAGGGTGAGGCCCTCACCCCCCTCGCCCGCTTCCACCACGTGCAGCGGCAGCGGGGTGAGGAAGGGAAACCCGTCGTCGTCGGTGGTGATGAGCTGCGCGAAGGGGTGCGCGCGCATCAGCGCCAGAGCGATCGCGGGGTCCGTGGTGGCGAACTGGGGCGGGAGGTACATGCAGGTCGGCGGCCTCGGGCCGTGGGTGCCGGGGGCGTCGGCGGATTGTTTCATATGCAATCGGCCACGGCACCCGGTGTGATGCCACTGTCATGCGGGGAAACCATGATCCTGGCCACAAGACCCGTCGTTGCCGGAGCGCCCCCATGCCGAACCCGTTCAAATCCCTGTCCCTGGCCCTGTTCGCGGGCGTGCTGCTGTGCCTGGCCTTCGCGGTGGCGGCCTGGCGCACCGGCCGCCTGGCGTGGTGGGGCGCGGAAGGCCTGGCGATGGGCGCGCTGGCGGCGGGCCTGTGGCTGCGCCGGCGGCCCCGCCGGCTTGAGGCCGACCCCGAACGCTGGGCGAGTTTCTGAGCGCGCCCGCGCGATTCAGGCGCCGCTGAACACGCCGCCGTAGCGCTTCCTCAGCTCGTTCTTCTGCACCTTGCCCGTGCCGCCCACGGGCAGCGCGTCCAGAAACACCACGTCCTCGGGCACCCACCACTTGGCCACGCGCTCGGCCAGGAAGCCCAGGATCTCGTCCTTCTCCAGCGCCGCGCCGGGCTTGCGCACCAGCAGCAGAAGGGGCCGCTCGTCCCACTTGGGGTGCTTGATGCCGATCACCGCCGCCTGCGCGACCGCCGGGTGGCCGGCGGCGGCGTTCTCCAGGTCGATGGAGCTGATCCACTCGCCGCCGCTCTTGATCACATCCTTCGTGCGGTCGCGGATGGTCATCACGCCGTCGGGGGCGATGGTGGCGATGTCGCCCGTGGGAAACCAGCCATCCACCAGGGCCGTGCGCTCGGCCTTGTAGTAGCGCTCCACGATCCACTGCCCGCGCACCATCAGTTCGCCCTGCGACGTGCCGTCGCGCGGCAGCGTGGTGCCCATCTCGTCGACCACCTTGATTTCGATGCCCGAGACCACCTTGCCCTGGCGCGCCACCAGGGCGTGGCGCTCCTCGGCCGGCTTCTCCCAATCGGCCGCGCTCAGGTTGCTCAGCGTGGCGATGGCGGCGGTCTCCGTCATGCCCCAGCCGTGGCGCACTTCCACGCCGTAGACGTCGTTGAACTTCTCGATCAGCGCGCGCGGCATGGCCGAGCCGCCCACCGCCGTGAGCCGCATCGTCGAAAACCGCAGGCCGCCCTGCTCCACGTGCTGCAGCAGGCCCATCCAGATGGTGGGCACGCCCGCGCTGATGGTCACTTTCTCGCTTTCCATCAGCTCGTACAGGCTCGCCCCGTCCAGTCGCGGGCCGGGCAGCACGATGCGCGCGCCCGCCACCATGGCCGCGTAGGGAATGCACCAGGCGTTGATATGGAACATGGGCACCACCGGCAGCACGCTCTCGCGCGTGGACAGGCCCAGGACGTCGGGCAGGCAGGCCGTGGTGGCGTTGAGCACGATGGCGCGGTGCGAGTACAGCACGCCCTTGGGGTTGCCCGTGGTGCCGGAGGTGTAGCAGAGCACCGCGCCGGTCTTCTCGTCGAACTCGGGCCAGTCGAAGGTGTCGGGCTGGTGGGCGATCAGGTCCTCGTACGCCAGCGGTTTCACGGCGCCGCCGGCCGCGGGCAGGTGTTCGGCGTCACTCAGGCACACCCAGGCCTTCACGTGCGGGCATTTGTCTGCGATGGCCTGCACCAGCGGCGCGAAGGTGCTGTCGAACAGCACCACGCGGTCCTCGGCGTGGTTGAGGATGTACACGAGCTGCTCGGGGTGCAGGCGCGGATTGCAGGTGTGCATCACCATGCCGCTGCCCGACACCGCGTAGTAGGCCTCCAGGTGGCGGTGGTTGTTCCAGGCGATGGAGGCCACCGCATCACCGGGCTGCAGGCCCAGTCCGCGCAGGGCGTTGGCCAACTGGCGCGCGCGCCGCGCGATCTGCGCGATGCTGAGACGCACCGTGGGACCGTGCGTCTCGCGCGAGACCACTTCCTGCGTGGCGTTTTGCGCGGCGCTGTGTTCGAGCAGGCCCGAGATCAGCAGCGGGCGGTCCATCATGAGGCCGGGTTTGAGCATGGGTTCTTGTCTCCGTGTGTGGCGCTCGCGGCGCGTGTTGGTGTTGCCCGCCATTCTCATTCCAGGCCGGCGTTGTGGTGCAGTCCCCACGACCGCACCCGCCGGTGCGATGATGGCGCCGCCCCACCCCCCCGCCAATGGACGCCCTTCACCACCCCGCCTTCCAGAGCCTCGTGCAGCCCGCATTGTTGTGCCTGGCCTGTCTGGGCCTGCTGCGCACGGCGCGCGCACCGGGGCTGCGCCCCTGGTGGCCCATGGGCGGGGCCATTGCACTGGCACTGTCGCTGGCCGTGTGGCCTGGCCTGGTGTGGCCCGCCACGGCGCAGGCGCACAAGCTGCCCTGGATCGCGCTGCTCGGCCTGCTGGCCATGCTGCCCGCGCTGCTGGACTCGCGCGCCGCGCGCAACACCGACGTGCCCGCGCGGCCCTGGGGCCTGGGCGCGCTCGCCTGGCTCGGCGCCGCGGCCTGGCTGCTGGGCCCCATGCCGACGCCGGGTCGCCTGCTGGCCGTGGCCGCGGGCGTGCTGCTGCTGGCCTTGCTGGCCTGGTCGCCGCGTGCGCCACAGGCCGAACCCACCGGGGCCGCGGGCTCGGCCGCCGCGCTGGCGGTGGCGCTGCTGGGCCTGACGGCGCTGGGCGGCCTGGGCGGCTCCCTGCTGCTGGCCCAACTGGGCCTGGTGTTGGCGGTGTGCGCCGCCCTGCCCGGTCTGTGGGTCTGGGGCCTGCCGCGCGCCGGGCTGCGCCTGTCGGCCGCCGCGCTGATGCCGCTGGGTGTCGCTGGCCTGGCGCTGGCCTGCCTGGTGCACGCGGGCGGCCAGGCGCCGCTGGCCTCGCTGGGCCTGCTGGGCGTGTCACTCACGGCACCCTGGTGGCTGGCGGGCTTCGCCTGGAGCGCACGGCACTGGCGCTGGCGCCCGCTGGTGGTGGCGCTGCTGGCCGCGCTGCCGGTGGCGCTGGCCGTGCTCTGGCAGGCCAGTGCGGGTGCACCCCCGGCCGATGCGGGCACCACCGTTCCGGATGACCCGTACTACACGCCGCGTTGGCAATAGCGAATAGCGGCACATGGCGCGCCCCTCCGAACCCAGCCCCCAGACCCTGACCGATGTGCCGCGCGACTGGCCAGCGCTGTGGGCTCGCCTGCTGGCCGTGCGCCTGGGCACCGCGACCAGCGGCCACGCCGGACCCGCCCTGAGCAACGGCGAAGGCTGGCGCCTGCAGGGCAGGTACAGCGCGCGCAGCGCGGAGCTGTTCAGCCTTTACAAGCCGCTGCTGGACGCGCGCACCGCCCACGACGGCCGACCCTGGGTGATCGCCCAGATGGGCCAGAGCCTGGACGGCTTCGTGGCCACCGCCTCGGGCGACTCCTACTACGTAAACGGCGCGCACAGCCTGCTGCACCTGCACCGCCTGCGGGCGCTGTGTGACGCGGTGCTGGTGGGCGTCGGCACCGTGGCCATCGACGACCCGCAGCTCACCACCCGCCGCGTGCCCGGGCCGAGCCCGGTGCGTGTGCTGTTCGACCCGTCGGCCAGCCTTGACGGCCATTCGCGCGCGCTGCGCGATGGCCTGGCGCCCACGCTGTGGCTGTGCGACGAGCGCCACGCCCAGGCCGCGCGCGAGCGGCTGCCGCGCGGCCCCGCCGCGCCGGCCGAGGTGCTGGGTGTGCCGGGGCTGATCGGCGCCAATGGCGACGGCCCGGGCGTGCGGCGCGCCGTCGCCGCGCTGGCCGAGCGCGGCCTGCGTGTGCTGTTCGTGGAGGGCGGCGGCGTCACCGTGTCGCGCTTCTTCGCCGCGGGCGCGCTGCAGCGCCTGCACCTGGCGGTGGCGCCGGTGCTGGTGGGCCAGGGCCGGCGCGGCCTGCGCGTGCCGGCGCAGACCGTGATGGCCGATTGCCCGCGCCCGCCCGCGCACCGCGTGGCACTGGGCGAGGACACGCTGTGGGACCTGGATCTGTCGGGGCAGGTGCCGCAGGATTGACGTCAGGATCCGCCGCCGGGCCGCCCCAAGGCGGATCAGCCTTCTCGCGGGGCAGCGACCCGCGCAGCGGCGGAGCGTGGGGGTTCGATCAAGGCGCGGGCCAGGCCAGCAGATCGAGGTGCCCCACGCGCAAGCTGCCCCAGCCGAGCCTGCGCAGACGACGGGCCCGCCACGCCCGCACCAGCGGCGCCTGCGTCGGCTCCTGCTCGATCGCGGCGCGCGCGAAGCCGTCGATCATGGCCATCTTCATGGCCTGGTCCCCGCGCCGCACGTGCCAATCGCTGCGCCCCAGCGCCACCCGATAGCCGCGCTCGCGCAGTGCCTGCTGGAGCCAAGGCACGGCCCGCGCGCCCAGCGCCGGCCCCAGGCCCTTGTCGCGGCCCTGGTGGGCGGCAAACAGTTCGCCGACCCAGTCGTCGTCGGCCACGGTCGGTGTCCAGTCGTGCCCCCCGTCCACGTTCAGCGCAAAGAACAGCGTGGCGCGCGCCTCGGTGGCGCGGCGCACCAGTTCGTCCAGCCACTCGGCCCCTGCCAGATCCAGCAGCGCCGAGGCCGTGACCAATTGCACCTGCGCCCAGGGCAGCGCGTGCAGCCCGCGCCCGAGTTCGGCTTCGCGCCGCAGCGCCGTGGCGTCGAAGCGCACGCCGCGCCAGCGCACGGGCTCGTCGAGCGGCGCGTCGGCATCGGCCGGCGAGGGCCAGGCGCGCAGCAGCGCCGCGTCGTGGTCCAGGGCCAGCCATTGCTGCTCACCGCCCAGGCGAGGCGCCAGCCAGCGCCAGTTGGCGCCCGTGCCACAGCCCAGGTCCATCACGCGCCAGGGTTCGGGCCCGGGCCGCAGGGTCCGCAGGCGCGCCACCAGCCGCGACGAGGATTCGCGCGCCGCCGCGTCGAAGGGCTCGCGCAGCGCGAGCCAGTCGGTGGCAAAGGTCTCGGGTTTGGTCATTGCGGCGCTCCCATCACGGCATCCATCACGGTGTCGAAGCGCGCCGCCTGCTCGGCCCACGAGGGCAAGCGCCGGGCGGCCTCGCGCGCGCCCCCGGCCAGGCGTTCGCGCAGCGCGGCATCGCTGATGACCCGGGCCAGCGCGTCGCGCCAGGCGGCTTCGTCGCCCGCCGGTGGCAGCAGGCCCGCCTCGGCCGGCACGGTGCTGGCCAGTGCGCCCGCGCGGCTGGCCACGATGGGCAGGCCGTGCAACAGGGCCTCATTGATCACCATGCCGAAGCCCTCGTAGCGCGAGGCGAGCACGAAGACATCGGCCGCCGCGTAGCGCGCCTGCAGCGCCGCGTCGACCAACTCGCCGTGCCAGACCACGCGCCCCGCGAGCGGCCCCGAGGCGGTGCTCGCGAGCAGGCCGCTGGCGCAGGCCGCGTCGCGTTCGGCGCTGCCCACGCAGTGCAGGGTCCAGTCCAGCTTGACCAGGCCCGACAGCGCGCGCAGCAGCAGCGCGTGGTCCTTGCGCGGCGTCAGCGTGGCCACGCAGAGCAGTTGCACACCGCCCGCCGTGGCTGGCCGTGACACCGACGGCGGCAGGTGATTGCCCGGTTCCACCACCGCGATGCGCTCTGCCGGCACGCCGAGCGCGGCGACCTCGTGCGCCGTGGTGGCACTGACCGCCACCACCTGGCGCGTGTGCCGCAGCGCCCTCGCCTCCTGTTCGCGCAGCCGGCGCGCCTGCGCAGCGTCCAGTCCGGTTTCCAGGTGCAGCGGGTGGTGCACCAGCCCCAGCCAGCGCAGGCGCTGTGCGTGCGGCGCCACCTCGGCATCCAGCGCACCGAAGGCCAGGCCGTCGGCGATCACGCAGGTGCCGTCGGGCAAGGCCGCGAAGGCCGCGCGCGCCGCTGCCCGCGTGGCCTCGTCGGGCCAGGGCCAGTCGCCGTCGATTCGCAACACCTCCACCGCGCGGCCGCGCGAGCGCAGCGCCTCGAGCAGGCACCGGTCGTACGTGAAGCCACCCGTGGGGGTGAGCGGATCGCCCGGCACCAGCATCACGCAGGGAGCGCGCACCGGCTCAGCCCGCCACCAGCGGGGCCAGAACCGCTTCATACGCGGCCCAGGCCACGTGCGATTCCTGCAGGCTCACCCGCATGGCCGTGAGGCCGCCCGAGGCGCTGCCCGGCACCGCGTGCGGGCCCAGTTCGCCCGCGGCGATGCGCGCCGCCAGGCGCTGGAACAGCGCGTGCGCCAGGAATTCGGTGGTGGTGTTGCGGCCCGCGAACTCGGGCAGTTCGTCGAGGTTGCGGAAGTTGAGCCGGGCGAGTTCCTCGCGCAGCACCTGCGTGGCCAGGCCGATGTCGGCCACGATGCCATCGGGGTCGAGCGCGGCGCGGCGCAGCTCCAGGTCGACCATGTAGGTGGCGCCGTGCAGGCGCTGGGCGGGGCCGAACACCTCGCCCCGGAAGCTGTGGGCGATCATGAAGTGGTCGCGGACGGTGATGCTGAACATGTCGGGTTTCAGGGGTTCAAGTGGGGTAGTCGATACGTTGGCACAGCGTCGCGGTGTCGCCACCGGCCAGGCGCGCCAGCACGCCGGGCAGCTCGTCGAAAGGCGCGTGGTGGGTGATGAGGGCGTCCAGCGCCGGGTCGGTGAGCAGCGAGAGCGCCAGCGCAAGCCGGCGCGCGTGGCTCCAGCGCGCGCGCTGCGCGGTGGCCACCTGCCCCACCTGCGAACTGCGCAGCGTGAGGCGGCGCGCGTGGAAGGCCTCGCCCAGCGGCAGCGCCACCGGCCGCGTGCCGTACCAGCTCAGCTCCAGCACCGTGGCCTCGAAGCCGGCCAGTTGCAAAGCTGTGGCCAGCCCGGCCGGTTGGCCGCTGGCATGGATCACCAGATCCGCCTCGGGCCTCGCGTCCTCAGGCAGCGCGAAGCCCGCGCCGAGTGCGTGCGCAATGGCCGCGCGCGCGGCCACCGGGTCCACCAGTTGCACCTCGGCCCCCGGCAGGCGCGCGGCCAGCCAGGCCACCAGCAGGCCCAGCGTGCCGCCACCCACCACGGCGATGCGATCGCCCAGGCGTGGCGCGGCGTCCCACAGGGCATTGATGGCGGTCTCCAGGTTGGCGGCCAGCACGGCGCGCGCGGGCGGCACGCCGGGTGGCAGTGGCGTCACCGCCTCGACCGGTACCTGGAACACGGTCTGGTGCGGGTGCAGGCAGAAGACCGCGCGGCCGAGCAGGTGCGCCGGGCCGGCCTCCACCACGCCCACGGCCACGTAGCCGTACTTCACCGGCGCGGGAAAGTCCCCCACCTGGAACGGCGCGCGCATGCGCTGCGCTTCGCTGGCGGGTACCTCGCCGCGAAACACCAGCGTTTCGGTGCCCCGGCTCACGCCGCTGTGCAGGCAGCGCACGCGCACCTCGCCCTCGCGCAGGGGCGGCAGGGTCTCGGAGCGGAGCTCGGCGCGCGACGGGCCGGCGACCCAGCAGGCCCGGGCGGTGGTGGTGTGTGGGGCGTCGGTCAAGGTGAAGTGGGCGGTTCGGTCGGCATCGGGCGCAAGGAACGCAAAGAGGGCTTGCGTCCGCGCGCCATCGCGAGGAACCTCGCGGTACTCCATTCATCTTAGATGGCCCACCGCACCACCGCCATGAACCCCGCCGCCGCCGCCGTCTTCCCACCGGGCAGGGCCCTGCGGCTCGACGCCGGGCGCGCCCTGGCCGGCACCGCGCTGGTGCTGTCGTGCGTGGCCGGCGGCGTTGCCCTGGCGGGTGGGCTGGGCACGGACTACCCTCTCAAGGCCCTGCTGGCCTACGCCCTGGGCGCCGCGCTGGTTTGGCGGGGCCTGGCGCTGGGCGGCCACCCGCACGCGCGCTTCGGCGCGGCCAACCGCGTCACGCTGGCGCGCCTGGCCGGCATGGCCCTGGTGGCCGCGCTGCTGGGCGAGGCCGTGCCCGCCGAACCGCCGTCGGCGCAGCCGGTGGGTGGCTGGGCGCTCATCGTCTTCGCCACCGTGGTGGCGGTGCTGGACGCGGCCGACGGTGCCCTGGCCCGCCGCCAGGGCCTGGCCAGCCGCTTCGGTGCGCGCTTCGACATGGAAACCGACGCCGCCTTCATGCTCGTGCTGTGCGCGCTGGTGTGGCAGGCCGGCCAGGCGGGGCCCTGGGTGCTGGCCTCGGGCCTGATGCGCTACGCCTTCGTGGCCGCCGCCGCCTTCCTGCCCTGGCTGGCCGGCCCGCTGCCGCCCAGCGTGCGCCGGCAGACGGTGTGCGTGGTGCAGATCACCGCCCTCATCGTCTGCCTGGGCCCCATCGTGCCGGTGCCACTGGCCTCGGCCATCGCCGCGCTGAGCTTGCTGCTGCTGAGCGCCTCGTTCGCCATCGACATCCGTTACCTCCAGCGCCACATCGCGCGCCAACGCCACCCCCCACCGGAGACCCGCGCATGAACACCCCAACGCTTCGCCGCCGTGGCCTCGTCGCGGGCGCCGCCCTGGCTGCCTGCCTGCTGGGCGCGCCCACGCTGGCCCAGGCCCAGGCACCGCGCTACGAGATCGACCCGGACCACTTCACCGTGGCCTTCCTGGTCGACCACATCGGCTACGCCAAGGTGCTGGGCAGCTTCCGCGCGGCGCGTGGCAGCTACCGCTTCGACGAGGCCAGCGGCACGCTGTCGGAGGTGCGCATCGAGGTGGACACCGCCAGCGTGTTCACCAACCAGCGCAAGCGCGACGAGCACCTCAAGGGGCCGGACTTTCTCAACTCCGGCGAATTCCCGCGCATGGTGTTCACCGCCAGCGGGGCCAAACGCCTGGCCGAGCGCCGTTTCGAGATCGCCGGCCAGCTCGAGCTGCTCGGCAAGTCGCAGCCGCTCACGCTGACGGCCACCTGGAACAAGAGCGCCGAGTCGCCGCTGGGCGGCATCGGGCGCAAACCTTACGTGATGGGCGTGTCCGCGCGCGGCAGCTTTCGCCGTGGCGCCTACGGCATGAACTACGCGCTGGACAACGGCTGGGTGGGCGACACGGTCGACCTCATCGTCGAGTTCGAGGCGGTGCGCCAGTGAGCGCGGCCGTGCGCCGCACGGAGGCAGCCTCGTGACGGCCGCCGGCTGGCTGCGCGTCGGCCTGGCGTTCTTCGTCCTCAACACCCTGCTCACGTTCGAGAACCGCTGGCCCGGGCTGGGCGTGCGCTACATGCCCCGCCTGTCCTTCGAGCTGTGCCTGGGCCTGGCCTTGCTGGCGGGCTGGGTGGCCTGGCGCGGCGCGCTGTCGGCGCGCGCGGCCACGGGGCTGGCGCTGGGCACCGCGGCCCTGGTGGCGGTGCGTTATGCCGACGTGACCGCGCCCGCGCTGGTGGGCCGGCCGGTGAACGTGTATTGGGACGGCCGGCACGCGCTCGACCTGATCGAGGTGGCGGCGCGGTCCTGGTCGTGGTGGCACGTGGCGGGCGTGGTGCTGGCGCTGCTGCTGGGGGCGGCCGTGCTGGTGCTGGTGGCGCGCCGGGCCATTGTTGAACTGGCGCGCGCCCTGGCCAGCACCGCCTTGCGACGCGGCAGCGTGACCTCGTCCGCCGCGCTGGCGCTGTGCTTCGCGGCCTATGTGCCCGATCAGCGCGACACGCGCTGGTTCTTCTCGCTGCCACTGACGCCCACGCTGTGGAACCAGGCCACGCTGCTCGCGCAGGTGCTGTGGCCCGGGCATGGCAAGGCCGCACTGGGTCACGGCCCGGCGTTCGACACCGACCTGCAATCGCTGCGCGGCCCGCAAGGCGCGGCCGACGTGGTGCTGCTGTTCGCCGAGTCCTATGGCGCGGTCGCGTTGGATGACGCCGACCTTTTCGCTGCGCTAACGCCGTCGCGTGAGCGTTTGCAGCACGCCCTCGCCGCCAGCGAGCGCCAGGTCGTCTCGGCCCGCGTGCGCGCGGCCACCTTCGGCGGTGCCTCCTGGCTCTCGCACGCCAGCCTGCTCTCGGGCATCGACGTCTCCGACCCGGTGCGCCACCAACTGCTGTTGGCCAGCGAACGCCCCACGCTGGTGAGCCACTTCGCGCGGCACGGCTACCGCACCGTGGGCTGGATGCCCGGGATCAAACGGGCCTGGCCCGAAGGCGCGTTCTACGGCTTCGAACGCTTCGCCGACGACCCGCGCCTGGGCTACCGGGGCCCGGACGTGGGCTACTGGCGCATCCCCGACCAGGTGGCGATGGCGCTGCTGCAAGAGCAGGAGCTGAGCGCGCCGGCGGCCACGCGCCGGCCGGTGTTCGCGGTGTTCCCCACGGTCAGCACGCACGCGCCATTCGAGCCGCTGCCGCTGCTGCTGGACGAGCCGCTGCGGGCACCACCGGCCAATGCCTCCGGCCAGTCGGCCAGCAAGGGCTACGCCGACAGCCTGCGCTACCAGTTCGACTGGCTCGCGCGCCACCTCGAGCGCACGGCCAGCAGCCGCCAGGTGCTCATCGTCGTCGGCGACCACCAGCCACCCGGTGGCGCGGCGGGGCGCAATGCCTCATGGGATGTGCCGGTGCACGTGATCACCAGCGACCCGGCCCTCGCCCACCGCTTCGAGGCCATCGGCTTCACGCCGGGGCTGCAACCCGGCGCGCCCGCGCTTGGGGCGATGCACGACCTCACCCGCTGGCTGCTGCTGGCCTTTGACGGGCGCGCCGAACCGCATTGACCAGGTGCCGAACCTGAGCGCTCCGGGCGCTTGCCTCAGGGCCGCACTTCGCCTGATTCGCCCAGTCGGGGCGGCTTGCCCGTCACGGCGGCCTTGGCCATCACCAGGAACTGCGTCAACTGGTTTTCCTTCACGTCCCAGTAGTGCGCGTGCGCGATGTCCACCGCCACCAGGGCCACGTCCGGGTTCTCGGGCCCGCCGGGAAACCACGCCTCCACGGCCGTGTTCCACAGGGTGCGGGTCATGGCCGGGTCGTCGACCACGCGCGCCGTGCCGGACACGGAAACGTAAGTGTCGTCGTCCGGCTCGGCGTAGCTGATGTTGATGCTGGGGTCGGCCGTGAGGTCCGCGACCGGGTCGCCCTGACGCGACATGAAGAACCAGAGGCGGCCGTCCTCCAGGTCCTTGTTCTGCGTGGTCATCGGCCGCGAATGCAAGTGGCCCTGGTGTTCGCCGTGGCGGTGCCGCGTGGTGAACATGCCGAAGCGGATGTCCTTGATCATCTTCCACAGGTCGGCGGTGGTCTTCTGTTCTGCTGACATGGATTGCCTTTCAAAGGGGAGCCCCCCCGTGGCAATCGGTGTTCCCCGCAACGGCTCAGCCCCGCCAGGCGTGCACGTCCCCCGACGGCGCATCCACCGGCAGCCCCCGCAACCACTTGCTCACCGCCTCGGCCGTTTCCCCCTCGGGCCGCAGCAGCCGCTGCCGCTCGCCCAGGGACACCGCGTAGCGATAGCCGCCCCCGCCCGCCAGCGCCTCCAGCCGATCGATGCACCCCAGCGCCACGTCGCGCACCGCCGGCACGAACTCGAAGGACAGCGCCGGCAGTGGCTGGCTCAGCCCCAGCAGCACCTCCAGCTCGAATCCCTCCACGTCGATCTTCACGAAGTCGGGCAGGCCGTGTTGCGCGATGAGTGCGTCCAGCGTGCTCACGTCCACCAAGGGTCCCGGCTCCCAGCGCACGCCCTGGAACGACGGGGCCGCCCCCGCGCGCGACACGAAATCACTCGACAGCGTGGCCACCGTGGGCGTGCGCGGGCTCGCCATCAGCCGCGCCTGCCCGCTCTCGCGGCCCAGGGCCTGTTCCAGCACCAGCACCGACGCATCGCCCCCGAAGCGCCGCCGCAGCATCCGCGCGAAGTCCGGCTGCGGTTCCAGCGCCACCACGCGCGCGCCCAGTTGACGGAACGCCGCCACCCGGTTGCCGGCGTGCGCACCCACGTCGAAGGCCAGCCCGCCCGCCGGCACGAAGCGGCGGTAGAAGCGCCGCAACTGCGCACCGCGCCAGGGAATGGCGCGGTAGATCAGCAGCGAGCGCAGCAGGCCCAGCGTGCTCGTCCATCGAGTGCTCGGCATTTCCATCGCCTCACTGTATCGGCTGCTCGCGTTCGTGATGCGTCCGTCGCCGCACCACCAGCAACAGGTACACCGTGCCAGCGGCCAGCATGGCGTGCGCCCAGAACATGACCGCACCGAGGGCCGCGCCCCACTCGAACCACGCCAGACACCAGGCCAGCGTCAGCGTGAGCGTGCCCAGCGCGCGCCAGATCAGGCCCGCGGGGCGTGGCATCGATCGGCCCAGCAGCTCGTTCCGATGGCGCGCCATGCCCAGGGCCAGCGACGCGAAGCCCATTGTGCACAGACCCGACAGCAGCAGGTGCATCAGGCCTCCCGCTGCCTGGTGTGCGCCCGCCCGTGGGGCTTGCGCGCGCGCCAGGCCATCGCACCCAGGCCCAGCGCCAGCGCCGCGCACGCCACATCCATGCCGACGAAGATGGCGTCCCCACTGGCCAGGCTGCGCCACAAGGGTCGCTGTGTGGTGAGCGCGTTGAGCACCGGCAGTGCGCCGAACAGCAACGCGCCCACGCCCCACAGCAGCGGCCAGGCGCGCGCCGGCCGCAACAGCCCCGCCACGGCCAGGGCCAGCGCCCAGGCCGCGAAGAACGCCTGGATCTCGGCCTCGGGCCGCAGTGGCAGGTGCGTCGGCAACAGGCGGTTGGCCCACAGGTAAGCCGCGCTGGCCAGCGGCAGCCCGGCGACCACGGCCACGTTGAGGCGCCCCACCC
>NZ_CCAE010000037.1 GCF_000723405.1 Hydrogenophaga intermedia | reverse complement strand
CGGTCTACCCAGACCACCCCCGCGCCAGTGCTAGCTTTGCGTACCGTCACTTATTGCACTGAAAACGAGGAGACCCCAACTGCAGGCGGGCGGCCTTGGCGAGGCCGCACAGTCCTGGGTGGGCACGGGCGCCAACCAGCCGGTGTCGGGCGATCAACTCGGCGGCGCGCTGGGCCCCGACCTCATGGGCACGCTCGGCGGCCTGCTGGGGGGCAATGGTCAGCAGGCCTCGTCGGTACTGGCGCAGGTGCTGCCGGGGCTGATCGATCAGCTCACGCCGCAGGGTCGCGTGCCGGCGGGTGGCGAGGCCAACCCCCTGGACGCGCTCGGTGGCCTGCTGGGTGGGGGTTCGGGTGGCGGCGGGCTGGGCGACCTGGGTGGCCTGCTCGGCGGTTTGATGCGCCGCTGAAGCGCTCATGAAAAGCGCTTCGGGTCTCAGACTGGCGCGGGCGCGCGCCGGTCGAGCCATTGCCGCAGCGTGTCGAACACCGCAGCGTTGTCGCGCTCGTTGAAGATCTCGTGATACAGGCCGTCGAAGCGGCGTGACACCACCATGGGCGCCGGAGCCGCGCTCGCAAAGGCCGCGCTGCCGGCCGGGTTCACCAGGCGGTCGTCGCCCGCGAACATCAGCAGCGTGGGCACCGACCAGCGCGCCGCGGCGGCGCGCACCACGGGGCCGTTGTCGTCGATGAAGCGCGCCAGCCGCGCGCTGATGCGGTCGTGCACGCGCCGGTCGCGCTGGTAGGCCTGCACCACGGCGGGGTCGTGCGAGATCTTGGTCGCGTCGAGCCCGTTGCCCAGGGTGCTGTCGGGCGACAGCCGCATCATCAGGCCGATCAACCAGCGCTTGAAACCCGACAGCCCCGCGTCCAGCGCGGGTGAGGACAGCACCAGGCCGTCCACCCGGGCCATGCCGCGCTGCACGAAGGTGGCACTGACCAGGCCGCCCATGCTGTGGCCCAGCAGGATCAGCGGGCAGGACCAGGGCTCGGCGATGTGCCGGCGGGTGTCGTCCACCATCTCGTACAGGTCGTCGAGCAGGGCGTCGTCGTCGGGCAGCACGCCGGGCGCGCCACCGGAGTCGCCGTGGCCGCGCTGGTCATACGCGCGCACGAAGAATCCCCATTCATTCAGGCGGTGCGCCACGTCGTTGTAGCGCCAGGCGTGTTCCCCCAGGCCGTGCACGATCAGCACCACGGCGCGCGGCCGCACGCGCGAAGGCAGGGGCCAGTCGTAGAGCGCGAGGTTGAGGCCGTCGCGAGCAGTGAACGGGGCTTGCGTCGTGTCGCTCATGCGCGTCCTCGGGCTCAAGGCATGCGCGCGATGACCTGGGCCACGCTGGCGGTGAGCCGGCGCGCGTAATCCAGGTGAAGGAACTCGTTGGGCCCGTGCGCGTTGCTCTTGGGGCCGAGCACGCCGCAGACCATCATCTGCGCCGTCGGGAAGCCCTGGCTCAGCAGGTTCATGAGCGGAATGGTGCCGCCCTGGCCGATGGTGCCGCAGGCCGCGCCGAAGTGCGCCTGCGAAGCGTCCTGCAGCGCGCGCTCGAACCACTCGGTGGTGGGCGGCGCGTTCCAGCCGCTGGCCCCGCCCTCGGACGAGAAGGTGACCTTGGCCTGGTAGGGCGCGTTGTCCTCCAGCAAGGCCTTGAGCTCCTGCACGGCCGAGGCCGCGTCCACCAGCGGGGGCAGGCGCAGGCTGAGCTTGAAGGCGGTGTAGGGGCGCAGCACGTTGCCCGCGTCCTTGAGCGCGGGGAAGCCCTCGGCGCCGGTCACGCTCAGCGTGGGCCGCCAGGTGCGGTTGATCAGGGCCTCGACCGGGTCGGTGGTGGTGGGCAACGCGAACAGGGTGCTGCCGCCGCAGTCGTGGTGGGCCCAGGGGAAGCGCTTGTAGATTTCGTCGCCCAGGATGGCGGCCGTGGCGCGCGCCTGCGCCAGCCGTTCGGCCGGCACCTCGCAGTGAAAGCTCGCGGGCAGCAGGCGGCCGGTGGCGCTGTCCTCCAGACGGTCCAGCACCTGGCGCAGGATGCGAAAGCTCGACGGCACCAGGCCGGAGGCGTCGCCGGAGTGGATGCCCTCGGTGAGCACCTCGACCTTGAGCACGCCTGCGGCCATGCCGCGCAGGCTGGTGGTGAGCCAGAGCTGGTCGTAGTTGCCGGCGCCACTGTCCAGGCAGATCACCAGGCCCACGTCGCCCAGGCGGGGGCGCAGCGCGTCCACGTAGGGCAGCAGGTCACCGGAGCCGCTTTCCTCGCAGGTTTCGATCAGGCCCACGATGCGCGGGTGCGCCACGCCCTGCGCCTTGAGCGCCTGGATGGCCGCGACGCTGGCGTACACCGCGTAGCCGTCGTCGGCACCGCCACGGCCATAGAGCTTGCCGTCGTCGATCTTGGGCGTCCAGGGACCCAGGTCGCTGCGCCAGCCGGTGAACTCGGGCTGCTTGTCGAGGTGGCCGTACATCAGCACGGTCTGGCCCGAGGCAGGGGCGGGCGTGCCGTCCTGGCCGGCGCTGGCGGGCAGCTCGAAGAACAGCACCGGTGTGCGCGGGCGGCCGTGCGCGTCATTCAGGCGCACGACCTCCAGCGTGAGCCCCGGCACCCGCTGCGCGGCCACCCAGTCGGCGGCGGACTGCAGCACACGCTCGAGCAGGCCGTGGGCGGCCCAGTCGGCGTCGAAGGCGGGGGATTTGGCCGGGACGGCCACGTAGTCGACCAGCGCGGGCACGATGCGATCGCGCCAGCTGGCATCGACATGGGATTGCAGGGCCGCGGCGTCGAGCAGCGGCTGGGGCAGGCGGGCGTTCATGGCGATCTCCGTCGGGATCGCCCGGTGCGGGCACTGCGCCCCTCTCAGGTGAACCCTGGGGGGAGTATAGGCAGGACCGGGTCCGCGCGACGCGGGCCGCCCGGCCGTTTCCTCAAGCGGTGGTACGGAAGCGGCCCACCACCAGGGCAAGCTGCTCGGCCTGTTCCTTCAGGCTCTGCGCGGCGGCCGCGCTCTGCTCCACCAGCGCCGCGTTCTGCTGCGTCATCTGGTCCAGCTGGCTCACCGCCACGTTCACCTGGCCGATGCCCTCGCTCTGCTCGCCCGAGGCCGCCGTGATCTCCCCGATGATGTCGCTCACCCGCTGCACCGAGCCCACGATCTCGCTCATCGTCTGCCCCGCGTCGGCCACCAGCCGCGAGCCCGCGTCCACCCGCTCCACGCTGGCACCGATCAGACCCTTGATCTCTTTGGCCGCTTCGGCGCTGCGCTGCGCCAGGTTGCGCACCTCGCCGGCCACCACCGCGAAGCCGCGGCCCTGTTCACCCGCGCGCGCCGCTTCCACCGCCGCATTCAAGGCCAGGATGTTGGTCTGGAAAGCGATGCCGTCGATGACACCGATGATGTCGTTGATCTTCCTGGAGCTATGGTTGATCTCGTCCATGGTGGTGACCACTTGCGAGACCACCGAGCCGCCGCGCGCGGCCACCTCGGCGGCGGTCGCCGCGAGCTGGTTGGCTTGCCTCGCGGAGTCCGCGCTCTGGCGCACCGTGCCGGTGAGCTGTTCCATGCTGGCCGCCGTCTGCTGCAGGTTGCTCGCGGTCTGTTCCGTGCGCGCGCTCAGGTCCTGGTTGCCCTTGGCGATCTCGGTGCTCGCCACCTCGATGCCCTGACTGGACTGGTGCACCTGGCCCACCAGCGTGCGCATGGCGTTCTGCATCGCCGTCAGCGCGCCCACGAGGCTCTGTGCGTAAGCGCTGTCGGGCATGGTGCCCGTCAGGTCGCCCTCGGCGATGCGACGCACCGCCTGGCGCGCCACCGCCGGGTCGCCGCCCAGTTCCTGGCGCAGGGTGCGCACGACCATGAATCCCAGGCCAAGGGCCGCGCCCATGGCCAACAGCGCCAGCCCCAGGGCAACCCAGCGCGCGCGAGGCCTTGCCCAGTTCCAGCAACGCCCCACGCAGCTTGCGCCACGCGGGCGTTTCCTGGGCGTTGAGCGCCTGCACGGCCTCGACGCCGCTGCCGCTCTTCACCAGTTCCAGCACCTTGTCCTGCGCCTTGGCCTGGTCGGCGCGCAGGCCGGCCAGCGGCGCCAGGGCGGCTTCGCTCGCCGTACCGCGCGCCACCTCCAGCGTGCCCGTATGCGCTGCGTCGAAGGCTTCGCGCGCCCCGTCCAGGTTCTTGTAGGCCTGCGGGTTGTTGGGGTCGAGCACGATATTGCGCAGCGCCTGGCCCATTTGCAGGCCTTGCGCGTACATCTCCTGCACGCCGCTGGCGATGGCCTGCTCGGTGTTGATGTACTGGTCGAAACGCGACTGCGTTTGCATGAGCGACCAGATGCTGCCGGCCAGGCCGGCCACGAACAGCACGGCGGGCGCCACGAAGGCCAGGATGAGGCGTTGGTTGAAATTCATTCTTCTTCCCTCCACTGGATTCACGGCACGGGATCAGCCCACCCGAAATACCTGCACTGCGGTGGCCAGGCGGCCGGCCTGCTCACGCAGGCTCTCGGCGGCGGCCGCGCTCTGCTCCACCAGCGCGGCGTTCTGCTGCGTCATCTGGTCGAGCTGGCCCACGGCGGTGTTCACCTGGCCGATGCCATCGCTCTGCTCCTGCGCGGCGGTGGTGATGTCGGTGACGAAGGCCGAGATCTTCTGCGCGTTGTCGACGATCTCGCCGATGGTGCTGCCGGCCTGGGCCACGAGCTGCGTGCCGGTCTGCACCTTGTCCACGCTGTCGCCGATCAGGCCCTTGATTTCCTTGGCTGCCTCGGCGCTGCGCTGCGCGAGGCTGCGCACCTCGGCCGCCACCACGGCGAAGCCACGGCCCTGTTCACCGGCGCGCGCGGCTTCCACCGCCGCGTTCAGGGCCAGGATGTTGGTCTGGAAGGCGATGCCGTCGATGACGCCGATGATGTCGCCGATCTTCTGGCTGCTGTGTTGGATTTCCTGCATGGTGGTGACCACCTGGCCCACCACCTCGCCACCACGCGCGGCCACTTCGGCGTTGGCCGCGGCCATGGCGCTGGCCTGGCGCGCGGCGTCGGCGCTCTGGCGCACCGTGCTGCTGAGCTGTTCCATGCTGGCCGCCGTCTGCTGCAGGTTGCTCGCGGTCTGCTCCGTGCGCGAGCTCAGGTCCTGGTTGCCCGTCGCGATTTCCTGCGACGCGGTCCCGATGCTGTCGGAGCTGTTGCGCACATCGCCCACGATGCGCGAGAGCGAGGCCTGCATGCGGCCCAGCGCGCGCAGGAGGTCGGCGATCTCGTCGCGGCCCGTGGCCTGCACCGTGCGCGTGAGATCGCCTTCGGCGATGGCGTCGGCCAGCTGGCGCGCGCGGTCCACCGGCGCGCAGATGCTGTGCATGTTGGCCAGCGTGGTGGGCACCACGATGAGCGCGGCCAGGGCCAGCGCGATACCGAAGACCCACAGGGTCTGCTGGCTGGCGCTGTCGCTGCGCGCGCTCAGCGCGCTCACGTCCTCGCCCAGCGAAGCTTCCACCTGATCGAGCAACTCCGTCAGGCCTTTGTGCTGCTCGTGCGCGCGCCCGAGCATGCGGTTGGCGATGGTGGCCGTTTCGTAGCCACCGCTCTCGAGCTGGTGCGATACCGGCTCGAGCGCGGCCATGTAGGCCTTCAGGCGCTCCTGCATCTGGGTCACCAGCGCGTCGCGCGATTCGTCTCGGCCGGCCAGCAGCGTGCCCATGGTGGCGGCGGTCTTGTCGGCTTCGGTCTTCCAGCGTGCCTTGGCCGCGACCACCAGGTCCGGCTTCTCGTAGGCGATGATCATGTCCTTCTCATGGCGAGTCATGGCACCCATGGAGGCCTTGAGCTGGGAAAGCGTCACCGTTTCCTGGTAGGCGCGCTCGGTGAACTCGTTGGCCACGTTCGACAGGCGCCACATGCCCCACAAGCCGGCGCCCCCCACGAGGCCCAACAGGGCCAGTACCACGGCGATGGCGCCGACCATGCGCTGGCGCACGGTGAATTGCCTCATGAATGCTTGCATCTTGTTCTCTCCTGATTGAATGTCTTGGCCGTTGACCCGGCCTCAGTGCGCGAGACGGAACACCTGCACCACGTCCGTCAGTCGGCTGGCCTGGTCGCGCAGGCTCTGCGCGGCGGCCGCGCTCTGCTCCACCAGCGCCGCGTTCTGCTGCGTCATCTGGTCCAGCTGGCTCACCGCCACGTTCACCTGGCCGATGCCCTCGCTCTGCTCGCCCGAGGCCGCCGTGATCTCGCCAATGATGTCGCTCACCCGCTGCACCGAGCCCACGATCTCGCTCATCGTCTGCCCCGCGTCGGCCACCAGACGCGAGCCCGCGTCCACCCGCTCCACGCTGGCACCGATCAGGCCCTTGATCTCTTTGGCCGCTTCGGCGCTGCGCTGCGCAAGGTTGCGCACCTCGCCCGCCACCACCGCGAAGCCGCGGCCCTGTTCACCCGCGCGCGCCGCTTCCACCGCCGCATTCAAGGCCAGGATGTTGGTCTGGAAAGCGATGCCGTCGATGACGCCGATGATGTCGTTGATCTTCCTGGAGCTCTGGTTGATCTCGTCCATGGTGGTGACCACCTGCGAGACCACCGAGCCGCCGCGCGCGGCCACCTCGGCGGCGGTCGCCGCGAGCTGGTTGGCTTGCCTCGCGGAGTCCGCGCTCTGGCGCACCGTGCCGGTGAGTTGCTCCATGCTGGCCGCCGTCTGCTGCAGGTTGCTCGCGGTCTGTTCCGTGCGCGCGCTCAGGTCCTGGTTGCCGGTTGCGATCTCCTGCGAGGCGGTGTTGATGCTGTCGGTGGCGCTGCGCACCTGGCTCACGGTGCGCGTGAGCGAGGCCTTCATGTCGCCGAGAGCGCGCAGCAGATCGCCCAGCTCGTCGGTGAGCGGCGTGCTCACGTCGCGCGTCAGATCGCCCTGCGCCACGTCGCGGGTCACGCCCACGGCCTGGGTCAGTGGGACGGTCACCGAGCGCGTGATGCGCCAGGCCAGCACCAGGGCCAGGCCCATGGCGGCCAGCGCCATGATCAACAGCACGCCCACCTGGCGGTTGCTCGTGGCCTCGGACGCCGCCACCGCATCGGCCACCAGCTGGCGTTGCAGGTCGAGCAGCTCCTGCTGCTTGTCACCATAGGCCTGCGCGGCCGGCATCAGGGCATTGCCCAGCAGCTGCTGGGCGCCGGCGGCGTCGCCGTTCTTGAGCGCGTCGAAATAGGTCTTGCGCACGCCCATGTAGGCGCTGCGACGCTCGCCGATCTCCTCGAGCAGCGCCTTGCCTCGCTCGCTCTGGATGCCGGAGACCAGCTCCTTCTGCACCTCGCTGATGCGGGCCGACACCTGCGCGATCAAGGGTTTGAAGTGGCTGTCGACCGCAGGGTCGTTGCGCGAGGTGGCCAGGGCCATCACGCGGTTGATGTTGATCTGCGTGCTCATCAGCCATTCCTGGGTGAGGCCCGCGAGCCGGTCCATCTCGACCACGCGTGCCGTGGCGGCCTGCGAGGCCCTCAGGCTGTACCAGGCGGTGCCCGTGAGGCCCGCCAGCAGCATAAGCACCAGCGCGAAGCCCAGGTACAGGCGGGGCCCGATCCTGAATCGGTTGATCACGTTCATTTCTTTGCTCTCCAACGACCGGCAAGGCAAGGGGCGGTGCGTGCCGCCCCGGTATTCAGAAGCTCTCCCACTCACCTTCCGCCGTGCTCGGCGCAGGGGTCGTGGAAGCGGGCGCCGCGCGCGGCGCGGGTGTTGCCTGGGCCACGGGTGCGGCCTTGGTGCGGGTCGGCGCGGGCGTTGCCGCCTGCTTGGCCGGGGCGGCTGCCGAGGCCTTGGTGCTCACGACCGCGGAGGAGGAGGCGGCCTTCGGCAGGGCCACCGGCACCGGCGTGGCGCGCAGCACCGGTTCCGTGGCCGTTTCCTGGCCGATGCGGAACACCTGCACGACCTGGGCCAGGCGGTCCGCCTGTTCCTTCAGGCTCTGCGCGGCGGCCGCGCTCTGCTCCACCAGCGCTGCGTTCTGCTGCGTCATCTGGTCCAGCTGGCTCACCGCCACGTTCACCTGGCCGATGCCCTCGCTCTGCTCGCCCGAGGCCGCCGTGATCTCGCCAATGATGTCACTCACCCGTTGCACGGAGCCCACGATCTCGCTCATCGTCTGCCCCGCGTCGGCCACCAGACGCGAGCCCGCGTCCACCCGCTCCACGCTGGCACCGATCAGACCCTTGATCTCTTTGGCCGCCTCGGCGCTGCGCTGCGCCAGATTGCGCACCTCGCCGGCCACCACCGCGAAGCCGCGGCCCTGTTCACCCGCGCGCGCCGCCTCCACCGCCGCGTTGAGCGCCAGGATGTTGGTCTGAAAGGCGATGCCGTCGATGACGCCGATGATGTCGTTGATCTTGCGCGAGCTCGAATTGATCTCGTCCATGGTGGTGACCACTTGCGAGACCACCGAGCCGCCGCGCGCGGCCACCTCGGCGGCGGTCGCCGCGAGCTGATTGGCCTGGCGCGCGGAGTCCGCGCTCTGGCGCACCGTGCCGGTGAGTTGTTCCATGCTGGCCGCCGTCTGCTGCAGGTTGCTCGCGGTCTGTTCCGTGCGGCTGCTCAGGTCCTGGTTGCCGGTGGCGATTTCCTGCGAAGCGGTGTTGATGCTGTCGGCCGCCGAACGCAGCTGGCGCATCATGTCCAGGAAGCGCTGGCGCATGGCCTCCACTTCCACCACCAGCGTGCCGAGTTCGTCGCGCCGGGTGGTGTGGAAGGCCTGCGTGAGGTCGCCCTGCGACACCGTGGTCACCGCATTGGTGAGCTCGCGCAGCGGTGCGCTCACGTTGCGGCGGATCAGCACGAACAGGCCGACGCCAAGCAAGGCGGTCGTGAAGATCAACAGGCCCCAGAACATGTACATCATGCGCCAGTGCGAGGCCATGGCCTCGTCGTCCGAGACCTCGGCGATCACCCACCAGCCGCTGGCGTTGGTGTAGCGCTTGACCGCCCAGGGCTTGCTGATCTGCGGGTTGAGCAGGGCCACGGACTCGCGCACGAAGACGTCGTCACCGGCGCGCATCTCGTCCAGCATGGGGCCGGCCGCGGGGTTGACTTCGAGCACCTTCTTGCCGGCCAGTGCCGGCGGCGAAATGAACAGCGCATCGGCGTTGGCCGTGCGCGGATCGATGATCACCGTGCCGCCCGATTGGAAGTAGGTCGCATCGCTCACCAGCTTGTCCAGAGAGGCCTGGAAGTCGCGGATGTCGAAGCCGATGAACAGGATGCCGACCACCTGGCCGGCCGCGTCCTTCACGGGCTCGTAATGCGTCATGTAAGCCTGGCCGAACAGCACGGCACGTCCGGTGTAGGCCTTGCCCTGCAGCATCAGGGGATAGGCCGCGTGGTTGCGCGCCAGCGTGGTGCCGACGGCACGCTCGCCGTTTTCCTTCTTCAGGGACGTGCTGACGCGCTCGAAATCGTCGCCCTTACGCATGAAGATGGTGGCCACGCCGCCGTTGGCGAGGTGGAAGGAGTCGGCCTCGCTGTTGTCGCCGTTGAGCAGCATGCCCCAGCTCTTGAGCATGCCGTTGGCCACGTCGAGCTCGAAGTGCTCGGCGAACTTCTTGCGGAAGGGCTGGTAGGCGCGCTCGGTCATCATGCGCGCGGTGGCGTCGAAGGCGTCGACCGAGTCGGCCAGGGCCGCGGCCTTGTCGCCCGCGGCATTGGCCAGTCGCGTGCGCGAATTGCCTTCGACCACGAGGGCCATGCTGATGCTGATGATGGCCAGCGTGCCGGCCAGCAGCGCCACGGCTTGCAGGGAGAGGCGGCGTGCCACGGAGGCGCCGCTCTTCTTGTCCGTAAGGGGATTCGATCGGAACATGTCAGGTGTCTCCTTCCACGAGCGGCGGCGGCAGTGGCAGCCTTATTGCAGCGCCTGGGCGCTTTCGATGAGGCCCATGTCGGCGCTCGACATGAGCGCCTCGATGTCCATGAGGATCAGCATGCGTTCGCCCACGCTGGCGATGCCGGTGATGAAGCTGGTGTCGATCGAGGCGCTCATCTCGGGCGCGGGCTTGATCAGGTCGCCGGCGAGTTCCAGCACGTCGGACACCGAATCCACCACGGCACCGACCACGCGGCCGCGCACGTTGAGCACGATCACCACGGTGAAGCCGTTGTATTCGACCTTTTCGCAGCCGAGCTTGATGCGCAGGTCCACGACGGGCACGATCACGCCGCGCAGGTTGACCACACCCTTGATGAAGCTGGGCGCGTTGGCAATGCGCGTGGGCTCTTCGTAAGAACGGATCTCTTGCACGCGCAGGATGTCGATGCCGTATTCCTCGGCGCCCAGGCGGAAGGTCAGGAATTCCGCGCTGGCGGCGGCTTGCGCGGCGGCGCGCGCGCCGTCCTGGCGGGCGATGTGGGTGGCTTCGTTGCGCATGTCCATGGCTGTCTGTCCTCTTGCAGGAAAGGAAATGGGAATGGGGGTGAGGGGACTATCGGCCAGGCCCGCGCGGTCTGAAGTCGGAAAAAGGACGACAAACCCGGGGCTATAAGGCACCGGGGCGGTGCCTGGGGCGCCCCTTGAATACCAAAGCATTCGCCACTTCACCCCTGACGCGCCCGGGGTGCCTGGCCTCTGCTAACTTCAGGTGATGTCTCCCCACCTCTCCCCCACCGCCGCCATCGACAGCGACCACCCCACGATCCGTGCGTTTGCGCACGAACACGCGCGGGGTGACTCGGTGCGCGAGCGCGCGGTCTCGCTCTACCTGGCCGTGCGCGACCAGGTCCGCTACGACCCCTACCGCATCGACCTATCGCCCACGGGCATGCGTGCAAGCACCACGCTGCGGCAGGGCCATGGCTGGTGCGTGCCCAAAGCGGTGCTGATGGCCGCCGTGGCGCGTGCCGTCGGCATCCCGGCGCGGCTGGGCTTCGCCGACGTGAAGAACCACATGAGCACGGAGAAGCTGCGCCAGACCATGGGCAGCGACCTGTTCGTCTGGCACGGCTACACCGAGCTCTGGATCGACGGCGCCTGGCGCAAGGCCACGCCGGCCTTCAACCTGTCCCTGTGCGAGAAGTTCGGTCTGCTGCCGCTGGAGTTCGATGGCGTGCACGACTCGCTGTACCACCCCTACGACCGTGCCGGCCGGCGCCACATGGAGTACGTGAACGAGCGCGGCAGCTTTGACGACCTGCCGCTGGAGCGCATCACCGCCGACTTCGCGGTGATCTACCCGGGCTTCGGCCAGGCCACCGCCGAGGGGGACTTCGCCGAGGACGCGGCGCGCGAGAACGCCACGCCCTGAACGGGCGCGTTCAACTCACTTGGAGAAGCGGAACACCGCCGTGCTGGCCATGAGATTGGGCAGCATGCGCACCTCACGGCCTTCGTGCAGGCCGAATCCGTCCTCCACTGTGAGGCCGTTGCGCCGCGCCAGCACCTCGAAGTCGGCGTAGGTGCCGACGCGGATGTTGGGTGTGTCGTACCACTGGTAGGGCAACCGCTTGGTCACCGGCATGCGCCCCTGCAGCACGGCCAGTCGGTTGGGCCAGTGCGCGAAGTTGGGGAAAGCCACCACGCCGATGCGGCCCACGCGCGCGGTCTCGCGCAACATGGTCTCGGCGTTGCGCAAGTGCTGAAGGGTGTCGATCTGCAGGACCACGTCGAAGGCGTTGTCGCCGAACATGGTCAGACCTTCCTCGAGGTTGAGTTGCAGCACGTTCACGCCGCGCTGCAGACAGGCCTGCACCTCGGCGTCGTCGATCTCGACGCCGTAGCCGGTGCAGCCGCGCGTGGCCTGCAGGTGGGCGAGCATGGCGCCGTCGCCACAGCCCAGGTCGAGCACGCGCGAGCCCGGAGGCACCAGGCGGGCGATGGAGTCGAGCAGGTGGCGTTCGCTCATTGCGGCGCCCCCACGGTGTGTTGGAAGAAACTGCGCACGGCCGCGTGGTAGCGCGCGTCGTCGAGCAGGAAGGCGTCGTGCCCGTGCGGCGCGTCGATCTCGCAGTAGCTCACCTCACGGCGGTTGTCGAGCAGGGCCTTGACGATCTCGCGGCTGCGCGCGGGGGAGAAGCGCCAGTCGGTGCTGAAGCTCACGAGCAGGAACTTGGCCTGTGCGCGCGCCAGCGCAGCGCCCAGGCTGCCGCCGTGCTCACGCGCGGGGTCGAAGTAATCGAGCGCGCGCGTGATCAGCAGGTAGGTGTTGGCATCGAAGTACTCGCTGAACTTGTCGCCCTGGTAACGCAGGTAGCTCTCGATCTGGAACTCGACATCCTGGGTCGTGTAGCGGTAGGCCAGCTCGGCCACGGCCGCCGGGTCTTCGCCATCGACCGTGCGCAGCGCACGCCCGAACTTCTCGTTCATCACGTCGTCGCTGAGGTAGGTGATGTGCCCGATCATTCGCGCGATGCGCAGGCCGCGGCGCGGCAGGGTGCCGTGTTGCAGGTAGTGGCCGCCGTGGAAGTCGGGGTCGGTCACGATGGCGCGGCGCGCCACCTCATTGAAGGCAATGTTCTCGGCCGTGAGGTTGGGCGCGCTGGCCACCACCACCGCATGGCGCACGCGCTCGGGGTACTGCAGCGTCCAGGCCAGGGCCTGCATGCCGCCCAGGCTGCCGCCCATCACGGCGGCCAGGGTCTGGATGCCCATGGCGTCCAGCAGGCGGGCCTGGGCCTCGACCCAGTCCTCCACCGTCACCACGGGGAAGTCCGCGCCCCAGGCTTGGCCGGTGGCCGGGTTGTTGTGTGTGGGGCCGGTTGAGCCGAAACAGGAGCCGAGGTTGTTGACACCGATGACGAAGAAACGGTCGGTGTCTACGGGTTTACCCGGGCCGATCATGTTGTTCCACCAGCCCTCGGAGCGGGCCAGGGGCTGGTCGCTGGCGTCCGCGTGCCATCCGGCCACGTGGTGCGAGGCGTTGAGCGCGTGGCACACCAGAACGGCGTTGGACTTGTCGGCGTTGAGGGTGCCGTAGGTCTCGACCACCAGCTCGTAGGCCGGCAGCACCGCGCCGCCCCGCAGGGAGAGCGGCTGGTCGAATCGGTAGGTGACGGGGGTGACGATCACGCTCGTTCCCTGCTGGCGCAGGGCCTGAAAACAGAAAACCCGGTGAGCCAAAAGGCAGACCGGGCATCTCCGAGCTCCCCTTTAGCGGCATTTGTTGAGCGCCCGCAATCCGGACAAATCGGCGCTGGGCGGCAGTATAAGCGTCCGGCATGTTGTAACCACGCATCGGCCGGGGGTTTGACTTGCATCGTCCGGAAATTTGTCACCGACTTTCCGACGATCGGCGCATAATGCCCCGGCGTGCCGCCAGGGCGGCCGCGTGTCAAGTGATCGGTTGGTTTCGCGCGCTGCACCTGTGCCGGACGACGGGGCTCCTCCATCGCTTCTTATCTTGTGTTTTAGGAGTCCCTCGAATGGGCAACAAACTTTATGTCGGCAACCTGCCGTACACGGTGCGCGACGAAGACCTGCAACAGGCCTTCTCGGCTTTCGGTGCAGTCAACAGCGCCAAGGTCATGATGGAGCGCGAAACCGGCCGCTCCAAGGGCTTCGGCTTTGTGGAGATGGGCAGCGACTCTGAAGCGCAGTCCGCCATTCAGGGCATGAACGGCCAGTCGCTCGGCGGCCGCAGCCTGGTGGTCAACGAAGCGCGTCCGATGGAGCCGCGTCCCCCGCGCAGCGGTGGCGGTGGCTTCGGCGGTGGTCGTCGCGAAGGTGGCTTCGGTGGTGGCGGCCAAGACGGCGGCTTCCGCAGCCCCTACGGCGGTGGCGGTCGTCGCGATGGTGGCGGCGGCGGCGGCCGCGGCGGCTACTGATCCCCGGCGGACGCACTGTCCCCCAGCAAACCCCGCGATGACCTCGCGGGGTTTTTGTTTTTCAGCGCCCTTCGCCCGCGCGGTGCTTGCGGGGGCGTCCCTGCAGCAGCCGGTCGAACAGGGCGTTGGGCAGCAGGCGCAGCAACTTGGCGACCACGCCCATCTGCCAGGGAATGACTCGGTAGCTGGCGCGCCCTGCGATGGCGTCGAAGGCGCGGTCCGCAAAGGCCTCGGGCGTCATCAGGAAAGGCATGGGGTAGCGGTTTTCGCGCGTGAGGGGGGTGTCGACGTAGCCGGGCACCAGAGTCACCACCGACACACCGCTGCCGCGCAGCTCACCGCGCAGGCTTTCGCAGTAGCTCACCACGGCGGCCTTGCTGCCACAGTAGGCGCCGTGACCGGGAAGGCCGCGAATGGCCGCCACGCTGGCGATGCCCACCAGCGCGCCCGCGCCGCGCGCCTGCATGGCCCGCACGAAGGGGTGAAAGGTGGCCGCCATGCCGACGTTGTTGGTGGCGAAGGTGCGACTCAGGACCTCCAGGTCGTCGCGCTCGCCGGTGTCCATGCCGACGCTGATGCCAGCGTTGGCGATCACGACCTCGGGCAGACCCTGCTCGGCCAGGCAAGCCTGGCCGGCGGCCACGATGCTCTCCACCTGCGCCACATCGGCGCCATATACGCGGCAGTGCTCGGAGCCCAGTCCCTGGGCTTCGGCCCAGGCCTGCAGCTCGGCGGTACGGCGCGCCACCAGCGCGAGCCGGTAGCCAGCCCGCGCGAAGCGCGCTGCCAGTGCTTGGCCGATGCCACTGGAGGCACCGGTGATGAAGACCAGGGGAGCAGCAGACGGGTTCATGGGGCGGCCCGGGGGTTGAGCTGCACGCGCACGCGCCCGCGGAAATCGGCGACCTGCTCGTCTCCGCGGTAGTCCAGCGTCTGCGCGTTGATGCGATCGCCGTTGCGCAGCAATTCGACCGGCTGGTCGGAGGTCACGCGCTCGACGGGTTCAAGTTCCACGCGCAGGAACTCGCCGCGAAACTCCAGGCGCGGCAGGGGTTCGCCCGCGTCGGTGCGACCGCCTTCCCGCACCACTACGGCGTCGCCTTCGAGCACGAAGATGGTGTTGTCGGCGTTGGTGGTGACGCGCTGCGCGGTGGCGCGCATCACGGCGCCGGACTCGGCCAGGTTGCGGATGCGCGCGTTGTCGATCTCGACCCGGTCGTCGTCGGGGTGGTGGCGCGCCTCATCGCCAATGACCTCGGCCTTGAGCTGGCCGGCGGCGTCGAAGGACTTCACCGAGAAGCGGCGCATGAAGTAGTCGGGTTCGCTGGTCACCGGCCGCTCGGGCTGAGGCTCCGGTGCGGGCGGCGTGGCGCGCAGCAGCCAATACGAAGCCAGCGCCAGCAGGCCCATGAGCATGATAGGCAGGTAGATGGACAGGCGATCCCACCATGGGGCCGGGCGCCGGCGCGGCTCGGGCGGCGCGCTGCGGTCCAGACCCGGGATGAGGTCGAAGTCGTCCTCGGCGTTCACCGCGCGGCGGCCTCGAGCTCGGCTGCGTAGGCGCCGCGCGCCATCAGCAGCAGGTCGCAAAACTCGCGCGCCGCACCTTCGCCGGCGGCTCGCCGCGTCACGTGATGGGCGATGGCGCGCACCTCGTCGTGCGCGGCCGGCGGCGCAACGGCCAGGGCGGCACGGTGCAGCAAAGGCAGGTCGGGCCAGTCGTCGCCCATGGCGGCGGCGGCCTCCCAGCCGAGGCCGAGCTCGTCGAGGATGGACTGGGCCGCGGGCGCCTTGTCTTCGGTGCCCAGGCGCAGATGGGTGACGCCCAGCGCGGACAGGCGCTGGCGCAGAGGTTTGCCGTCGCGCCCGCTGACCACGGCGGGCGTGATGCCGTGGCGCTGCAACAGCTTCAGGCCGTGGCCGTCGAGCGAGCTGAAGCGCTTGAGCGTTTCGCCCGCTTCGCTGAAGTACAGACCACCGTCCGTGAGCACGCCGTCGACGTCGAAGAAGGCCACGCGCACGGGCTGGGCGCGCAGCAGCAGTTCGGCAGGAAAGCTCAGCACGGGGGCCATCAGATCACCTTCGCGCGCATGAGGTCGTTGCTGTTGAGCGCCCCCACCAGCCGGCCCGCCTCATCCACCACCAGCAGACTGGTGATGCTGTGGGCCTCCATCAGTTCGGCGGCTTCCACCGCGAGCGCGTTCTCGCGCACGGTGCGGGGTGCGTGGTGCATCACCTCGCGCGCGCTCAGCGCGCGCAGGTCAGTGCCGTTGCCGGTGCGCTCGATCAGGCGGCGCAGGTCGCCATCGGTGAAGACGCCAACCGCGCGCCCATCGGCCACGACGGCGCTCATGCCCAGGCCCTTGGCGCTGATCTCACGCATCAGGTCCATCAGCCCGGTGTCAGGCGCCACACAGGGCACGGCCTCGTCGCGGCGCATCACGTCGCTCACGTGCGTGAGCAGCTTGCGGCCCAGCGAACCACCGGGGTGCGATCGCGCGAAATCGTCGGCCAGGAAGCCGCGCGCGTCCAGCAGGACCACCGCCAGGGCGTCGCCCATGGCGAGTTGGGCCGTGGTGCTGGCCGTGGGCGCGAGGTTGTGCGGACAGGCCTCCTTGGCCACGGACGTGTCGAGCACCACGTCGGCGTGGCGCCCCAGCGTCGAGTCGGCCCGCCCGGTGAGCGCGATCAGCGGCACACCCATGCGCTTGATGAAGGGCAGGATGGCGCTGAGCTCCTCGCTCTCGCCGGAGTTGCTGAGCGCCAGCACGGCGTCCTGACGGGTGATCATGCCCAGGTCGCCATGGCTGGCTTCGGCCGGATGCACGAACATGGCGGGCGTACCGGTCGAGGCCAGGGTGGCGGCGAGCTTGCGACCGATGTGTCCGCTCTTGCCCATGCCCATGACCACCACGCGGCCACGGCAGTCCAGAAGGCGCTGGGCAGCCTGCGCAAAGGCTTCATCGACGCGCCGGGCGAGCGCACTCACGGCGTCGGCTTCGATCTGCAGGGTCTCGATGGCCAACTGGCGGGCCCGCGACGGGTCGATCGGGGAGAGGACGGACATGCGCCGGATTATCGCTGCGGCCCCGCGAATCCCCGGCCCGCGGGGGGCCAAGCCGCCCTTACGATGCGGGCCATGACCTCGCTCGACCTCGCGCTGCTGTACCTGCTGGCCGCCGTGCTGGCCGTGGTGGCCTGCCGCAGCTACAAACTGCCGCCCATGGTGGGGTACCTCGCGGTGGGCGTGCTGATCGGGCCGCACGCGCTGGCGCTGTCGCAGAACTCCGGCGGGCTGCGCTACCTCGCCGAGTTCGGCGTGGTCTTCCTGATGTTCGTGATTGGCCTGGAGTTCAGCCTGACCAAGCTGCGCGCCATGCGCCGCCACGTCTTCGGCCTGGGCCTGTCACAAGTGGTCTGCACGATGGTGCTGGCCGCGCTGGCCTCCTTCGCTCTGGGGCTGGCACTGCCGCGCTCCTGGGGCCTGTCGTGGCAGGCGGCGCTGACCATGGGCGGCATCATGGCCATGAGCAGCACGGCCATCGTCGTCAAGCTCATGGCCGAGCGCCTGGAGCTCGAATCGGAGCACGGCAAACGCGTGATGGGCGTGCTGCTGTTCCAGGACCTGGCCGTGGTGCCGCTGTTGGTGCTCATCCCGGCGCTGTCGGCGCCACCGGAAGCACTGGCCACGGCGCTGGGCCTGGCCGTACTGAAGGCGGGGGTGCTGCTCGCGGTGCTGCTCACCGGTGGCCAACGCGCCGTGCGCTGGTGGCTCACGCTGGTGGCGCGGCGCAAGAGCGACGAGCTGTTCATGCTCAACCTGTTGCTGGTTACCCTGGGGCTGGCCTGGATCACCGAACACGCTGGCCTCTCGCTGGCCCTGGGCGCCTTCGTGGCCGGCATGCTCATCGCAGAAACGGAATACAAGCACCAGGTCGAGACCGACATCCGTCCGTTCCACGACGTGCTGCTGGGCCTGTTCTTCATCACCATCGGCATGACGCTGGACTGGCGTCTGGTGCTGCAGCACTGGCCGCTGGTGCTGTTCATGCTCGTGGCATCGATGGCCTTCAAGCTGGTGTTGATCACCGCGCTGGCCCGGGCCTTCGGGGCACCCATGGGTACCGCGCTGCGCACCGGGCTCTACCTGGCGCAAGGTGGCGAGTTCGGCCTGGTGCTGCTCACGCTGGCGGGCCAGCACAACCTCGTGCCACCCGAGCTGTTCAACCCCGTGCTGGCCAGCATGGTGGTGTCCATGATGCTCACGCCCTTCGCCATCCTGTACAGCAACCGGATCGTCACCCGCCTGGTGGGCAGCGACTGGCTGATGCAATCGGTGCAGATGACCGCCATCGCGCGCAAGGCGATCAACGCCGACAAGCACGTGATCATCTGCGGCTACGGCCGCTGTGGGCAGAACCTCGCGCGGCTGCTGGAGGCCGAGGGCATCCCCTACATGGCCCTGGACCTCGACCCCGACCGCGTGCGCCAGGCCGCCGCGGCCGGCGACTCGGTGGTGTTCGGCGACGCTGCGCGCCTGCAGGCCCTCATGGCCGCCGGCCTGCACCGTGCCAGCGCGGCGGTGGTGACCTTCAACGACACGCCCGTGGCGCTCAAGGTGCTGCGCCACGCCTCGGAACACGCGCCCCACGTGCCGGTGGTGGTGCGCACCATGGACGACGCCGACCTGGAGCGGCTGCGCGCGGCCGGCGCGGCCGAGGTGGTGCCCGAGGCCATAGAGGCCAGCCTGATGCTGGCCAGCCACGCGCTGGCGCTGGTGGGCGTGCCGATGCGCCGGGTGCTGCGCGCGGTGCAGGCGCAGCGCGATGCGCGCTACGAGCTGTTGCGCGGCTACTTCCGCGGTGCCGACGACGACACCGCCGACGAGTTGCAGCAGGAACGCCTGACCACCGTGACGCTGCCACGGGCCGGGCGCATGGTCGGCCATTCGCTGGGCAGCCTGGCCCTACCGGCCATTGGCGTGCGTGTGGTCAGTCTGCGCCACGCCAACGGTCGCCCAGGGGTGCCCGGCGACGACGCGGTGCTTGCCGGTGGCGACACGCTGGTGCTCAGCGGACAGTCGGCCGCGCTGGCGCTGGCCGAGGAGAAGCTGCTGGTGGGTTGACGCGTGCGCTGCGGGGCCGTCTTCCATAATCGCCGCCATGGACACCGCCGACTACCTGCGCTCCCACATCCGCACCGTGCCCGACTGGCCCGCCCCGGGTGTGATGTTCCGCGATATCACCCCGCTGCTGCAGGACCCGAAGGTCTTTCGCGTGCTCATCGACACCTTCGTGCACCGCTACATGGACCCGACCCTTCGCCCCACCGTCGTGGCGGGTCTGGACGCACGCGGATTCATCATCGGCTCGGTGCTGGCCTACGAACTCGGCGTGGGTTTCGTGCCCATCCGCAAGAAGGGCAAGCTGCCCTTCAACACGGTGGAGGAAACCTACGAGCTGGAGTACGGCAGCGCCACGGTGGAACTGCACACCGACGCGGTGAAGGCAGGTGACCGGGTGCTGCTGATCGACGACCTGATCGCCACCGGCGGCACCATGATGGCGGGGCGTCGCCTGCTGGAGAAGCTGGGCGCCGAGGTGACCGAAGGCGCCGCGATCGTCGATCTGCCCGAGCTGGGCGGCTCAGCCAAGCTGCGCGACAGCGGCTTGGCGCTGTTCACGCTGATCGATTTCGAGGGGCACTGAGCGGGCCTGGGCCCGCGCGGCTCAGATCTTGCCGTGCTGCGTGTCGCTGAGGGCAGCGAAATCGCTCACTGCCTCAGGCGTGGGCATTGGCAACTGAGGCTCTTTGGGGTGGCGCATGGTCGCCGCCGGCAGCGAATTGATCGCGTCGCGGAAGGCGCGCACCTCATCCTCGCCCACGGCCTGCGCAGGCGCGCGGCTGGCGGACACCGCCGGCCGGGGAATGGACGTGTCCGGCGCCTCGCGCCGCGTTTGCGCGGGCACCGCCGCGCGCAGCGCCTGGCCCACCTGCTCCGGCGTGGCCTTGCGGCGCCAGTAGACGCCGCGCACGTCCATCACATGCCGGCTTTTGGCGCTTTGCTGGATCCAGCGCTCGATCTCGAGCAGGAATTCGTCGGGCATGGACTGGGCGGGCAGCGCCAGGTCCACCAATGCGATGAAGGTGTCGCCATTGGCGTCCAGGTTGAGCACCTTGAACGAGTAGCTGGTGGACAGCACGCCGCCGCGGATGAGCGACTCACGCACCACCGCGAAGAGTTGCTCGCGCCGCAACAGCCGGCGGCCACGCCGCGGCGAGATCAGCGGCATGGTGGTGGTGCGGAAGGCGTTGCGGGCGCGCGCAAGGGCGCCCTTGCCAGCGAACGGTTTGCGGGCCGACAACCAGTTCAGGAACGACATGTTGAGTGTGGTGATCACGTGGCGGCGGGTTCGTGAGCGTAAGGGGCGGGCATGCCGCCGTGTGGTAACGAGCCGTTGAACGGCATCAAGTCACCGCCACGCGCTTGGGCTTGTTGTACATGCGCCGCGCCAGCACGGCCGACATGGCCACAGTCAACTCGAGGGCGATCTGCGGGTGCCGGACACCCAGCTCGCGAAAGCGCAGCGGCATGAGGCACCACAGCCGGCAATCGCTGCCCGCATTGACGGTGGCGCTGCGGGGCAGGTGACTGAAGAAGGCACCTTCGCCCAGCAGCGAGCCGGCGCCCACCACGGCGATGCGCACGCGCTCTTTGGAGTCTTCGTAGTGCACGGTGAGCGTGCCGCTCTCGACGAAGTAGACGGTGCGGTCTTTCACGCCCTGTTCGATCAGCACCTGGCCTTGCTGCAAGGCGACGGGCTGCATGTAATTGGCCAGCGTGACCCAATGCGCGTCGCTCAGGTTCAGGGGCACCGCGTCCAGGGCGCTGCTGTGGCGCATGGCTTGCGCCAGATGCTGGATGTCGAAGCGCGCAGGGGCGGCGGTGGGGGCACTCATGCGCCAAGTGAACCCCAGCGCGTCGCACGGCGCAACACCGGCGTAACCCATCCTTACAGGTCGGTTCCCAGCGGTGCGGCACAACCCGTGAACGGCGGCACGGAAAACTATTTGCCGATGCAAAAACGCGAAAAAATGACGCCCAGCAGATCGTCGGCCGTGAACTCGCCGGTGATTTCGCCCAGCGCCTGTTGCGCGAGGCGCAACTCTTCGGCCAAAAGATCGAGTTGTGCGGCGGCCTCGCGCAGGCGCGCGGCGGCGAGTTCGAGGTGCTCATCGACACGCGCAAGCACCTGCAGGTGCCGCTCGCGCGCCATGAAGAGCCCATCGCCGCCAGGTTGCCAGCCCGCCAGTTGCAACAAGCGCTGGCGCAGCGCGTCCAGCCCGGTCCCGTGCTTGGCCGACAAGGCGATGTCGTCGGCCCCCTGCGGCGCGGCGTCCGCCTGATCCAGCTTGTTCCACACGTGCAGCACCGGCACGCCTGCGGGCAGGCCGCGCGCGATGTTGGCGTCGGCGTAGCGGTAGCGCGGCTCGCCCCAGCGCGTGAGGTCGTGCAGGAACAGCACCGCGTCGGCGCCACGGATGCGCTGCCACGCGCGCTCGATGCCGATGCGCTCGACCTCGTCGATTTCAGGGCTGTCGCGCAGGCCGGCGGTGTCGGTCACGTGCAGCGGCACACCCTCGATCTGGATGGTCTGCTGCACCACGTCGCGCGTGGTGCCGGCGATGGGCGTGACGATGGCGAGTTCCGCGCCCGCCAGCGCATTGAGCAGCGAGCTCTTGCCGGCGTTGGGCTGGCCCGCGATCACCACCTGCAGCCCGTCGCGCAACAAGGCGCCCTGACGCGCCTCGGCGCGCAGCACCGACAAGGCCTCGCGCAGACGATCGAGTTGGCCCTGCGCGTCGGCCTTTTGCAGAAAATCGATCTCTTCCTCGGGAAAGTCCAGCGTGGCCTCGACCAGCATGCGCAGGTTCGTCAGCGCTTCCTGCAGCGTGTGCACGCGCCGCGAGAACGCGCCGTCGAGCGAGCGCGCTGCACTGCGCGCGGCGGCTTCGGTGCTGGCGTCGATCAGATCGGCCACGGCCTCGGCCTGCGCGAGGTCGAGCTTGTCGTTGAGAAAGGCACGCTCGGTGAACTCGCCCGCGCGCGCCAGACGCAGGCCCGGCAGTGTGGCGCGCGCCACCTCCAGGCAACGCGCCAGCAGCAACTGCAGCACCACAGGGCCCCCGTGGCCTTGCAGCTCCAGCACGTCTTCCCCGGTGTAGGAGTGCGGCGCCGGAAACCACAGCGACAGCCCGTGGTCGATCGGCTGCCCATCGGCCCCGCGCCAGGGCCCGTACGTGGCCTCGCGCGGTTTCAACTCACGCCCGAGCAGCGCACGCACGAAGGGCGCCAGCCCCTTGCCCGACACCCGCACGATGCCCACGCCGCCACGGCCGGGGGCCGTGGCAATCGCAGCAATGGGGTCAGCGTGATGCGGGAGCATAAAAGCGGTGGTGCGCCAGCCCCCAACCCGGTGGCACCACGGAACCGGCTTCGCCGGGCCGTGGGTGCCGTCCCCCTGCAAGGGGGAAGCCGCGAAGCGGCGCAGGGGGTTACTTGAATTTCGGAATATTGAACTTGAGGGGCACACCCATGCGGCGGTTGATGTGCGCCTGCTGGAGGATCGTCAGCACGTTGTTCGTGATCCAGTAGAGCACCAGGCCCGACGGGAAGAAGAAGAACATCACCGAGAACACCAGCGGCATCATCCACATCAGCTTGGCCTGCAGCGGATCGGGCGGCAGCGGGTTCAGCGCGGTCTGGATCATGGTGGTGACGGCCATCACCAGCGGCAGGATGTAAAACGGGTCGGGCGAGGACAGGTCGTGGATCCAGGCCATCCAGGGCGCGTTGCGCATCTCCACGCTGGACAGCAGCACCCAGTAGAGCGCGATGAACACGGGGATCTGGATCAGGATGGGGAAGCAGCCGCCGAGGGGATTGACCTTTTCCTCGCGGTAGATCTTCATCATCTCCTGCTGCATCTGCTGCGGGTTGCTCTTTAGGCGCTCACGCATTTCCATGATGCGCGGGTTGATGGCCTTCATCTTGGCCATGCTGCGGTAGGCGCTGGCGTTGAGCCAGTAGAACGCGGCCTTGATGAGCACCACCAGCAGCACGATGGCCCAGCCCCAGTTGCCCACGAAGCCATGGATCTTCTCGAGCAGCCAGTACAGCGGCTTGGCCAGGATGGTGAGCCAGCCGTAGTCCTTCACGAGCTCTAGGCCGGGGGCCAGGACTTCGAGCTGCTTCTCGTCTTGCGGGCCCACGAACAGGCGGGCCTGCACGGTCTGCGACTGACCCGGTTCGATGGCCGGCAGCGAGGTGAGGCTGCCCACGGAGTAGAGGTTGTCGGCCACCTTGCGCACGAAGTTCTCGCGCGCCACGCCGGCGTCGATCAGCCAGGCGGTGGCGAAGTAGTGCTGCACCATGGCCACGTAGCCATCGCTCGCGTTCTTCACGTAGCTGGCCTTGTCGCCCTCGATGTTCTTGAACTCGACCTTCTGGAACTTCTGTTCCGTGGTGTAGACGGCCGGGCCGGTGAAGGTCGAATAGAAGGGCGTCTGGCTTTCGACGGTACTGCCGTCGCGCACGAGCTGGCGGTACAGCTGCGGACTCACCGGCGCGCCACCCACGTTGCGGACCTCGTGCTGCACGCCGATGTCGTAGTGGCCGCGCTTGAGCGTGTAGGTGGTGACGAGCTGCACGCCACCGACTTCCGCGGATTCGTAGCGGATCTGCAGCGAGTCCTGGCCCTGGGCCAGCGTGGTGGGCGCATCGCCCGCCAAACGCATCGGCGTCTTGTGCGTGGGGAAACTGCCCCCCACCAGGCCGCTCTGCGCCACGTAGGTGCGCTGGCCGGTCTGCGACAGCAGGGTGAAAGGCGTCTGGATCGCGCGGTCGGCGCCACCCGAAGCCTGGGCGTGCTTGAGCAGTTGCGCGCCCACGAGGGCACCGCCTTCGCTGCTGAAGCTCAGGCGCAGCACGTCGGTGGTGACCTCATGGCGCGTGGCCGCGGCCGGGGCGGACGCCTCGGCCCCCGGCACTGCGCCGGCACCGGCCGAGGCCGGGGTCGACGTCGATGCGCTCGGCAGCGAGGCATCGGCTGCCGGGGGGGGCGCGCCATTGGCGGGCGCGGTCACGGCCGGCGGCGTGCTGCTGGGGAAGAAAGTGGCGGGCTTGCCGTTGTGAATCTGCCATTTGTCCCAGATGAGGACCATGGCGAAACCGAAGACCACCCACAGGATGGAGCGACGAATGTCATTCATGACGCGTTCTTGTTTTCGGGGTTTCGGATGAGCAGGCGCGTGAACAGGCCCTCGGGGCGCGCGGTGGGCACCGGGTCGTGGCCGCCCTCGCACCAGGGGTGGCAGCGCGCCAGCCGAGTCAGGGTAAGGCGGCTGCCGGTGAGCGCGCCGTGGCGCTGCAAGGCCTCCAGCGCGTAGGCCGAGCAGGTGGGCTCGAAGCGGCAACCGCTGCCCAGCCAGGGGCTCAGCAGCAAGCGATAGCCCTTCACGAGGGCGATCAGCGTGCGGCGCGGGAGATCAAGCCACATGGTGGGGTGCGGCAGGCGCGGGCACGCGCAACCACAAGGCCAGCAACTCGGCCCGCACCGCGCGCTTGAGCGCATCGGAGCGGGCACTGACGAACTGCTTGGGATCAAATGCGCCACGCAGGCGCACCACATGCGCCGCCGCCGGCAACACCTCGCCCGAAGGCGCGGTGGCGTAGATCTGGCGGCGGACGGCGTTGCGGGTGACGGCCCGGCGGGCCCAGCGTTTGGGAATCAGCACGCCGAGCCAGGGGCCGGCGATGGGGAACAGCGCGTCAGGGCCCTCGGCCGGGTCAAGGACGAGGCGGTGGAGGGCAAAGTGGGGCGTCTTGGCCACGGGGGCACTGGCCAGCACAGCCTGGAACTGGGGCCGGGTCCGCAGCCGCTGGATCACCGGCGGGCGAGGCTCGACCGGACTCAGACCGCCAGACGCTTGCGGCCCTTGGCGCGGCGGGCGTTGATGACCGCGCGGCCACCGCGCGTCTTCATGCGCACGAGAAAACCGTGGGTGCGGGCGCGGCGGATCTTGGAGGGCTGATAGGTGCGTTTCATGGTATGGGCTCTGAAATCGGGGAAACCCGCAATTATCGCCAGAAACCCCCTGGTGCGGCAAGCCATGGCCCTTTGGGCCTGAACTCACCGGGCCGCGCCAGCACAGGAGTCCGACATGCCGGGCGGCGCTTGTGGATAACTGCCGCGCGTGCCTACAATGCGCGCCCTGGGGTGCCACCCCTTGTCCACAACTACAAACAGCTCCCCCCTTTCCCGAATGTCCGAGGGCACCACCCCGTCTGCCGCGCTGCGCGACAACCGCTCCATCTGGGCGGCGTGCATCGAGCGCCTGGCCCAGGAAATCCCCGAGCAGCAGTTCAACACCTGGATCCGGCCCCTGACCGCCACGGTCGCGCCGGACGCCTCCAAGGTGGTGCTGGCCGTGGGCAACCGCTTCAAACTCGACTGGATCCGCGCCCAGTACGCCAGCCGCATCAGCGCCTTGCTGGAAAGCGTGCATGGCTCGCCCGTCACGTTGGAGTTAGCGCTTGCTCCTCGCGAAGCCGTTGCGCGGACGATGCCCGCCAACCGGCCAACGTTCGATGCCACCTCCGACTCGGTTCTGAGCGAACTGGTCGATGTGGCGCCGGCGGAGTCGGCCAACACCCCCAAGACCCGGCTGAACCCCTCGCTCACCTTCGGCTCGCTGGTGGAGGGCTCGGCCAACCGCATGGCCCGGGCCGCGGCCATGCACGTGGCCGGCAGCCTGGGGCAGTTGTACAACCCCCTGTTCATCTACGGCGGGGTGGGGTTGGGCAAGACCCACCTGGTGCACGCCATTGGCAACCACCTGCTGTCCGAGCGGCCCCAGGCCAAAGTTCTCTACATCCACGCCGAGCAGTTCGTATCGGATGTGGTTAAGGCCTATCAGCGCAAGACCTTCGATGAGTTCAAGGCGCGCTACCACTCGCTGGACCTGCTGCTGATCGACGACGTGCAGTTCTTCGCCAACAAGGACCGCACCCAGGAAGAGTTCTTCAACGCCTTCGAGGCGCTGCTGGCCAAGAAGAGCCACATCGTGCTCACCAGCGACACCTACCCCAAGGGCCTGGCCGACATCCACGAGCGCCTGGTGTCGCGCTTCGATTCCGGTCTGACGGTGGCCATCGAGCCGCCCGAGCTGGAAATGCGCGTGGCCATCCTGATCAACAAGGCCGCCGTCGAGGGCGCGGTGATGCCCGAGGAAGTGGCCTTCTTCGTCGCCAAGAACGTGCGCTCCAACGTGCGCGAGCTCGAAGGCGCCTTGCGCAAGATCCTGGCCTATTCGCGCTTCAACCAGAAGGACATCTCCATCCAGCTCGCGCGCGACGCGCTGAAGGACCTGCTGTCGATCCAGAACCGGCAGATCAGCGTGGAGAACATCCAGAAAACGGTGGCCGACTTCTACAAGATCAAGGTCGCCGACATGTACAGCAAGAAGCGCCCGGCCAGCATCGCCCGGCCGCGCCAGATCGCCATGTTCCTGGCCAAGGAGCTCACCCAGAAGAGCCTGCCCGAGATCGGCGAGCTCTTTGGCGGGCGCGACCACACCACCGTGCTGCACGCCGTGCGCAAGATCGCCGGCGAGCGCCAGACGAACACCGAACTCAACCAGCAACTGCACGTGTTGGAGCAAACCCTGAAGGGGTGAGCCCGGCGTGAGCCTTTCCAAGCCAGTCAAGCTGGTAAACAGCGTTCAAAAAGGGCGAGAATAGGGGGGTTTTGGCCCGCCGATCCCGGCCCGGGAGCATCTTCATCAAGAAAGAGCCGCAGATGATCGTTTTCAAATCCTCACAGGACAAAGTCCTGGCCGCGCTGCAGTCGGTCGCGGGCATCGTGGAACGGCGCCACACCCTGCCCATCCTGGCCAACGTGCTGCTGCGCAAGACGGGCTCGCAACTGCAGCTCACCACCAGCGACCTGGAAATCCAGATCCGCACCACGGCCGAACTGGATGGCGACAGCGGCAGCTTCGCCACCACGCTGGGCGCGCGCAAGCTCATCGACATCCTGCGCACCATGCCCGGTGACCAGACCGTGAGCCTGGAGCACACCGGCGGCAAGCTCATCCTCAAGGGCGGCAAGAGCCGCTTCACGCTGCAAAGCCTGCCGGCCGAAGACTTCCCGCTGGTGCAGGAATCGGCCAGCTTCGGCCCCGTGTTCAGCGTGCCGCAGAAAACGCTCAAGGGCCTGCTGAGCCAGGTGTCCTTCGCCATGGCGGTGCACGACATCCGCTACTACCTGAACGGCATCCTGTTCGTGGCCGAGGGCAAGCAACTGAGCCTGGTGGCCACCGACGGCCACCGCCTGGCCTTCGCCTCCGCCACGCTCGACGTGGAAGTGCCCAAGCAAGAGGTCATCCTGCCGCGCAAGACCGTGCTGGAGCTGCAGCGCCTGCTGTCCGACAAGGACGGTGCCATCGAAATGCAGTTCGCGGCCAACCAGGCCAAGTTCAGCTTCGACGGCATGGAGTTCGTCACCAAGCTGGTCGAGGGCAAGTTCCCCGACTACAACCGCGTCATCCCCAAGAACCACAAGAACATCGTCACCCTGGGCCGCGCGCCGCTGCTCTCCAGCCTGCAGCGCACCGCCATCATGACGAGCGAGAAGTTCAAGGGCGTGCGCCTGAACGTGGAGCCCGGCACCCTGCGCGTGGCCTCCAGCAACGCCGAGCAGGAAGAGGCCGTGGACGAGCTCGACATCGACTACGGCGGCGACGCCATCGAGATCGGCTTCAACGTCACCTACCTCATCGACGCCCTGCAGAACATGGGCCAGGAAATGGTGCGCGTGGAGCTGGCCGACGGCAACAGCTCCGCGCTCGTCACCAACCCCGACGACAACGCCTTCAAGTACGTCGTCATGCCCATGCGCATCTGAGCGCACAGCCTCCCGACCCGACATCGAGCCAACCCGCTGACCAGCGGGTTTGGCGCTTTTAGCGATAGAGAAAGTTCCTATGTCCGACGCTTCTTCGAGCCCTGAAAGCTCCAATTTCCAGCCCAAGATCGACGCCAACCAGGCCGGGGCAAGCGAAGGCTACGGCGAGGGCTCGATCCAGATCCTCGAAGGCCTGGAGGCCGTGCGCAAGCGCCCCGGCATGTACATCGGCGACACGTCCGACGGCACCGGCCTGCACCACCTGGTGTTCGAGGTGGTCGACAACTCCATCGACGAAGCGCTCGCCGGCCACTGCGACGACATCGTCGTCACCATCCACACCGACAACTCCATCAGCGTGGTGGACAACGGCCGCGGCATCCCCACGGGCGTGAAGATGGACGACAAGCACGAGCCCAAGCGCAGCGCGGCCGAGATCGCGCTGACCGAGCTGCACGCGGGCGGCAAGTTCAACCAGAACAGCTACAAGGTCTCGGGCGGCCTGCACGGCGTGGGCGTGAGCTGCGTGAACGCGCTCAGCCGCTGGCTGCGCCTGATCGTGCGCCGCGAAGGCAAGGTGCACCAGCTCGAATTCGCGCGTGGCTTCGTGCAGAACCGCATCCTGGAAGACCAGAGCGGCGTCGAGATCTCGCCCATGAAGGTGACGGGCGCCACCGAAAAGCGCGGCACCGAGGTGCACTTCCTGCCCGACACCGAGATCTTCAAAGAGAACAACGACTTCCACTACGAGATCCTGAGCAAGCGCCTGCGCGAGCTCAGCTTCCTCAACAACGGCGTGCGCATCCGCCTGCACGACGAGCGCACGGGCAAGGAAGACGACTTCTCCGGCGCCGGCGGCGTCAAGGGCTTCGTCGAGTTCATCATCAAGGGCAAGACCGTCCTGCACCCCAACATCTTCCACGCACTGGGCGACCGCCAGAGCGACCAGAACACCAACATCGGTGTCGAGGTGGCCATGCAGTGGAACAGCGGCTACAACGAGCAGGTGCTCTGCTTCACCAACAACATCCCGCAGCGGGATGGCGGCACCCACCTCACCGGCCTGCGCGCGGCCATGACGCGCGTGATCAACAAGTACATCGAAGAAAACGAGCTGGCCAAGAAGGCCAAGGTGGAAGTCACCGGCGACGACATGCGCGAAGGCCTGTGCTGCGTGCTCAGCGTGAAGGTGCCCGAGCCCAAGTTCAGCAGCCAGACCAAGGACAAGCTCGTCTCCAGCGAGGTGCGCGGCCCGGTGGAAGACGTGGTGGCCCGCCTGCTGACCGACTACCTGCAGGAACGCCCCAACGACGCCAAGATCATCTGCGGCAAGATCGTGGAGGCCGCGCGCGCCCGCGAGGCCGCGCGCAAGGCGCGCGAGATGACGCGCCGCAAAGGCGTGCTTGACGGCATGGGCCTGCCCGGCAAGCTGGCCGACTGCCAGGAGAAAGACCCGGCGCTGTGCGAGATCTACATCGTGGAGGGCGACTCCGCCGGTGGCTCCGCCAAGCAGGGCCGCGACCGCAAGTTCCAGGCGATCCTGCCGCTGCGCGGCAAGATCCTGAACGTGGAGAAGGCGCGCTACGAAAAGCTGCTCACCTCCAACGAAATCCTCACGCTCATCACCGCGCTGGGCACCGGCATCGGCAAGGCCGGCACAGGTGACGGCAAGGACGACTTCGACGTCGCCAAGCTGCGCTACCACCGCATCATCATCATGACCGACGCCGACGTGGACGGCGCGCACATCCGCACCCTGCTGCTCACCTTCTTCTACCGCCAGATGCCCGAGCTGGTGGAGCGCGGCCACATCTACATCGCGCAGCCGCCGCTGTACAAGGTGAAGAGCGGCAAGGAAGAGCTGTACCTGAAAGACGCCGCCGCGCTCGACGGTTTCCTGCTACGCATCGCGCTGAAGGACGCCAAGGTGATGACCGGCGGCGCGTCCAACGCCACCCTGGAAGGCAACACGCTGGAAGAGCTGGCGCGCAAGCACCAGGTGGCCGAACACGTCATCGCGCGTCTGTCGGCCTTCATGGACGCCGAGGCGCTGCGCGCCGTGGCCGACGGCGTGACCCTGGGCCTGGACGACATGGAAGCCGCGTCCGCCAGCGCGCAAGAGCTGCAGACCAAGCTGCGCGAGCTGAGCACCACCGGCGTGCCCGCCACCGTGACGGCCGAATTCGACCAACGCACCGACAAGCCCGTGCTGCGCATCAGCCGCCGCCACCACGGCAACATCAAGAGCAGCGTCATCACGCAGGACTTTGTGCACGGCGCCGACTACGCGGCCCTGGCCGAAGCCGCCAACACCTTCCGCGGCCTGCTGGGCGAGGGTGCTAAGGTGATGCGCGGCGAAGGCGAGCGGCAGAAGGAAGAGCGCGTGAGCGACTTCCGCACCGCCATGCAATGGCTCATCAGCGAAGCCGAACGCACCACCGCGCGCCAACGCTACAAGGGCCTGGGCGAGATGAACCCCGAGCAACTCTGGGAAACCACCATGGACCCGGAGGTGCGCCGACTGCTGCGCGTGCAGATCGATGACGCGATCGAGGCGGATCGGGTGTTCACGATGCTGATGGGGGATGAGGTGGAGCCTCGGCGGGATTTCATCGAGACGAATGCGTTGAGGGCGGGGAATATTGACGTTTGACCACGTGTAGCGTAGGGCGCCAAAGTAACTGCGACTGCCGCCACAGTTCTGCAACTGGCAGTCGCTAGTTGCTGCAACTGACCTTCTTGCTCCACCTTCGGGTATCGGATTGCTCGCGGCGGAACTCAGTCTTCAGCTTTGCAGCGGGAGCGGTCGGCCAAGTTCGTACGCCGAGTGTCCATTCTGCGCCACGTTGCGGACACTTACACTGTCGCGATAGGGGTCAACCGCCTGCAGGCCCAGCACGGCAGCCAACTCAGCCAGCAACCTCCATTCTCAAGTTGTCATTTCGCAGCTCAGTTCGTTGCTGAGCCAAACGTGCAGTTGGCGCTCCCTTAAATGGGGTGCACCCAGCAAACCGGGATGAACCTCCTCCTCGACGCTCGCTCAATGATTGACATGCGCCGTCCAGACCTCAATGAGAGTCGATAACAAAGACATTCGCTGCGTCCGGCCGGAATGCTTTGGCCAGTACACGCTCCAAAGGCTTCTCCGAAGCGGTCTTGGGAATCTGTTCGACGAGCTGCAGGTAGCTGGGCACGCTATTGCGCTCCAGCCGTTGCTGGCAGAATGCGAAGAGCTCCGCGGCATTCCACGCATGCGGCTGGCGGGCCACAATGGCGGCCACGAGATCCTTCTCGCCTGGCACCCCCGTGCTGGCAGACACGCCATAGACGAATACGTCAGCAACATCCGGGTGTTCGGCGATCTCCTTCTCGACAAATCCCGGTGAGATGAAGTCGCCGTTGCGGCGGATCTCGTTGCCCAGGCGATGCATGAAGAAGAGCCAGCCGTTCCGGTCCCTGTATCCGACGTCGCCCATGCGCAGCCAGCCACCGCGCGTTTTTTCGGCAGAGGCCTGCGGGTTATTCCAATAGCGCACCTCGGGCGCGGTACCGTCGGCGTGGCGGAAGACGATTTCCCCGGGTTCGTCGGGCGCGCACTCACGGTCGGTTTTGTCCATGACACGCGCGACCAGGCCCGGCAAAGGGCGCCCAATGCTGCCAGGCGGCCCTTCGCCGGGTTTGTTCACCGTCGCGCCGCCTTCGGCCGCGCCATATACCTCGGCGATCTGGACGCCGAAGCGCTGCGAGAACGGCGCCCACAGGTTCAGCGGCATCCCGGAGCCGATCACCATGCGCAAGGGGTTGTCGGCATCGCGTGGGTCAGGTGCCTCGCTGTAAATGGCACTGAACATGCCGCCCAGCAGGTTGAGGGTGGTGCAGCCGAAATGACGGATCACGTGCCACAGCCCGCTCTTAGTGAACTTGCGGCTGAACACCGCTGGCACACCCAGGTACAGCGATCCGCCGAGCGTGATCGCCAACGCGTTGGAGTGGGTAAGCGAAAGGCCGGTGTACATGCGGTCGTCGGGGGTCACGCCGCACGCGGCCACCATGGCGCAGGCGCCAGCGTATTTGGCGTAGCTGCCGATGATCGCCTTGGGGTCACCGGTGGTGCCCGATGTGAAGACGAGTTGCATCGGCGTGTCGGGCCGCACGGGGTGGCAGGGCACGGGTTCGCCGTGTGGGTCGATGACGCGCTCAAGCCACGCGGCAGGCGCGGGCAAGGGCCGTTGCCCGGACGCTCCGTCGCCCACCACCCATATCCAGCCGATACGGGGGACCTCCGGCAGCGCCTCGGTCAGCGCATCCAGGCAGTAGTCACCCACCACCACGCCTTTGCATGCCACTGCGTCGAGCATGTACTGCAGCTTCTTGCCGCGCGTGCGCGGGTCGATGGGAACAAACACGGTGCCCGCGATGGACGACGCCACCACTGCGTCGACGAATTCGGCGTGGTTTTGCATCAGGATGGCGAAGCGGTCGCCCGGCTGCAGGCCCGCGCGCAACAGCGCTCGCGCCAGGGCCTGGCCTCGCTCCCACAGTTGCGCATAGTCGCGGTGCTGGGTGGAGAAGCCGCCATCGGGCAAGTGCCGAACGAAGGTGAGCAGGGGGTCCCGGGTCGCGTGCAGGCGGCGTTCGCTGATGAGCTGTGCCAGTGGCACGGTTGACAGGTGATTCATGGATGCGGTGCAGGCAGGTGCTCGGCGTTTCGCCGGCGACGGTCGATGGGATGGGCGGGCGGTGGCGCGGCTCAGCCCACCCGCCGGTGCAGGCCGCCATCCACCAGCAGTTCGGTGCCGTTGATGTAGGCGGCGGCGTCGCTGGCCAGAAAGGCGGCCGCGGCGGCCGCCTCCCACACGGTGCCCATCGCGCCCGAGGGCGATTGCGCGTGGCGGCGCGCCATCAGCGCATCGACACCGTCGATCGCCGTGCCCGCGAGTTGCTCTCGCACATGGGGCGTGTCGATCATGCCCAGCATCAGAACGTTCGAGCGGATGCCCTGCCCCGCGTACTGCAGCGCCACCGACTGGGACAAGCCGTTCATGGCCGCCTTGCTCGCCGCGTAGGCGCAATAGGGCGAGGCCGGCGAGCGGATCGAGGCCAGCGATGACACGTGAACGATCGCCCCGCGTCGCTGACGAAGCATGGCCGGCAGGACGTGCTTGCAGGCGAGGAAGGCCGACTTCACGTTCACCGCGAAGGCGCGGTCCCAGTCAGATTCGGCGAGTTCGACCGGCCCGCCCAGCGGCACGATGCCAACGTTGTTGACCAGCACGTCAAGGCGGCCGTGGCGCTCCAGCGTTTGCTGCACGGCAGCCTGCAAGTCGGCCGACACCGCGGCATCGGCCCGCAGCGCCAGGCACTGGCCACCCTCGGCCAGCACCATCTCGCGCGTGCGTTCCACGCTGGCAAGGTCGCGGTCCACCGCCACCACCAGCGCCCCGCGGCGCGCGAAGGTCAGCGCCATGGCGCGCCCGTTGCCGATGCCGTCGCCCGTGGCGCCAGCGCCGATCACCAAGCTCACCCGGCCATTCAGGGATTCTTCCTGCATGTGTGACCCCCTCAACGCGCGAGCACGGTGACACACGCCACCGCCTCTTCGATCCCCACCAGGCCGCCCCCGTTTTCGGCGATGCCAATGCGCGCGCTCTGCACCTGGCGCTGACCCGCTTCGCCTCGCAACTGGGTGACCAGCTCGTGCACCTGCGCAAGGCCGGTGGCCCCGATCGGGTGGCCGCGCGACTCCAGGCCACCCGAGGGGTTGACGGGAATCCGGCCACCCAGCGCGGTGTCGCCTCGCTCCGAGCACTCGCCGCCTTCGCCGAAACCGCACAAGCCCAAGTTCTCGATCTGGATCACCTCTCCCATCGCGGTGGCGTCGTGCACCTCGGCCAGCGAGACGTCCTTCGGTCCTATGCCCGCCACTTCGTAGGCGCGGCGTGCCGCTTGTGCCGTGCAGTGCGCGGCGTCGTCTTCGGGGTCGCGCTCGCTGCCCGTCTGCACCACCGAGGCCAGCACCTGCACAGCACGGCGGCGATCCAGTCCCAGGCGCTTGAGCGCGCCTTCACCGCAGACAATGGCCGCGGCCGCGCCGTCCGATACGGGCGAACACATCAGCAGCGTGAGCGGGTAGGTGATCGGCGGAGAAGTCAATACCTCGTCCACGCTGTACGCGGTCTGGTACTGCGCGAGCGGGTTGGCAGCCGAGTGCCGATGGTTCTTGGAGGCCACCGCCGCCAGTTGGCGTTGAGTGGTGCCGTGCCGTTTCATGTGCTGGCGGGCAAAAGACGCGTAGATGTCCATGAACACGCTGTACGGTCGGCTCGATGTGCTTCCCTCAGGTACCGGCAGGCCTTCGCCGAGCTGAAGAAGTCGTTGGGTGGTGGCCGCCGTGGCGGTGACGTCCCAGCCGCTGTCGAACACCGAAAACATGCGCGCCTTGTCCTCGGAGAACATCTTCTCCGCGCCCACGGCCAACGCCACATCGCCTTGCCCCGATCGCACGAAGGCAATCGCGAGGTTCAAGGCCGTGCTGCTACTTGCACAGGCGTTCTCCACATTCACGACGGGGATGCCGGACACGCCCATGGCCCGCAGCGCCACTTGGCCGCGGACCATGTGCTGCCCTTCCATATGCCCCTGGCTAGCGTTGGCGAAGAACGCTGCCTGCAGGTGCTCGCGCCGCAGGTCGGCATCGTCCAGCGCCTGCTCCACCGCCAGGCGCGTGAGGTCCTTGATGCTGAGTTGCAGCAGCTTGCCGAAGGGCGTCATGCCGACGCCCACCACGTAGGTCTTTTCCATCGCGCGACCTCAGGAGCGCATCGCCTGGCTCACCACCTGCTCGACTTTGTCCGCCAGGCCGGGGTTGATGATGTCCTTCCAGCGCGCACGGATGCGCTGCGCTGCTTGCTGCCAGTGCGCGAGCTGCTCTGGCGTGGGCTCGACCACGTCTACCCCCACGGCCTTTAGCGCGTCGTTCTCCTGCGCCTGAAAGCGGCGCAGCTTGGCGTTCATGTCGGCGGCCGCATCCTGAGCGGCCTGGCGCGCGATCTTTTGGTCCGCCTCACTCCAGGTTTTCCACACGACGCCACTGACCGCGATGTGCAGCAGTTCGTTGTGCGCGTTCCATTTGGTCACGTGCTTCTGGCCCAGCGTGTAAAGCTTGATGGCAAGAAACTGCTCGCCGGTCAGGGTAAGCCCATCGACCGCGCCGGTGGCCAGCGCGGGCTGCGCTTCGGCAAAGCTCATCGTGGTGGGGTTGGCGCCAAACTCAGTCATCAACTCCTGCTGCATCGGCGTGGAGACCGTGCGGATCTTGAGGCCCCGCAGATCTTCTGGCTGAACCACGCGGCGCTTGGAATTGATGAGGTGGAATGCGCCGTACTCGGCGGAGGCCAGCGGCTCGATGCCGGAACGGCGCATGATGGCGTAGAAGTCCTGGCGCAGCGCATCGGAAGCCAGCACGGCATCTACGGCCTTGTTGCTGGGCATGAGGAATGGCATGTGAAACAGCGCGAAGTCCTTGACCGTACCGGACCAGGTGAGCGTGGTGCCCACCAGTACATCGATCACACCTTGGCGCAGCGCGGCCAGTTCGCGATCCTGCTGGCCTTGCAGCAGGCTGGAGCCCGGGTATACCTTCATGCGGATGCGGCCTTGCGTGCGCTCCTGCACGAGGCTGGCGAACTGTTCGGTGCCCTGGTGCCACACGGTGCCCGGCGGGCTTGCGAGCGACACGCGGTACTCGCTCTTGTAGGCGGGGCTAGCGCGAACCACCCATGGTGCGGCCAAGGCCAAGGCGGCGGTGGATTGAAGCAAAGCGCGACGGCGAGTCATGGCATGTCTCCTAATGGTTACGACGATGAAATGAGGAGCCTGGGCAGCCACAGTGCGAGATCGGGCCAGGCCACCACGCAGGCGATGGCGATGGCGAAGCCCAGCACGAACCACCCCACCCAGGGGAAAGTGCCTTCAACCGGGATGCGCGCCATGCGCGCTGCCACCATGAGGTTGATAGCGAAAGGCGGCGTGAATTGGCCCAGCGCCACGACCATGGTTACGAGCACCCCAAACCACACAGGGTCCCAGCCAAAACTGCGCATGAGTGGCGCGAACAGCGGCACGAACACCATGAAGATGGTCACGCCGTCGATGAACATGCCGACGACCTTGACGGCGAGCAACACCAGGATGAGCGTGCCCACCTTGCCCAGGCCCAGGCCGGCGAACCAGTCCACCAGTGGGTCGGCCACACCGATGGTGTTGATGCAATAGCCAAAGATCCCGGCCATGCCGAGGATGACAAGGATCACGGCCGAGGTGTTGGCCGCTTCGGAGAACATGGGCACCAGGTCGCGCACGCCGATGGAACGGTGCACGCACATGCCCACCAGCAACACATAGACGGCGGCAACCACCGCCGCCTCGGTCGGTGTGAACCAGCCCAGGCGCATGCCCCCCAGGATCAGCACCGGGGTGGCCAGTCCCCACGATGCTTCGCGAAAGCTTTTTCCCAGCGATGGCCGCTCGAGCGTGGCTTCCTGCGCGCCAAAGCCATGGCGTCGCGACAGCCACCAGGCGGGCAGCACCAGCGCGAGCCCGGCCAGCAAGCCAGGGATCAGCCCCGCCGCGAACAGCTCGAGCAAGCCCACGCCCGGCATCATCACGCTATAGATCACGAAAGCCAGCGATGGCGGGATAAGGATGTCGGTGGCGGTGGCGGCACCGATCACCGCGGCGGAGAAGGCGCGCGGATAACCCGCCCGGTGCATGGCGGCGATCATTACGCCGCCGATGGCGGCCGCCAGCGCCGCCGCGGAACCGGAGATGCCGCCCAGCAGCATGGCCACGAGAATCGCCACGATGGGCAGCATGCCCGGCCCGCGGCCCAGCGCGGCCGAGGCGAAGTCGACCATGCGCCGCGCAATACCGGAACGATCGAATATGCAGCCCACGAGCACGAACATGGGCAGCGCGAGCAGGGGGTACTTGGCGATGCCGGCGTCGAAGTTCTGCTGCACGGCATAGAGGCCGAACCAGGGCAAGTCTGCACTTGTCGCGGCGATGACCAACGCACCCGATAGCCCCAGCGCCACGGCCACCGGCACGCCGAGCAGCATCAGACCCAGAAAAGCGGTGAACAGCAGCAGGCCCATCATCGGGTGGGGCCCTCATCATCGGCAGTGGGCGGCGCGCCGGACACCACGCGCCACAACGCAACAGCCGCGACAGCCAGCGCCAACACCGGCAGTCCAGCCGTATACCACCAGCGCGGCACACCCAGGCCGGTGGTGGTTTCTTCGAAGGCGTACTCGCTGAGTCCGGTGCGCACCAGCAGTAAGGCCAGCAGCGCGAACAGCCATGCCGTGCACAGGCCCGATAAAAGTGCCAGCGCGCGTTGGCGCCGTGGCGAGCCGCGCCGATAGAAGAACTCCACTCGGATGTGCGAATCCTGGCGCGCGGCCCAAGCCGAGCCGACGAGGGTCAGCACCACCATCAGGAACACCGACAGCTCTTCGGTCCACGCGAAGGAATGGTTGGTGAAGTAGCGCGCCAATACGTTGGCCAGCGTGATCAACACCAGACACGCCATCAACAGGGCGCCCAGCCATGCCCCGAGGGAGTACGTGCGTGCGGCCGAGGGGGCATGGGGATCGGCTGGCATGTTGTCTGTCTCCTGGTACCAGATATCGTTGATTGGTACCATTAAAGACGGATTTCGGTACCATGTCAATCGTTTTGGTACCCTTGCAGTCTTGTCGTTTTTTCGAACCGCACCATGGCCCCGAAGCGATCAGAAGAAGAGTTCATCGAGGAGTTGTCGCAACTGCTGCTGGCAGAAGGCATTTCGGCTTTGAACGTGGGCGACATGGCCGCGCGCCTGAGTTGTTCGCGGCGCCGGCTCTACGCACTGGCGCCCACCAAGGTGGGGCTGCTGCACCTGGTTGCCCAGCGGTACTTCGACGCAGGCCGTGTGGCGGGTGAGCAGGCCGTGGAGAACGAGACCGACCCTGCGCGTCGCGTGGTGGTGTTTCTGCATGCAGGCATCGTGGTGGCCACCAAGCTGAGCAATGCCTTCCTGTCGGACCTTGAGGCCACGCCAGAGGGCCAACAGATCTTTACCGACTACCAGATGCGGCGCGCGCAGTGGGGCCAGCGCATCTTCGAAGAGGGCATCCGCTCGGGGCACTACAACGCGCACAACGCTGCGGTGGCCATCGAGGTGGTACTCGGCGCGGCGATGCGCTTGCGAAAAGTCGAGTTCCTGCGGCGCAGCGGGCTTACGCTGCAGCAAGCCATGGAGGAGGCCTATTCGCTCATCCTTAACGGCTTACTGGTACGCGCGTCTTAGCGCCCCCTGTCCTGAGGCACAACCTGCCGATGCGTTGCGCTTCGTCACATCACGGGGCGGTTCTGTTCCAGGCTCTGTTGGGCCATGGGCGAGCATGCCAATGCGCGGTTAGAAGCGGACTTCCTCGACTACGGGCGCGACAACTCAGACGCTCGTGCGTTTAGTAGAAACTTTTCGCTTTCAACTGCGCCAGCTACGGCAGCCAATGTGAGTTCTGGCGACAGGCCCAGGCACAGCGAATTGACTTCGACGTGCGACACGAAGGAGAGTCATCGACCTGGGCCGCCCGCTTGGAGACGAGCTTGACCGACTCTGTTGAATTCCACTGATCTCTGACCCTTGATTTCCATCGAATACTGACCCACCCCTTGTGTGAGCAGACAAGCTCACGGTGTCGATAAGTGCTTCGTTTTCTCCTTTTCGGACTTGGGGTGTGTGGAGCTGCAGCAAAGTGCGCCGCTGTTTGCGCGACTTTGTTGCCTCGATCGACAGCCAGGTGGAGAGTTTTTCAGCCTAAGGATCGAGCTTGCTGGAGCTCGCACGCTTGGCGTGGCGGGGCTCTTCATCGCCCGCCCGCAGGTACTTCTTAACGGTGTTGCGAGCCAGGCCTGTGCGCCTGAAGATCTCGCGAATGGACATCTGCTCGCGCAGTGCCCAGCGTCTTATGACACTCAGTGTCGCCACGTCTATCACTCCTGAAATCTCCTGCTGCTAAAAGCAGCAGGATAGGGTTCTTACGTGGGTCAGCTTTAAATGGAAATTGCTGCTCTAACTGGGTCAGTCTTCAGTGAAAGACAACACCGGGATCCTTCGACAGCCACGGGACCGGCATCTCTTCTCGATTGTTGTCGTCTCGTCAACACCATGTATCCCGCGCGCGGCCTTCTGCGCGGGGCGGGCCATTTCTAGCATCGGATCCATCGCCGCATGACGGATGGCACGCCGCGCGCGCGGGTGTGTGCCGGACCGTTTTCAAGAGTCGGCGCAACACATACTCGAAACTCCCTCATGATTCACGCCCTCTCAGCCGCGCCCGCGTGGCGCTTCGTTACGCGCTGGCTTGGCGTGTTGGTGGGTGAGCAGCCCGCGAGCTCCGGGCTCGGGCCTGACAGGCTGTGGTGCGCGGCAATTGCATTGGCCCTCGCCGGCTGCACGGTGGTCCCGCAACGTCCGGCTCCCGAACTTGCGACGCCGCAAGCAGCCCTGCTCGCGCGGGCGGCGACCATGGACGGGGCCACAGGCCTCAGCCACGCACCTGTCCCGGCTGCCTGGTGGATGCTGTTCAATGACGGCACCCTGAGCGAGCTGCAGGCCGAAGCCGCAGCGTCGAACCTGGACTTGCAGGCCGCCGTGGCGCGCATCGAGGAAAGCCGCGCGCAACTGGGATTGGCGCGCGCCGCGCAGGCGCCGCAGCTGGCGGCCGAGGCCGGCTACGCCCGTTCGGCCCAGAGCGAATACGCGCCGCTGGCGCGCCTGGGCGCGCCCACCACCGCGTCCAGCGCCTGGCAACTCGGGCTGCAGGCCGGCTGGGAACTGGACCTCTGGGGCCACCTGCGCCAACTGGGTGTGGCAGCCGACGCCCGTTTGCAGGCCAGCGGGTATGGTGCGCAGGCGGTGCGGATTTCCGTGGCCGGTGACATTGCGCGAACCTACCTGCTGCTGCGCGGCGCGCAAGCGCAACTGGCCTTGGCCGGGCAGCAGCGCGCCATTGCCGCCGACCTGGTGCGCCTGGCCGAAAGTCGCAGACGCCATGGCGTGGCCACGCGCTTCGAGGCCGCCGCCGCCCGGGCCGAGGTGGCAGTGACCGACGCGCGGCGCGCGCAGCTCAAACAGCAGCGCGACGCGCTGATGAACGCACTGGCCCTCTTGCTGGGCCAGGCGCCACGCGAACTGGACGCGCGCCTGTTCGATGGCGCCGGGCCGCCCCCCATGCCTCGCGAATTGCCGATCGGCGTCGCCTCTGAACTCGCGAGCCAGCGCCCCGACATCCTGCGGGCCGACGCCCAACTGCGCGCGGCCCTGGCCGACATCGGCGCGGCAGAGGCCGACTTCTATCCCCGCATCCGGCTCACGGGCAGCCTGGGTCTGCAAGCCTCCGCCTTGTCCGATCTGGGCGATTGGGGCGCGCGCCGCTACTCCCTTGGCCCCTCGCTGTACCTGCCGCTGTTCGATGGCGGACGCCTGCAAAGCCAACTGGCGCTGACGCAGGCGCGCCATCGCACGGCCGCCATCACCTACCAGCAGACCGTGCTGAACGCCTGGCATGAGGTGGACGACGCGCTGGGTGCGCATGTGGCCGAGCGCGAACGCCACACGCAGCTGACGCTGGCCGTGGCGCAACAGCAAGCCGCGCTCGATGTGGCGCGCCGCGCCTGGCAGGAGGGCACGGCCGACTTCACGGCGGTGCTGGTGGCGCAGCGAACGCTGATCGCCGGGCAAGCCATGCTGAGCGAGTGCGCCACCGCCGCCGCGCTGTCGGTGGTGGCGCTGTACCGCGCGCTCGGCGCCGGCTGGTCCGACGCCTTGGCTGAGGCGCCGGTAAGGGGCAAGCCATGACGTCCGCGGCGGCCGCCATATCGACGTCTGCACCAGCGCCTGCACCGGCCGCCGCTGCGCCACCCTTCGGCCTGCGCATCGGCACAGGCCTGCTCGGCGTGCTGGTGGCCGCCATCGTGGCCGGCTTGAGTAACCGCGTGCCCGGGCTTGCCCTGGCCGACGTGCAGGGTGCTTTGGGCCTGGCGCGCGACGACGCGTCCTGGCTCACCACGGCGTATGCGGCCGGGGAACTGGCGGCCATGCCTTTCGCCACCTGGTTCGCCATCACCTTCTCGATGCGGCGTTTTCACCTGGTCATGCTGGCCACGGCGCTGGTGCTGGCCGCCGCCATGCCTTTCGTGCGCGACCTGCACCTGCTGCTGGCGCTGCGGGCCCTGCAGGGCGTGGCCGCCGGCGCACTGATTCCGGTGTTGATGATGGCCGCGCTGCTGTTCCTGCCACCCCCCATCCGCCTCCACGGCCTGGCGCTCTATGCCCTGACCGCCACGTTCTCGCCCAACGTGGCGCCGTGGCTGGCCGCGCTGTGCGTGGATGGGCTGGACGATTGGCGTTGGGTCTACTGGCATGTCATTCCGCCCGGGCTTTTGGCCATGGCGCTGGTGGCCTGGGGGATTCCCGCCTCGCCCGCCGCGCCCGGACGGCTGCGCACAGCCGACTGGCCAGGGCTGGCGCTGGGCGTGCCAGGCCTGGCCCTGCTGGTGGTGGCGCTGGACCAGGGTGTGCGCCTGGACTGGTTGCACTCGCCCACCGTCGCCGCCGCGCTGTTGGTGGGCGGGGTGTTCACCGCCCTGTTCCTGGCCTGCGAGTGGCGCCACCCCGCGCCCTTCATCCGCCTGCAGATGCTGCGGCGGCGCAACCTGGGTCTGGGCTTCACCGTGTTCCTGGCGCTGCTGGTGATCTCGGCCACGGCGGTGGCGCTGCCCATCAACGTGCTCAGCCAGTTGCAGGGCTTTCGCATGGCGCAGAACGCCGATCTGGGCCTGCTGGTCGCGCTACCCCAACTCCTGCTGGGCTCTGGCATCGCGATGCTGTTGTACCGGCGCGGTGTCGACGCGCGCCACGTCTTCGCCGCCGGCTTGCTCTGCATTGCCACTGCCTGCTGGCTGGGCAGCCAGCTCACCAGTTCCTGGATGGTGGCGCAGTTCGTGCCGGCGCAACTGTTCTACGCGCTCGGCCTGCCCCTGGCCATCGTGCCGCTGCTGTTCCTGGCCACCAGCGTGGTGCAACCGGCCGAGGGGCCCTCAGTGGCCGGCATCGTCAACACCTTTCGGGCATTCGGTGCCGTGCTGGGCGGCGCCATCGTCGGCCAGCTCGGCTGGGTGCGCGGCCGCTTTCACGACGAGGCCTTGCTCGGCAACGCCGGAGCGCTGCTGTCGCGGCTGCCGCAGTCCACGCCGGGCCTGGATGCACTGGCGCAGGTCGTGGCGCAGCAGGCCGGCGTGCTGGCTGCGGCCGACGTGTACCGCGCGCTGGGCGTGCTGGCGCTGCTGCTGGTGCCACTGGTGCTGCGCTTGCAGCATGTGCCGGCGCCGCAAGCATCCACCGCTGCGTGAGCCGAACCATTTCGCGCTTTCTGAGCCCCGCTTCATCGACCCCGTTCACCGAGCACCACCATGCCCACGAACCCGACTTCCTCCGCCGCGCGCGGCTTTCGCCTCTTCACCGCCACTCTGGCCGCTGCCGCCCTGGGTGGCGCTTTCCTGGTCCTCAACCGCCCGGAATCGGCCGCTAGCGAACAGACCACCGACGATGCCTACGTGCGGGCCGACTTCACGGTGATCGCGCCGCAGGTCTCGGGCGTGATCGGGCGTGTGGCGGTCCACGATCACCAATACGTACCGGCCGGTGCCGCGCTGGTGGAAATCGACGCCCGCGGCCTGCGCATCGCGCTCGCGTCGGCGCAGGCCCTGGTCGACAGCCTGCGTGCGCAAACCGTGCGCCAGGACAGCGCCATCGCACAGGCGCGCGCGGCCTTGGCGGCGTCCCTGGCTCGGCGCGAGCTGGCTGAAGCCAACCTCGAGCGCTTCACCAACCTGGCGCGCGACGGCTCGGGCACCGTGCAGGCGCGCCAGCAGGCGCAGGCCGAGTGGGACATCCAGCGGGCCGCCAGCGAACGCGACCAGGCCGGCCTTCGCGCGGCCGATCAGCAGCGTGCGGTGCTGCGCGCCGACATCGCCAAGGCAGAGGCGGCACGCGCCGACGCCGAGCTCCATCTCTCGTATGCCCGCATCACCGCACCGGTGGCGGGCACCGTGGCCCAGCGCCGTGCCCGCGCGGGCAGCTACGTGCGCGCAGGCGAGCCGCTGCTGACGCTGGTGCCGCTGGACGCGCTGTACATCGAGGCCAACTTCCGAGAGACCCAACTGGCCCGCGTGCGCGTGGGTCAGGCGGTGCAGATCGCGGTGGATGCCTTGCCCGGCGTGCAACTGCACGGCCGCGTCCAGAGCCTGGGGCCGGCCAGCGGCGCCAGCTTCTCTCCCGTGCCGCCGCAGAACGCCACCGGCAACTTCACCAAGATCGTGCAGCGTTTGCCGGTGCGCATCGAACTCGAGCCAGGCCAGGACGACGCGAGCCGGCTGCGTGTGGGCATGTCGGTGCGGCCACGCATCTCACTGAACAGCGATCAGAGCAACCATGACTTGTGACGCCGCGCGCATTGTTGCCTGCCAGGCACCACCGTGCGGCCCGCTTCGGGTCTACCGGCGCCAGGCACCCGTTCCTACGATGACCCCACACGGCCTAGCGCTGTGAACCGACGCCGCCAACCCCTGTCCAGCGGCGTCTCGCTGCCAGTCGCCCGACTGGTCGGGCCCGGGCAATCGGGCCGATCCTTACCTGGAGATTCCACGATGTTTTCCGTAGACACCCCCTCACGTGCCGCCGGCCAATCAGCCAGCGAACTGGTGCCCTCGCGCTATGCGCTGCAGGTCGGCGAGATCGACGTGCTGGTGGTCAGCGATGGCGTGCTGCCGCTGCCCGCCGCCACCATGGCCACCAACGTGGACCCGGCCGAACTGGCCGACTGGTTGCAACGCAACTTCCTGCCGCCCGACATGTTCGACTGGCCGCTCAACGTGCTCGTGGCGCGCAGCGGCGAGCAGACCATCCTGGTCGACGCCGGGCTGGGCTCGCAGTTTTCGGGCTTCCCGCGCGCGGGCCAGTTCCCGCGCCGCCTGGAGGACGCCGGCATTCCTCTGGAGTCCGTCACCGACGTGATCATCACCCACATGCACATGGACCACGTGGGCGGGCTGCTGGCCGCCGGCGTGCAGGAGCGGCTGCGCCCGGACGTGCGGATCCACGTGGCCAAGGCAGAGGTCGATTTCTGGACGCAACCCGACTTCACCCGCACCGACATGCCCAAGCCGGTGCCCAATGTGCTGCGCTCCACCGCCAACAGCTTCGTCGAGGCCTATCGCCAGAACCTGTGCATCTTCACGGATCGCCATGAGGTTGCACCTGGCGTGGTGGTCCGTCTCACCGGTGGTCACACCGAGGGCCACAGCGTGGTCGACCTGGAGTCCGGCGGCGAGCGGCTGATGTTCGCCGGCGACGCGATGTTCCCGGTCGGCTTCGAGAATCCGGACTGGCACAACGGCTTCGAGCACGACCCGGTGGTCTCGGCCCGCGTGCGGCGCGGCCTGTTCCAGGAGCTGGCGGACAACGGCGGCCTGCTGGTGGCAGCGCACCTGCCGTTCCCCTCCATTGGCCGCGTGGCGGCCGATGGCGAAGCGTTCCGCTACGTGCCCATCATGTGGGACTTCTGAAGCCGGGGCAGGCAGCGGGTTGACCGCTGCCTGCCTGGTTCGCCCCCAAGCTTCTCACTGCGCCGGCAAGACCGGCTGCACGCCTTGCTGCTTGATCAGCATCACGACAAAGCTGGCGGGCCGCGTCTGGCTGGCGTTGCGCCCCACGGTGTGCACGTCGTGAGGCCCTTCGTAGAAGGTCTCGCCGGGCTTCAGGTGCACCTCCTGACCACCGCGAACACCCATCACGATCTCGCCGTCCAGGACGTAGATGAATCCATGCGCGTCGTGGCGGTGCACCGGGTCGGCGCCGCCGGGCGGGTAGGTCACCTTGAGCATCAGCACTTCCTTGCCTGGCGCATCAGCCAGCGCCTGGGTGAACAGCGCGGCAACGATCGGGTCTGGCGGCGCGGTCTGCGCGCGGCTGGCCGGCGCAAGCATCAGCGCGGGCAGGGCGATGGCCAGCGCGAAGCGGCTGGCGGTGCGGGAGCGAAGTGGGTGGCGCATGGGAATCCTCGAGTGGTGGATGGACGCGGCCATCGTAGGAAGGGGGAGAGGAAGGCGGAAGGCGGGTGAGGGGCGCTTCGGTGGTGATCGCCAGGAACCAATGCGATGCGAGTGGGGTCGCCAGGTCGCCCGCGCCGATTGATTCCCCTGCATCAACACCACCGTCCCGTGCCGCCCGCTAGTCTCGAGCGCCTTCTCTCCCTAGCATCCTCCTGTGCACCACCAGCACCGCGACCCGCCCCTGGACGCGCGCGGTGCGCAGCACAACAAGGAGATCACGATGCAGAAGCTGCGGCCCCCGCCGGTCAGCCTCCTGGACAGGTATTCGGGCACCGGCTTCGCGCCGGTCTATGCCACGCGCGTCACCGTGCGTGGGGGGGAGACAGGACACGGCCGCGCGTCGGGCGTGGCACGCTCCGACGATGGCGTGCTGCAGGTGGACCTGCGACTGCCGCCGGCCTTGGGTGGCCCGGGCGGCGGCACCAACCCCGAGCAGCTGTTCGCGGCCGCCTATGGGGCCTGCTTTCATGGCGCGCTGCAGCTGCTGGCGACCAGGAACGGCATTGCCCTGCCGAGTTGCTCGGTGGAGGTGGCTGTGCGTCTGGGTCGCGACCCGGTGGACGGGCACCATGCGCTGCAGGCGGACGTGACCGTGCGCTTGCCGGGCCTGCAGCAGCGCGTGGCCGAGGAGCTGGTGCGCGCCACCGAGCGCGTGTGCCCCTACGCGAAGATGGTGCGCCAGGGCATAGAAGGCACGGTGCGTGTGGTGGTCACTGAAGAAGCCGGCGACGCCGCGAACTGAACGCACCGCGGCACGCCAAGGCGTGTCTTTCGGTCGCTGGCCCCGGCTCAACCTGCCAGCCAGAACGCCAGGTTGCGCATGTACTGCCGAGTGGCGCGCATCGCCTCGGGAAAGCGCGCCAGCCCGTCGCCGGGCAGGTCGCGCACGAAGCTGGGGCAGCCGGTGGTCGGGTCCCAGTTGTAATCGCTGAAATGGTGAAAGCTGGACTGCGCGATGGCGCGTCCACCCGTGGCGCTGCGCTCGAAGGCCACGGCCAGGTTGAAGCGTTGACCGGTCAGCGAGCTCATGCCCTGCATCACCACGCGGCTGCTGCCGTCGCCTGGTGGCGCGCTCACGGCGCCTTCGTGCGGGTGGGCCGGCAGGTACTGGATGACGCCGGTGGGCGAGTGACGGTCCAGCATCACGGGGTGAATGCTGCCCACCGCGCTGACGCGCTGGTAGTCGCCATTGGCGCCCGAGTGGTAGTTGGGCCAGAGCACGCCGGGGTCGCCGGCGTAGCCCACGCAGTGGTGCGCGGGCTTGAGTTCGTACAGGTCGGCATGTACCTGATGCGCCGCGCCCACGCCGCCCATGGCGCACGGCGAGAAGCCCAGGTCCATGTGGTCGCGCGTGAGCATCAGCGCACCGCCACGGCGGCGGAAAGCCTCGATGCCGGCGCAGTCCTCGGGCGTGAGGCCGTCGCCCGTGTCCGCGGCGAACAGCCACAGCTGGTCGACGTCGGATTCGCCCAGGTGGGACAGCACCGGGTCGGGCCGCCCGCGTGGCGTGCGGTCCCGCGCCACCACGTCAAAGGCCGGCCGGCCGTCGCCCTGCCGCAGGCCGCACAGAAGCGCCCTCAGTCGGCTGAAGCGACGGATGCTCCAGTCGTCCGGCTCGGCTTCGATGGTGGTCTGCAGCAGCAGCTTGGGCATGGCGGCGCGGCTCGTGGGGTTGGACCTCAACTACGAAGGAAGCCCAGCAGATCGGCGTTCACCTGGTCCTGCAGGGTGGCGGTGAGGCCGTGCGGCGCGCCGGGGTAGTACAGCGTGCGTGCGCCGCGCACCAGGCGCGCTGCCTTGTGGGCGGCATTGGCGATCGGCACGATCTGGTCGTCCTCGCCGTGCATCAGCAGCGTGGGCACGTCCACCTTCTTCAGGTCTTCGGTGAAATCGGTCTCCGAAAAAGCCTTGACGCAGTCGTAGGCGTTCGTCTGGCCGCATTGCATGCTCCACAGCCAGAACTGGTCCAGCAAATGTTGATTTCCACGTAAATCTGACCCCTCTGAGCTGAGTTTTTTCATCCAACTTTGACCCCTTGAGTAAGGTCTTCTGCTTGTTTTTTGAGCAGGAGGGTTCAAGGAGTGATCAACGTGGGAACACTGGCAAAGATCCGCAGGATGCACCTGCGCGACGGCCTTCCAATCAAAGAAATCGAGCGGCGCACGGGCCTGGCCAGAAACACCATCAAGGTGTGGCTGCGCAAGGGCGAGATGGTCCAGCCCAAGTACCCTCAGCGGGTGGTGGTGAGCAAGCTCGACGGTTTCACCGAGATGCTGGCAACCTGGCTCAAGGCCGATCAGCATCGCGGCAAACGCGATCGCCGCACCATCAAGGCCCTGTACGAAGCCCTGACCGAGCAGGGGTACACCGGCGGCTACGGCCGGGTGGCCGCCTTTGCCCGGCGCTGGCGAGAGGATCAGTCGGGCAAGGTCGACAAGGCCGCCTTCGTTCCTTTGAAGTTTGCGCTGGGCGACGCGTTCCAGTTCGACTGGAGCACCGAATATGCCTGGGTGGGCGGGCTGCGCCGGCGCCTGGAGGTGGCGCACACCAAGCTGTGTGGCAGCCGCGCCTTCTGGCTGGTGGCCTATCCGACCCAGAGTCACGAGATGCTGTTTGACGCCCATGCCCGGGCGTTTGCCGCCTTCGGCGGCGTGCCCCAGCGCGGTATTTACGACAACATGAAGACCGCCGTGGACAAGGTCGGCGCGGGCAAGAAGCGTGTGATCAACGCGCGCTTTGAAGCCATGACGGGCCACTACCTGTTCGAGCCCGAGTTCTGCAACGTCGCCAGCGGCTGGGAGAAGGGCATCGTGGAGAAGAACGTGCGCGACCGGCGCAGCAGCATCTGGCACAAGGCGCTCAAACAGCGCTGGCCCAGCATGGAAGCGCTCAACGACTGGCTGGCCCAGGAGTGCCGCGCCGCGTGGGCCGAACTCAACCACCCCGAATGGCCCACGCTGAAGGTGGCCGACGTGCTGCAAGACGAACAACTGCGCCTCATGCCCAACCCCAAGCCGTTTGATGGTTACGTGGAGGTGCTCGCCCGGGTCTCCAGCACGGCGCTGGTGCACCTGCAGCGCAACCGCTACAGCGTACCGACCGAGCACGTCCACGAGGTGGTCAGCCTGCGCCTGTACCCGGACCGCCTGGACGTGGTGGCCGAGAACATCCGCATCGCCAGCCACGCGCGCAGCTTCGAGCGCAGCCTGACCTTCTACGACTGGCGCCACTACGTGAGCCTGATCGAACGCAAGCCCGGCGCATTGCGCAACGGCGCGCCCTTCGAGACCCTGCCCGAACCATTGAAGAAGCTGCAGTCCATCCTGCTGCGCCACGAGGGCGGTGACCGGGTGATGGCGCAGGTGCTGGCGGCCGTGCCGGTGCATGGTCTGGAGCCGGTGCTGGTGGCGGCCGAGCTGGCACTGGAGAGCGGCAAGCCCAGTGGCGAGCATGTGCTCAACGTGCTGGCACGTTTGAAGGCTGGTGGCCAGACGGGCGATGCCCAGGAGGTCAAGACGCCCTTGACGCTGACGGTGCAGCCGCTGGCCAATGTGCAGCGTTACGACCGGCTGCGCTCGGTGGATGGCGACGATGCTCCAGGAGCGCAGCCATGAGCCAGGCCATCGTCACAGCGCTCAAGGCCTTGAAGCTGCACGGCATGGCCGCCAACTACCCCGAGGTGGCCGCGCAGGCGCGGCACACCGAGTTCAGTCCCGAGGCGTTCCTGGGTCAGTTGCTGCGCGCCGAACAGGCCGAGCGCACGGTGCGCTCCATGGCGTACCAGATGGGCGCGGCACGCTTCCCCGCGCACCGCGATCTGGCGGGCTTTGAATTCGGCCAGGCCGGTGTGGACGAAGCACTGGTGCGCACGCTGCACGGTGGTCAGTTCATTGACGCGGCCCACAACGTGGTTCTCATCGGTGGACCGGGCACGGGCAAGACCCACTTGGCCACGGCCATCGGCATCGAGGCCATTCAAAAGCACGGCAAACGGGTGCGGTTCTTCTCGACCGTGGAGCTGGTCAACGCGTTGGAGCTGGAGAAGAGCCAAGGCAAGGCCGGACAGCTTGCCCACCGGCTGGTTTACATGGACCTGGTGATCCTGGATGAACTGGGCTACCTGCCGTTCAGCCAGGCCGGTGGTGCCTTGCTGTTCCACCTGATCTCCAAGCTCTACGAGCGCACCAGCATGCTGATCACGACCAACCTGAGCTTCGGTGAATGGAGCCAGGTGTTCGGCGACGCGAAGATGACGACGGCACTGCTGGACCGGCTGACCCACCACTGCCACATCGTGGAGACAGGCAATGAAAGCTGGCGGTTCAAACACTCCAGCGCTGCAGCAAAGACAGGCCCGAGAAAGAAGTCCCGGGCGGCCCAGAACGAGACGACTGAAAAAGGAGGAACCGATGCACCAACGGTAGACTTATCCACAGACGCGTAGCCCGGCTACACCCCAACAGGTGGGGTCAATATTGGATGGAAAACCGGGGTCAGGATTGCGTTGAAATCAACA
>NZ_CCAE010000036.1 GCF_000723405.1 Hydrogenophaga intermedia | reverse complement strand
GAGATGAGGCGGGCGGGTCGGGCAGGGCGTGTCCTGCATCGCGCAAAATCTTCACCCAACGGCGAATGGTCGCCAGCAATCGGCGCCGCTGCTGCTCATCCAGCGGCATGGTGTCCACCAGATTGATGGCCTCTGCGGCCTTCACATGGCCATGGACCAGCAGTGCCATGCAGAACTCGCGGTCCTTTTCGCGCAAGGCCACGGCTTTGGCGAGGAAGAGATCGACCACGGCGAGGCAGTAACCCACCCGGTCGTTGGTGGCGGCGCTCTGCACGCGGTGCACCCGATGCAACCAGCCTGCGGGCAGGACGGCGGTCTCCGGACCCACACCCTGCGCGTAGTAGCCATGCGTCTCGTGGAACCACGAGCCTTCGCCCAGCGCACCCTCGATCCGCTCCGCGAGTTCGGGGGCGTTCAAAGGATAGATGTCCGCTTCGGCCGACATGGTGAAGACCGCCTCCGGGTGAGGAATCGGTCCCAGGATCGATTGGCTGCCGACGATGATGAATTCGTACTGATCCGTCACGTCGCCGCAAGCCCGGATGATGTGCTCGAGTTCGTCGCGGGTCATGAAGCCTGCCCGTCTTCCGTGTCACCCAACACCACGCCTCTCCTGAGACGGTTCACCTGATCCAGAATGCCCTGGCGAACATCGTCTGGCAGCACCGTGATCAGCGGCGAAGCTTGACGCAACTCCTGGGCTCGGCGGGTCCTGCCGAGTACCTTGCGCCACTTGCCGTAAGTAAGGATGTCGTCCCACTCGTGCCACAGGCTCGCGGAACGCGAGTGCCCCGCGCTCTGCCAGCGGGCCAGCGTGTCCTGCGCCCGCCGCCGCAGCGACTCATCGGCGCGCACCAGACGAACCGCTTCTTCGTGCAATGCGAGGCTTTGCAGGTCTTGAACACGGTGGCGGGACTCGTCAGTGGAGACCATCAGTTGCACGACGGGTTTTCCTCGACGCGATCGGGCCGCTGCTGATCCCGGCGGCGCTGGTTGCAGGGTATCGCCCGCCAGCAGCGCCAGTTCACCACTGATGCCTAGCACCGACATGACTTTGAGGTAGGTGCCGATGGACGGCCCGGGATCGCCCGCCTCGACCGCACTGAGCGTCGTGCGGGAGATTCCCACGCGCCCGGCCATCTCGACCGTGCCCAGGCCCTGTGCCTTGCGCAGTCGTTTGAGCCGGTCGCCCAGTTGCAGCAACAACTGGCGCTCCAAGACGGCTGTGGCTTCCAGGGCAATCATTTGTGCGGAATACTAAGCAATCAATACCTAATTGTCCATATTTTTGGACAAACTGACTGCAAAGAGTCGCGCTATGCTCGACACACCGCAGCCTTGGCTCATAGCCCGCTTGCTGCCATCATTCGCGGCGCCGGCGCGCCCGCGCCGCCAGGAGCCCCCCATGAGCGCAGCGCACATCCGCCAATCCATGGACCAGCTCGCGAAGCACCTCGCGGCCCACCCGCAGGATGCGATCTCGCGGGACAAGCCGGCCGTGGCCACCCTGGAGTCGGGCCTTCGCTGCAAGGCCGTCGGCCCCAAGGGTGAAACACTGATCACCGACATGCCGGCGCCCATCGGCGGTGGAGGCAGTGCACCCACGCCGGGCTGGTACCTGCGCGCCGCGCTGGCCAACTGCGACGCCACCATGATCGCCATGCGCGCGGCGCAACTCGGCATCGAGCTGACCGAACTGGAGGTAACGGTCGGCAGCCGCTCCGACAACCGTGGCCTGCTGGGCGACTTCGATGGCGCGCCCGCCGGACCGCTCGACGTTCAGCTCACCGTGCGCATTGCCGCCCCCGGCGTGCCCGAACAGGCGCTACGCGATCTGGTGCATTGGGCCGAGGCCCACTCGCCTGTGGGCGATGCCCTGCGCCGGGCCCTGAGCGTGCAGGCCGAGGTCCGGGTGGCGTAACTGCGCCGGCGCGCATCGGCCGCGCTGTTCAGCGCGGGCCGGCCTCATGCCCCATCGCGTCCGCGTGCAGCGCCTCGTTCAGCTGGTCCACCACCAACGCCCAGGGCGCGTCGGCCTTGATCTGCTCGACCAGGAACTGGCGCTGGGCGTCGTTCCAGTGCGGCGCGTCGCAGATGTGCACGTCGGCGGGGATCTGGTGGTCCAGGATGAAGCGCGCGATGTCCTGCTCGCCGGCATCGAGGCCCAGTTGCAGAAACAGGTTGGTCATTCGGGGGGTGGTCTCGTCCATCGCGGCGATCTCCTGAGCGTTTCGAATGCGGCGATTGTCGGCGACCGTTCGGCGGCTGGCGTGTAGGCCAAGGCCGCGTCATGGGCACTCGCCCCCGGTCGCGCGCCGCTTCGGCGCTATCGTCCTGCCGACCAAGGCATGCCCATTCACCGCCCATGACACGCACCCTGTTCACATCGCCGCCCTCTCCCTGGCCCAGCCTCGCCTTCTGGCTGCTGCTCAGCTTCGCGGCCGCCGCCATCGGGGCGGTCGCTTCCGCCAACGCGCCGGACTTCTATGGCCAGTTGAACCGCCCGGCCTGGGCGCCGCCGGCCTGGCTGTTCGGCCCGGTGTGGACGGTGCTGTACGTGCTGATCGCGCTGTCGGCATGGATGGTCTGGCGCGAGCGGAGACTCGAACAGGGGTTCGCGCCGTACGCGCTGTTCGGCGCCCAGCTCGCGGCCAATGCGCTGTGGACCTGGCTCTTCTTCGCCTGGCGGCAAGGCCAGTGGGCCTTTGTCGAGATCCTGGTCCTCATCGCGCTCATCATCGCCACCATGATCCAGTTCAGGCGCATCCGCCCGCTGGCGGCCTGGCTGCTCGCGCCCTACCTGGCCTGGGTCTGTTTCGCCACGGCCCTCACGTTCTCGGTCTGGCAGCGCAACCCCGGCCTGCTGTAGCGCGCGCGGCGGCCCTCCCTCAGCGCAGCGGAATCGGCGTGGCGCGGTCCACCGCCACCACCGCCACCGAGTTCTGCGGCGAGCCCTCGATCAACCGGTCCGAGTAGGTGAGGTACACCAGCGAATGCCGCTTCGCATCGACCATGCGCACGATGCGCAGGCGCTTGAAGACCAGGCTGATGCGCTCGCTGAAGACCTCTTCCTGCGCCTTGATGGGTTTGGGGATGCTGATGGGCCCGGTCTGGCGGCAGGCGATGGAGGCCTCGGCCTTGTCTTCCGCCAGCCCCAGCGCCCCGCTGATGCCGCCCGTGCGGGCGCGCGACATGTAGCAGGTCACGCCGTTGACACCCGGGTCGTCGTGCGCCTCCACCACGATCTTGTGGTCGGGGCCGATGAACTTGAACACGGTGTCGACAGAGCCGATCTCGTCGGCCTGGGCGAGCGTGGCGAAGACCATCAACAGGAAGCAGGTGAGGCGGCGCATGGGTGGGCTTTCGGCAAGGTGTTGGCCAGGGTCGGTGCATGATCCGCCCTCTCGGACGAACCACCGCAGCCAGGCCATCATGCCCGACCCGCTCCTGCTCGACATCCCCCACAGCTTCCTCACGCCGCGGCTGCACCTGCGCACCTTCCGCGCGGGCGACGGCCTCCGGCTGTACGAGGCGGTGGCTGAATCGCAGGCCGAGCTGCGCCGCTTTCTGGGGCACCTGCCCTGGGTGGCCGAAGAACTGACGCAGGACTCGGCCGAGCTGCGCTGCCGCCGCTGCGAGGCCTACTTCTTCTCGCGCGCCGACCTGCCCTACCTGGCCTTCGAGACCGCCACCGGCCGCCTCGTCGGCTCCTTCGGCCTGCACCGCACCGACTGGCAGGTGCCCCGAACCGAGGTGGGCTACTGGCTGCGCACCAGCGCCACCGGCCAGGGCTTCGCGCGCGAGGGCGTGAACGCGCTGGTGGACTGGGCCTTCGAACACCTGAAGGCCCAGCGCGTGGAGCTGATCACCGACGAGGCCAACACCGCCTCGCGCCGCGTGGCCGAGGGCTGCGACTTCGCGCTGGAAGGCGTGCTGCGCCACGCGCAGCGCGCGCCCGATGGCAGCCTGCGCAACACCTGCGTGTACGCGCGCCTGCCCGGCGACAAGGCGCCTCAGGGCAAGGCGTCGTAATGGAATACCTTGCTGACGATGCGCCAGTCGCCGTCCAGCTTCACCAGCGTCAGGAAGTCGGTGAAGGCCTTGGGTGGAATCGAGCACTCGAGCTTGGCGAACGCCGTCACCGGCCCCGCGAACTCGATCGCGAGGATGCGATCCGTGCGGGCATGGCCCTGGCTCGCCGGTGAGGGGCGTTGCGCCACGCGCGGGAAGTAGCTGGCCATGTCCAGGTGCAACAGGCGGCCTTCGGTGGCGCTGAAGTAGTGCGCCTCGGGGTGGAAGACCTGGTCCAGCAAGGCCACGTCGCTGTGGTGCAGACCGTCGAAGTAGCGGCCCAGCGCCTGGGCCACGGCCGCGCTCTCACGCGCGAAGTCCGCCGCGGCGCTCACCTGGCGCCCCGCTGGCGGTATTGCAAGGCGGGCAGACCGCCCACGCCCCAGTTGTCGGGATCGATCTCGTCGATCACCACGTGCGTGAGCGCCGGGTCCTTGCCGAGCACGCGCTGCAGCAGTTCGGTGACACCGGCGATGAGTTCGGCTTTCTGTGGCGCGCTCACGTTCTCACGCGTCACCTGAATGTTCACGTAAGGCATGGTGGCTCTTCAGTGCAGGCGCTGCACGACGTCGCGAATGCGCTCGCCGAACAGGCGCGCGGTGCGCAGGTCGCCGGCCACCAGTTCGTCGGCCGAGGCATCTGACGGCGTGGCGGCCATGAGGCCGCTGAACGAGGCCAGGTAGTTCACGTCGTCGCGCACCGAAGCCTTGGCATTGGCCGGCAGCATGCCCGTGCCCACCCACAACATGCCGTGTTGCTGCGTGAAAGTGAACAGCGAATTCAGCGTGGCCAGCTTGTCGCCATTGATGCCGGCGGAGTTGGTGAAGCCCGCGGCCAGCTTGTTCTTCCACTGCTGGTTCATCCACACACCGGTGGTGGTGTCCTGGAAGCGCTTGAACTGCCAGCTCACGTTGCCCATGTAGGTGGGCGTGCCGAAGACGATGGCATCGGACGCGGCCAGGCGCGCCCAGTCCTGATCGCTGACGCGGCCTTCCTGGTCGATCTCGATCAGGTCCGCGCCGCTGCCGTCGGCCACGGCCTGCGCCACCTGGCGCGTGTGGCCGTAGCCACTGTGAAAAACGATGCTGATGCGGGACGTCATGGTGTGCCTCTTGCCGACCAAACGGCGGTTGAAAAACGATGGAGGCATGGTATTCATCGCCCTACGATTGATAAACACATAGACTTGAACTTCATTCATTACCCGATGTAAACCATGACCCGCGAATTCGGCGTCACGTCCCTGGGCGGCATCGAGCTGTTCTGCCTGGCGGCCGACCTGGAGAGCTTCACCGCCGCCGCGCAGCAGGCGGCGCTCACGCCGGCCGCCGTGAGCCGCGCCATCGGCCGCCTGGAAGAGCGTCTGCAGGTGCGCCTGTTCGTGCGGACCACGCGACGCATTCGCCTCACCGACGCGGGGCGCGCCTACCACCAGCAGTGCAAGCAGGCCCTGGGGCAACTGGCGGAGGCCGAGCGCCAGCTCACCGGCCACCAGGCGCAGCCGGCGGGCGTGGTGCGCATCAGCGCGCCCACCTCGTTCGGGCACCACCGGCTGCTGCCGCTGCTGCCGGCGTTTCGCGCGCGCCACCCGCAGGTGGAGGTGGACGTGCAGCTCAGCAACCGCAACATCGACTTCACCGCCGATGGCTTCGACCTGGCGGTGCGCGGGCGGGCGCAGGCCGACTCCGGCCTCATTGCGCGCCAGTTGATGGACGCGGAGCTGGTGGTGGTGGCCACCAAGGCCTACCTGCGCCAGCGCGGCACGCCGAAGTCGGTGGACGACCTGGCGGCGCACGACTGCATCCAGTTCGTATTGCCGCGCACCGGGCAGCACGTGTCGTGGCGGCTGCGCGTGGACGGCGTGGAACGCGACGTGCCCACACAGGGCGGCTACTCCGTGTCCGAGGACATCGTCGGCGTGGCCACGCTGGCGCGCGCCGGCGCTGGCCTGGCGCAGATCTACCGCTTCATGGTCGAGAAGGACCTGGAGAGCGGCGCCCTGGTGGAGGTGCTGCGCCCGTTGGGTGGCGCCTCGCGGCCGTTCTCGCTCATCTACCCCGCCAACCGGCACATGCCCTTGCGGGTGCGTGCCCTGGCGGATTTTCTGGTGGCGAGCCTGAAGCCCCGGCGCGGCGCGCGCGCCTGAGGCTTCCGTTCAGAGGTTGCCCTTGCTCCACGGCCCCGTGATGGCCACCGTGATGCCCGGCGTCTGAATGTTCGCGAACAGCACGCGGCCCGTCGGGTCGAAGGTGGCGCCGCAGAACTCCGAGCCACGGTGGTCGGCCGCGCTCACCGTCTTGCCGGCGCCCGCCACCTGCTGCGCGCTCAGGTTCACGTTGTTCTTGCAGAAGATGTAGGCCTCGCCCGCCGGGTTCAGGCCCAGCAGGCGCGCGCCGGTGCCGAAGGCGTCGGTGGAGCCGCCACCGTCCTCGCACAGCACCACGCCGCCGCGCGGGCTCACGGTCACGTTGTCGGGGTTGTTGCCCGCCGTCTGGTGGCCGCTCACGAAGATGGCGCGCAGGCGCATGGTGGCCAGCGTCAGCTCCCACACCGCGCCCTCGCCGTTGCCCACGCTGCCGCTGCCGTTCACGCCAGCGGCCGTGTCCACGATGAACATCTTGCCGGCCGAATACCAGATGCCTTCGCCCCGGCTCATGCGGGCGCAGCCCTGCGTCAGCGCCTGGTAGGTGGGGCCGGCCGCGAAGCCCAGGCTCACGCCCCCGGGCTGGCCCGCCACCACCACGGGGTCGGCGTCCGGGTCGGCGATGTTGACCCACTCGAGCTCGTACTCGTCGCCGATGTCGGGGTTGAGCAGGCCCTGGTCGTTGGCCTGGGCCAGCGTGGAGGGGCGCGCCTGGCGCACCAGGGTCTTGATGCGCGCGGCCTGCAGCGTGCCACCGCGGTGCAGGCTGCCCACGGCGCCCGAGGTGTCGGCGGGCACGTAGCGGAAGAAGGCCGCGATGTTGCGGTTGTCTTCGGTCTCGTAGACGATGCCCGTGGCGGGATCGACGGCCACCGCTTCGTGGATGAAGCGGCCCATGCCGACGATGGGCTCGGCGATGGTCTGCGTCGGATCGGCCGCCACCTCGAACACGTAGCCGTGCTTCTTGCCGCCGATGGTGGAGAAGTCGTAGATGGTCTCTTCGCAGGTGAGCCAGGAGCCCCAGGGCGTGGGGCCGCCCGCGCAATTGCCCAGCGTGCCGCCCAGGGAGCCCATCGAGCCGGCCCACTGGTTGTCGCGGAACACGAGGTTGCTGGTGCCGCCGGCCGGGTAGCCCACGAAGGGCGCGGGCGCGGGGGCCGAAGGATTGGTGACGATGCCGCCCGCACCGATGCGGATGGGCAGGCTGCCGTAAAGCACAGTGATGATGCCGTCGACCATCGTGCTGGCGTAGCTGTGCGGCGCCGGGATGGCCTCGGCGGACGTGGCCACCAGGCCGCGCTCGTGGTTGCGCACCAGCACCAGCTCGCTGCCGCGGCCCACGCGGCGCGACAGCACGGCGGCCATGCCGTCGTGGCTGCCGGGGGTGGGGGCGCCGTCGTCCATGGCGTCGCCCGTCCAACCGTGGCTGCGGTAGCTGAAGCCGGGCGGCAGTTGCAGCAGCGGCAGGCCGGTGGCCAGGTCGTTCACGGGCGCGATGGCGCCGTAGGGCGAGGCGGCGGAGACGGTCTGCTTGCCGGTGGCGGCCAGGGCGTTTTGCGCGTAGAGCGCGCCCATCACACCGGTAAAGCGGGCGGCGGCCAGCGCGCCGGAACCTTGCAGCAGGCGGCGGCGGGCGGGCGAGAACGAATCGGAAGGCATGGGCGGATCCTCGGGGGCAATCGGTTCGTGGGGTGGCCGTGAAGCGGCGCGTCTGGCACTCATCCTGCACGCGGGCCATTGCCACTGCGCGACGCGACGCCCGCCAGTCCATGGGCCGTTCGGCGCAGTGTGGCGCAGTGAGGTGTGGCGGTGGCCCGCGCGACGGTGCTTGCGTTCGGCCCGCCCGGCGCTAGCATTCGCCGTGCGGTCGCCGAGCCCGAGGAGGGAACATGAAGCGCCTTGCCCATCTCCATCTGATTGCCGCCGGCCTCGTGGCCGCCGCCCCCGCCATCGCCCAGCAGGCCACGCACTTGCGTGATCTGGACGCCGCCAGCCGCGCGACCCTGAGCAAGGACGAGCTGCAACAACTGCTGCCAGGCGCCACCATCAGTCGTGTAACCAACCGCGGCAACCGCAACATCTGGAAGAACGAGCCGGGCGGCGGCTTCGTCGCCTCGTCCGACAACAGGGACCGTGGCAGCACCATGCCCACCACCGCGCGCGGCCAGTGAGTGGAGCATCTCGGACGACGGCCGCTATTGCGTGCGCATCGAATGGCGCTCGGTGGAGCCTGAGGATTGGTGCCGTTTCATCGTGCGCTCGGGCGACGCCTACTACGGCACCCGGTCGGACCAGAACCCGGACGAGCGGGTCTACAGGCTCGATATCACGAAGTGAGGCTCTGCGGGCGAGCGGGCACGGTCTTGTCCTACAGCGGTGCGCTTCCCATGCCCTCAGCATGGGCCTTTCCCGGGCTGCGGCCCGCACCCAAGAAAGGAGCAGCCAATGAAGACCACATGGGCCCTGGTGGCCGACGAAGCCATCGCGCGGATCCTGGAGAAGCCGACAGGCGCGGACCTGGAGCCAGTGGAAGAACTCACCGACCCCGGCGCCCACGCGCGCGAAGGCGAGATGCACAACGGACCCCACGGCCGCCGCGCGGGCGGCAACGGCGGCCCGTCGCAGGCCACCGTGTCGGCCGGTGATTCGGAGCGCCACCAGCACGCGCAGGTGTTCGCGGCGCGCATCGCGCAGCGCCTGGCCGAATGCCACCGCGAGAAGCGCTTCGACGCGCTGCACGTGGTGGCGGCGCCGCGCCTGCTGGGTTACCTGCGCAAGGCGCTGAACGGCGAGGTATCCGCCGCGGTGATCGGCACGCTCGACAAGGACCTGGTGAAGGAAAGCAACGCGGACCTGACGCGGCGCCTGTTCCCACCGCGCCGCGCGGCCGCCTGACCGGGCGCCGCCGCACGGGCCACCGCGTCAGCGCGTGCCCGCGCCCACCAGCATCTCGCACGGCCCCACGAAGCCGTCCGCCGGGCTCTCGAAGCGCAACAGCGCCTGCTCGATCTCTTGCCAGGTGTCGGCGCGCTCGTCTTCGCTCAAGCTGGCCATCATCTGGTGCAGCGCGCCGAAGGATTCGCGCTCGAAGCGCACGCACTCGGCGGCCGTGGGCAGGTGCACAGGGGACTCGATCTTGCGCACCGCCACGTCGCGAAAGCCCGCCTGTTCCAGCGCCTTGGCCAGCACCCCCTCACCGCCCAGCGAGAAGGGCCCCGGTTGGCCAGGCAGCGGCGGCGGCAATTGCGCGCGGCGGCGGATGATGCCGACCGGCACCGAGAAGAACGGGTTGCGGTCGGCGGTGGAATACACCACGGCGGCGAAACGCCCACCGGGTTTCAACGCATGGCGGATGCCGGCCAGCGCGCGCTGCTGGTCGGGGAAATAGATCAGGCCCACGCGCGACACCGCCGCGTCGAACGACGCGACGGGCAAGCGGTCGTGGCGCTCGCCATCCAGTTCCAGCGTCTCCACGTGGGACAGGCCAGCCGCATCGGCCGCCGCCTTGGCGTAGCGCAGGATCGTGGGCGAGATGTCGGTGGCCAGCACGTGCCCCCGCGCACCCACGCGGCGCGCCGCCGTCAGGGTCTGCTCGCCCGCACCGGCGGCCACGTCGAGCACGCGCGAGCCCGGACCCACGGCCGCCATGTCCAGCATGGCCTCGGTGGCCGGGCCCAGCCAGCGCGCCAGCAAGGGGCCCCATCGGTCCCAGGCCTCGGCGGCGCTCTCCCATTGCGCGCGCGTGGTCTGGCGGAACTTCCCGGCGTCGAATACGGCCGGTGCGGGAGAAGAAACAAGGGTCTCGGTCATGGCGGTTCTCCTGGAGGAAGACCGGTGCGACGTGCACGGTCGGCCCGCAAGTTAGGCCTGGCGCCAGGACCTCTCAAGTCCAGAATCTGGAGTAGGCAGGCCAGCGACGCGTCGCTAGACTGGCCCGCATGATCGACTACCTGCAGTTCTGCACCGTCGCCCGTGGCGCGGAAGTGCTGGGCGAGCTGTGGACGCCCCTGGTGGTGCGCGAACTGCTCTGCGGCAGCCACCGCTTCAACGACATCCACCGCGGCGTGCCACGCATGTCGGCCACGCTGCTGACGCAGCGCCTGCGCAAGCTGGAAGAGATCGGTGTGGTGGAGCGGCGGCGCGCAGAGAAGGGCTGGGAATACCACCTGACGACCGCCGGCGAAGAGCTGCGGCCCATCGTGGTGGGCATCGGCCACTGGGGCGCGCGATGGATCGGCAGCCGGCTGCGGGCCGATCAACTGGACGCGGGCTTTCTGATGTGGGACATCCGCCGCTTCGCGCGCCTCGACGAGTTCCCGGCTGACGAACGCACGGTGGTGCACTTCCGGTTTCGCGACGCGCCCGCGGCCGAGCGGCAATGGTGGCTGGTGGTGCAGCACCACGAAGCCGATCTGTGCCGCGACGACCCGGGCCATGACATCAGCGTGCTGGTCGACTCGACCGTGCGCGCCCTCACCGAGATCTGGACCGGCGACAGCGACCCGGAGCAGGCCATCCGCGCGGGCGGCCTGAGCGTTCAGGGCGCGGGGCGCAACGGGCAGCGCCTGTGGCGCTGGCTGGGGCGCAGTGTGTTCGCGCCCACGCGCATGGCGCAGCGCGCAGGGCGCGCCTAGCCCGCTGCGCACAACTCCTTCGCCACCTCCACCACCAGGGCCCGCAGCCAGCGGTGCGCCGGGTCGTGTCGGTGGCGCGCGTGCCAGGCCATCTCCACCGGAAAAGTGCCCAGGTCCACGGGCGCGGGCAGCACCTTCAGGCGCGGGTCTTGCGCCAGGCGGCGGCAGATCAGCGACGGCAGCGTCGCGCAGTGGTCGGACACGGCGATCATTTCCGGGATGGCGAGGAAGTGCGTGACCGAGACCGCCACCTCGCGCTGCAAGCCCTGCTTCTCCAATGCCTGGAACAGGCCTACGCGCAGGCGCCCCCCGGGCGGCACCAGGTTCACGTGCTTGAGCCGCTCGAACTGCTGGCGCGACAGGCGTTTGTGCACCGTGGGGTGGTCGGCCCGCACCACGCAGGCCAGGCTTTCGTCCATCAGGTGCTGCACCACCAGGTTGTCCGGTGCATTGACCACACGGCCCAGCACCATGGCCGTGTCGCCCGACATCACGCCCGTGTCGGCCAGGTCGGCGCCATAGGGAATCAGCCGCAACTGCACGCCTGGCGCGCGTTCCTGCAACCGCGCCACCACACGCGGCATCAACACGAATTCCACATAACTGTTGGAGGCGATGGTGATGCGCTGGCGGGCCTTGGCGGGGTCGAAGGCCTGCTGGCCCAGCACCACCTCGTCCACGCTGGCCAGCGCCGCCGCCAGCACGGGCGCCAGTTCCTGCGCCTTCTGCGTCGGCTCCATGCCGTAGCGCTGCCGCACGAAGAGCGGGTCTTGCAGCATGGTGCGCAGGCGTGTGAGCGCGTTGGACAGCGCGGGCTGCGTGATGCCCAGGCGCTGCGCGGCCCGCGTCACGCTGCGCTCCTCCATCAGCACCAGGAAGACGGGCAGCAGGTTCAGGTCGTAGCGCATCCAGTCATCATGTCACATGAATATCTGGAATCCAGCAAATAAAGTGGTGGAAATGGTTGGCGGCGCCCATGATTCGGCCCATCACCTCTCCCTCTCACCCTTCACCAAGGACCGCACCATGGCACTGAAAGACATCCTTCCCGGCGCGCTCGGCTTCGGCACCGCGCCCCTGGGCAACATGTTCCGCGACATCCCCGAGGCCGAGGCGCGCGCCACGGTGGACGCCGCCTGGAACGACGGCATCCGCTACTTCGACAACGCGCCCTTCTACGGCGCGGGCCTGGCCGAACTGCGCATGGGCGAGGCGCTGGCCGGGCGCCCGCGCGACGACTACGTCATCAGCACCAAGGCCGGCCGGCTCATCCTGGACGAAGTGGAGGACGTCACCGCGCGCGACCTGGGCGAGAAGGGCGATGTGTTCAAGCACGGCCGCCCGAACCGCATCGTCAACGACTACTCGGAAGACGCGACGCTGCGCTCCATCGAGGACAGCCTGAAGCGCCTGCGCACCGACCGCATCGAGATCGTCTGGGTGCACGACGTGGCGCAGGACTTCTACGGCGACGAATGGCTGGGCGTGTTCGAGACCGCGCGCAAGGGCGCCTTCAAGGCGCTGGACCGGCTGCGCGACGAGGGCGTGATCAAGGCCTGGGGCCTGGGTGTCAACCGCGTCGAGCCCATCGAACTGCTGCTGGGCCTGGAAGGCCCGCGCCCCGACGGCTTCCTGCTCGCGGGCCGCTACACCCTGCTCGACCACGAGCGCGCGCTGCAGCGCGTGATGCCACTGGTGGCGCAGCGCGGGCTGGGCATCGTCGTCGGCGGGCCCTACAGCTCCGGCGCGCTGGTGGGTGGGCCGAACTTCGAGTACGCGCCGGCCACGCCCGAGATCCTGGCCAAGGTGGCGCGCATCAAGGGCATCGCCGACCGCCATGGCGTGAGCATGAAAGCGGCGGGGCTGCAGTTCGCACTGGCGCACCCGGCGGTGGCAGCGGTCATCCCCGGGGCGAGCCAGCCGAAGCGCATTGCGGAAGACCGCGCGGCGCTCGACGAGACCGTGCCGGCGGACTTCTGGCGCGAGCTGCGCGCGGCGGACCTGGTCAGCCGGGAGGCGCCGCTGCCCATCGCGGGTTGAGGCGCGCCGCCCTCAGTGCGCCGCCGGCACCGGCGCACGGGTGGCCAGCGCCACCGCATCCGCCCCCGCCGCGTAGCGCAGCCGGGGAGATTCGTCGTTCACCGCTTGCCAGATGGCCTCGGCCACATCGAGCTCGCTCGTCACCGCCGCCGGCTGCGCAAACGAGGCGAACACCTCGTGGGCATAGGGCGCGTAGGCCTCGGGGATCAGGCCTTGCATGCGCTCGGCGCCGTTGGCGGTGAAGCGCGTGCCGGGGCCGTAGCCCGGCTCCACCAGCTTCACGCGCACACCGAAGGCCTGCAGCTCCAGCGCCAGCGATTCGGTGAAGCCCTCGATTGCCGTCTTGCTGGCCGTGTAGGCCGCCACCAGCGGGAACGGCGCCAGCGTGGCGCTGGAGGTGACGTTGATCAGCAGGCCCGAGCGGCGCGCGCGCCAGGCCGGCAGCACCGCCTGCGCCATCGCCATGCTGCCGAAGGTGTTGGTCTCGAAGATCTCGCGCACCGTGGCCATGGGCGTGGCCTCGAAGGCGCCGAACAGGCCCAGGCCCGCGTTGTTCACGAGCACGTCGATGGGGCCCGCCGCGTCCAGCGCGCGGGCGATGCTGTCGGGCCGGGTCACGTCCAGCGGCAGCACGCGCAGCCGGGGCGAGAGCGGCAGCAGGCCGTCGCGCGGCGTGCGCATGGTGGCGATGACGTTCCAGCCCTTGGCGTGGAAATGGCGCGCGGTTTCCAGGCCATAGCCGGAGGAGCAGCCGGTGATGAGGATGGTTTTCATGAGAGGTCCTGTGGTTTGCGTTGAAGGTGTCGCAACGATAGGCGCCATCACCCGGACTATCTACAATCCGGAATCCGAATCACTTTGGCAATCGTCCGGAATCATCCGGAATCGTCCGATCATGGTGGACCCGCTGGCCGACGTCATCGCCCTGCTGCGCCCGCGCGCGGTGTACTCCAAGGTCATCAGCGGCGCGGGCGCCTGGGCCGTGCGCTACCCGGCCTTCGGGCAACCCAGCTTCTGCACCATGATGGAAGGCGATTGCGTGCTGGCGGTGGACGGGCAGCGGCCGCTCACCCTGCAGGCGGGCGACTTCGTGCTGATGCCCAGCACGCCCGGCTTCACGCTGCGCGGCCCGGAACCCGCCGTGCCCGTGCACATGGACCCGGCCCGCACCGCCGGGCAACAGCAGCAAGGCGAGCTGCGCCACGGCCGCCGCAAGGGCCCGCCCGAGATGCGCATGCTCGGCGGCTACTTCCAGTTCCAGTCGCTGGACGCGGCGCTGCTGGTGTCGCTGCTGCCCACGCTGCTGCACGTGCGCGGCGTCGATCGCCTGCCCGTGCTGGTGCAACTGGTGCGCGACGAATCCCTGGCCGAGCGCGCGGGCCGCCACCTGGTGCTGGCGCGGCTGGTGGAGCTGCTGCTCATCGAGGCGCTGCGCGGCGCCGCGAACGAGGCGGCCCCGCCCGGCCTGCTGCGCGGCCTGGCCGACGAGCGCGTGGCCGTGGCCCTGCGCCGCCTGCACGGCGCACCCGAACGCGCGTGGACGGTGCCTGCCCTGGCGAAGGAAGCCGCGCTCTCGCGCTCCACCTTCTTCGAGCGCTTCACGCGCGCGTTGGGCGTGCCGCCCATGGAATACCTGCTGACCTGGCGCATGGCCCTGGCCAAGGACTTGCTCGATCAGGGCGGCCTGCCCATCGGCGCGGTGGCCGAGCGCGTGGGTTACGGCTCGGCCAGCACCTTCAGCACGGCCTTCAGCCGCCACGTGGGGCAGCCGCCCAGCCGGTACGCGCTCACTCGGGCAGCTTCGCGATCACCTTGATCTCGAACTGGAAGCCCGACAGCCAGGTGACGCCGATGGCGGTGGCCGTGGGGTAGGGCGCCTGTCCCCAGAACTCCGCCGCCACGGCCCAGGCGCGCTCGAAGTGGGTGTGCGGGTCCACCATGAACACGGTCACATCGATGACGTCGTCGAAGCTGAGGCCGGCCTCGGCCAGGATGGCGTTGAGGTTCCTGAACGCCAGGCGCACCTGTTCGTCCAGGTCGGGCTCGGGCGAGCCATCGGCCCGGCTGCCCACCTGGCCGGACACGAACAGCAGGCCGTTGGCGCGGATGGCGGGGGAATAGCGGTGCGCGTCGTACAGGGCGTGACGGCTGGGCGGGGACACCACGTCGCGGGTGTTGGTCTGGGTCTTGGGGGTCATGTCGGGAGCTCCACAAATTGCTTGAAGGAGCAGGGAATCTAGGGACGCACCCCACGCGGATAAACCGGCCAGGCCAACAATCACTGTTTGGCAAACCCAAACAATCCCTGAACCGGGGCGGAGGCACCCATGGACCGATTCGATGCAATGCAGGCCTTTGCCCGCGTGGTGGAGGCCGGCAGCTTCACCCGCGCCGCTGAGACACTGCGCCTGAACAAGACCAGCGTGACCCAACTGGTGCAGCAACTGGAAGCGCACCTGCGCGTGAAGCTGCTGCACCGCACCACCCGCAAGGTGCAGGTCACCGCCGACGGCGCCGCCTACTACGAGCGCGTGCTGCGCCTGCTGGCCGAGCTGGACGACGCCGAGACCAGCGTGTCCAGCGCCCAGGCCTCGCCACGCGGGCGCATCCGCGTGGACGTGCCCAGCCCGCTGGCGCGCCTGGTGCTGATGCCCGCGCTGCCGGACTTTTGCGCGAAGTACCCGGACATCCAGATCGACATGGGCGCGAGCGACCGCATGGTCGACCTCATCGAGGACAAGGTGGACTGCGTGATCCGCGGTGGCGAGATCACCAACCCCTCGCTCGTGGCGCGGCGCGTGGGGGACTTGTCGATCGGCGCGTACGCCGCACCGGCGTACCTGCAACGCGCCGGCACGCCCACGCACCCGCGCGAACTGGACAGCGCGCCCCACCGCACCGTGGGCTACATCAGCGGGCGCACGGGCAAGGTGCTGCGGCTGACCCTGCGCCGCGACGGCGAGCAATTGAGCCTGCAAGGCCGGCACGCGCTGGCGGTGGACGACGGCAACGCCTACCTGGCCGCCGGCGTGGCGGGGCTGGGCTTGCTGTGGCTGCCTACCTACATGGCCGACGCGCACGCCGCGCGCGGCGAACTGGTGCCGCTGTTCGATGGCTGGCGCTTCGACCCCATGCCGATGTACCTGGCCTACCCGCCCAACCGGTACCAGAGCGCGAAGGTGCGCGTGTTCATCGATTGGGTGGTGGAGGTGGTGAAGACCTTGCCTTCGCCCCCTGCTTCGGGTTGATACCCTCGCCAGATGTTGCTGCCCATCGCCCTGACCCTTGCCTGCCTGGCCTTCGTTGTTGCCCTGCTGGTGGTGGACCGCCTGCCATGGCCGCTGATGCGCGTGGTCACCAAGCTCGGCGCCAGCACCTGCTTCGTGCTGTTGGCGTATGCCTTGGGTGCGATGGAGTCGCGCTACGGGCAACTGGTGCTGGGCGCCCTGCTGTTGGGCTGGGTGGGCGACGCGCTGCTGCTCTCGCACCGAACGGCCGCATTCATGGCGGGGCTGGCGGCGTTCCTGCTGTCGCATGGGCTGTACGCCGCGGCCTTCGCGAGCGGGCCGTTGAGCTCGCTGGCCCTGGGGGTGGCGCTGATCGCTGCCCTGGCCACCGGTGCGGTGGTGCTGCGCTGGTTGCTGCCACACACGCCGGCCGCGTTCAAGGGGCCGGTGCTGGCGTACGTGGTGGTGATCCTGGCCATGTGCGTCACGGCGGCGGGGCATGCGGCCAGCACGGGGCGGTGGATCGTTCTGCTGGGCGCGCTGCTGTTCGCGGTGTCCGACCTCGCGGTGGCGCGGGAGCGCTTCGTTCAGTCGTCACCGACCAATCAATTGTGGGGATGGCCCACGTACTTCGGGGCCCAGTTGCTGTTAGCGTGGTCGGTCGTGGCGGATTGAGCCGGCGGGTGCCGATATGCTCATGGCCGCAACGACAACCCCGACCACCTTTGTCTGGCCCATGGCCACAGGAGCCGTACTTGATCGAGCCGCCTCTCCAACTGCCGCACGCCCCCCTGCCCGCCTACTACCGCGACGAGGCGGACCATGCGCGCTACGTGCGCCGCATCTTCGACGAGACCGCCGTCGACTACGACCGCATCGAACGCGCCATGGCGTTCGGATCGGGCGGCTGGTACCGGCGGCAGGCGCTGGCCCGGGCCGGTCTGGCGGCGGGTGACACGGTGGTCGACGTGGGCATCGGCACCGGCCTGCTGGCGCGCCAGGCCTGCGAACTCATCGGCGAGCAAGGCCGCCTGATCGGCGTGGACCCCAGCCCCGGCATGCTGGCGCAGGTGGACCTGCCGGGCGTTGAACTGCGCGCCGGCCGGGCGGAAGAACTGCCCTGCGCCACGGGCGAGGCCGACTTCCTGAGCTTTGGTTACGCGTTCCGCCACGTGTCGGACGTGGACGCCGCGCTGGGCGAGTTTCTGCGTGTGCTGCGGCCCGGCGGGCGGCTGCTGATCCTGGAGATCAGCCAGCCGGCGGGCCGGTGGTCGCGCGCCTTCATGAAGTTCTACATGCGCCGCGTCGTGCCCACGCTGGCGCGCGTCGTCGCCCGCGAACGCGGCAGCGCCGAGCTGTGGCGCTACTACTGGGACACCATCGAGGCCTGCATCCCGCCCGAGGAGATCATGCAGGCGATGGAGCGCGCGGGCTTCCAGCAGGTGAAGCGCCACACCGACCTGGGCGTCTTCTCGGAGTACACGGCCGTTCGGCCGTGAACAGGCCGGGTCCGCCGCAGGGGTAGGGCCGGCCGGCCCTACTCCGCCTTCATCACCGTCTCGCCCTTCAAGGGTCCCATGTCGCGGATGTTGAAGCGGTGGCGCTTCCAGCCCGCGTAGGTGCGCCGCCAGTTCGTCACCGAGACGACGTAGTACAGAAACTTGAACATCGTCAGCGAGGCCCGGTACGCCGGCCCGTGGTGGATGTCCGCCGCCAGCAGCGACATCAGCCCCTGCTTCACCTTGAACACGTTCTGCGGGTGCATGAACATGTCGCGGATGGTGGGGTTGGTGACGCGGTAGATGAACCAGGAATAGTCGCGCGGGCCCACCCGCACGCGCTTCTCGAACGCGGCGCGGGCCGCGGGCAGGCGCTTCGGCTCGTCCAGCGCGGTGGCCACCAACTGCGCGCCGTCGAAGGCGCTCTGCATCGCCAGAAACACCCCTGAAGAGAACATCGGGTCGATGAAGGTGAAGGCGTCGCCCACCATCAGGTAACGCTCGCCCGTGGCGTGCGTGCTGGAGTACGAGAAGTTGCCGGTGGCGTGCACCTGGTCGTCCACCAGCGTGGCGTGCTTGAGCCGGTCGTGCAGCTCGGGGCACAGGGCGATGGTGTCGAAGAAGTAGTCCTTCAGCGGTTTGTCGCGCGCCTTCAGGTAGTAGGCCCAGCACACCGCGCCCACGCTGGTGGTGCCGTCGGCCAGGGGGATGAACCAGAACCAGCCGTGCTCGAACCAGCAGATGCTGATGTTGCCCTCGCGCTTGCCTTGCAGCCGGCGGGCGCCGCGGAAGTGGCCGAACAAGGCCGTGCTGTTGTGGGCCTTGTTCTTCTGCTTGCACTTGAACTGGTTCGCCAGCAGCGTGTCGCGGCCCGTGGCGTCCACCACGAAACGCGCGCGCCAGCGGCGGGCTTCCCCGCTGTCCAGCCGGGCCTCCACGTTGGCGCCCTCCTTGTCGAACGCCACCTGCGTGACCTTGGCGCCCTCCAGCGCCTGCGCGCCCGAACGGGCGGCGTGGCGAAACAGCAGCTCGTCCAGTTCGGAGCGGCGCACCTGCCAGGCCGACGACTTCGATGGGTCCCAGCCCTCGGCGAAATCGACGTAGCTGCAATAGTCCAGATCGGGCGGCACGAACTCGATGCCGTACTTGGGCATGCCGATCTTCTCGACCTCGTCGCGCACGCCGAGCTGATCGAACAGGGCCACGTTGCCGGGCAACAGCGACTCACCGATGTGAAAGCGCGGGTGGTGCTCTTTCTCCAGCAGCACCACCTGGCGGCCTTCGCGCGCCAGCAGGGCCGCGATGGTGGAACCGGCGGGGCCGCCGCCGACGACGAGGACATCGCAATTTTCTTCAGGCTGCATCGAGCCGTCTCCCGGGTTGTGGCCCACGTGGGCCGGGCGAAAAAATACCACGGCGGCAAGCCCGATTGTTTGACCAAACGCTTCGGCCCAGCGGCGGCGGCGGCAGGCAGGCACGCGGCGTGCCCCACGCAAGACCCACACTGCAGAAAGGACACGCCATGGCACGCAGCAGCATTCAAGGCGCCAGCCCCGCGCCCGCCCAACCCGCCGGCCGGGACACCGCGTCCCTGGGCCCGGGAGATTCATCCGACAGCGGCAGCGACATGATGGGCATTGCCGACAGCGCGGGGGGCGACCCCAGCGCGCCCGCCGATTTCTCTCCCGACGAACAGCGCCCCGCGCTGCTGCCGCCCGACGCGCTGGACTCGTCCACCGACGCCACCGGCACCGGCGAGAGCCGCAGCGCGGGCGGCGACGGTGGCAAGGACGATGGCTGGGACATCGGCACGGACCGGGTGATCTCGCCCGAAGGGACAGAGGCCACCGACGAAGACGAGGACCCTGACCTGGCGTTCACGGACGAGGTCAAAGCTCAGGATCCGCCGGCCGGGGACGAGGATGAGGGCGAAGGTGGCGTGAACGAGGACGATGACGCGACGCCACCGAGTTCATCGGCGCCTATCGAGCGCAAACCCTGAATTCATCTACCGCACCGGCTCATACCGCAGCGCCACCGCCCCCGAGCGAAACGCCTTCTGCCCCACCAGCCGCAGGTCCACGTGCTTGGGCAGCCCGGCGAACAGCGTGGGCCCATGCCCCACCAGGCGGGGGTGCACGATGAACTCGTATTCGTCGATGAGGCCCAGTTGCGCCAGGGCCATGGGCAACTGCACGCCCGCCACGTACAGGCCCTTGCCCGGCTCCTGCTTGAGGCGCTGAACTTCCGCCCCCAGGTCGCCGCGCAAGAACTCCGCGTTCCAGTCGACCCGTTCAAGCGTGCTGGACACGACGTACTTCTTCGCCGCGTGGATCGTCTGCGCGAAGGGCACCGTCCACTCGGGCATGCCGTCGGGCCGCACGCCCGTCTCGGCCATGGGCCGCCAGGCGTCCTCCATCAGGCCGTAGATGACCCGGCCGAACAGCAGAGCGTCGGCCCGCGCCAGCGTCTCGGCGGCGTGGCGGTGCAGCTCCTCATCGGGGCCCATGGCCTGGTGGTCGTAACAGCCGTCCAGGGAGATGTTGATGGAGTAATGAAGGGGGCGCATGGGGGCTCCTGAGCGGGTGGATGGCGGGGGTGGGCGGCAACCGGGCCAGCATGCCCAAACGAATAGACTCTGCGGAATTCTGCTTTCCCGCACTCACCCCACACATCGTCGTAGGAGAACCCGTGGTGATCAACCCCGCCAAAGACACGACCAAAATGAGCTCCACCGAACTGCGCGAATATGCGGAGCAGCTCATGAGACAGGCCGAGGAGCAGTCGACGAAGGAATTCGAGTCCACCCTCAATTTCCTGTCGGACAAGCTCACGCACATGGGCAAGACGAAGAAGGACGCCGTCATCCACCTGATCAAGATGATGAAGAGCCACGAGGCGAAGGAGACGCTGACCGAGCTGGCGGAAGGCGCGGGCTTCACCAGCCCCCGACGGGCCAAGGAGCGCGGGGACCTGGACAGCGAGGGCAATCCACCCGAGATCGGCGTGACCTACCAGTTGCCCACGGGGGAGACGTGGAGCCGCAAGAGCAAGGTGGGGGCAACGAAGCGGGAGTTTGCGGTGCACGCGAAGACGACGACTTGGGGGGCGATGAAGGTTTGAGGGCGAGACTGGCTTGGTCGGTTCCGACGCCGCAAGCCGCCTGTTGTGATACCCCCTCCCTCAGGCAAGAAAAGGATCGCGTCAAATGTAGCTCATGAGCTACATTACGTTCCCGCGCATCGTAGAGACCCATGAATACAGACAGTGGATTCTTGGCCTGCGCGACCGCGCGGGGCGCGCCCGGATTCTGGTCCGCGTTGATCGTCTGATCCACGGCAACCCCGGAGATCACCGTCAGCTCACAGACGGCGTGAGCGAACTCAAGATCGACGTCGGTCCAGGCTACCGGGTCTACTACGCGCAGCGCGGCAAGGTGCTGCTCCTGCTGTTGGCGGGCGGTGACAAATCCACCCAGACCAAAGACATCGCCAAGGCCATTGCCTTGGCCCGGGGATACGAGGAGTGAACGCCATGCGCAAGAGCACCAGCACGAAGCCCGCCAGCAAACGCGCCACCAAAACCACGCCATACGACGTGGCCTCCTATCTGAGCAGCCCCGAAGACATGGCGGCCTACCTGGATGCTTGGTTGACCGAAGCCCCCGACGACGCGGCCGGCATTGCGCGCGCGCTGGGCGACATTGCCCGCGCCAAGGGCATGACGCAAGTGGCCAAAGACGCGGGGCTCAGCCGAGAAAGTCTGTACCGCGCACTGAGCCCTGAGGGCAATCCCAGCTTTGCGACCGTGCTCAAGGTGGCGAAGGCACTGGGTGTGCGCTTGCACGCGCAAGCCGCAAGCTGAAGACCGCCGCCCCAGAAGCCGCCACGCCAAGCCCGTGGGGCGACGTCGCGCGGCGATGGCACTACGCCCTGTCTGAGAGGCCACTGCCCCGGGTTCCCCCGATACGCGGATTGCGGCGGGCCGCCTAAGGTTCGAGCCATGCGTTGTTTGGCCCTTGCTGCGCTGCTTGCCCTTGTCGCCTTGGGTGGCGCCTCGGCGTCCACGCCTTGGGTCACATCCGCGTGCGCGGCGCCCGCCCTCGTCGCTCACGGCGGTGGGCTGAATGCTTGTGGCTGCCACTTCAACCGGAAAACCGGAGAGTGCCATTGCCATCAGGCGCGGGGGTGTGGGTGCGCTTGTCAGCCGGCGAGCTGCGGGTGACGCTCGGATCAAGGCTTGAGGGTGATCAACGGCTGCTCTGCAGCGATAGCCGTCGGCAGGGTGTTGAGTTCCACTGATCTCTGACCCGAGATTTCCATCGAATGCTGACCCACCCGCTTGTGTGAGCAAAGCAGCTCACGTTGTGGATAAGTGCTTCGTTTTCTCCTTTTCGGACTTGGTGTGTGGAGCTGCAGCAAAGTGCGCCGCTGTTTGCGCGACTTTGTTGCCTCGATCGATAGCCAGGTTGAAAGTTTGTCGGCGTATGGATCGAGCTTGCTGGAGCTCGCACGCCTGGCGTAGCGGGGCTCTTCATCGCCCGCCCGCAGGTACTTCTTAACGGTGTTGCGAGCCAGGCCTGTACGCCTGGAGATCTCGCGAATGGACATCTGCTCGCGCAGTGCCCAGCGTCTTATGACACTCAGTGTCGCCACGTCTATCACTCCTGAAATCTCCTGCTGCTAAAAGCAGCAGGATAGGGTTCTTACGTGGGTCAGCTTTCAATGGAAATTGATGCTCTAACTGGGTCAGTTTTCAGTGGAAGACAACACAGGCGGCTCAGCGGCGAGCGCCACGGTGCGCCCTGCCACGCCCGATGGCGGCGACGCCAACTTCATGCCTTGCAGGTTTCCACACCCCACCAAGGCGACGGTCAACGTCATCACCGATATCACACGGCTCACGAGCATCACAGCATCCTCCCCTATTGATGATTCGAAATTCTAGAAACAGCTTGAAACAAAGGACTGTCACCAGCGTTACGAAGGCCGACTGCAGAGAGTCATCCACAACGGCAAACCAAAGGCCCTGGAGCTCCCGCCCCAGGGCCTTCGCCTCCCCTCCCTCTCCCCCTCAGAACGGGTAATGCCGCGGCGTGGTCTGCACCGTGATCCAGCGCAGCTCGGTGAACTCCGCGATGCCGGCCTTGCCGCCGAAGCGGCCGATGCCCGAGCCCTTCACCCCGCCGAAGGGCATTTGCGCTTCGTCGTGCACGGTGGGGCCGTTCACGTGGCAGATGCCGCTGTCGATCTTGCGGGCCACGTTGTAGGCGCGCGCGATGTCTTTGCCGAAGACGGATGAGCTGAGGCCGTATTCGTTGTCGTTGGCGCAGGCGATGGCTTCTTCGGTGTTCTTCACGCGCACCACGCACTTCACAGGGCCGAAGGTTTCTTCGCGGTAGATGCGCATGTCGGGCGTCACGTGGTCGAGCACGGTGGCGGGCATCAGGGTGTCGGTGCTTTTGCCGCCGCAGATGAGCTTGGCACCCTTGGCCAGGGCGTCGTCGATGAGTTCGTTGCAGAAGTTCACCGTGTTCATGCCGATGACGGAGCCGAGCACCACGGGCTCGGGCTTGCGCGGGTCGCCCACGGGCAGGTTGCGGGCCTTGTCGCCGAACTTCTTCACGAATTCGTCGGCGATCTTGTCGTCCACGATGATTCGCTCGGTGCTCATGCAGATCTGGCCGCTGTTGGCGAAGGCGCCGAAGGCGGCGCCGTTGACGGCGTCGTCGATGTCGGCATCGTCAAGGATGACCATGGGCGCCTTGCCGCCCAGTTCCAGCACCACGGGCTTCAGGTACTTGGCGCAGGTCATGGCGATGATCTTGCCGACCTTGGTGCTGCCGGTGAAGTTGACGCGCCGCACGGCGGGGTGGGCCACGATGGCTTCGACGACGGCGCCCGCGTCGGCCGGGGCGTTGGTGATGTAGTTCACCACGCCGGCGGGGAAGCCGGCGTCTTGAAACGATTCGACGATGAGCTGGTGGGTGCGGGGGCAGTTCTCGCTGCCTTTGAAGATGACGGTGTTGCCGCAGGCCAGGGGCACGCAGATGGCGCGCACGCCGAGGATGATGGGCGCGTTCCAGGGCGCGATGCCGAGCACCACGCCCGCCGGCTGGCGTACGCCCATGGCCAGGCTGCCGGGCACGTCAGAAGGGATCAACTCACCCGAGATCTGCGTGGTGAGGGCGGCGGCCTCGCGGATCATGCCGGCGGCCAGGAAGCAGTTGAAGCCGGCCCACATGGCGGTGCCACCGGTCTCGGCCGCCACGGCTTCGATGAACTTGGGCGTTTTGGCTTCCAGCGCGTCGGCGGCCTTGAGCAGCAGGGCGCGGCGTTCGCCGGGGCCGGTTTCGCTCCAGGTCTTGAAGGCTTCGGCGGCGGCTTCCACGGCCATCACGGCGTCGGCGGGGCTGGCGGCGGGGGCGCGGGTGGCCACGCTGCCGTCAAGCGGGTTGCGGCGTTCGAAGGTGGCGCCTTTTTCGGCGGTGACCTTGAGGCCGTTGATGAGCATGGACAAATCGGACATGGGTTCTCCTTGAGCTTGTGCGGTGGTGTGTGGTGTCAGGCGGTGGTGGCCACGGCCTTGCGGCGGGCCACGGCGGCGGCGGCGGTGGGGGTGCCGGGGGCGGGGTCCTTGTCGGCGCCGAGGTAGGCCTCGCGGATAACGGTGGAGCGGGCGAGCAACTTCGCGGGGCCGCTGGCGACGATGGCGCCGCGTTCGAGCACGTAGCCGCGGTCGGCCACGGCCAGGGCCTTCTTCACGTTCTGCTCCACCATCAGCACGGTGGTGCCGGCGTCGGCAATGCGGCGGGCGATGCCGAGCAGCTCGTCCACCATCTTGGGCGCCAGGCCGAGCGAGGGTTCGTCCAACATCAGCAAGCGCGGCGCGCACATCATGGCGCGGGCCACGGCCACCATCTGCTGTTCGCCGCCGCTCATGGTGCCGGCCAGTTGGTTCGCGCGTTCGCGCAGTTTGGGGAAGTCGTTGAAGGCCTGTTCGATGCGGCGCGCGCGTTCGGCCTTGGGCACGAGCCATCCGCCCAGTTCCAGGTTCTCGGTCACGCTCATCTGCGGGAAGAGTTGCCGGCCCTCGGGCACCAGGGCAACGCCGGCCTGAACGATCTCATGCGTTTTCTCGGCCAGTTCCTCACCATTGAGCAGCACGGTGCCCTGGCGCGGGATGAGGCCGTTGATGGCCTTGAGCAACGTGGTCTTGCCGGCGCCGTTGGGGCCCAGCACCACGGTGAGGCCGGGGCGGGCTTCCAGGGTGAGGTTGCGCAGCACCAGGAAGGCGCCGTAGCCGGCGCTGAGGTTGTCGATCTTGAGGTGCGCCTGGTTGGCGCCGCCGAGGCGGAAGGGGTCTTGGCGGTACCACATCATGCGGTGGCCTCTTGTTCTTGCGCTGCTTCTGCTTCGCCCATCTCGTCGCCCAGGTAGGCCTCGATGACCTCGGGGTTGCGGATGACGGCGCGCGGCACGTCGTCGGCGATCTTGCGGCCCTGGTGCAGCACGATGACGCGCTCGACGTGGCGCAGCAGGGTGCTCACGGCGTGCTCGATCCAGACGACGGTGAGGTCCAGCTCGTCGCGCAGGCGGCGGATGAGGCGGGCCATTTCTTCCACCTCGTTTTCGGTGAGGCCGGCGGCCACTTCGTCCAGCAGCAAGAGCTTGGGGCGCGTGGCCAGGGCCATGCCGATCTCCAGCAGGCGTTGTTGCGAGGGCGTGATGGCGGCGGCAGGCAGGTCGGCCTGCGCGCTCAGGCCGATGAGGCCGAGGATGCTGTCGGGCGTGCGCAGCACCCAGGGCACGCCGATCTCGTCGCCCCAGAAGATGTATTCGCGCCGCCGCTTGCCGGCGAACTTGAGGCCGAAGGCGATGTTGTCGCGCACGAGCATGTCGCCGAAGGTGCGCGGGGTTTGAAAGGTGCGCGCCAGGCCGTGGGCCGCGAAGCGGTGCGGCGCCTGGCCGGCCAGGGAATGGCCGCGCAGGTCCAGCCGGCCGCTGGTGGGTTTGGTGACGCCGGAGATGGCGTTGAAGAAGGTCGTCTTGCCGGCGCCGTTGGGGCCGATGATGCCGACGAGTTCACCGGGCATGAAGGTGGCGCTGACGTTGTCGACGGCGGTGAGGCCACCGAAGCGGACGGTGATGTCTTTTGCCTGGAGCAGGGGTTGCTGGTTCACGTCAGTAGACATGCCTGGCCTCCCGCTGCTTTTTCTCGCGTTGTTTGCGGCGCTCGGTCTCGCCGCTCAGGTCGTCCCTGGTTTCCTTCCACCAGGCTTTCCCGTCGCGCCACCAGCCCTTGAAGGTGTCGGTGCGCACCGAGGCGAGCCCGCCTGGCAGGTACAGCACCGAGAGGATGAGCAAGAGGCCCAGCGACATCATGTAGACCTGCGGCACCTGCAGGCGCAAGGTCTCGGCCAGCACGCTGAAGACGATGGCCGCGATGAGCGGGCCCCACAGCGTCATGGCGCCGCCGATGAGCGCGATGAGCACCGTTTGAAAACCGATGAAGGGGTTGAAGACGGTGTGCGGGTCGATGTATGTCCAGCGCACGCTCATGGCCGCGCCCACGGCACCGGCTATTGCGGCGGTGAGGGCGAAGCCGGCGGTCTTGACGAGGCGGGTGTTCACGCCCAGGGTCTGCGCGCGCTGCTCGTCGGCGCCGATGCCCTGCATGGCCAGGCCGAAGCGGGTGCGGCGGATCCAGATGGAGAGGAACACCGCCACCACCGCCAGCAGCAGCACGGTGAAGTAGATGGTGTCGCGATCGGGCACCACCATGAGCACGCGGCCCACGGTGCCGGTGACGCTCTTTTCGAAGTAGCTGATGGCGTGGCGGATGAGTTCCGTCATGCCGAAGGTGAGCACGGCGAAGTAGGTGCCACGCAGGTGCAGCACGGCCGCGCCCATCACCACCGCCACCACGGCGGCGATGCCCGCGCCCGCCGCGATGGCGACGGGCCAGCTCAGCGTCTCCAGGCCGATGGCGCTGGTGTAGGCGCCGATGCCGAAGAAGGCCGAGGTGGCGAGCGAGAGGTAGCGCGTGGTGCCGCAGAACAGCGCCCAGCTCGACGAGAGGGCGATGTACATGAGGCAGGTGAGCGCCATGGAGACGACGAACTCGCTGGCGAAGCCGGGCAGGGCCACGGCCCAGCCGGTGAGGCCGAAGAGCACGAGCAAATCGCGGATGAGGAACTGTCTCGAATTCATGCTTTTCTGGTTTTGCGCGAGAACAGACCTTCAGGGCGCAGCAGGAGCACGCCGATGAACACGATGTAGCTGAGCAAGGCCTTGAGCGAGGGGTTAGTGAAGTGCATGCCGATGGCTTCGATGACGCCGAGCAGCAGCCCGCCCGCGAGCGCGCCACCCATGCTGCCGAAGCCACCCAGGGTGATGACGATGAGCGCGGTGACGGTGTAGGGCTCGCCCATGGAAGGGCTGATGGTGTAGGCCATGGACAGCAGGCAACCGGCCACGCCCGAGAGGCCCAGGCCGATGCCGAACATGAGCGGGTGCAGGCGCTTGGTGTCGATGCCCACGAGCTGCGCGCCGGTGGGCGATTGCATGAGCGCGCGCACGCCCTTGCCCAGCAGGGTGGTGCGCAGCAGCACGATGAGCGCGCCCGCGAACAGCAGCGACAGGCCGAACACCAGCAGCTTGTTCACCGCGAACTGCGCGTGGCCGTCGGGCAGGGGGATGGCGAAGGGCTGGGTGAGGAAGTCGTAGCCGCGCAGGTCGCCGCCCCAGATCCAGGAGATGGCGTTCTGCACGAAGAACATGAGGCCGAAGGCCACCATGAGGCCGCGCGCCTCGAACACGTCGAGGTTGGGCGAGGTGGCGGTGAGGCGGCGAAAGCACAGCCAGTGCACGGCAATGCCGATGCCCATGAGCAGCGCGAAGGAGACCGGGATCATCCACAACGGCGACAGGCCGAAGGTGGCCGCCGCCATCCAGGTGATGAAGGCGCCCACCATCAAAAACTCGCCGTGCGCGATGTTGAGGATGCGCATGAGCCCGTACTGCAGGTTCAGGCCCAGCGCGACGAGCGCGTAGATGCCCCCGGTGATGAGACCGGAGGCGATGAGCTCGATCCAGGAAGAAAACGACATCACCGGTGCGTCACTTCCAGGCGGGCTTGTTCGGGTTGAGCTTGGCCGTGGCAACCTTCTGTGGCCACACCACCTCGAACTCGCCGTTCTGCCACTGGCCCACGGTGCCGGGCGTGCCCACGTTTTCGCTGCCCTGGAACTTGATGTCGCCCAGGATGGTTTTGTGCGTGGTGTTGGCCACGTAGTCGCGAATGGCCTTGCGGTCCAGGCCGTGCTGCTTCACCGCGTTGGTGAGGATCTCCAGCCCGGCCCAGCAGGCGCCGCTGGCCCAGCGGTCGGGTTCCTTCTTCTGGCTGGCCACGTGGGCGTCGAAGTAGGCCTTGGCGCCGGGGCTGGTCTTGCTGTTCCACGAGCCCATGCCCAGCACGCCTTCGGCACCGGCGGCGGTGATGACGTTCTTGTAGAGCGGGAAGGCGGTGCCCACCGAGGCGTAGAAGAACTTGGGGTTGAAGCCGATTTCCTTGCTCTGGCGGCTGGCGAGGATGGTGTCGGGCGGGTAGGTGAAGCCGACGAAGGCGTCGGGGTTCTTGTCCTTGATGCTGCGCAGCGTGGGGCCGAGGTCCTTCACGCCGCCGGGGTAGCTGGTGTCCTGCACGAGCTGGATGCCACTGCCCTGCAACGCCACCTTCAGCGCGGCGTAGTTCTCCAGACCGAAGAGGTCGTCCACGTAGATGCAGGCCACCGTCTTGGCACCGTTGGCCTTGAGCATGTCGACGAGCGCGTCGCACATGGGCTTGGGCTGCTGCAGCAGCAGGAAGAAGTAGGGCAGCTTCAGGTCGATGAGGCGCTTGGACAGCGCGGTGGGCGCGAGGAAGGGGTACTGGAAGCGGTTGGCCAGCGGCGCGACGGCGAAGTTGGCGTTGGAGCCCCAGGGCGGCAGGATGAGGTCGACCTTGTCACTGCCCATGAGTTTTTCGTAGGTGCGCACCACGGTTTCCACGTCGCTGCGGTCGTCGCTGCTGATGAGCTCGATCTTGCGGCGCACGCCCTTCACGTCCAGGCCGCCGGCGGCGTTCTGCTGCTCGGCCCAGAGCAGGAAGTTGGGTTCCTGGCTGGTCTGGGCGCCGCCCGTCCACGGGCCGGTGCGCGACATGCTGTAGCCCACGCGCACGGGCGCGCTCTGCGCCATCAGCTGCGGGGCGACCGCCATGGCGCCCACGGCGGCGGCGGTCTGCTGGATCATCACTCGGCGGTTGCTCTTGGCCATGGTTTGTCTCCTGGTGTTGGGGGTGTCCTCGGACGCGACGATCGTAGGAAGGACGCCCGCGCGCCGCTGTGCCGATGGCGCACTGTCCGCTTGACCAATCGCGCATGGCGATGCGGGTTTACCCGCAAGCCGCCGGTGCCCCAGGCGCGCGGGCCGCGCCGGACAATCGGCGCCATGAGCGAGCTTTCACCGATGAGCACCGACGCCGTGGCGCCCAACGAGCGCGCCGCGATCTGGCGCGAGTGGGTGTGGACGCACTTCGGCGGGCTGGACTCCGACCTGTACGGCGACACCGAGTTCGAGGGCCACATGAGCGCGTCGCAGGCGGGCGAGGTGGTGCTGACGCGGCTGGAGGCGAACCGGCACCGCGTGATCAAGAGCGACCGGCTGGCGCGGGCCGGCGAGCGCGCGTACCTGAAGATCGTGGCGCCCTGGCGCGGCAGCGCGGGCGTGCAGCAGGCCGGCCGCGAGGCCTGGGTGCGCCCGGGCGGCTGGGCCATCTACGACACGACGCACGACTACGCGGTGGCCAACCCCGAGCGCGTGGAGCACCTGATCGTGATGCTGCCGAAGGCGCAACTGGCCGAGCGCGGGCTGTCGCTGGAGCCGCTGATGGCGCGGCAGATCGGCGGGGTGAGCGGCATCGCGCGCGTGGCGCTGGAGACGATGCGCGCCACCTACCAGGAGCTGCCGGGCATGAGCGAGTCGGCCGCGCGCGGCGCAGGCGAGGCGATCGTGGAGCTGGTGCGCTTGTCGCTGCTGGAGCTGGCGGGGCGCGGCGACGGGCGCACGCAGCTCGAGGCGTTTCGCGACCGCATCCGCGTGCACATCGGCCGCCACCTGCGCGACCCGGATCTGTCGCTGGACCACATCGCCAGCGCGATGAACTGCAGCAAGCGCCACCTGCACAAGGCCTTCAGCGCCGAGGACGACACGCTGGCGCAGTACATCCTGCGCCAACGCCTGCAGGGCTGCATGCGCGAGCTGGGCGACCCGGCGAGCGCGGCGCGCACCATCACCGAGATCGCGTTCTCCTGGGGCTTCAACAACACGGCGCACTTCAGCCGGGTGTTTCGCGAGCACACGGGGCGCACGCCGTCGGACTACCGCGCCGCCGCGCAGACGGCGGGCTGAGCGGACCTGAGGGGAGACCTCAGCGCGGCGCGCAGGCGCGCGCCACCTTCATCGCCAGTTGGTGCAGGGCCTGCCAGGGCTCGGTGGGCCAGTCGGGGAACTTCAAGCCCTTGACGATGCCGTCCACGGTGTGCGCGTCGTCGAGCCAGCGCGCCAGTTGCGCGGTGCCCAGGGTGGGCAGCACGCGCTCCACCAGCTTTTCCTTCACGCCCCACACGCGGCTTTCGCGCAGGGCGATGGGCAGTGGGCGGCCGTCGTCCACCGCGCCGCGCACGCGGTTGAGGGTGCGGATGTCCTCCGCCAGGGCCCAGTGCACCAGCACGGGCGCCTCGCCCTCGGCCTGCAGACCGTCGAGCATGCGCTGCACGCGCGCCACCTGGCCGCCCAGCACGGCCTCGGCGAGCTTGAAGGCGTCGAAGCGCGCGACGTTGAGCACGGCGGACTCGACCTGCTCGAAGCTCAGCTCGCCCTGCGGGTGCAGCAGCGCGAGCTTCTGGATTTCCTGGTGCGCGGCGAGCAGGTTGCCCTCCACGCGGTCAGCGAAGAAGGCGAGCGTGCGCTGCCCCTCTTCGCCCGCGCGCACGCGCTGGCCCTGGGCCTGCAGGCGCAGGGCGATCCACTGCGGCAGGGCCTTGCGGTCCACCGGGTCCACGCGCACCGTCACGCCGTGGGCGTCGAGCGCGGCGAACCAGGCGCTCTTTTGTGTGGCCATGTCCAGGCGCGGCAGCACCACCAGGGTGAGCGTGCTGTCGTTGCCGTCGGCGGCCTCGGCCAGTTGCTGCAGCGCGGCCGAGCCGTCCTTGCCGGGCTTGCCCGAGGGCACGCGCACTTCCACGATCTGCTTGTCGGCGAACAGGCTGAGCGAGGCGCCGCTGGCCAGCACGGACGACCAATCGGCGTGCGCGCCGGCCATGGTGTGCACGGTGCGTTCGGTGTGGCCCTGCTCGCGCGCGGCGGCGCGGATGGCGTCGCCCGCTTCCTGGATCAGCAGCGGCTCGTCACCGTGCAGGGTGTAGAGGCTGCGCAGCCCCTTCTGGAGCTGGGCGGCGAGCTGGTTCGCGGCGACCTGCATGCCGTCGTCAGATCTGCCGCACGGCGGCGAGGCGGCGCACCACCTGCTGCGCGATGTCGTTGGTCATGTCGCGGTAGAGCAACTGCTCCTCGGCGTCCTTGGAGAGCACCTGGGTCTCGTTGAAGCTCAGGTCGCGCTCGAGCAGCAGTTCGGTGTCGTCGATGAGGATGCGCTCGTCGCGCGTGCGCAGGTTGAAGCGAAAGCGTTGGCGCAGCTGCAGTTCGCGCACCTGGCCGGCGGCCGTCTGCCCCACGACCACGCGCTCGCGCTGGTCCACCTGCACGGTGAGGATCACGGGTGGCAGCGGCGTGCCGTTCACGCGCAGGTCGTTGACCTGCATCTCCCGGTACAACTGGGACGTGACGTAGCCGTTCGGGATGCCGTTCAGTTGCACGGCGTCGAAGGCGAAGGTCGGCGCCTCGCGCAGCTTGAAGCCGCAGGCCGACAGGGCCAGCGCCGCCGAACCACCGAGCGAACCACCCAGCAGAAGGCGCCTTTGCATGATCACACCACCACGTTGACGAGACGACCGGGCACCACCACCACCTTCTTGGGCGCGGCGCCGGCGGCCTGCTTGATGAACGCCTCGCTGGCGAGCGCGGCGGCCTCGATGGCGGCCTTGTCGGCGCTGGCGGGCACGGTGACGCTGCCGCGCAGCTTGCCGTTGATCTGCAGCACGAGTTCGATCTCGTCGCGCTGCAGCGCGGCCTCGTCGACTTGCGGCCAGGGGGCGTCGAGCAATTCGCCGCCTTGCGCGGCGTAGCCCAACTCGCTCCACAGCGTGTGCGCAATGTGCGGCGTGGCCGGGTACAGGCAGCGCAGCAGGATGCCGAAGCCCTCGGCGGCGGCGGCCTCGTCGCCCGCGCCCTCGGGCGTGAAGCCCTCCAGCGCGTTGAGCATCTTCATGGCGCCCGACACCACGGTGTTGTATTGCATGCGCTGGTAGTCGTACTCCACCTGCTTGAGCACGGTGTGCACCTCCAGGCGCAGCGCCTTGGCGGCCTTGGACAAGCTGGCCTGGCCCACGCCGGCGGCCAGCACGCCCTGCTGAGCCCCCAGCGCGTGGCGCTTGTGGCCGAAGCCCCAGACGCGGCGCAGGAAGCGGTAGCTGCCCTCCACGGCCGCGTCGTTCCACTCCAGCGTGGCCTCGGGCGGCGCGGTGAACATGGTGTACAGGCGCGCGGTGTCGGCACCGTACTTCTCGATCAGGTCCTGTGGGTCGACGCCGTTGTTCTTGGACTTGGACATGGTGCCCACGCCCTCGTAGTCGATGGGCGCGCCCACGGGCAGGTCACCCACGGCGTTCTTGAGCTTCGCGCCGATGACCTTGCCGCCCTCGTCGAGCACGTTGTCCACGTCGTGCGGCCAGAAGTATTCCTTGCCACCCTTCTCGTTGCGGCGGCTGTAGATGTGGTTGAGCACCATGCCCTGGGTGAGCAGGTGGGTGAAGGGCTCGTCCACCTTCACCAGGCCCAGGTCGCGCATGACCTTCGTCCAGAAGCGCGCGTAGAGCAGGTGCAGGATGGCGTGTTCGATGCCGCCGATGTACTGGTCCATCGGCATCCAGTAGTCGGTGCCGTCGGCCACCATGCGCTCGCGGTTGGTCGGGTCGCAGTAGCGCATGAAGTACCAGGACGAGTCCACGAAGGTGTCCATGGTGTCGGTTTCGCGCCGCGCCTTGGCGCCGCACACGGGGCAGACCACGCCCGCGTGGAAGCCCTCGTGGTGATTGAGCGGGTTGCCGCTGCCGTCGGGCACGCAGTCCTCGGGCAGCACCACGGGCAGGTCCTTCTCGGGCACGGGCACGGCGCCGTGTTCGGGGCAGTGGATGATGGGAATGGGCGTGCCCCAGTAGCGCTGGCGGCTCACGCCCCAGTCGCGCAGGCGCCAGGTGGTCTTCTTCTCGCCCAGGCCCTTGGCGGCCAGGGCCTCGGCGACCTTGTTCACCGCATCGGCATAGCCCAGGCCGTCGATGAAGCCGCTGTTGACGCAGACGCCGCGCTGCTTGTCGCCGTACCACTCGGCCCAGGCGTCGGTGCTGAAGGTTTCGCCTTCGACGGCGACCACCTGCTGGATGGCCAAGCCGTACTTCTTCGCGAACGCGAAGTCGCGCTCGTCGTGCGCGGGCACGCCCATGACGGCGCCGTCGCCGTAGCTCATGAGCACGTAGTTGCCGACCCACACGGGCACGGACTCGCCGGTGATGGGGTGCGTGACGCTCAGGCCCGTGGGCAGGCCTTCCTTCTCTTTGAGCGCGAGCTCGGCCTCGGTGGTGCCGCCCTTCTTGCACTCCTCGATGAAGGCGGCGAGCTTCGCATCGCTGGCGGCGGCGTGCGTGGCCAGCGGGTGCTCCGGCGCCACGGCGCAGAAGGTGACGCCCATGATGGTGTCGGCGCGCGTGGTGAAGACGTAGAGCTTGCCGTCACCGATGAGCGCGCCGCTCGAATCCTTGATCTGGTGCGGGAAGGCGAAGCGCAGGCCCTCGCTCTTGCCGATCCAGTTCTCCTGCATCAGGCGCACCTTGTCGGGCCAGCCGCTGAGCGTGGCCTTGGGGTTGCCGATCTGCACGTGGTCGAGCAGCTCGCCCGCGTAGGCGGTGATGTTGAGGTAGTAGCCCGGGATCTCGCGCTTCTCGACCAGCGCGCCGGTGCGCCAGCCGCGGCCGTCGATGACCTGTTCGTTGGCGAGCACGGTCTGGTCCACCGGGTCCCAGTTCACCACCTGGGTCTTGCGGTAGGCGATGCCCTTCTCGAGCATCTTGAGGAACAGCCACTGGTTCCAGTGGTAGTAGTCGGGCGAGCAGGTGGCGACCTCGCGGCTCCAGTCGATGGCCAGGCCCATGGCCTGCATCTGCCGCTTCATGTAGGCAATGTTGTCGTAGGTCCACTTCGCGGGCGGCACCTGGTTCTTGATGGCCGCGTTCTCCGCCGGCAGGCCGAAGGCGTCCCAGCCCATGGGCATGAGGACGTTGTAGCCCTTCATGCGCAGCTGGCGCGTGAGCATGTCGTTGATGGTGTAGTTGCGCACGTGGCCCATGTGCAGCTTGCCGCTGGGGTAGGGCAGCATGGAGCAGGCGTAGAACTTCTTCTTGCCGGCGTCTTCGGTGACGCGGTAGGCGTCGCGGGCGGTCCAGTGGGCCTGAGCGGCGCGCTCGACGTCTTGGTGGGCGTATTTGTCTTGCATGGGGACGGGGAAGACCAGGGGGCCGGACGGGCGTGGCGCGCCCGTGGGAGCGGGGATTTTAGGCCGGGGCCCCGGCGGCGCGCCGTCAGCGCGGGGAAGCGGGCTGGCGGGCCGTGAAACCGACGCGCCGCAGCCCCGCGGCCTGCGCGGCGCCGATGAGCGCGAGCACCCGGCCGTAGGGCGCGGATGCGTCGGCGCGCAGTTGCAGCTCGGTCGCCGGGTCGCGTTGCGCGGCCTCGCGCAGGCGATCGGGCAGCGCCGCCTCGGGCAGGGGCTCGCCGTTCCAGCGCAGGCCCGATCGGGCGTCGAACTCGAGCGTGACCACGGGCGACGCGGTGGGCGCGGGCGTGGCAGCCTTCGCCGGCGGCAGCTCCAGCGCCATCTGCCGGGCCATCAGCGGCGCGGCCACGATGAAGATGACCAGTAACACCAGCACCACGTCGACCAGGGGCGTGACGTTGATGTCGCCGATGGCGCGTGCTGGCTGCGCGGCAGGCAGGCGGCCGAAGCTCATGGATGTGCCCCCGCCGCGAACCACTCGCGCAGGTCGTGCGCAAAGCCTTCGAGCTCGGCCTCCAGGCGCGCGATGTGCCTGCCGAGCGCGTTGTGGCCCAGCACGGCGGGAATGGCCACGGCCAGGCCGGCGGCCGTCATGACCAGGGCCTCGCCCACCGGGCCGGCCACGCGCTCGATCTGGAAGCCATCGCCGAAGCCCACCGCGGCCAGCGCGTGGTGCACGCCCCAGACCGTGCCCAGCAGGCCCACGAAGGGCGCGGTGGCGGCCACGCTGGCGAGCAGGGTCTGGCCGAACTGCAGGTGCGCGCGGCGGCCATCCAGCGCACCGCGCAGCAAGCGCGTGACCTGCGCCGCCCGCTCACCCTGGCGCGCGAGGCTGGCGGTGTCCACCGCGTCGAGCGATCGCGCGGCCTGCAACAGCGGCAGCGCGAGCGCGGCGGTGTCGGCCTGGGCCAGGCGGCGCTCGGCCTCGTCGATGTCCGGGGCGAGCCAGAAAGCCGCCGTGGCGCGCGGCAGCGCCAGGGCGCCACGGCGCAGCAGCCAATATTTCCAAATCATCACCACCCAGGTGGCGACGGACATGGTGAGCAGCAGGGTTCCGATGGCCTGGCCGAAGGGGTCGGCCTGGAGGAACACCTGCCACATGCTAGGTGCGCAGCCCCAGCACGTCGAACATGTCGAACAGGCCGTTGCGACGGCCCGCGAGGAAGCGCACCGCGCGCAGGCTGCCTTGCGCGTAGGTGCTGCGGCTGGCGGACTTGTGCGTGATCTCGATGCGCTCGCCCGTGCCGGCGAACAGCACGGTGTGGTCGCCCACGATGTCGCCGCCGCGGATGGTGGCGAAGCCGATGCTGGACGGGTCGCGCTCGCCGGTGACGCCTTCGCGCGCGTAGACCGCGCAGTCCTTCAGGTCGCGGCCCAGCGCGCCGGCGATGACCTCACCCATCCTGAGCGCGGTGCCGCTGGGCGCGTCCACCTTGTGGCGGTGGTGGGCCTCGATGATCTCGATGTCGTAACCGGTGGACAGGGCCTTGGCCGCCATCTCCAGCAGCTTGAGCGTGACGTTGACGCCCACGCTCATGTTGGGCGCCATGACGATGGCGATGCGCTTCGCGGCCTCGGCGATCTCGGCCTTCTGCTCATCGGAAAAGCCGGTGGTGCCGATGACGAGTTGCACGCCGTGCTCGACGCAGGCGCGCAGGTGGGCCATGGTGCCCTCGGGGCGCGTGAAGTCGATCAGGCAGTCGCTGCTCTTGAGGCCTTCGGCAAGGTCGGCAGTAATGATGACGCCGGTGGACTGGCCAGCGTAGGCGCCAGCGTCCTGGCCGATGGCGGGACTGGCGGCGATGTCGAGCGCGCCACCGAGCACGCAATCACCGCTGGCCTGCACGGCCTCGATGAGCATGCGCCCCATGCGACCGCTGGCGCCCGCGACGCAGACGCGGGGACCGGTGCCAACATGGCTCATCGCGCGGGCTCCAGGGGCGGGAATTGGGTGGTGGACGGCGCGGGCGCGGCGCTGGCGGGCAGCGGCGGGGCCTGCGGCTTGTTGCGTTCGGCGAAGTTCTTGAGCTGCTCTTCGGTGGCCTCCAGCGGGGGCACCTTGCCCGTCTGGCCGCGGCGCGCGTCGAGCGAGGCCACGAACTCGGCTTCGCTCGGCAGGTCGTCGGCCTCGTGGCGGGCCAGCACGCCGTCCTTGAAGAACACCGACACGCGGCGGCTCTGCGGCTCCTGGCCCTGGCGCTGCAGAGTGAAGATGTAGTCCCAGCGGTCGGCGTGGAACACACTGGCCAACAGGGGCGAACCCATGATGTCGCGCACCTGCTCGCGCGGCATGCCGGGCTGCAGCGCCTGGACCTGCTCGCGGGTGATCACGTTGCCTTGGAGGATGTCGATCTTGTAGGGCGTGACCCAGCTGGCCACCGTGCTGCAGCCGCCCAGCGCCAGCACGGCGACGAGCAGGACCGCCGGTGCGAGGGGGATTCGGAGCTTGAAGAGAAACATGGCGAAAACCCGGATGGGCCTGCTGGCCTTGCGCTGGCGCGGCCGGCGCAAGGCGGACGATAATCGGTCGGCCATTGTAGTGAGCCCGACGCCAGCACCATGTCCAACATCGAAGACCTCAAGAGCACCGGCCTGAAGGCCACGCTGCCGCGCCTGAAGATCCTTGAGGTCTTCCAGAATGCCACGCAGCGCCACATGACCGCCGAGGACGTGTTCCGCGTGCTGCTCGACGAGCGCAGCGACATCGGCCTGGCCACGGTCTACCGCGTGCTGATGCAGTTCGAACAGGCCGGTCTGCTCACGCGCAGCAATTTCGAATCGGGCAAGGCCGTCTACGAACTCAACGAAGGCCAGCACCACGACCACCTGGTCTGCCTGGACTGCGGGCGCGTCGAGGAGTTCTTCGACCCCGAGATCGAGAAACGCCAGCAGATGGTGGCCAAGTCGCGCGGTTTCGCGCTGCAGGAACACGCGCTGTCGCTCTACGCCAACTGCACCAAGGGCGACTGCCCGCATCGCGTGCCCGGCAGGGGCGGTCACCTCAAGTAAAGCAGCCGCGCGCGGCCGGATCCGGCGCCGGGCCGCCCCAAGCCGGATCAGCCCCCTCGGGGGGCAGCGACCCGCGCAGCGGCGGAGCGTGGGGGCCTTTTACTCGTCGCGGGACATCGCCGCGCGGTGGCGCTGCACGAATTCCTGATAGGTGTCGATACCGCGCAGCTGCAGGATGGTGTTGCGCACCGCGGCCTCGACCAGCACGGCGATGTTGCGCCCCGCCACCACCTGGATCACCGCCTTGCGAACAGGTACACCCAATACATCCTGGTACAGCGGCTCGTAGGGCATGCGCTCGTAGTCGCGCTCCATGGTCTCGCGGCGCACCAGGTGCACGATGAGCTGCAGCCGCATCTTGCGGCGCACCGCCGTCTCGCCAAAGATGGCCTTGATGTCGAGCAGGCCGATGCCGCGCACCTCGAGCAGGTTCTGCAGCAGCTCGGGGCAGCGGCCTTCCACGCTGGTCTGGTTGATGCGGTACAGGTCCACCGCGTCGTCGGCCACCAGGCCGTGGCCGCGCGAGATGAGTTCCAGCCCCAGTTCGCTCTTGCCCAGGCCCGATTCGCCGGTGATCAGCACCCCCATGCCGAGGATGTCCATGAACACGCCGTGCATGGTGGCGCGGTCGGCGAAGTGGCGCGACAGGTAGGCGCGCAGCACGTCGATCACGAAGGCCGCGGACTCGTGGGTCGCGAACATCGGGATCTGGGCGCGCTCGCACATGGCGAGCAACTCGTCGGGCGCAGGTTTGTCGTCGGCCACCACCAGCACCGGCGGCTCCAGCGTCACGATGCGCGCCACGCGGCGCTTGTTGTCTTCGACGCTGGGGCTGGTGAGGTAGGCGACCTCACGCTCGCCGATGACCTGCAGGCGGTAGGGGTGGATGTAGTTGAGGTAGCCGACCAGGTCGGCGCCCGAACGCGCCGCGCGGATCGCCACTTCGTCGAAGCGGCGCTCGGAGGCGCCCAGGCCGGCAATCCACTGCCACTTCAGCGTGTCCCGGTGGTCCTCGAAGAGGACGTCGGCGCTGACGACGGTGGGTTTCAATGGAAAACGGTGTTCAGGCTGCGGCGTGCGCCGACTGCCAGTTGGAAATCAGCCCGTGCAGGGCGGCGGCGTCCGTCGAGCCCTTCATGCGCTCGCGCAACGCGCTGTCGCTGAGCAACTCGGCGATTTCCGACAGGATTTCCAGGTGCTTCTGCGTGGCCGCCTCGGGCACCAGCAGGAAGATCATGAGCTGAACGGGCAACTCGTCCGGTGCGTCGAACCCGATGGCGCTGTCGAGCTGGAAGACCGCCGCCAGCGGCTGCTTCAGGCCTTTGATGCGACCGTGCGGAATGGCCACGCCATGGCCCAGGCCGGTGGAGCCCAGACGCTCACGCGCGAACAGGCTGTCGGTGATGAGGGCGCGATTGAGGCCGTGCAGGGTTTCGAACAACAGGCCCGCTTCCTCGAAGGCGCGCTTCTTGCTGGTGGCGTCAACGCGGACGAGCACCTGCGCGGCGGGCAATATGGCAGACAGTCGGTTCATGGGGGCCCTTTCGGGCGCGAATTATGCGCTTCTGATCTCCCACGCCTAGATGAAAAAGACAAAAAAGCCGCTTGACAACTCAAGCGGCTTGTTGCAGTGCAGCACGGTCGCAAACCCACGAACGGCGCGGGTTGTGACCGTTTTCACATCAGGCGTTTCACGGCTTCGTGGTTGTGCTCCTGCGTCTTGGTCTTGTAACGCAGCACCTGGCGGTCGAGCTTGTCGGCGAGGTCGTCAACGGCGGCGTACAGATCGGCATGGGCGCTCTCGGCGAACAGGTCGCGGCCCTTGACGTGGATGTTGCATTCCGCGCGTTGTCGCAGGTCTTTTTCCTTGAGGTTGTCCACTTTCAACAGCACCCGGATGTCGACGACCTGGTCGAAATGCCGGGAAATACGTTCGAGCTTGCTGGTGACGTAGCCGCGCAGCGCGGGGGTGACCTCGAGGTCGTGACCGTTGATCGTCAGGTTCATGAGAGAGCCTCCATTTGCTCCGGGTTGACACAGGCCGCCGGTGGCAAAACCATCCGGCGACCACGGGATGGCTTGCGACCCACTATGCCGACGATGCCCGGCCCACGCAAGCCGAAAGCGTCAGAAATCGTGACGATCTGACCAGCGTCAACAAGTGCGCTCGCACCCGCTCAGGATTGACGGCTCGGCCCGGGTGCGCCGTGCAGGTGCAGTCGCCGGGCCATGGCGATGCTGGCGAAGCTGGCCACCACGCCGATGAGGCCCGCCACCCAGTAGTGCTCGACCCGACCGGCGGCGTCGCGCGCGATGATGAGGCCACCGACGAGGGAGGCCAGTCCCATGGCCGCCGACTGCACCGCGGCGTTGAGCACCATGAACGTGCCACGCAGGCGTGGCTCGGCGGCCGAGGTGATGATGGCCATGCCGGGGATCATGCGGCCCGACATGATGGCGAAGAAGCTGGTGGACACGATCAGCACCGCCCATAGTGGAATCGGCGGCATGAGGGTGGTGGCCATGATGGGAAGCACCACCAGCAGGGCCAGCCGGCTGAAGGTGGGCACCTTGCCGTGCCGGTCGGTCAAACGGCCGACCCAGCGCGCCGTGAGCAGCGTGACCGCCCCGCCCACCAGATACAGGAACGGGATGTCGGCGTCGCCCAGGCCCACGTTGGCCTGCATGTAGATGGTGATGAAGGGAATCACCGTGAAGCCGGTGAACATCATGAGCGCCGACATGGCGAAGGCGCGCCAGTGGTTGCGCTCGGCCAGCACCTCGACCAGGCCGCGCCAGATGGCGGGCGCACCAGCCTGCAGGTGCCCGCGCAGCGGTGGCAGGGTGAGCGTGGCGCCCACCAGGAACACCCCGCAGAGCAGCGCGATGCCGATGAAGGTGGCGTGCCACCCCAGCGCGCTGGCCAGCCACAGGCCCAGCGGCACGCCGGCCACCGTGGCGAAGGAGAAGGCCGACATGACGATGCCCATGGCACGGCCACGGCGTTCGAACGGGACGACGTCGGCCACGATGGTCTGTGCCAGCGCCGAGAGCACGCCACCGAAGACGCCCGCCGCGATGCGCGCGCCCATGAGGAAGCCATAGCCCGGTGCCAGGCCGCAGGCCAGCGTGGCGAGCGCGAACAGGGCGTAGAGCCAGAGCAGCAGGGTGCGGCGGTCGAAGCGGTCGACGTAGGTGGCCGCCAGCAGACCCGAGGCACCGGCCGACAGGGTGTAGGCCGAGACGAGCAGCCCGAACTGCGCGTCGCTGATGCCGAAGAGCCGCGTGAACTGCGGCCCCAGCGGCATCATGATCATGAAGTCGAGGATGTGGGTGAACTGGATGCCCGCCACGGTCAGCAGCAGCCAGCGTTCGCGCGAGGGACTGAACGTGATGGGAGTGGTCACGGAGCGGCGATCGAATCGGGGAGGCCGAGTGTCGCCGATCGCGCTTGCCCCCGCCGGGGCGCCCCTATGCTTGTGCGGATGGAACATTCCCTTGCGCCGGCCGAGCGTTTGCGCGGCGAACAGGTTCGGCTGCTCGCGAACAACGTGCCCGCGTTGATCGTGGGCACGCTTATCCTGGCCACGGGCACGGGCGCGCTGCTGTGGGCCCATGGGCAGGCGCCCTGGCCGGTGGCCGGCTGGCTGGTGGCCATGGTGCTGCTGTGCGCGGCGCGCCTGGGCTTGCTGCGCCGGTTCCGCCGCGCGGCCAGCAAGACACCGGAGCGCTGGGCCCCCGCGTTCGTGCTCGCCTCCGCGGTCGCAGGCCTGTGCTGGGGCGCGCTGGCCTGGCTGTTCTTCACGCCCGATGCACCGCTCATGCTGGCCATCGTGGCCATCGTGCTCATGTCCATCCTGTCGAGTGCCACGCAGTCGCTGGGGCCGTTCTTTCCCGCCCACCTGGCCTTCGCGCTGCCCTGCGTCCTGCCGTTTGCTGCGCGCTGCCTGTGGTCGGGGCAGGGCTCACTGATCACGCTGGGCGCACTCACACTGGTTTACCTCCTCATGACCGAGCTGTTCGCGCTGCGCATCGCCCGCGCGATCGAAGACGCCCTGCGGCTGCGCTTCGAGAACGAGTCGCTGGTGGCGCGGCTCACGATGGAGAACGAGCGCGCGGCCACGGCCAGTCTGGCCAAAACGCGCTTTCTCGCCACGGCCAGTCACGACCTGCGCCAGCCCATCCACGCCATGAGCCTGTTCGTGCCGGCGCTCAAGGCGCTCGCCACCCAGGCCACGATGAACCCGCGCGTGGTGGGCAACATCGCCGAGCGCCTGCAGGCCGCCCTGGACACCATGGCCCAGTTGCTCAACCGCCTGCTGGACATCTCTCGGCTGGACGCCGGGGCGCTGCAACCCAGCCCGCAGCCGGTGAGCCTGCACGCGCTGCTGCACAAGGTGTCCGACGAGGTGGCGCAGCAGGCCTTGGCCAAAGGCCTGAAGCTGCGCGTGCGCGACCACGCCGCGCTGATGGTGCAGACCGACCCCGCCATCCTGCACACCATCCTCAGCAACCTGGCGAGCAACGCGGTGCGCTACACCGAGCGCGGCGGCGTGTTGCTGGCCGCGCGCCGCCGCGGCGATCGCGTGCGGCTGGAGGTCTGGGACAGTGGCATCGGCATTTCGGCCGAAGACCTGCCGCGCATCACCGACGAATTCTTCCAGGCCGAAGGCGGCCAGCGCGACGCCAGTCAGTCGCGCGGCTTCGGCCTGGGCCTGGCCATCGTCAAGCGCTCGGCCGATCTGCTGGGCAGCCCGCTGCGCGTGCGCTCGCGTCCGGGCCGGGGATCGGTGTTCGCGATCGAGCTGCCGCTGGCCCATCCCGGCGCGTCGCAGGACGCCTGTGGCCCGGCCGGGACGGCTCGACACCGGCCAGGCCGCCGCGTGCTGGTGGTGGACAACGACGAGCAGATCCTTGCCGCCATGTCCTACCTGCTGCGCGGCTGGGGCCACGAGCCGCTGCTGGCGGGTACCCTGGACGAGGTGCTGACCCACCTCGACGCCGGCGCGGTGCCCGAACTCGCCCTGATCGACCTGCACCTGGCCAGCAACGAGCACGGCCTGCAGGTCGCGGAGTGCCTGCGCGAGCGGCTCGGCCCACGGATCCGCCTGGCCGTCGTCACGGGAGACACCGGACCCGAGGCGCTCGCGTCCATTTGCGCCGCAGGCGTGACGGGCCTGCACAAGCCCGTGGACCCTGAGCGCCTGCTGCGCTTCATCGACGGCAGCCCCACGCCCACCGGCCCCGGGCCGGCGTGATAGCGTCACGGGCCTCGGCAACACCCATCACGCCCACCCGCATGTCGCTCGACACCGTCCTCAGTCACAGCATCCAGCTGCGCGACCCGGGCGCCACCCCGGCCGATGGCTGCGCCCTCGTGCTCATGGGTGGCGGCGCGCGCACCGCCTACCAGGCCGGCGTGCTCAAGGCCGTGGCCGCCATGCTGCCCGCCAGCGCCACGGCCTTTCCGTTTCGTTGGCTGTTCGGCACCTCGGCCGGCGCGCTCAACGCCAGCTTCCTGGCCTGCCGCGCGGGCGATGGAGTGGCCGCGCTGCCCGCGCTCGGCGAGTTCTGGCTCAAGCTGCGCTCCGAGCACGTTTACCGGCTGGAGGCGCCCACCTGGGTGCGCGCCAGCCGGGTGTTGGCGGGCTGGACGCTGACGCGCCAGGTCAAGCGCCACCGCGCCCTGCTCGACACCCTGCCGCTGGTGAACACCCTGCACCGCCACATCCACCTGCAGGGGCTGGAGGCGGCGCTGGAGCGCGGCGCGATCGACGCCCTGGGCGTCACCGCCTCGAGCTACTCCACGGGCGAGCACTGGACCTTCTGCCAGACCCGCGCCGACAGCACCGTGCCGGCCTGGCATCGGCCTGGCCGGCGCGCCGAGTTCCAGCCCATCACCATCGAGCACCTGATGGCCTCCAGCGCCATCCCCTTTCTGTTCCCCGCGGTGCCGCTGTGGGTGAGCGGCCACCGCGAGCACTTCGGCGACGGCTCCATGCGCCAGCTCTCGCCGCTGTCGCCCGCCATCCAGTTCGGCGCGCGCCGCATCCTCGTCGTCGGCGTGGGCCAGCCGCAGCGCGCCGGCCTCACCGGGCGGCACGACACCGCCGAACTCACGGCCGGCACCATCGCCGGCCACGCCATGGCCAGCGTGTTCCACGACACCCTGCAGGCCGACGTGGAGCAGACCCTGCGCGTGAGCCAGACGCTCGCGCGTCTGCCGCCGGAGGTGTCGACCCTGCTGCCCTATCACCCGGTGGAGGTGATGGCCATCCAGCCCAGCGTGTCGCTCGACGAACTCGCGCTCAAGCACGTCAACGAGCTGCCCGTGACCACGCGGCACACGCTCATCGGCCTGGGCGCGCTGGACACGCGGCGCGGCGCCAACGCCAGCGCCGCCGCGCTGGCCAGCTACTTGCTGTTCGAGCCCGGATTCGTGCACGCCTTGATGGCTCTGGGCGAGCACGACGCCTGGCGAAGACAGGACGAATTGAAGGCCTTTCTCGCCCCTGCGGGCGCGACCGCCGCCGCGGACCCGGTGCGATAATCGCTCCCGTTTTCACACGGAGCCCTTGATGGACAGCACACCCCCCAGTCGTGTGCTTTCAGCCCTCTCCGCGACCGTCTGAGCAGCGCCTTGCCGCTGCGGCCTGGACGGGCGGCTGGCTGAAAGCGCCACCGAACCCGCCGGCCGGATCACCCGGCCACCGCCAGACCGCCATCGACACGCAGGAGCGCGCCATGCTCAACGTCTTCACCCTGGCCAACGGCCGCCTCTTCCAGGAAGAAATCGAGTCCCTGGAGGAACTCGCCCAGTTCAAGCCCATCTGGGTGGACCTGGAAGACCCCACGCCCGAGGAGCGGCGCTGGGTCAAGCAGCACTTCGGCCTGTCCATCCCGGAAGACGCGATGGACGAGGACATCGAGGAGTCCGCGCGCTTCTTCGAGGAAGACAACGGCGAGCTGCACGTGCGCAGCGACTTCCTCATCGACGATGACGAGGACCCGCGCGCGGTGCGCGTGGCCTTCATCCTCAACGAGCACAACGACACGCTCAAGAGCCGCGGCGTGCTGTTCTCCATCCACGACGAGGACGTGCCCGTGTTCCGGCTGCTGCGCATGCGCGCGCGGCGCATGCCGGGCCTGATCGATGACGCCAAGGACGTGCTGCTGATGCTGTTCGACGCTGACGCCGAGTACTGCGCCGACACGCTGGAGAACATCTACGACGACCTCGAGACCGTCAGCGCCAAGGTGCTCTCCAGCGAGGCCAGCGACTCGGCCCTTGGCGAGGCTCTGTCGGCCATCGCGCAGCACGAAGACATGTCGGGCCGCATCCGCCGCAACGTGATGGACACGCGCCGCGCGGTGAGCTTCATGATGCGCAGCCGGCTGCTGAGCGCCGAGCAGTTCGAGGACGCGCGCCAGATCCTGCGCGACCTGGACTCGCTTGACGGCCACACCGCCTTCCTGTTCGACAAGATCAACTTCCTGATGGACGCCACGGTCGGCTTCATCAACATCAACCAGAACAAGATCATCAAGATCTTCTCGGTGGCGAGTGTGTCGCTGCTGCCCCCCACGCTGGTGGCCAGCAGCTACGGCATGAACTTCCAGTTCATGCCCGAGCTCAACTGGCGCTTCGGCTACCCGCTGGCGATCGGGCTGATGGTGCTGTCGGCCGTGGTGCCGATGCTCTACTTCAGGAAAAGGGGTTGGCTACGCTGAGCCGCCGAGCAGGCGCTCGACGATGGCCACGCTGTAGCGGCTGGCCACTTGCGTGAGGAAACGCGGGAAGTCCACGTGGGCCGCGTCGTCGGCCCGGTCGGAGATGGTGCGCACCACCGCCAGCGGCACGCCGAAGTCGGCGCACACCTGGGCCACGGCCGCGCTCTCCATGTCCACCGCCAGGGCGTCGGGCAGTTCGCGCTGCAGGGCCTCGCTCTCGGTGGTGCGCGAGACGAAGCGGTCGCCCGTGACCAACAGGCCGCGGTGCACGCGCGACGATTGCAGGCCGAAGGTCTCGATCGCTTCGGCGCCCAGCGTGGCCGCCGCCTCGCGCACCGTGGCCTCGCAGGCGCGCGCCAGTTGGCCGCTGAGGGCGGCGTCGGTCTTGAAGCGCGAGAGGCCGTATCCCGGCACCTCGTGGCGCGGAAAGATCGGCGAGGCGTCCAGGTCGTGTTGCAGCAGCTCGCTCGCCACCACCACGTCGCCCACCTTCACGCCCGGGCCGATGCCACCCGCCACGCCTGTCATCAGCACGCGGCTCACGCGAAAGCGCTGGATCAGCAGCGCGGTGGTGGTGGCCGCGGCGACCTTGCCGATGCCCGAGAGGACGGCCACCACGGTCTGCCCGTGCAGATGGCCCTGCCAGTAGCTGCGCCCGCCCAGGCTGATGCGCTGCTCGTCGGGCAGCAGGTCCAGCACGGCCTGCAGCTCCTCGGGCATGGCGCTGACCAGCGCGAGCGTCATGGGCGCCTCAGTTCCTCACTTGTCGCGCAGCTCGCGGCGCAGGATCTTGCCCACGGGCGTCTTGGGCAGTTCGGTGCGGAACTCGATCACGCGCGGCTGCTTGTAACCCGTGAGGTTGGCGCGGCAGTACTCGCGCACCTGCTCCTCGGTGAGCGCCGGGTCCTTCTTCACGATCACGAGCTTCACGGCCTCGCCGGTCTTCTCGTCGGGCACGCCCACCACCGCGCACTCCAGCACGCCGGCCAGTTGCGCCACCACGTCCTCCACCTCGTTCGGGTAGACGTTGAAACCGCTGACCAGCACCATGTCCTTCTTGCGGTCCACGATCTTGAAGTAGCCGCGCGCGTCCATGATGCCGATGTCGCCGCTCTTGAAGTAGCCGTCGGGCGTCATGACCTTGGCGGTCTCATCGGGGCGCTGCCAGTAGCCCGCCATCACCTGCGGGCCGTGGATGGCGATCTCGCCGGGCTGGCCCAGGGGCACCTCGTTGCCGTCGTCGTCCAGGCACTTCAGGCGTGTGTTCGGCAGCGGCACGCCGATGGTGCCGGTGTACTCGGTACTGGTGGTGGGGTTGCACGTGGCCGAGGGACTGGTCTCGGACAGGCCGTAGCCCTCGCAGATCGGGCAACCGGTTTTTTCGAGCCAGCGCTTGGCCACCGCGCCTTGCACGGCCATGCCACCGCCCACGGAGACCTTCAGGTGGCTCCAGTCCACGGTGTTGAAGTCGGGGTGGTTGGCCAGGCCATTGAACAGCGTATTCACCGCGGGGAAGCTGTGGAAGCGGTGCTTGCTCAGTTCCTTCAGGACCGCGGGCAAGTCGCGCGGGTTGGGGATGAGGATGGTCTTGCCGCCCACGCGCAGGCTCAGCATCATGTTCACGGTGAACGCGAAGATGTGGTACAGCGGCAGCGCGCACACGCAGGTGGGCTGCTCGCCGGCCGGCACTTTTTGCATCACCGGGTCGTTCCAGGCCTCGGACTGCAGCACGTTGGCGACGATGTTGCGGTGCAGGAGCACGGCCCCCTTGCTGACGCCAGTGGTGCCGCCGGTGTACTGCAGCACTGCCATGTCGTCGGCGCGGATCTCGGGCTTCTTGAACGAGCCACGCGAGCCGCGCGCGATGGCGTCATTGAAGCGCACCGCCTGCGGCAGGTTGAAGGGCGGGACCATCTTCTTGACCTTGCGCACCACGTAGTTGACGAGGCCACCCTTGAGGAAGCCGAGCAGGTCCCCCATGGCGGCGAGCACCACGTGCTTGACCGGCGTGGCTGCGATGCACTGCTCCAGCGTGTGCGCGAAGTTCTCGATGATGACGATGGCCTTGGACCCCGAGTCCTTGAGCTGATGCTCCAGCTCGCGCGCGGTGTAGAGCGGGTTGACGTTGACCACCACCAGCCCCGCGCGCAGGATGCCTGCAACCACCGCCGGGTATTGCGGCACGTTGGGCATCATGATCGCCACGCGGTCGCCCTTCACCAGGCCCAGGCCTTGCAGGTAAGCCGCGAAGGCCTGCGACAGCGCGTCGGTCTGCGCGAAGCTCACGTCCTTGCCCATGAAGCTGTAGGCGGTGCGATCGCCGAAGCGGTGGAAGCTCTCCTCCATCAGGTGCACCAGCGAGGGGTACTGGTTCACGTCGATGTCGGCGGGCACCCCCTCGGGATAGGCGGCGAGCCAGGGGCGGTCGGCGGTGGCGGTCGGCATGCGATGTCTCCTGTGTCAGCAGATCTGGGATCTTGTCAGTGGAAGCGTTCGAGCAGTCGGAGGATCTCGGCGTCGTTCTGCCGCACGGCCACGTAATTGGGGCCGGAGCGAAAGTCGTTCATCTTGTAGTTCCAGGGCGCGAACGCCACGCCGCGGCGCGAGAGCCGGCCCACACTGTAGCCGTGGCCCGCGAACAGCTCGTGGAAGTCGCGCATGAGGAACTTCGCGTCGCCATGCGTGTAGCCGTACTCGAACTGCACCACGCGGATGGCCTTCGCGCGCAACTGCGGCGTGAAGCCTTCGAGCACCCAATGGTCGGCGCCTTCCACGTCGATCTTGAGCAGGTCGATGGCCTGGATGCCACGCTCGCGACAATAGTCGTCGCCGCTGACGATGCGCGCCGTGGAGGTGACAGCGCTCAGGCGGGCGTCGTGGTAGGTGGCGGTGGTCAGGAGGGTGTTGACCGTGGAGTTCTCTCCATAGTCCTTGAAGCCAACGCTGCCGCTCTCGCGGCCCATGCCGCAGTTGTTGAGGTGAAAGCGCGGCCCCTGCACGCGTGCGCTCAGGGTCTCGAAGGTGCGCGGCGAGAGTTCGAAGCAGTGGATGTCGGCCGCCGGCAGCGCCCGCGCCGCCGCCAGCGACCAGTCGCCCACGTTGGCGCCGACGTCGAACACCGTGTTCACCGGCAGGGCGGACAGCACCTCCAGCAGGCGGCGTTCGCCGTTCTTGTCGAAGTCGTAGGAGTAACCCCGCAGGCTGTCGATGGCCCCCTGCAGCAGCTTCACGCCCACGGCCCGGGGATCGTCCCAGGCCTTGCGCAAACGCTCGCCGAGCGGGCGACGGCTCACAAGGAGGCCCTCACTCCACCGCCTTGGTGATGTCCTCCACCACCTTCTTGGCGTCGCCGAAGACCATCATGGTCTTGTCCATGTAGAACAGCTCGTTGTCCAGACCCGCGTAGCCCGCGGCCATGGAGCGCTTGTTCACGATCACGGTCTTGGCCTTGTAGGCCTCCAGGATCGGCATGCCGTAGATGGGGCTGCCCTTTTGCAGCGCCAGCGGGTTCACCACGTCGTTGGCGCCCAGCACGATGGCCACGTCGGCCTGGCCGAACTCGCCATTGATGTCTTCCATCTCGAACACCTGGTCATAGGGCACCTCCGCCTCGGCCAGCAGCACGTTCATGTGCCCCGGCATGCGCCCGGCCACCGGGTGGATGGCGTACTTCACGGTGATGCCCTTCTCGCCCAGCTTGTGCGCGAGCTCCTTCACCGCGTGCTGCGCACGCGCCACCGCCAGGCCGTAGCCGGGCACGATCACCACCGTCTCGGCGTTGCCCAGGATGAAGGCCACGTCGTCGGCGCTGCCGCTCTTGGCCGTGCGCTGCACGCCGCTGGTGGCCGCCGCGCCGGCCTCGCCGCCGAAGCCGCCCAGGATCACGCTGATGAACGAGCGGTTCATGGCCTTGCACATGATGTAGCTCAGGATCGCGCCCGAGCTGCCCACCAGCGAGCCCGCGATGATCAACATGGGGTTGTTCAGGCTGAAGCCGATGCCCGCGGCCGCCCAGCCCGAGTAGCTGTTGAGCATGGACACCACCACCGGCATGTCCGCCCCGCCGATGGGGATGATGATGAGCACGCCCAGGATGAAGCCCAGGGCGATGACCAGCACGATGTCGATCCAGCTCTGCGAGTGCCAGAAGCCGAAGACGAAGAAGGCCGTGGCCAGGCCCAGCACCAGGTTGAGCTTGTGCTGGCCGGCGAAGGTGACGGGCGCGCCCTGGAACAGGCGGAACTTGTATTTGCCGCTGAGCTTGCCGAAGGCGATGACCGAGCCGCTGAAGGTGACCGCGCCGATGAAGGCACCCAGGGCCAGTTCGATGCGGTTGCCGCCGGGGATGCCTTCGCCACGGGTCACGATGCCGAAAGCCCAGGGCTCGGCCACCACGGCCACGGCGATGCACACCGCGGCCAGGCCGATCATGCTGTGCATGAAGGCCACCAGCTCGGGCATCTTGGTCATCTCGACCTTCTTGGCCATGTAGGCGCCCACGCCGCCGCCGACCACCAGGCCGCCCAGCACGTAGACCATGCCCTGGGCCTTGCCGCCCGAGAGTTCGACGATCAGCGCGGCGGTGGTGAGCACGGCGATGGCCATGCCCGTCATGCCGAAGACGTTGCCGCGGATGGAGGTGGTGGGGTGGGAGAGGCCCTTCAGGGCCTGGATGAAGCAGACCGAGGCGACGAGATACAACAGGACGACGAGGTTCATGCTCATTTGGCGCTCCCCTCGGCGAGCGGCGCCTTCTTCTCTTTCTTCTTGAACATCTCCAGCATGCGCCGCGTGACGAGGAAGCCGCCGAAGACGTTGACCGCCGCCAGCGCCACGGCCAGCACGCCCATGGTCTTGCCCAGCGGTGTCTCGGTGAGCGCGGCGGCCAGCATGGCGCCCACGATCACGATGGCCGAGATGGCGTTGGTCACCGCCATCAGGGGCGTGTGCAGCGCGGGCGTCACCGTCCACACCACGTGGTAGCCCACGTAGATGGCCAGCACGAAGATGATCAGGTTGATGAGGGTCGGAGAGACGGCGTCCATGGGCGGCTCCTAGGTTTTCTTGATCTCGTTGATGCGGTTGCCTTCACCCAGCAACACCACGCGCGGCTTCCAGGTCGGCACCGCGCTGTCGGCCACGGGCGAGTAGGTGCAGATGATGAGCAGGTCGCCCACGTGCGCCTTGCGCGCGGCCGCACCGTTGAGCGAGATGGCGCCCGAGCCGCGCGCCGCCTTGATGATGTAGGTGGAGAAGCGCTCGCCGTTGTTGACGTTGTAGAGCTCGATCTTCTCGAACTCGCGCATGTCGGCCGCGTCCAGCAGGTCTTCGTCGATGCCGCAGGAGCCTTCGTAGTGCAGGTCGGCCTCGGTCACGGTGGCGCGGTGCAGCTTGGCGCGCAGCATCACGCGGCTGGCGGTGTCGCTCATTTGCGCTTGACCTCGCCGGCTTGGGTCATCAGGCAGGCGACCACGATGTCGTCGTCCATCGGCACCTGCACGGCCGCCGCATCCTTGGGCAGCACGAGCTTGAGGAAGTCGAGCACGTTTCGCGCGTACAGCGCGGAGGCATCGGCCGCCACCCGCGCGGGCAGGTTGGTCTCGCCGATGATCGTTACGCCGTGCTTGACGACAGTCTGGTCCGCTTCGGTGAGCGGGCAGTTGCCGCCCACGCCCCCATCGGCGCGGACAGGCCCCTTGCCCGCCGCGATGTCCACGATCACCGAGCCCGGCTTCATGCTCTTGACCATCTCTTCGGTGATCAGCGTGGGCGCCGCGCGCCCCGGGATCAGCGCGGTGGAGATCACCACGTCGGCCAGCGCCACGCGCTTGGCCACCTCGGCGGCCTGGCGCTGCAGCCAGCTCGGCGGCATGGGCTTGGCATAACCGCCCACGCCCTCGGCCGCTTCCTTCTCCTCGGCCGTCTCGTAGGGCACGTCGATGAACTTGCCACCCAGCGACTCGATCTGCTCCTTCACGCTGGGGCGCACGTCGGAAGCCTCGATGACCGCGCCCAGGCGCTTGGCCGTGGCGATGGCCTGCAGGCCGGCCACGCCCACGCCGAGGATGACCACGCGCGCGGCCTTCACGGTGCCGGCGGCCGTCATGAGCATGGGGAAGAACTTGGGGTAGGCGTTGGCCGCGAGCATCACGGCCTTGTAGCCGGCGATGTTGGCCTGCGAGGAGAGCACGTCCATGCTCTGCGCGCGCGTGGTGCGCGGCGCGGCTTCCAGCGCGAAGCTGGTGAGCCCGGCCGCGGCCAGGGCCTGCAGGCCCTCGGCGTCGAAGGGGTTGAGCATGCCGACGAGGGTGGCGCCGGCCTTCATCAAGGGCAGTTCGCTGGCCTGGGGGCTGCGCACCTTGAGCACCAGGTCGGCACCCAGGGCGCCGGCGGCGTCGGTGATCTGCGCGCCGGCCGCCTCGTACGCGGCGTCGGTGGCGCTGGCCGCCAGGCCGGCACCGGCCTGCACGCGCACCACGTGGCCTTGGGCCACCAGCTTCTTCGCCGTCTCGGGCGTGACGGCCACACGGGTCTCGCCCGCCAGTGTTTCGGCGGGTACGCCTATGAGCATGG
>NZ_CCAE010000035.1 GCF_000723405.1 Hydrogenophaga intermedia | reverse complement strand
CATGTAGTGGTGTGAAAAAGGGCCGGGCGGGGGGGGGGGGGGGGGGGATCCCCCGGGCGCCAGGGGCGCGCCGATAGAATCCGGAACCGGATTTTACGGGCTCGCCCCGGGCCCGACGCCCGCCATCGAGCCCCGCCTCATGACCTTCACCCCCACCCAGATCCGCATCGCCGCCTGGACCTTGATCGCTCTGGTCATGGTCCTGCTGCTCACCGTGCTGGCGCCGGTGCTCATGCCATTCATCGTGGCCTTGATCATTGCGTATGCCATGCATCCGCTGGTGGAGCGCCTGGCCGCGCGGGGCTGGCCGCGCTGGTTGGGGGCCGGTCTGTCGGTTGCGCTGCTGATGCTGGTGCTGCTGGCGGTGGTGCTGCTCATCGTCCCGGTGATCACCCAACAGGTGCCGATGCTGAGCGAACAGGTGCCCGCCCTGCTGGAGCGACTGGCCGACCGGCTCACGGCGCTGGCCGCGCGCTTCGGGTTCGACCTGAACCTGGACGTGAGCCAGCTGCGCCAATGGGCCAGCGAACTGGTCAGCGGCAAGGAAAGCGAGTTGCTGGCCGGCCTGCTGTCCTCGCTGCGCATCGGCGGCAGTGCGCTGGCGGCACTGTTCGGCAATCTGTTCCTCATGCCCATCGTCGCCTTCTACCTGCTGCTCGACTGGCGCGCCCTGATGGGCCGCGGCCGTTCTCTGGTACCACCGCGCTGGCGCGAATCGGTGCAGGGCTTCCTGAACGAGACCGACGACGTATTGGGCCGGTACCTGCGTGGCCAACTGATGGTGATGGGCATTCTGGCGGTCTTCTATTCGGTGGGGCTGGCGCTGGTGGGCTTGAACCTGGCGTTGCCGATTGGCGTGTTCACGGGCCTGGCCACCTTCGTGCCTTTCCTGGGTTTTGGCGTGGGCCTGGTGCTGGCCGTGCTGGCCGCGCTGCTGGAATTCCAGTCCTTCACCGGCGTGGCGCTGGTGTTCGGCGTCTACATGCTGGGCCAGCTCGTCGAGAGCTACTGGCTCACCCCCCGTCTGGTGGGCGAGGCCATCGGCCTGCACCCCATCAGCGTCATCTTCGCGCTGCTGGCCTTCGGCCACCTGTTCGGTTTCGTGGGCGTGCTCATCGCGCTTCCGGCCAGCGCCGTGCTGCTGGTGGCGCTGCGCCGGCTCAAGCGCCAGTACATGGCCAGTGACCTGTACCTCAAGGCGCCGGTGTCGCACAACGGGCCTCCCCGGTTGCCATGAGACCTGTTCTGTGAGCACCCCCGGCCAACCCATGAAGCAACTCGCGCTGGACATCGGCCTGGCGCCGCTGCCCACGCTCGACAACTTCGTGGGCGCGGGCAACGAGGCCGCGCTGGCGCACCTGCGCCTGTGGGTGCCCAACCCGCTGCGTTCGCCCGTGCCTACGTTCCTGTGGGGCGAAAGCGGCAGCGGCAAGACGCACCTGCTGCGCGCCGTGCGCGAGGCCCTGCGCGAGCAAGGATCGCGCGTGGGCTGGATGGACGCCGCCACGCTCGACCCACCCGAGTACGACGAGCACTGGGACGCCGTTCTGCTCGATGACACGCACCTCTACACCGCCACCCAGCAGGCCATGGCCTTCAACTGGTTCGTCAACGCCCAGACCCCGGCCCACGGCCCGGCGCGCTGGGTACTGGCCGCGGGCGACCGCCCGCCCGCCGATTTGCTCCTGCGCGAGGACCTGCGCACCCGGCTCGGCTGGGGTCACGTGTTCCAGTTGCGCGCGCTGGGCGAAACGGAGCGCCGTGCGGTGCTGCGCCGCGCCGCCGACGAGCGCGGCGTCTTCCTCGGCGACGAGGTGATGGACTTCATGCTCAAGCGCTTCTCGCGCGACCTCTCCAGTCTCATGCTGCTGCTCGAGCGGCTCGATGGCTACGCGCTGCGCACGCAGCGCGCGATCACCATTCCGCTCATCAAATCCATGCTGGAAGACGAATGAGCGGACCCCTTCCCATGCGACTGACCCTTTTCGACCTCGATCACACCCTCATTCCCCTGGACTCCGACCACGCCTGGGGCGAGTTCACCGTGCGCCTGGGCTGGCGCGACGCCGACGAATTCCGCCGCGCCAACGATGGCTACTACGCCGACTACAAGGCCGGCACGCTGGATGTGCACGACTACGTGCGCTTTGCCACCGGCGCCGTGCGCGAGCGCGGCCTGCCCGAAGGACAGCGCGCCCACGAGCGCTTCATGGCCGAGGTGATCCGCCCGGCCATGACGGACGCCGCGCGCGCCCTGGTGCGCCAGCACCAGGCGGCGGGCGACACCGTGCTCATCGTCACCGCCACCAACGCCTTCGTCACCCGCCCCATCGCCCAGGCCTTCGGCGTCGACCACCTCATCGCCATCGACCTGGAAACCGATCCGTCCGGTCAACTCACCGGCGCCATCGTGGGCGTTCCCTCGTTCCGCGAGGGCAAGGTCGCCCGTGTGGAACAATGGCTCGCCGATCGCGGCCTGCGCTGGTCCGATCTGGCGCACAGCACCTTCTACAGCGACTCGATGAACGACCTGCCGCTGCTCGAGAAGGTGGACGAACCGGTGGCCACCAACCCCGACGAGCGCCTCGCCACCCTCGCGAAAGAACGCGGCTGGCGCATCCTGAACCTCTTCGAATGATCAAGAAATTCATCGACAAGCTGCTGGGCAAGACCAGCGGCGCCCGCGCGGGATCGCGCTTCGGCAAGCGCGAAGACGTGCCGGCCAGTGTGCACAACATCAACCCCAAGCTGGTGGACCAGCGTGCGCTGGACGTGGTGCACACGCTCAAGCAGGCCGGCTTCGAGGCCTACATCGTGGGCGGCGCCGTGCGCGACCTGCTCTTGGGCCTGCGCCCGAAGGACTTCGACGTGGCCACCAGTGCCACACCGGAGCAGGTCAAGGGCCTGTTTCGGCGGGCCTTCATCATCGGCCGGCGCTTTCGCATCGTGCACGTGGTCTACGGCCGCGGGCGCGAGCACGAGGTGATCGAGGTCTCCACCTTCCGCGCCTACCTCGACAGTGCCGACGCCGAGCAGGTGGCCGGCAACGAGCGCACCAGCAAGGGTGAACTGTCGGGCATGAAGCACGCGGTGGACGCCAGCGGGCGCGTGCTGCGCGACAACGTGTGGGGCCCGATCGAGCAGGACGCCGCTCGCCGCGATTTCTCGGTCAACGCCATGTACTACGACCCGGAGACGCAGACCGTGGTCGACTTCCACCACGGCATTCGCGACGCGCAGAAGAAGACGCTGCGCATGATCGGCGACGCCGCCACGCGCTACCGCGAAGACCCGGTGCGCATCATCCGCGCCGTGCGCTTCGCGGCCAAGCTCTCGCCGCTGGGCTTCAAGCTCGATCCGAAGACGCGCGAACCATTGATCGCGTCCAAGTCGCTGCTGCAGGACATCCCGCAGAGCCGCCTGTTCGACGAGATGCTCAAGTTGCTGCAGACCGGCCACTCGCTGGCCAGCCTGCAGCAACTCAAGGCCCTGGGCCTCAACAGCGGCATCTACCCGCTGCTCGACGTGGTGGTGCAGCGCGCCGACGATCCCTTCGTGCAACTCGCCCTGCAGGACACCGACCGCCGCGTCGGCGAGAGCAAACCCGTGGCACCCAGCTTCCTGCTGGCCTGCGTGCTCTGGGCCGACGTGCGCCGCGGCTGGGAGCGCCGCCTTGAGTCGCGCCCCGACCGCAAGCCCGTGCCGGCTTTCGCGGCCCTGCAGGACGCCATCGACGAGGCCTTCGATTCGCGCATCGGCGATGTCTCGGGCCGCGGCAAGCTGGGTGCCGACATGCGCGAGATCTGGCTCATGCAGCCGCGCTTCGACAAGCGCACCGGCAGCGGTGTGTTCACGCTGGTGGAGCAACCGCGTTTCCGCGCCGGCTTCGACTTCCTGCGCCTGCGCGCGCAAGTGGGCGAGGTGGAGGAGGAACTGGCCCACTGGTGGGAGACCTTCAGCACCGCCAGCGAGGACATGCGCCGCGACATGGTGGACGCGCAGCGCAACGCCGGCAAGGGCGCGCCCAAGGCGCGGCGTGTGAAGCGCGGCGACGCCGACCACCCAGAGACCGGCGTGGCGGAAGATCCGCGCTTCCGCCCGGTGGACGAAGGCGATGGCGGCGACGAGGACGAGGCACGGGACGATGCCCCCGCTGGCGCCGAGCCCGGCGACGCGCCCGCGAAGAAACGCCGTCGCCGACGTCGCAAGCCTGCTGGTGCCGCACGCGGCGAGGGCGGTGATGGCGGCGAAGGCAGCCCGCCCGCCAGCGGCGGCGATGGCGCGGTCTGAAGTCACCGCCTGCGTCGCGCTCGGCGCCAACCTGGGTGACCCCGTGGCGGCCGTGCGCGGGGCGCTTGACGCGCTGAACCGCATACCTGGTGCGCGTCTGGTTCGCGCCTCATCGCTGTACCGCAGCGCGCCGCACGAAGCGCAGGGCCCCGATTTCATCAACGCGGTGGCCGAGGTCGCCACCACGCTCAGCGCGCCCGATCTGCTGAGCGCCTTGCAGTCCATTGAGGCCGGCGCGGGCCGCGAGCGGCCATACCGCAACGCGCCACGCACGCTCGACCTGGACCTGCTGTTCTACGGTGAGGGCCGCATCGATTCGCCCACGCTCACCGTGCCGCACCCACGCTGGCGTGAGCGCGCATTCGTGCTGGTGCCGCTGGCCGAGATCGCGCCCGATCGTTTGCCGTCGGCTTGGCAAGGGGCCATCGCCGGCCAGTCCATCGAGCGCCTGCCCGAACCGGCGCCGGCCCTCCACCGACCATGATGCAGTTGCAGGACATTCTTTTTTCGCAGGGCTTCGGCACGCGCCGCATCTGCAGTGGCCTGATCCAGCAAGGCCACGTCTCGGTGGACGACGCGGGTGAGCCCTGCATCGACCCCGGCGCCACCTTCGAGGAGGACGGCCTGGTGTTCCGTGTGATGGGCGAGACCTGGCACTACCACGCCCAAGCCTACCTGCTGCTGCACAAACCGGCGGGCTTCGAGTGCTCGCACAAGCCCGGCGCGCACCCCAGCGTCTACACCCTGCTGCCCGGCCCGCTGCGCACGCGCGGCGGCGGTGCGGCGGCCGGTGTGCAGGCGGTGGGCCGCCTGGACCAGGACACCACCGGCCTGCTGCTGCTCTCTGACGACGGCAAGTTCATCCACCGCATGACCTCGCCGCGCCACCACGTGCCCAAGGTCTACGAGGCGCAGGTGAAGCACCCGCTGGACGAGCGGCAACTGGCCCGCCTGCTCGAGGGCGTGGTGCTCGACGACGACCCCAAGCCTGTGCGCGCGCAGGCCTGCGAGGCGGTGAACGCCCACCACCTGCGTTTGACGCTCACCGAAGGCAAGTACCACCAGGTCAAACGCATGGTGGCGGCGGTGGGCAACCGGGTGGAGTCGCTGCACCGCTCGGCCTTCGGCGAGTTGGTGCTGGGGCCGGAACTGTCCGAAGGGCGGTGGCGCTGGTTGACGGGCGACGAGGTGCGCTCGTTGACGCAGAAGGTGTGAAGGCGGGCGCAGGCCCGCACGGCCTGCGGATCTGCCTCAGGGTGCCAGGCGCTCGCGCACCCAGTCCCCGTCCTCCAGCCGATAGCGCAGCCGGTCGTGCAGGCGGCTCTTGCGTCCCTGCCAGAACTGCCAGTTGTCCGGCACCAGCCGGTACCCGCCCCAGTGCGGCGGGCGAGGAGGCTTCAGCAGGAACTGCGCGCCGTACTTCGCGGCGTTGGCCACCAGCACCGAGCGGCCCTCGATCACCTCGCTCTGCGGGCTGGCCCAGGCGCCGATGCGGCTGTCCAGCGGCCGGCTGTGGAAGTAGGCGTCGCTTTCTTCGGCGCTGGTGAACTCCACGCGACCCTCGATGCGCACCACGCGCTCAAGCTCGACCCAATGGAACTGCAGCGCCGCGAAGGGGTTGCCCGCAAGTTCGCGACCCTTGCGGCTCTGGTAGTTGGTGTACCAGACGATGCCGCGCGCGTCGTAGCCCTTGATGAGCACGATGCGCGTGCTGGGGCGCAGGTCGGAACCCACCGTGGCCAGCGTCATGGCGTTGGGCTCGGGCACCTCGGCGGCGATGGCTTCTTTCAGCCACCGGTCGAACTGCTGCAGCGGATCGGCGTGCGAGGCGTCCTCGCTCAGTTCGGCCTTTTCGTAGCTCTTGCGCAGGTCGGCGATGTTCGTGCTCATACGGGGCAGTGTAGTGAGGCGATGACTCAATCGGCCAGGTGCAGCAGCTTTTCCAGCGCGTGGTCGTGGATGCCGTGGGCCTTGAGCCCTTCGAAGGTGCGGCGCGCGTAGTCCAGCGTGGTGCCGTAGCGCCCACAGGAGCGCGAGAAGATGTCGCGGTAGCGCTCGGGCGTGAGCACGCCGGTGTAGCTGGGGCTGCGGCGCGACAGCGTGAACGCCAGCGCGCGCACCGGGCCCTCGGGCGTGTTCACGCGCAGCCATTTGGGGTCGTAGACCGGGTTGGGCATCTCGCGCGCCCACAGGCGCGGCATCAGCGCCTCCACCTGCTCGTGCGGCACGCGCAGGGCGAGTCCGTCGCAGCTGCCGCCCGAGACCAGGGCGAACACCAGGCCCGGGCACTCCGGCGTGCCGCGGTTCACGCGGCTCCACATCTGCAGGCTGCGGTGGTGGCCGTGCACGCGGCCGGGCCGGCTTTCGGCGGCGTCGAACTCGGGGCGCCACACCAGCGAGGCGTAGCCGAACACCCACAGGTCCGCCCGCTCGCCCTGGGCGCGCCAGTCGGCCAGGGTGTCGGCCATCATGGCCGCGCCGTCTCGCTGTTCGGGGATCCAGGTGCGCGGTGGCTTCATCCGCCCTGCCTACAATGCCGGATTCGCCGATTCACGCACACCACAGGAGCTTCTCGCATGGCCACACAGGATAACGAACCCGAACAGCGCGTCGTCGCGGTCGTCCTGATTTCCCTCATCGCGCTGATCATTGCGGGCGTGCTGGGCCTGGGCGTGTTCAAGGCGCGCGGCGACAAGGCGGGCGCACCCGCCTCCTCGGCGGCTCCCGCCGCCGCTGCGGCGGCCATGGCACCGGGCGCCGTGGCGATCTCTGCCACCGACGCCAGCGTGGTGGTCGACAACGGCGTGGTGAAGTTCTACTTCGCCACCGGCAAGGCCGATCTGGCCTCGGGCGCCCTGGTGGCCCTGGCCGAGGCCATCGAAGCCGCCAAAGGCGGCTCGCGCCTGGTGATTTCGGGCTTTCACGACGCCACCGGCGACCCGGCCTTCAACGCCGAACTGGCCAAGCAGCGCGCCCTGGCCGTGCGCGACGCCCTGGTGGGTGCGGGCGTGGCCGAAGGCAACCTGGAACTGAGCAAGCCCGCCGTGACCACCGGCAGCGGCGCCGACGCCGAGGCGCGCCGGGTCGAGGTGGTGATCATTCGCTGAGCGCGGCACCGCGTTCGCCAGACAGAAGGCCCGGTTCAACCGGGCCTTTTTCTTGGTGGGGGTTCAGCGCAGGCCCTGTCCGGCCGCGTGGTCGTCCGCGCGCTGGATCAACTCGATCTTGTAGCCGTCCGGGTCGGTCACGAAGGCGATCACCGTGGTGCCGCCCTTGACCGGGCCGGCCTCGCGCGTCACCTGGCCGCCAGCGGCCTTGATCTTCTCGCAGGCCGCGTAGGCGTCGGGCACGCCCAGGGCGATGTGGCCGTAGGCCGTGCCCATCTCGTACTGCTCCACGCCCCAGTTGTAGGTGAGCTCGATCTCGGCCTGCGCCGGGTTGCTCTCGAAGCCCAGGAAGGCGAGCGAGTACTTGTACTCGGGGTTCTCGGAGGTGCGCAGCAGCTTCATGCCGAGCACGTTCGTGTAGAAGTCGATCGAGCGCTGGAGGTTGCCCACGCGCAGCATGGTGTGGAGGAGTCGCATGGGCGCGATTGTCACCTCGCCTCGAAGACCAGGCACGTCGTTGTGGCATGGGCGTACAGCGTGCCGTCCGGGCCCACCAGACGCGCCTCGGCGGTGGCGAGCTGGCGGCCCGCGTGAATCACCTGCCCGATGGCACGCACGCGCTGCACCTTGGGCGTGAGGGCCTTGACCAGGTTCACGCCCAGCTCGGCGGTGGTGTAGGCGCGCCCGGGCGGCATCTTCGTGTGCACGGCGCAGCCCAGGGCCGAGTCGAGCAGGGTGGCGAACCAGCCGCCGTGCACTGTGCCCAGCGGGTTGAGGTGGCGCGTCAGTGGCGTGCCCTGGAAGGTGGCGGTGCCGTCGCCCACCGCCACCAAGGTGAAGTCCAGCGTGGGTGCGATGGGCGGGAAGGGCAGTTCGCCGCGCAGCATGGCCTGCATCAGTTCCAGGCCGCTCTTGCCGGCGATTTGATCCGGCGTGGACACGCCCGCGCCCGGCCCCTTCGCCATGGCGTCGAGCACGGCCTTTTCCTCATCCAGCCAGCGTTGCAGGGTGTCGCTCATGGTGTGTTCCTTGAAAGTTGCATATGCATGAATTGTAGATACAATCATCGCCATGTCGACTGTCGCCACCGCGTCATCAGCGCCTCTCAAGCCGCAGGGCTGCACCAACCTCAAGCTGCGCCAACTGGTGCGCGCCGTGGGCGCGTTCTACGACGCCGAGGTGGGCAAGGCCGGGCTGAAGATCACCCAGTACTCGCTGCTGTCGTACATCGCCAAGCTCGGGCCGATCCGCGCGGTGGAACTGGCGCAGCAGATGCACATGAGCGCGTCCACGCTGTCGCGCAACCTGCGCCCGCTCATCGACGCGGGCTGGGTGGAGCAGGCCGCGGGGCCGGACGCGCGCAGCTGGCTGATCCAGGCCACGGCCGACGGCCAGGCCAAGCGCGCCGAGGCGCAGCGCCGCTGGCGCGCCGCGCAGGAGGCGGTGAACCAACGCCTGGGCGCGGAGCGCGTGATCGCGCTGCACGCGCTCATCGACGAATCCCTGGCGCTGCTGGACGGCGCGGAGGAAGCCCATGACGAACCTTGAACCCCGCGCTCGCCTGTGGTGGCTGGTGCTGCTGGCCGCGGCCGGTGCCTTCGCGCTCACCATGGGCACGCGCCAGACCATGGGCTTCTTCCTGTCGCCCCTGAACACCGCCACCGGCCTGGGCGTGGGCAGCATCAGCCTGGCCTTTGCCTTCGGGCAACTCTGGTGGGGCCTCACTCAGCCGTTTGCGGGCGCCTTCGCCGACCGCGTGGGCGCGGGCCGCGTGCTGGTGATCGGTGTGCTGCTGGTGGCGGCGGGCACCTTCCTCACGCCGTACATGACGACCACGCTCGGCCTGATCTTCGCGCTGGGCATCCTGGCCGCGGGCGGGGCGGGCATGGCGGGGCCGTCGGTGCTGATGGCCGCAGCCAGCCGGCACATCGCGCCCGAGCGGCGCGGCATGGCCACGGGCATCGTCAATGCGGGCGGCTCCTTCGGCCAGTTCGTGATGGCGCCGATCGCGGCCGGCCTCACGGCCAGCCTGGGCTGGGTGGGCGCGCTGCAGGCGCTGGCCTTCATCACGCTGCTGGCGCTGCCGGCGGCGTGGGTGCTGCGCGGCGGGCCCAGTGGCGCTGCCAAGGCGGCGGCGCCCGTGGCGCTGCCGGCGCGCGAGGCGCTCAAGCGCGCCTTGCAGCACCGCGACTACCTCATGCTCTCGGCGGGGTTCTTCGTTTGCGGCTTCCACGTGGCCTTCCTGGCCACGCACCTGCCGGGCGTGGTGGCCGCCTGCGGGCTGCCGGCGCCGGTGGGTGCCTGGGCGCTGGGCATCATCGGCCTGTTCAACATCGTGGGCAGCCTGACCATGGGCTGGGCGGTGGGGCGCTGGCGCATGAAGTCGCTGCTGGCGCTGGTGTACGCCACGCGCGCGCTGGCGGTGCTGGTGTTCCTGTTCGCGCCCAAAACGGAGGCCGTGTTGCTGGTCTTCGCCGCCGTGATGGGCCTGACCTTCCTCTCCACCGTGCCGCCCACGGTCGGGCTGGTGGCCAAGTTCTTCGGCATGGGCAACATGGCCATGCTCTTCGGCGCGGTGATGTTCGCGCATCAGATCGGCGGCTTCCTGGGCGCCTGGCTGGGCGGGCGCGTGTTCGACGCCACGGGCAGCTACGACTGGGTCTGGTACGTCGACATCGTGCTGGCCATCGGCGCCGCGCTCATCCACCTGCCGATCCGCGAGGCGCGGCCGATACCGCGCGTGCAGGCGGCCTGAGGGCAGGCCTCAAGGACTGCTGTACGGATTGCCCGTCGGGGAGGTGTCCGGCGGGCGCTGGGTCTTGGCGTTGCCCGGCCAGCGCTGATCGGGCTTGGGCACCTTCTCCAGGGCGTTGCCCGCCCGGTCCATGCCACGGCCCCAGGCCTGGAACAGACGGTGAACGTGCGTGTCGCCCGGCGTGGCCGGCGCCGGGGCTGCGTTCGGCACCGTGGCCTGGCTGCTGGCCGCTGGGGCGCTTCGTGGATGGGCCGTGGTCTTGCTCTGGGCCTGCGCAGAGGCCGTGGTCAGCAGCAGCCCGGCGCTGCTCAGGGCGATCAGGGACAGCAGGTGTTTCATCGTGAGGATCCCGCAAGGGACGGGCGTGTCGATGGAAGAAGGCCGCATCCTGCCCCGCCTCGCCACTGCGCGCACGCCGTGTTTGTCAGGAGGTGTAAACGCCCTACACCGGCACCGTGTAGTTCAGCGCCATGCGCCCGCCGTCCACGGTGACGATCTCGCCCGTGACGTAGCTGGCGGCGTCGCTGGCCAGCCAGGCCACCACGTCGGCCACTTCCTCGGGTTGGCCCAGGCGCTTCAGGGGCGTGCGGCTGAGGATCTTGCGGCGCGCGTCTTCACTGGTGAGCACCGCCTGCGCCGCGAGTTCGGTGGCGATGGTGCCCGGCGCCACCGCGTTCACGCGGATGCCGTGGTCGGCCAGGGCCAGCGCCATCACGCGCGTGAGCTGGTTGATGCCGCCCTTGCTGACGTTGTAGCTGGCGATGCTGGGGATGGCCATGACGCCGTTGACCGAGCTCATGTGGACGATGGCGCCGCGCACGCCGCCCTGGACCATGGCGCGCGCCACGGCCTGCGCCATCAGGAAGGCGCCTTTGAGGTTGACGCGCAGCACGGCGTCGAAATCGGCCTCGCTGATCTCCAGGAAATCGGCGGCCTTGAAGATGCCCGCGTTGTTCACCAGCACGTCGATGCGGCCGGCTTCCTCGAGCGCCGCGGCCACCAGCGCGTCCACCTGGGCCTTGTCACCCACGTCGCAGGCGATGAATTGGCCGCCGAGTTCGCGTGCCAGGGCCTCGCCGGCCTCGCGCGCCACATCGGCGATGACCACGCGCGCCCCTTCGCGCGCGAAGCGGCGCGCGCAGGCCGCGCCGATGCCCTGAGCGCCGCCGGTGACGATGACGACGCGGTCGTGGTGGCCGAAATGGATGGCGTTGGGATCGGTCATGGGGATGGCAAGGGTTGAACGACTATTGTTGCGCGTTTTGAAGTTCGTTGATCCTGGTCAACGTGATCACGGCTGATGTGCGCCATTCTGCGAACCTGGGGCAGGTGTGCCCGATGGACCGACAGACCGATGACCCGATGAAAGTGATCCATGAAGGTATTGCTCGTTGACGATGATGAGATTTCGCGGCAAGTGCTGGTCGCATCGCTGTCGCGCGTGTCCGGGGTGAGCGGTGTGGTGGAAGCCGAGGACGGCGAGGCGGCCTGGCAGTTGCTGGAATCGGGCCTTAGACCGGCGCTGTGCTGCTGCGACCTCGTGATGCCGAATCTCGACGGCGTGGGGCTGCTGGAGCGAGCCCGCGCGCACAGCCTGTTGGCGGGCTTGCCCTTCGTGATGATCTCTTCCGCCGCCGATCGCGAATCGGTGAAGCGTGCGGCGCTGGCCGGCGCGGCGGGCTTCATCGTCAAGCCATTTGCCGTGGCGGCGGTCAGCCAGACCATCGAAAAGATCCTGCGCGAGGCGCGTACGCGGCAGGCCGAGTCTTCGGCCGAGACGCGGCGCCGCCTGGGTGTGACCGGGGAGCAACTTCAGCAGATGGCGCGCCGCTGGCGCGGCGAGGCGCGTGATCTGGTCGAGCGCCGCGCCCATCGGGCCGATGGCGCAGGGCAAAGCCCGTCGCCAGAGGAAGCGGGGCTTGAATCGGCATTGCGCCGCCTGCACAGTGCCAGCGTGCTGCTGGGGCAGCACCGCTGTGCCGAACTGCTTCAGCGAGAGATCGACGCGCCCTCGTCGCAGCGTGACGTGATCCTGCTCGAGGTAGCCCGCATGGCGGACGATTGGGTAGGCGACAGCGTCTAGCCGCAGGCCATGCAGGTGGCCAGGGCCTGGTCGACGCGCGCGCGCGTCTGCTCGCTGAGGTGGTCGAGGAAGACCTGCGTGCGCCGCGGCATGAACTTGCGGCTGGGCAGAGCGGCGTACATGGTCAGGCGGTTCGTGATCCAGGGGCTGAGCACGCGCACCAGGTCGCCGTCGGCCAGCAGCGGCGCGGCCAGCTCCACCGAGGTGGCGGTGATCCCCGCACCGTCGAGTGCGGCGTGCATCAGGGTGTCGTTGTGGTTGGCCCAGACCACCGGCTGCACCTCCACTTCCACCGCGCGGTCGTTCTCGTTGGCGTTGAGCAGGCGCCACTTGCTGGTGCGCCCGGTGCTCGGCTTGAGGCGCAGCACGTCGTGCTGCGAAAGGTCTTCCGGGCGGGCCGGCTGACCCCGGCGGGCGATGTAGTCCGGCGAAGCCAGCAGGATGCCTTCGGTGCTGATGACCTTGCGGGCGATGACGTTGGAGTCGAAGGTCGCGTCGGCGCCGATGAGGGTGATGTCGTAGTCCTCCACCGGAGGCTCGCGGTGGGACTCGACGTCGATGTCGAGCCGGATCTTGGGGTAGGCCTTGCGGAAGTCCGCCACCAGCGGCGCCAGCACGTGCGTGGCCAGCACCGGCGGCGCCAGCAGGCGCAGCACGCCCGCGAGCTCCTGCGTCTGCGAACTCACCAGCGCGCTGGCTTCTTCCAGGTCGAGCAGGATCTGGCGCACGCGGTCCAGGTAGACCTCACCCGCGTCGGTGAGCGAGACCCGGCGCGTGGTCCGGTGCAGCAGGCGCGTGCCCAGGTGCTCTTCCAGGTCGGCCACCAGACGCGTGACCACGGCAGGGGAGAGATCGAGCGAGCGCGCCGCGGCCGCGAAGCCGCCTTCGTCCACCACCTTCTGGAAGGCGCGCATGGAATGCAGTCGGTCCATGGGATTGCAGTGTGGCCTGGCGGCCTTCAATTGTTGCGAAAATTGAAACAGTTTAGCGCGATGCGGCCACGACTGGCAGATCGATCCGCACGCTGAGCCCGCCGCCCTCGCATTCGCTGAGCGCGAGCGTTCCGCCGTGCTGCGCCACCACCCGGGCGACGATGGACAGCCCCAGGCCGCTGCCTTTGCCTTCGCCCTGGGACGGGGCGAGGCGCACGAAGCGCTGCAAGACCCGCTGGCGGTCGGCTTCGGGGATGCCCGGACCGGTGTCGCTCACGGCGAGCCGGACCCGCCCGCCCTCGGCCGTCACCTGCACGTCCACCCGACCGCCCGTGGGCACATGGCGCAGGGCGTTGTCCACCAGGTTGTTCAGCAGCACGCGCAGGTCTTCCTCATCGCCCGGCACCCAGGCCGCCGCGCTGGGCGCCAGGCCCAGGTCGATGCCGTGCGCATCGGCGCGCACCGAGAAGGCGGCCACCACCTCGGCCGCCAGCATGTCCAGGCGAATGGGAAGCATCTGGCGTTCGCGCACGCCGGGCTCCAGCCGGGCCATCTGCAGCAATTGGGCCACCAGGTGCGTGGCGCGCTCGATGCCGCGGTCGAGTTCGTCGAGGGCAGACTGGCGCGTGGCGTCGCCGCTGCGCCGCGCGATCTGGGCCTGCAGCTTCACGGCCGCCAGGGGTGTGTTGAGTTCGTGCGCCACCTCGGCCAGCAGGGTGCGCTGGCTGCCCAGCAGGGCGTCCACGCGCGCCAGCAACTGGTTGAGCGCCTCGCCCAATGGGACCAATTCGTCGGGCAGCGCCTCGGTGCCCACCGCGTGCAGGTCCTTGCCTTCGCGGTGGCGCAGGTCGCGGCCCCAGGCGTTCAGGGGCGCCAGTGCGTTTTTCACCGCCGCATGCATCAGCAGCCAGATCACCAGCACCAGAACGCCCAGTGGCGCCAGCAGCCCGGGAAGGATCTCGCCGAAGCGCTCCATGCGGTCGGCCGCGGTCACGGCCACCTGAACGATCTGCTCGCGGTCGACCAGGGTGTAGATGCGCCAGTCCTCGCCATTCCAGGCCGCCACATTCAGGCCGGCGGGCTGCAGCGGTGGTCCGCCCCCCGACACCGAGCTGTAGACCAGTTGCCCGCTGGCGGTCCAGATCTGGGTGGTGAAGTGCCCCAGGTCGCTGGACGGGCCATCGGGCGGGCTCGCGTGATCTGGCGCGGGGCGCATGCCGTGGCGGATCACCGAATAGGCGATCGACTGCAGCACGCTGTCGCGTGAGCGGTTGAAGCCGTCCCAGGCCAGCTGGTAGCTGATGACACCCTCGAGCACAGCGGCAATCACCAACGCCCCGAGCTGCCACAGCAGCAACCGCCGGCGGATCGACTTCATTGCGGCGGCTCGACCAGCTTGTAGCCCACGCCGCGCACGTTGCGGATCCAGGCCGCGCCCAGCTTGCGGCGCAGGTGATGCAGGTGCACCTCGACGGCGTTGCTGAGCACCTCGTTCTGCCAGGCGTACAGGCGCTGCTCGAGTTGTTCGCGCGAGAGCACCTGCCCCGGGCGCTCCATCAGCGCGGCCAGCAGGTCGAACTCGCGCGGCGACAGCGGCACGCGCTGCTCGCCCAGCGTCACCTCGCGCCGCTGCGGGCTCAGCACCAGCGGGCCCAGGCGCATCTCCGGCTGCGGGCGGCCATGCCGACGCCGCGCCAGCGCATGCACGCGCGCGATCAACTCGTCCAGGTCGAAGGGTTTGGTGAGGTAGTCGTCGGCGCCCAGGTTCAGGCCAGCAATGCGCTCGCTCACCGCGTCGCGCGCCGACACCACCAGTACGGGGGTGTCCAGGGACTGTTCGCGCATCCAGCGCAGCAGCTGCAGACCGTCCTGGCGCGGCAGGCCGATGTCGAGAAGCAGCACCTCGTGCCCGCCGGCCTGCAGGGCGGTTTGCGCGGTGGCGCCGTCACGCACCCAGTCCACGGTGAAACCCGCCATGCCCAGCCCTTTTTCAAGGCCCTGGCCCAGCATGGTGTCGTCTTCGGCGAGCAGGAGTCGCATGCGTCTTCAGGCAAAAGGCCGAGTGTGCGCGAAAACGGTGGCCGCACCTGTCGCTCGCATCTGGTAGAACCCGGCGGTTTCCGGAGCCTCCCATGAGCACCTTCACCCGCGTCATCCTGTTCACTGACACCGACGGTCGCGCCCGCTTTCGCGAAGAAGCGCTGGCGCTGGACGGCGGTTCACCCGCCGCGCGCCTGTCGGTCCTGCTGCCGGCCAGTGGCCTGGTGCTGCGCGAAAGCCCGGTGGGCTTTCGCAGCGACTTCCATTGCACCGACGCGCCGCAATGGCTCATCGTGCTGCGTGGGCGAATGGAAATCGGCCTGCAGGACGGCACAAGCCGCGTGTTCGGCCCGGGCGAGCACTTCTATTCAGCCGACACCCTGCCCGACGGCGCCACGTTCGACGCCAACGTGCACGGCCACCGCAGCCGCCAGTTGGGCGACGAGCTGCTCGTCACGGCCTTCGTCAAGATCTAGTTGTTCCCGATGCGGCCGTAGTTGGTGCGCAGCGGGTCGACGTTGCCCTCACCGCGCTGACCGCCACCGCCGCCGCCCTTCTTGTTGCGGTTCTTGCCGCGGTTGCCGGTGCGCATGGCATCGATGCCGGTGCGCAGCGGATCGGGCTGGCCGTTCGGGTTGGCCTGGCGCGGCCGGGGGTCTCGGATGCGCAGGCTGCCCAGGTGGGCGTTGGGCCCCGGCTGGCGCTCATGGCCTTCCTCGCCCTCCATGCGCGGCGGGCGGTCGGCGCGCGGCGGACGATCGGCGCGTGGCGGACGGTCGCCGCGTGGCGGACGGTCGCCGCGCGGGGGGCGCTGGCGCTGCTGGCCATTGCCCGGGCCGTTGCTGAACTGGCCGCTATTGTTGCCCTGGCCACCGCCCTGAGGACGCGGGCCCCGGGCCTTCTGGCCCTGGCCGCCGCGCGGCTGGCCATCGCCTTGTCCACGGCCTTGGCCCTGGCCCTGGCCTTCGTTGCCCTTCTTCTCGCGGATGCGCTGCACCATTTCCTGGCGAGCGGCCTTGGCGGCGGCGGCCATCACCTCGCGGCTGGGCGGCTTGCCCGCGCCGCCCCAGATGGTCTGGCGGCCCATGGCGATGGGCTCGGCTTTCTCGCCGGGCTCGGGCATGTACTCGGCGAACATCTCCACCGGGATCTGCTGCTTGGTGAAGCGCTCGATCTCCATCATGAAGCCTTCCTCGTCCAGGCTGACGAGGTTGACCGCCTGGCCTTCGCGGCCCGCGCGGCCCGTGCGGCCGATGCGGTGCACGTAGTCTTCGCAGATGTTGGGGATGTCGTAGTTGACGACGTGCGGCAGCTCATCGATGTCGATGCCGCGCGCGGCGATGTCGGTGGCCACCAGGGCGCGAATCTCGCCGCTCTTGAAGCCGGCCAGCGCCTGCGTGCGGGCACCCTGGCTCTTGTTGCCATGCAGCGCCATCGCGGTGATGCCGTTCTTGTTCAGGTAGTCGGCCACGTTGTTGGCGCCGAACTTGGTGCGCGTGAACACCAGCACCTGGCTCCAGTTGTGCAACTGGATGATGTAGACCAGCAGGGCCTTCTTCTTGCCACGGCCCACGGGGTGGATGACCTGGGTGATGCGCTGCACCGTGGTGTTGCGCGGCGTCACCTGAATGTGCTGCGGGTCCTTGAGCAGACCTTGCGCCAGATCGCGGATCTCGTCGCTGAAGGTGGCGGAGAACAGCAGGCTTTGCTTGCTCTGCGGCAGCAGGGCAAGCACTTTCTTCACGTCGTGGATGAAGCCCATGTCGAGCATGCGGTCGGCTTCGTCGAGTACGAGGATCTGCACGTTCGACAGGTCCAGGAAGCCTTGCTGCTGCAGGTCGAGCAGGCGGCCTGGCGTGGCCACCAGGATGTCCACGCCGCGCTTCATGGCGTCGATCTGCGGGTTCATGCCCACGCCGCCGAACACCACGGTGGACGACAGATCGACGTGCTTGCCGTAGACCCGGACCGATTCCTCGACCTGGGCGGCGAGTTCGCGCGTGGGGGTGAGCACCAGGGCGCGGATGCCGATGCCGCCGAAGCGGTTCTTCGGCCGCTGGCCCTGCGAGAGTCGCTGCAGCAGGGGCAGCGTGAAGGCAGCGGTCTTGCCGGTGCCGGTCTGGGCGCCGGCGAGCAGGTCGCGACCCGCCAGGACAGCCGGGACGGCCTCGACCTGGATGGGGGTGGGCGTGTGATAGCCGTGCTCATGCACGGCTTGCACGATGGCCGGGGCCAGGTTCAGTTCTTCGAATGTCATTGTGTGAATCTGCGCCCTTCCAGGGCGCTGGGTCATCGGCCACACGGGAGCGCCGCTTCGGGCGCTGCCCCGCTCAGTCGGGGTCGATGGATTTCAAGGGGAGGTGGCGGCGTCCGCGCGGGAGGCTCGCCCCAGCAGTCTGCTGGTGTCGGGCCAACTGACGTGCCCGAACGGGTCGTATTGTCGCATGGGTCGATAATCTGTGGTTTCGCGCCACGTCCCGCGCTGCAAATTTCCCACAGAACACCATGGCTCAATACGTCTTCAGCATGAACCGGGTCGGCAAGATCGTGCCGCCCAAGCGCCAGATCCTCAAGGACATTTCTCTGTCCTTCTTCCCGGGGGCCAAGATCGGCGTGCTCGGCCTCAACGGCTCGGGCAAGTCCACGCTGCTCAAGATCATGGCCGGCATCGACAAGGAGATCGAAGGCGAAGCGATCCCGATGCCGGGCATCCGCATCGGCTACCTGCCGCAGGAACCCAGGCTCAACGACGAGCAGACCGTTCGCGAGGCGGTGGAAGACAGCATGGGCGAGGTGCGCCAGGCCCAGAAGCGGCTGGAAGAGGTGTACGCCGCCTACGCCGAGGAAGACGCCGACTTCGACGCGCTGGCGGCCGAGCAGGCCCAGCTCGAGGCCATCATTGCCACCGCAGGCACCGACTCGGAACACCAGCTCGAGATCGCCGCCGACGCGCTGCGCCTGCCGCCCTGGGACGCCAAGATCGGCCTGCTCTCCGGCGGCGAAAAGCGCCGCGTGGCGCTGTGCTGCATGCTGCTGAGCAAGCCCGACATGCTGCTGCTCGACGAGCCGACCAACCACCTGGACGCCGAGTCCGTGGAGTGGCTGGAGCACTTCCTGCAGCGCTTCCCCGGCACCGTGGTGGCCATCACCCACGACCGCTACTTCCTCGACAACGCGGCCGAGTGGATCCTCGAACTCGACCGCGGCCACGGCATTCCCTACAAGGGCAACTACTCCAGCTGGCTGGAGCAGAAGGAAGACCGCCTGGCCCAGGAGCAGCGCACCGAGGACGCGCGCCGCAAGGCCATGAAGGAAGAACTCAAGTGGGTGCGCTCCAACGCCAAGGGCCGCCAGGCCAAGAGCAAGGCGCGCCTGGCCCGCTTCGAGGAACTGAGCGACGTCGATTACCAGAAGCGCAACGAGACGAACGAGATCTTCATTCCCGTGGCCGACCGCCTGGGCAATGAGGTCATCGAGTTCAAGGGCGTGAGCAAGAGCTACGGCGACCGCCTGCTGATCGACAACCTGAGCTTCACCGTGCCTGCGGGCGCCATCGTCGGCATCATCGGCCCCAACGGCGCCGGCAAGTCCACGCTGTTCAAGCTCATCACCGGCAAGGAGCAGCCCGACAGCGGCGAGGTCAAGATCGGCCAGACCGTGAAGATCGCCGCCGTGGACCAGAGCCGCGACGGCCTGGCCGGCGACAAGACCGTGTGGGAAGACATCTCCGGCGGCCTGGACATGATCACCGTGGGCAAGTTCCAGATGCCCAGCCGCGCCTACTGCGGGCGCTTCAACTTCTCCGGTGGAGACCAGCAGAAGCTGGTGAAGAACCTCTCCGGCGGTGAGCGTGGGCGCCTGCACCTGGCCAAGATGCTCAGCGAGGGCGGCAACGTACTGCTGCTGGACGAGCCCTCGAACGACCTCGACGTGGAAACCCTGCGCGCACTGGAAGAGGCGCTGCTGGAGTTCGCGGGTTCGGCGCTCGTCGTGAGCCACGACCGCTGGTTCCTCGACCGCATCTGCACCCACATCCTGGCCGCCGAGGGGGACAGCCAGTGGTTCTTCTTCAACGGCAACTACCAGGAATACGAAGCCGACAAGAAGCAGCGCCTGGGCGAGGAGGGCGCCGCGCCCAAGCGCCCGCGCTTCAAGAGCCTCGCGTGACCGAAGAAGGGGTCATCGCCGCGACGCGGCACTGGATCGAGAAGGCCGTGATCGGCCTGAACCTGTGCCCGTTCGCGCGCGCCGTGTGGGTGAAGAACCAGGTGCGCATCGTGGTGAGCACCGCTCGACATATCGACGGTCTGCTCGACGACCTGGACCGTGAACTCGATCTGCTCAAGAACACGCCCGCCGAGCAGATCGACACCACGCTGATCGTGCACCCCACGCTGTTCCCCGACTTCGAGGTCTTCAACGACTTCCTCGGCATCGCCGACGAGGTGGTCGCCGAGCACGACCTGGAGGGCGTGATCCAGGTCGCGAGTTTTCACCCCGACTACCAGTTCGAGGGCACGGAGCCCGACGACATCACCAACGCCACCAACCGCTCGCCCTTTCCCACGCTGCACCTGCTGCGCGAGGACAGCGTCGCGCGCGCCGTGGCCAGCGAAGGCGGTGATGCCGAGGCCATCGTGGCCCGCAACATGGACACGCTGCGCCGCCTGGGGCCTCAGGGCTGGCGCGATCTGATGTCGGCTTCGGGCGACACCAAAGCCTGAATTGCCGGGTCGGGCAGGTGCTTTCCCCCTTTTTGGGGATAAGGTGCCGGGGGCACAATGCTCCCGCCTTTCGTCGCTGATGCCCTCGCCATGCCCAATTCCCCGCTCCCGGCCCTTGACCTGTGTTTGAAGGAGGCGCTGGACCAGTGCCGGCAATGGATCCCGGTGTGGATCGACCGCGTGCACGCCTTGCTGCGCGAGCGCGAGCTGATCCAGACCCAGCCGCACGAGCGCCTGGCCCTGCTGGAGGCCCACCAGTCGGTGCACCGCCAGCGCGACGTGGTCGCCCGGCACTGGCTCTCGGCCCTGGCCGACCGCATCGAACAGGCGCCCGCTGCGCCCGGCCAGGCGCGCAAGCCCGCGCTCAGCCTCGATGAACTCGAACTGATGGGCGACGACCAGGTGCACGAACGCGTGGAAACCGCACGCGTTCAGCAGACCGCCATGCTGTCGGCCGACGACGCCTTCAACGAGTTCACCTCGCGCCTGTCCACCGCGCAAGGTTTCAAGGTGGTCAATGCCGACCTCAATCCCCTGCGCGTGCAGATCTTCGTCGAGACGCTGCTTTCGGCGCTCAAGTCCCTGGACGTGACCCCCGCGGCGCGCGCGCGTTGGCTGCAGGTGGGCGCCAAGCCACTGGGCGAGTCGCTCGATGTGTTCTACCGTCACCTCGCCGCCTGGCTTGGCGCGCAAGGCGTGCAACCCGCCGGCTACGCCGTGGTGATGGCGCCCGAATCGCGCGTCCTGCCGGACGAGGCGCTTGCCGGACAGGACCTGCTCGAAGGCCCGATGAGCGACCAGGAGGCCCTGCTCACGCTCGACCACCTGCACCAGTTGCTCGTGGGCGACCTGGATGGTGGCGACGCCACGCGCCGCACCAACGACAGCATGACCCGCGCGCTGGCCGGCGAGGTGGTGACGCTCATGATGCAGCGCATCGCCGCCGACAAGCGCCTGCTCAAGCCCGTGCGCAACCACCTGCAGGAGATGAAACCCGCCCTGCTCGAACTGGCCACCAGCAACCCGCGCTTCTTCGCCGACCGCAACAACCCCGCCCGGCGCCTGCTCGACGCCGTGACCGCGCGCAGCCTGGCCTTCACCAGCGAGCAGGACGAGGGCTACAGCGGCTTCCTGCAGGAACTGCGGCATGTGGTGTACGAGCTGCGTCGCCCGAGCAAGACCGATCTGTCCGAACGTTTCCCCACGCTGCTCGACCAGTTGCGCCAATCCGAAGACCGCGCCGTGCCGCGCGGCGAGCGGGAGGCGCGTGGCCGCGCCGTGCAGACCCTGGTGAAGGTGGAACAGCGCAAGCTGCTGGCCGAGAAGATCGCCAACGAATTCCGCGCCCGGCCCGATTACGCCAAGGCACCGGGCCCCGTGCGCCGCTTCCTCACCGGCGTGTGGGCACAGGTGGTGGCCAAGGCCCGCATCGACGAGGCCGACAACCCGCCCATGACCTCGGGCGATGCGAACTCCAAGCGGTATGTCGATATCCTGGCCGATCTGCTGTGGTCCAGCCAGCTCGCGCTGGCCAGCCAGAACCGGCCGCGCCTGGTGCGCATCATCCCGCCGGTGCTGCGCACGCTGCGCGAAGGCCTGGACTCGATCGACTACCCGCGCGACAAGGTCGAGGCCTTCTTCCAGACGCTGATGGGTCTGCATGAGGCGGCCTACAAGACCCAGCGTAGCAGCGAGGCCGCGGCTGCCGCACCCGCGACCGCGGAGCCTGAAGCCGACGCCAGCGTGCTCAACCCCGACGACGCCGAACTCTGGATGCGCCAGCACGAGGCGAAGGAAACCAACTTCTACGACGAATCGCTGCCCGAGACGACCCAGCCCGGCTTCCAGGCCACGCAGCCCATGCAGCGCGACTGGATCGACATCAAGGCCGAGATGGTGCTGCGCGACGCCACCTCGCTCACGGTGGGCAGCTGGTTCGACCTGCAGCAGGAGGGCCAGGCCCTGCGCGTGCAGCTCACCTGGGCCAGCCCGCACGGCACGCTGTTCCTGTTTGGCACGGCCTCGGGCAAGTCCATGTCCATGACGCGGCGCGGCGTGGACCGTCTGATCGAACAGGACAAGCTGCGCGTCGTGGCCGACCACAGCGTGGTCGACGAGGCGCTGGACGCGGTGGCGCAGCAGGCGCTGAGGAACTCCGGAAAGCGCTAAGCCGCGGGCGCCGCCGCTGCGGTGGCGTCCTTGTTGCGCAGGATCTTCTTGCGCACCAGGTGGATGTTGTTGCGCAGCGCGTACAGCTCGTCGGTGTACGACAGCGGCACCACCACCTTCTCCACCTTGGCCTCCATGCCGTCGAGCTGCTCCAGCAGCTCGTCCGGTGTGGCGCCGCCTGATTCGAGCCGATGTTCCACCTCGCGCAGCTCCGCGTACCAGCGGAACACGCGCGAGCGGATGCGGAAGGTGTAGAGCGGCGGCACGATGCGCGAGAGCGGCAGCGCCAGCGCGATGATCAGGCCCAGGGCCAGCCACATGCGCTCGACGATGCTGGCGGCCCAGAACGGCAGGTAGCGCTGCAGGAAGGGCAGGCCGCCCTTGTAGGCGCGCTCTGCCTCGCTCGCCGCGGGGAATTCGCTGTGCTCCAGGTTGGGGTACTCGCGCGCGCGATTGAACCAGCCCGCGCCGCTGTGCACCTCCATGGCCGTCTGCGCGAACAACTGCAGGATCGCCGGATGCGTGTCGGAGCGCGCCAGCAGCGAGGTGGTGGACGCCACCAGACGCACGTTGCGCGGCGGCACGTTGCGCGCCAGGTCCACCACGCCCTGCGGCATGGTCACAGGCGTGAGGTAGCCGAAGCGGCGCGAGTAGGCCTCCGCCTGCGCGAAATCGAGCAGCTTCACGCCTGGTGTCTGCAACAGCATCTGCACCATCAGCGACTCGGGCGCCGAGGCGAACACCAGGGCGTCGAGCTGGCCGTCGAGGAAGGCCACGGTGGCCGGTGTCTGCTCCAGCCGGCTCAGCGTGATCTGGTCCGGCTCGATGCGGTTGACCTCGAGCAGGCGGTTGAACAGGCGCGGCACGCCGCTGCCCGGCGTGCCCACGTTCACGCGCCAGCCCTTGAGTTCGGCCAGGTTGCGCAGCGTGGCGTCCTTGCGGTTGACGCGGCGCGCGGCGTCCTCGCGGTAGAACAGCCACAGCGGCTCCACGAACAGGCTGCCCAGGGAGACGATGCCGTCTTCGTCGTCGTAGCCCATGTCGGCCGTGCCGCCCTGCACGAAGCCCAGCTCCACCGTGCCCTCGCGCAGCCGGTCCAGGTTGTCGGCCGAGCCCTCGGTGCGCACCAGCTCCACCGTGATGCCGTGGCGCCTGAGCGCTTCGGCGTAGCGTTGGCCGAAGGTGTCGTAGGCGCTTTGCTCCGGCCCCGTGGCCAGCACCACCTGCGTGGGCGGATTGGGCTTGAGCCACCACCAGGTGAAGGCCACCAGCGCGATGGTGATCAGCACGATGGGGCTGCCCGAGAGCAGCATCTCCTTGAGCGAGATCAGGGTGTAGCGCAAGGTCTTGGGCATGATGGCCGCGAACATAGCACGCGCATGCGTACACGCCCGTTGCGCTTTGTTTCGTGGCGCCGCCACCTAGAATGCCCCGGCCGCTCACCCGAGCTCACCGAACCTCCTCACCGCATGGATCCGATTCTGCTGATCAAGGCCGCCCTCATGGGCGTGGTCGAAGGCCTCACCGAATTCCTGCCCGTCTCGTCCACGGGCCACCTCATCCTGGCGGGCACGCTGCTGGGCCTCACGGGCGAGAAGGTCAAGGTCTTCGAGGTCGTGATCCAGACCGGCGCGATCCTGGCCATCGTCTCGGTCTACGCGCAGCGCATCCTGGACACGCTGCGCGGCCTGCCCGCTGGCGACGCGGTGGCGCGCCGCTTCACCGCCAATGTGCTGATCGGCTTCCTGCCGGCGGCGGTGCTGGGCTTTCTCTTCATCGGCGTCATCAAGAGCGTGCTGTTCCACCCCTTCGTCGTGGCGGCCGGCTTCATCGTGGGCGGCTTCATCATGCTCTGGGCCGAGGCGCGCCAGGCGGGCGGCGCGCCCGTGCATGTGGAGACCATCGACGACGCGCGCTGGACCGACGCGCTCAAGGTGGGCCTCATCCAGTGCCTGGCCCTGATTCCCGGCGTCAGCCGTTCGGGCGCCACCATCATCGGCGGCATGCTGGTGGGCTACAGCCGGCGCGCGGCCACCGAATTCAGCTTCTTCCTGGCGCTGCCGGTGCTGCTGGGGGCGGCCACGCTCGACCTGTACAAGAACCGCGAGCTGCTCGCGATGGCCGATCTGCCGTTCTTCGCCACCGGGCTCATCGTCTCGTGGCTGTCGGCCTGGGTGTGCGTGCGTTGGCTGCTGCGCTTCGTGTCCTCGCACACCTTTGTGCCTTTCGCCTGGTACCGCATTGCCTTCGGTGTGCTGATCGTGCTCACCGCCTGGGGCGGCTGGATCAACTGGACCGCCTGAATCAGGCCTGTGGCTGCAGCGTGAAGTAAAAGCGCGCGCCTTCACCCGGCGCGCTCTCGGCTCGCAGCTCGCCCCCATGGCGCAGCACGATGCGCCGCGCCGTGGCCAGGCCGATGCCCAGGCCCGCGAACTCATGCGGCATGTGCAGGCGCTGGAAGGGCTGGAACAGCTTGGCCGCGCGCGCCATGTCGAAGCCTGCCCCGTTGTCGGCCACCACGAACTCCCGCTGGCCGTCACGCTCCTGCGCCGTGAAGCGGATACGCGCCCGCGGTGTCTGGGCGCTGTACTTCCAGGCGTTGTGCAACAGGTTCTGCAGCAGCGCCTCGATCAACGGCCCGTCCGCCATCGCCACCAGGCCGGGCTGCACCGACCAATCGACCGCGCGCTCGGGCGAGGTGGCCGCCAGCTCGCGCAACTGCCGCGTGGCGATGGCCGACAGGTCCACCGGGCTGCGCTGCAGTTCGCCGCGCGCCATCTGCGACAGCTTGAGCAGGCCGTCGATGAGCTCGCCCATCTTCTTGCTGGCGTCGCGGATGCGCTCCAGGTGCCGGTGGCTTTCGGGTGCGAGGCTGGGGTTGTCTTCCTCCAGCGCCTGCGCAAAGCCGTTGATGATGCGCAGTGGCGAGCGCAGGTCATGCGCGACGGCGTACGAGTAGCTCTCGAGTTCGTCGTAGGCGGCCTTCAGGGCCTGCGTGCGTTCGCGGATGCGTTCCTCCAACGAGGCGTTGAGCTGCTGGATCTGTTGCTCGGCGCGCTTGTGCTCCGTGATGTCGACCACCGTCCCCAGGCCGTGCGTGACGCGCCCGTGGGCGTCGCGTTCGAACTCCGCGCGCACCGACACCCAGTGCCATTCACCGTTGATGCCGATCTGGTATTCGATGTCATAGGCATCGCCGCGGCGGAACGCCGCCGCCCAGGCCTGTTGCATGCGCTGCCGGTCGTCCGGATGGGTCATGGCCACCATGTCCAGGTCGGTGAACACGGCGCGCGGCACGCCGAGGATGACGTTGGCATTGCCCAGTGTGGTGAACTCGCGCTTGAGCGCGTCGTAGCGCCAACTCGCCATCAGCGCCAGCTCCTGGGCCTGCGAGAGCAGGCGCTCGTTGGTTCGCAACGCCTCCTCGATGGCCTTGCGCTCGGTGATGTCCTGCACCACCGCGATGAGGTAGTCCGGCGTCTGGCTCGCGTCGCGGATCAGCGTGATGGACAGCAGCACCCAGATGGTGTGGCCGTCCTTGTGAAGGTAGCGCTTCTCGATGGTGTAGTGACCAATCTCCCCACGCGCCAGGCGTTGCATCTGCGAGAAGTCGCCGGCGACGTCGTCCGGGTGCGTGAAATCGCGCCAGTGCCTCGCGATGATTTCTTCGTGTGTGTAGCCCAGCAGTTCGCGGTAGGCCCGGTTGATGCGTATCCAGCGCCCGTCCATGTGCGTGTGGGCCATGCCTGTTGCGCGGTTCTCGAAGGTATCGAGCATCTGCTGGTGGCTGCGTTGCGCCTGTTCGACCGAGGCGCGCAGCTCGCGCGTGCGTCGCTGCATCAGTGCGATGGCGCCCACCACGACGAGCTGCGTCAGCAGATGCCAGAAGTTGAGCCAAAAGGCCTCCTTCGGGTCGCCGATGGCGAAGCTGAAGTAGGGTTGCACCAACAGGAAGTTGACCGCCAGCATGCCCAGCAAGGTGCTGAGCATGCCGATGCGAAACCCGCCATAGAGCGCGCAAATGGCCGCCGCGAGCGTGAGGGTGACGAAGCGGCCACCGCTTTCCGCCGGGGCCAGCACCACGCGCAGCCAGGTGGCCAGTGCCGTGAGCGCCACTGCCACCAGGGCGCGCAGCCACCAGGGATGGCGTCGCGGGTCCCAGGCGGTGAGGCGTGTGCCGAGCCGGCCCAATGGGCTGGAGCCGGGCTCTGCTGACATCGCATCGTCTGAGGTCACGGGGCGCGAGGTTACACCCCCTGGGGGTACTGCCGCATAAGGGGCAGCCCGGGGTGCCCCCGAGGCCGTGATGCAGGTCTCAGTCCGCGGCCAGCACGGCCAGCAACTCGTCGATGGCGGCGGCTGTTTCCTGGGGCTTTTCCATGGGGAACAGGTGCGAGCCCTCGATCAGTCGCAGCCGCGCCTCGCCACCGCGGCCCAGCACGCGCCGCGTCATCGCCATGCCCACCTGCTGCATCTCCAGCGAACGCGTGCCGCCGATGAAGCCCACCGGGCATTGCAGCGGGTGGCGGCGCAGCAAGCGGTCCAGGTTGTGGGGCAGGGTGTTGTAGATGGCGGTCTCGATCTCGCGGTCGAAGCTGAGCACGCGCTGCGGGCCTTGGGGCGTGTCGGCGTCGTGCGTGCCGTGCTCGATGTAGTCCCGCAGGCACTGCGGGTCCCAGTGCGCGAACGCGCGTTTGTGGCGCAGGTGCTCCAGCGCGGCGTCGGCGTCGGGCCAGGCCTGGCGGCGCTTGCGGCTGATGCGCCCGGGCGAGACCGACCCCACGAGTTGCGTGCGCTTGACGAGCTCCAGCGTGCGCGCGCGCCAACCCCCCAGCAGGGGCGAATCGATCAGCAGCACGCCGCGCACGCGCTGGCCACCCAGTTCGGCGTGGCGCGCGGCGCACATGAGGCTGAGGAAGCCGCCCAGCGAATGGCCGACCAGCCAGGGGGCCTCACCCGCGCGTTCCACCTCGGCACTGGCGAAGTCGGCCAGTTGCTGCACCAGGTGTGGCCAGTTGCTGGTGACGGGGTAGCGCGGGTCGTGCCCGAACCGCTCCACCGCGCGCACCACGTGGCCGCGCGCGCGCAGGCTGCGAAACAGCACCTGGTAGGTGCCCGCAGGGAAACTGTTGGCGTGCGAGAAGACGATCACGCCGCGCTCAGATGAGCTTCTCGCGCGGGTTGGTGATCTTCCTGAGCGGGCCCAGGCGCTCGCTCTCGCACCGCAGCGGCACGGTGGTCTGGCCGTCGTCCCAGGTGGGGTGCTCGATGTCGTCGAAGGCCTCGCGCAGTTTGCGGCCCCAGGTGCTGCGCACCATGCGGAAATAGGGGTTGTTTTCCTCGATACAGACGATCTTGTCGCAGCGCAGGGCGTTGGCGTCGTAGACCACCATGTCCAGCGGCAGGCCCACCGACAGGTTCGACTTGAGGGTGGAGTCCATGGAGACCAGGGCGCATTTGGCGGCCTCGTCCAGCGGCGTGTCCAGCGTGATCACGCGGTCCAAGACCGGCTTGCCGTACTTGGATTCGCCGATCTGGAAGAACGGCGTCTCGGCCGTGGCCTCGATGAAGTTGCCGGCCGAGTACACCTGGAACAGGCGCATGCCCTCGCCGCGGATCTGGCCGCCGAAGATCAGGGAGACATTGAAGTCCACGCCAGCGCGCTGCAGCGACTCGCCGTCGCGGTGCCACACATGGCGCACGGCCGAGCCCAGCACGCGCGCGGCGTCGAACATGCTGCGCGCGTTCCAGATGTTGATCGGGTCGCCGCCCTCGTGGTCGTCGAGTTGCTCGATCTGCAGGATCTCGCGCACCGACTGGGAGATGCTCAGGTTGCCTGCCGACAGCAGGCACATGAAGCGGTCGTCGGCCTTCTCGTAGATCATCATCTTGCGGAATGAACTGATCTGGTCGAGGCCCGCGTTGGTGCGCGAGTCCGACAGGAACACCATGCCGGCGTTGAGTTTGACGGCGACGCAGTAGGTCATGTGGGGGCTCCCGTCTGTGTGGCGAGTTTCTTGAGCTGGTAGAGCTGATCCAGCGCGTCGCGCGGGCTCAGCGCATCAGGGTCGATGGCGGCCATGGCGGCCACCAGGGGGTGGGGTTCGGGCGCTTCGGCCGGTGGTGGCGGGGCGAACAGGTCCACCTGCGTCTGCTGCTCGGCGCTGTGCGCCTCCAGTGCGGCCAGGGCGTGGCGCGCGTGCTGCACCACCGGCGCGGGCACGCCGGCCAGCCGCGCCACCTGGATGCCGTAGCTGCGGCTGGCCGGCCCGGGCTCGATCTGGTGCAGGAAGACGATGCCCTTGCTGCCGCCCTCGGCCGCGCTCACGTGCACGTTCACGGCCGCGTGGTGGGTGGCCGGGAATTCGGTGAGCTCGAAGTAGTGCGTGGCGAACAGCGTGAAGCAGCGCGCCTTGTCGTGCAGGTGCGCGGCGATGCCGCCGGCCAGGGCCAGGCCGTCGAAGGTCGAGGTGCCACGCCCGATCTCGTCCATCAGCACCAGGCTGTTGGGCGTGGCCGTGTGCAGGATCTGCGCGGCCTCGGTCATCTCCACCATGAAGGTGGACTGCGCATTGGCCAGGTCGTCGGCCGCGCCGATGCGGGTGTGTATGGCGTCGAGTGGGCCCAGCCGGCAGGCCTGCGCCGGCACGTGGCTGCCCATGCTGGCCAACAGCGCGATGACGGCCACCTGGCGCATGTACGTGCTCTTGCCGCCCATGTTGGGGCCGGTGATCACCTGCATGCGCGCCTTGGGGCCCAGCACCGTGTCGTTGGGAATGAAGGCGCCCGCTCCCGTCTCGGCCAGGCGCGCTTCCACCACCGGGTGGCGCCCGCCGCGGATCTCGATGCCCGGCTCGCTGGTGAAGCTGGGCGCGCACCAGTTCAGCGTGAGCGAGCGCTCGGTCAGCGCGCACAGCGCGTCCAGCGCCGCCAGCGCGCGCGCCAGCAGGGTGAGCGGGTCGATGAAACCCTGCAGCGTGTCCAGCAGGCCTTCGTACAGCCACTTCTCGCGTGCCAGCGAGCGTTCCTGTGCCGACAGCGCCTTGTCCTCGAAGGCCTTGAGCTCGGGCGTGATGAAACGCTCGGCGTTCTTCAGGGTCTGGCGGCGCTTGTAGTCGTCGGGCACGCGGTCCAACTGGCCCTGCGTGACCTCGATGTAGAAGCCGTGCACCTTGTTGAACTGCACGCGCAGGTTGGCGATGCCGGTGCGCGCGCGCTCGCGCGCCTCCAGCTCGATGAGGAAGGCGTCGCTGTTGTGCTGGATGCCGCGCAGCTCGTCGAGCTCGGCGTCGAAGCCATCGGCGATCACGCCACCATCGCGCACCAGCGCGGAGGGCTCGGCCAGCAGTGCGCGCTGCAGCAGCTCGGCGCAGCCGGCGGGCGGCTGCAGCTCGGTGGCCAGGCGGGCCAGCAGGGCGTCGCTGCCCAGCGGCGCCAGCGCGGCGGCCAGCTCGCCCGCGCGGCCCAGGGTCTGGCCCAGGCCCACCAGCTCGCGCGGCTTGGCCTGGCGCAGCGCGATGCGCGCGGTGATGCGCTCCACGTCGCTGCAGCCCTTGAGCCGTTCGCGCAGGCGCTGCCACGGGCCGCTGCGCAGCGTCGCGATGGCGCCCAGCCGTTCGCGCGCCTCGGCGCGGTCGCGTTTGGGCTCCAGCAGCCACTGGCGCAGCGCGCGGCTGCCCATGCCGCTGGCGCAGGTGTCCAGCAGCGAGAAGAGGGTGGGGCTGCTCTCGCCACGCAGCGTCTGCACCAGTTCGAGGTTGCGGCGCGTGCTGGGCGGCAGGTCGATGCGCTCGTCGAAACGCGCCACCTGCAGGCTGCGCACGTGCGCCAGGGCGCGGCCCTGGGTGTGTTCGGCGTAGGCCAGCAGTGCGCCGGCCGCGGCGTGCGCGTCGGCCAGGCCATCGGCGCCCCAGGCGGCCAGGCTGGCGGCCTGCAACTGGTCCAGCAACTTGCGCTCGCCCAGCGCGGCGTCGAAGGCCCAGGCCGGGCGCAGCACGGTGACGAGCTTGCCGCCTTGCGGCGTGGGCGCGCCGGCCAGGGCCATCACGCGCTGCTCGAACGCGGGTGTCGTCTCGGCGCTGTAGAGCAGTTCACCGGGCGCCAGGCGGGCCACCCAGTCGGCCAGCTCGTCGCTGGCGCACTGGGCCAGGAAGACGATGCCCTGCGTAAGCGACAGCCAGGCCAGCCCGCAGCCGGTGCGGGCGCCCGCGTGCACGGCCATCAACAGCGCCTCGCTCTTGTCGGACAGCAGCTCCGCGTCGGTCAGCGTGCCGGGCGTCACCACGCGCACCACCTGGCGTTCCACCGGCCCCTTGGCCGTGGCCACATCGCCCACCTGCTCGCAGATGGCCACCGACTCGCCGAGCTTGATCAGCCGCCCGAGGTACGTGTCCACCGAATGAAAGGGCACGCCGGCCATGACCACCGGCTTGCCCGCCGACTGGCCGCGCTGGGTGAGCGTGATGTCGAGCAGGCGAGCGGCCTTCTCGGCGTCCTCATAGAACAGTTCGTAGAAATCCCCCATGCGGTAGAAGAGCAGCGTGTGCGGGTGCCCGGCCTTGAGGGCCAGGTACTGCTGCATCATGGGCGTGTGGGCGGGGGTGGCCAGGGAATCGGTCACGGTGGGCGCGGGAGGGCACTGGGAAAGAGCCGAAGACTGTAGCCGATCGCCCCAGGCGTGCAGGCACACCGATTGCCCCTCCACGCGCTCCGTCCTTAGCACCCTGGGCCGAAATGTCAATCAGCGAGCAGGCATCGGCCGCTGCCGCGCAGGGCGCTTTTACCGCTCGTTGCCCCGCCAACGCCAAAGCGCGGGCACGATGGGCTTCATCATGAAACGAGACGTACTTTGGCAAGACGACAAGGAGCACGGGATGCCGCTGAAGCGTGACGGCGCCAGCCTGCGCGTGCTCACGGTCAACATTCACAAGGGTTACAGCTTTTTCAATCGGCGCTTCGTGCTGCACGAGTTGCGCGAGGCGGTGCGCGCCGTCAAGAGCGACCTGGTCTTCCTGCAGGAGGTGCGCGGTGGCGGTGACCCCGACGAGCGCCACCCGGGCGTGTCGCAGTACGAGTTCCTGGCCGACACCATCTGGCGCGACCACGCCTACGGCCGCAACGCCGTGGCCCCGCGCGACAGCTACGGCAACGCCGTGCTCTCGCACTTTCCCATCGTCAAGAGCCACAACCACCGGCTCTCGCACCCACGCATCCAGCCGCAGCGCGGCGTGCTGCATTGCGTGGTGAACCACGGTGCCTTGCCGGCACTGCACCTCATGTGTGTGCACCTGGGCCTGCTCGAAGGCGACCGTGAGCACCAGATCGCCGCGTTGCACGAGATCATCGGCAGCGAGGTACCCGCCGACGCGCCCCTCATCGTTGCCGGCGACTTCAACGACTGGCGCCAGCGCGTGGACGGGCGGCTCGCGCAGATCGGCCTCAGCGAGGTGTTTCGCCAGAGCCACGGCCGGCATGCGCGCAGCTTCCCCGCCGCCTGGCCCCTGCTGCGGCTCGATCGCATCTACGTGCGCAACGTCGAGACGGTCCAACCGTTGCCGATGCCGCGCCACCCCTGGTCGCGCCTGTCCGACCACGCCCCGCTGGCGGCCGAGGTCCGGCTCAAGGAGGCGGCATGAACACGGCGGCGACCGCGATGAACTCCCGCTGGCTACCGGGCAACCGCATCGAGTTGCTGTGCTGCGGCGAGGACTACTACCCGAGCGTCTTCCAGGCCATCGACACCGCCGAGAAGCAGGTGCTCCTCGAGACCTTCATCTGGTTCGACGATCCCGTCGGCCGCGAATTGCGGGCCGCGCTGATCCGCGCCGCCCAACGCGGGGCCGAGGTGCACGTGCTCATCGACGGGTGGGGCTCGCCCGACCTCGGCGACGAATTCGTCCAGGGCCTGATCGACGCGGGCGTGAAGCTGCGCGCCTTCGAGCCCGTGCGCAAACTGTTCGGCGCGCGCATCAACATGCTGGGCCGCATGCACAACAAGCTGGCCGTCATCGACGGCCGCGTGGCCTATGTGGGCGGCATCAACTACGCCAAGGACCACGTGCTGGCGCTGGACCCGGAGCAGGCCAAGCTCGACTACGCCGTGCGCATCGAAGGGCCGCTGGTGGAACAGATCGAGGCCTTTTGCCGCACCAACATCAGCACGCCCCAGCCCCCGCGCGAGATGTGGCTGCGCCGCTGGCGCCGCCTGCGCCAGTTGCGTCGCGAGGAACGCATGCCCTCGCTCGACCAGGGCGCCGTGGCCGCTTTCGTCACACGCGACAACCACCGCCACACCACCGACATCGAGCGCCACTACCGCGCGGCCATCCGCAGTGCGCAGACGCGCATCGTCATCGCCAACGCCTACTTTTTTCCGGGCTACCGCCTGGTGCGCGACCTGCGCCGCGCCGCGCGCCGCGGCGTGCAGGTGGACCTCATCCTGCAGGGCAACCCCGACATGCCCTGGGTGCAGCGCGCCACCATGCTGCTGTACGAACACCTCTTGCGCGCGGGGGTGCGCATCCACGAGTACAACGAGCGCCCGCTGCACGCCAAGGTGGCCGTCATCGACGACCACTGGGCCACGGTGGGCTCCAGCAACCTCGACCCCACCAGCCTGAGCCTGAACCTGGAGGCCAACGTGATCGTGCGCGACAACGCCTTCGCGGCCGTGCTGCGCCAGGCGCTGGACGGCGTGCTGGAGAAAAGCTGTGACGCCGTGCAAGTGTCGCGGCCCGGTCGCCTGCGCTCGGCCTGGATCGTGCTGCGCAGCATGGTGGTGTTCCACGCGCTGCGGCGCTTTCCGGCCTGGGCGCGCTGGGCGCACCACGCCAAGCCGCGCGTGGTGCCGGTGGTGCCCGAATCGGGCGAAGCCGAGACGATGTCGCGCGAAGCCGTGCCACATGAGCCCGTGCCGCATGAACCGGCCCACGCGGAGGGCCTGCGGTGACACCGGGGCCAACCCTCAAGCGCCTGTGGCCGCACGCGCGCCGCTGGCTGCCCTGGCTGCTGGCGGCCGCCGTGCTGTACCTGGTGGCGCAACAGGCGCGCGAGGTGGAGTGGGCCAAGGTGTGGACCGCGCTGCAGGCCTTGCCGCTGCACCACCTCCTCATCTCGGTGGCGCTGGCACTGTGCGCACACACGCTGTTCGCCAGCTATGACCTCATCGGCCGCTGGCTGGCCAAGGCGCGCATCACGCGCGCGCGCACGCTGGCCACGGCGGCCATCGCCTACGCCTTCAACCTCAACTTCGGCGCCTTGATCGGTGGCGTGGGCATGCGTCTGCGCCTGTACACGCGAGCCGGCCTGTCGCCCGGTACCGTGGGGCAGATCGTCACGCACAGCTTCATCGCCAACTGGCTGGGCTGGTGCTGGGTACTGGGCACGGTGCTCGTGCTGTCGCCGCCGCGCCTGCAGGGCGAATGGGCGCTGGGCATGGTGGCCTTGCGCGGCATGGGCGCGGTGCTGCTGGTGGTGGCCGTGGGCTACCACGCGCTGTGCGCCTTCAGTGGCAAGTCGGAGCTGCGCTGGCGCGAGCACACGCTGCCGCTGGCCGGTAGCCGCGTGGCATTGATGCAGGCGGTGATGGGCGCCACCGTGTGGATGCTGATGGCGCTGAGCCTGTGGAACCTGCTGCAGGGCCGGGTGCCGTACGCCACCGTGCTCGGGGCGCTGCTGCTGGCCGGCGTGGCAGGCGCGCTCACGCACGTGCCGTCCGGGCTGGGCGTGCTGGAGGCCGTGGTGGCGGCGGCGCTGGCGGGGACGATGCCGCTCAACGAGGTGCTGGCCGCCGTGCTGGCGTACCGCGCGGCGCACTACCTGTTGCCGCTGGCGCTGGCGCTGCCGGCGTATGGCGTCAGTGAACTCAGCTCGCGCGAGGGGACTCGATCCCCACCAGCCCCGCCTCGGGGTAGCGCGTCCCAGCCACCGCCTGTGGATCGAACAGGCGATCCAGTTGCCCGATCTCCTGGGGCGTGAGCGCGATGTCGATCGCGCTGACGTTGCTCTCCAGGTAGGCGATGCGGCGGGTGCCGGGGATCGGCACCACGTGCGGATGCTTGTTGAGCAACCAGGCCAGAGCGACTTGCGAGTTGCTCAGCCCGCGCTCGGCGGCGAACGCCGTCAAGGCCTCCACCAGGCGTTGGTTCGCGGCGCGCGCCTCGCCCACGAACCTTGGGTTGTTCTTGCGGAAATCGGTGTCGGACAGCTTGTCCGTCTCCAGCGCGCCGGTGAGGAAGGCCCGGCCCAGTGGGCTGTAGGCCACGAAGGCGGTGCCGAGTTCGGCGCAGGCCGCCAGCATGCCTTCCTCGGGCTCGCGGCTCCACAAGGAGTACTCGGACTGCACGGCGGCGATCGGAAACACCGCGTGCGCACGGCGCAGGGTCTCCACCGAGACCTCGGACAGCCCGATCGCGCGGACCTTGCCCGCCCGCACCAGCTCGCCCATCGCGCCCACCACGTCTTCGATGGGCACGTTCGGGTCGCGGCGGTGGCAGTAATACAGGTCGATGTGGTCCGTGCCCAGCCGGCGCAGTGACGCCTCGCAGGCGTCGCGGATGTAGGCCGGCGAGTTGTCGATGCGTCGCTCGTATTGCCCGGCCGCGCGCACGATGCCGAACTTGGTGGCCAGCACCACGCGCTGCCGGCGCGTGGCGCCGCCCTCGGCGAGGAAGCGGCCCAGCAGGCTCTCGTTGTGGCCGAGGCCGTAGGTGTCGGCCGAGTCGAGGTGCGTGACGCCCAGTGCCAGCGCCCGCTCCAGCGTGCGCAGCGAGTCGGCGTCGTCGGTCTGGCCGTAGAACTCGCTCATGCCCATGCAACCCAGGCCGATGGCGGATGTGGCAAGGCCCGACGCGCCCAGTTGGCGGTGTTTCATGGTGTCTCCGGTTCGGATGAAACCCCGGACTCTACGTCGGGCTGGCGTCGGGCCAATGCGCGCCGGGTTGACGCACGTCATCCCGGTCCTGGTCCGGTGCACCAAGATGGCGGGCGTGCCGCTTGGCGCGGCGAGCGACCATCCCGGGGGCAGTCATGAAGATCTTGCTGGCAGTAGACGGCAGCGAACACACCAGGCGCGCACTGGCCTACCTGGCCGCTCACGACGAATGGCTGGGCGCGCGACACGCGTACACCGTGGTTCACGCCGCCACGGCGCTTCCCCATCGGGCGGCGGCCTTCCATGGGCTTGACGTGGCCCGGTCGTTCTACGAAGACGACGCTCAGGTCATTTTCAAGCCGGTGCGCCAGTTCCTGGGGATGCACGGCATCCAGGCCAAATTCGTGCTGCGGATCGGCCACCCGGCCAAACACATCGCCGCGCTGGCCAAAAACGGCCGGTTCGATCTGCTGATCATGGGCACGCACGGGCACGGCGCCATCGCCGGGCTCTTCATGGGCTCGGTCGCAACGAAGGTGCTGTCGCTGTGCGCAACGCCGGTGCTGCTGATCCGGTGAGCGCCGACACGAATGGCTCAACGCCGCATCCCGCCGGAACAGTTGCCGCTTGGCGTCAGTGGCCACCTGGGCATGAGCTCGGAGCAGGTCATCGCGCAGCGCCGCTCCTGTGGCGACAACGACATCGTCCCGCAGACCACCAGCGGCTGGTCCTCCGTGGCGCGCGACACCGCGCGCGATCCGATGCTGTGGTTCCTGGTGGTCTCGGCCGGCCTGTTCGCGCTGCTCGGCCAACTCACCGAGTCGCTGGTGCTGCTGCTGGCGATGGGGCCGCTGCTGGGCATGGACGCCTACCTTCACCGGCGGACCCAGGCATCGTCCGCCGGCCTGGCCAGTCGCCTGGCCCCTTCGGCCCGGGTGTTGAGGGATGGCCAGTGGCGGGACCTGGTGTCGCGAGAACTCGTCCCCGGGGATCTGGTGGAGGTCAAGCCCGGCGAGTACTTCCCCGCCGACGGCTTGCTGGTCGCCGGCGATGGCCTGCAGGCGGACGAATCGACCTTGACGGGCGAGTCCCTGCCGGTCGCCAAGCGCGCCATCGCGGTGGAAACACCGCTGCCCGCCACGGCGCCCGACGACCGCTGGGGCACGGCGGGAACCCGCCTGTTGACCGGCACGGCCTGGCTTCGGGTGCTCTTCACCGGCGGCCGGACCCGCTATGGCGAGATCGTGCGCACGGCGGCCGAAGGCAGCCATGGCACCACGCCATTGCAAAAGGCCATCGGCGAGCTGGTGCTGGTGTTGCTCGCTGCTGCGCTCTCCTTGTGCGCGGTGCTCGCGGTGGTCCGGCTGTGGCAGGGGCACGGCTGGATCGACGCGGCGCTGAGCGCGGTGACCCTGGCGGTGGCGGCGGTGCCGGAGGAGTTTCCGCTCGTCTACACCTTCTTCCTCGGCATGGGCGTCTTTCGGCTGGCGCGAAAGAACGCGCTGGTGCGCCGGGCCGTCGCCGTGGAAAACATCGGCCGCACCACCTGCATCCTGTCCGACAAGACGGGCACCATCACGGCCGGCTCGCTGGTGCTCTCGCACACGGTGCTGGCCCCGTCGCTGGACGCTCGCGCCTTGCTGCAGATGGCCACATCGGCGGCCCGGCCGGACAGCGGCGATCCGCTGGACCAGGCCTTGCACGCGGCGGGTTCGGCGCCACCGGCGGCGAGCCGGGCGATCGACTTTCCCTTCACCGAGGCGCGGCGCCGCGAGACCGCCGTCTGGTCTGGCGCGGGGCGCCAGTTGACGGCCTACACCAAGGGCGCCCCAGAGACCGTGCTCTCGCTGTGCGATCTCACCGATCCGGAACGGTCGCGCTGGCTGGGCCTGGTCGATGAACACGCCAGGTGCGGCCGCAAGGTCATCGCCTGCGCGTGGAAGGACCTGATCGCTGGGCAGTCCGTCGAGCGGGAGCCCGACCATGGCTTCGAGATCGCGGGCCTGCTGGCCTTTGAAGACCCCGTCCGCGACGGGGTGCGGGAGGCCATCGCCGATTGCATGGCCGCGGGCATGCGCGTCGTCATGGTGACCGGCGATCACCTGGCCACCGCCACCGCCATCGCGCGCGCGATCGGGTTGGGCGGGGACAGGCCCCGCGCCGTGGCGCTGGAGGCCGTCGATGACCCGGCCGCCCTTTTTCGTCAGCACAAGGCGCTGGACGTCGTGGCCCGCGCGACGCCTGCCCAGAAACTGGCCCTGGTGCAGGCGATGCAGGCCGCGGGTGAGTTCGTGGCGGTGACCGGAGACGGCGTCAACGACGTGCCGGCGCTTCGCCAGGCCGACATCGGCGTGGCCATGGGCGCGCGTGGCACGCAAAGCGCGCGGGAGGTGGCGCCCGTGGTGCTGCTGGACGACAACTTCAAGACCATCGTGGACGCCGTGGCCGAAGGCCGCCAGCTGTTTCAGAACCTGCGATGGGCGTTCGCCTATCTGCTGCTCGTGCACATGCCGCTGGTGGTCGGTGCCGCGCTCATCCCGCTGATGGGCCTGCCCCTGCTGTTCCTGCCGATCCACATCGTCTGGCTGGAGTTGGTCATCCACCCGACCGCCATGCTGGCGTTTCAAGACCTGCCGTCGGGCACGACCCTGGCCCATGCGCCGTGTCCGCGAAAAGCAAGCTTCTTCACCACCCGGGCCTGGGGGGCCATCGGCCTGGTGGGCGCATGGATCGTTGTCGCCATGATCGGGAGCTACCTCCAGGCGCTCGGTGTCGAACGCGATGTCGAACACGCGCGAGCGATGGCGCTGGCGGTGCTGTTGATGGCCAGCGTGGGCGTCACCGCGGGCCTGACCCGATGGCGCGGCGCGGCCTCCCGCTGGCTGGGCATCGCCACCGTGGCGTCGGTGGTGCTGGCCATTCAGGTCCCCGTTGTGGGCCGGGTATTGAACCTTCGCCCGCTGCACGGGAGCGATTGGCTGCTGGTCGTGCTGGCCAGTGCACTGACGGCCTGGCTGGTTCGCGCGCTCGTGGCGGGTGACCCCCCCGCCACGTCGCTGCGTACAAGTGGCACCCCCACTTGATCCCGATGCCATGTCCCTTGCCCCCAACACCGCGACCGCCATCCACTGGGTCGAGCAAGGCCTGGTGCCCGACCCGGCCGTGCGTCTGGGCATCCGCCATCTGCTGCGCCAGCGCCTGAGCGAGCTGCACAGCGGCGACCCGGAGGTTGGCGCCGTCCTGTCCACGGCCTTCCACGCCGGCCTGTCCCGCGCCCCGCTGGCACCACTGCCCGAGAAGGCCAACGAGCAGCACTACGAACTGCCCGCCGACTTCTTCGGCGCCGTGCTGGGCCCGCACCGCAAGTACAGCTGCTGCTGGTGGCCGGCGGGCGTGGACACGCTGGAGCAGGCCGAGGCCGCCGCGTTGCAGGAGACCTGTGCGCGCGCCGGCCTGGCCGACGGCCAGCACATCCTGGAGCTGGGTTGTGGCTGGGGCTCGCTGAGCCTGTGGATGGCCGAGCGCTTTCCGCGCGCGCGCATCACGGCGGTGTCGAACTCGCATTCGCAGCGCCAGCACATCCAGGCCCAGGCCACGGCGCGCGGGCTGGCCAACCTGGAGGTCATCACCGCGGACTTCAACGACTTCGAGACCGATCGTCGCTTCGACCGCATCGTCTCGGTGGAGATGTTCGAGCACCTGCGCAACTGGCCGCAGGCCTTCGCCAAGGTGGCGCGCTGGCTGACCTTGGGCGGTCGCTTCTTCATGCACGTGTTCGTGCACCGCGAGGCGCCGTACGCCTTCGAGCCGCGCGATGCCAGCGACTGGATGAGCCGCCACTTCTTCTCGGGCGGGATGATGCCCAGCGACGACCTGGCCCTGCGCTGTCAGGACGACCTGCGCGTGCTGCGCCAGTGGCGCTGGAACGGCCGGCACTACGCGCGCACGTCCGCCGCGTGGCTGCAGCGCATGGACGCGCAGCGGGAGGCGCTGATGCCCCTGTTCCGCGAGGTCTACGGCGAGCAGGCCGCGGTGTGGTGGACGCGCTGGCGCCTGTTCTTCCTCTCGGTGGAAGAGCTCTTCGCCTACGCGGACGGTGGCCAGTGGTGGGTGAGCCACTACCTGTTCGAGCGGCGCACATGAGCGCCGCCGGGCCGTTCCCAAGGCGCTCAGCCCCGCAGTGCGCAGTACGGAGGGTGGTCCGATGATCACCTTGGCCGCCTGGGGGCTGCTGGCGGCGCTGGCCGTGGCCTTGCCCGTGTGGGCGCTGAGCCTGCCCTTGCGCGACGCCAGCCTGGCCGACCGCGTGTGGTCGCTGCTGGTGGTGGCGCCGGTGGGGGTCTATGCCTGGGCCCTGTTGCCGCCGCTGCAGGCGCGCGACGGGCTGCTGCTGGCCCTGCTGCTGGCCTGGGCCCTGCGCCTGGCCATCTACATCAGCCGGCGCAACAGCGGCCACGGCGAAGACCGCCGCTACCGTGCCATGCGCGAACGCCATGGCGATGCCTTCGGCCTCAAGAGCCTGTACCTGGTGTTCGGCCTGCAGGCCGTGCTGGCCTGGGTGCTGGGCTGGCCCTTGCTGGCGGCGCTGGGCCGACCCGTGGGCCTGACGGCATTGGACGCGCTGGGGTTCGTGCTGGCCGGCGGCGGCCTGCTGATCGAAACCTTGGCCGACGTGCAACTGGCCCGCTTCCTGCGCGGGCCCAGGTCGCCCGGCGCGGTGATGGACCGTGGCCTGTGGGCCTGGTCGCGCCACCCCAACTACTTTGGTGAGGCCTGCTTCTGGTGGGGCCTGTGGCTGATGGCGCTGCCGGCCGCCGGCTGGGCCGGTGCATGGACGGTGGTGTCGCCGCTGATGATCACCTGGCTGCTGCTCAAGGTGTCCGGCGTGGCCCTGCTGGAACAGGACATGGCCGAGCGACGCCCGGCGTACCGCGACTACATGGCGCGCACCAGTGCCTTCGTGCCCTGGCCGCCGCGCCGGGAGGCACAGTCATGAGTGAACGCGCCGCGCGCCGGCTCGGCCCGTGGCCGTGGGCGCTGGCGCTGCTGTGCCTGCCGGCGCTGGCGCAAGCCACCGGCGCACCAGCCACCGACGCGCCGCCCGCGGGCCGGTGGGACTTCACCGTCTCGCTCGACGGCAAGCCCATCGGCACCCACCGCTTCGTGGTCACCGGCGGTGCCGACGCGCGCAGCGTCGAAAGCCGCGCGAGCTTCGTGGTGCGCTGGCTGGGCGTGCCCGTCTACCGCTACCGCCACGAGGCGGACGAGCGCTGGCAGGGCCAATGCCTGCGCGAGTTGCGCGCCGAGACCGAGACCAACGGGGAGCGGCAGGCCGTCAGCCAGCGCCTGGACGACGGGTGCCGCATGGGATTCGCGTACTGGAACCCGCGCCTGGTGTCGCAGTCCACGCTGATCAACCCGCAAACCGGGCAGGCCACACCCGTGCGCGTCGAGCGCCTGCCCGACGCCAGCATCGAGCGCCTGGGCCAGTCCGTGCCGGCGCGCGGCTGGCAACTGCGCACGCCCGATCAGCGCATCGACGTCTGGTACGCCGCCGACAGCGGGCGCTGGATCGCGCTGGACGCCGAACTCGACGGCGGTCGCCGCCTGTCCTACCGACTCACCTCTCAGCCCACGCCACCATGAACCTCAGCCCCAGCCGCCTCGCCGCCGCCTACCTGGCCACCATGGCCGTGTTCCTCGCGCTCGACGCCGTCTGGTTGAGCCTCATGGCCTCGCGCCTGTACCAGCCCGCCATCGGCCACTTGATGGCACCCACGGTGGACTGGCTTGCCGCCGCGCTGTTCTACCCGCTCTACATCCTGGGCTTGCTGGTGTTCGCCGTGCGGCCCGCGCTGATCGAGGCCCGCGCCGCGCCGGCCCTGCGCCTGGGCGCGCTGTTCGGCCTCATCGCCTATGCCACCTACGACCTGACCAACCAGGCCACCTTGCGCGACTGGTCGTGGACGGTCACCGCGGCCGATCTGGTCTGGGGCGCGTTCGTGAGCGGCAGCGCGGCCGGCGCCGCCGCCTGGCTCATGTGTCGACTTACATCCCGACCAGCGAGCCGAAGAAGCGCGCAATAGCGCCTTCGAAGCGCAGCGGCGCGTCCAGCGAGGCCAGGCAGATGCACTCGCTGCCGTCCTGCACCACCGGCTGGTGAAGGATTTCGCCGTCGGCGGCGTCGAAGTCGCCGGGGCCGAAGAGGGCGCGCCCGTCGTGGAAGCGGCCGTGCAGCACCTGCGTGAACTCCGTGCCCTGGTGCGTGTGCCGCGGCAGGTACTTGCCCGCCGCGATGCGCAGCAGGAACACATTGGCGTCCGGCTCTTCGGGCAGGCTCACGCGGCTCCAGCGCATGCCCGGGCCGATCCAGCGCCAGGGCGTGGCCTCGCAGTGCGCCAGTGACCGGGGCCAGCGCGCGCCGGCGGGCAGGGGAGGGGGCGCGCTCGCGGTGATCGTCCTGGCCGGTGCGGCGGCTTGCGCGTCGATGCGGGCGAAGGTGCGGGCCAGGGCGTCGTCGCCCATGTCGGCGGGCGTCAGCCCGTCCAGCAATTGGCCGCCCAGCGCGTTCAGGGCTTGCACGCGCTCGCGGCACGCGGGGCACAGCTCCAGGTGGCTGTACAGCACCCGCCGCATGCCCGGCGCCAGTTGGCCGCTGGCCAGCGCCAGCAGCAACTCGTCGTCGGGGTGGTGTTGGATATCCATCGTCTTCAGCCTTCCAGCAGGCGGCGCAAGCGCGCCACCGCCAGGCGCACGCGCGACTTCACCGTGCCGAGCGGGATGCCCAGCTCGGCGGCGATGCGCGCGTGCGGTTCGTCATTGAAATAGGACAGGTGCAGCACCTGCTGCTGATCGGGGGTGAGGCGCGCGAAGGCGCCACGCAGGCGCTCGTGCAGCCGCGCCGTGTGCAAGCGCTCGTCGGCGTCGGGCTCGTCGGCCAGCACCTGGTCGAAGTCGAAGTCCTCGTCCATCGCCTCGATGCCCTGGCGCCGCCGCAGCGCGTCCACCCGCAGGTTGCGCGCGATGGTGAAGATCCAGGTGGAGGCGGCGGCCTGGGCAGGATCGAACATCGCCGCCTTGCGCCAGACCGTGGCCAGGGCCTCCTGGGTCAATTCCTCGGCTTGCGTTTCAGGGCTGCCGCCCTGCATCAGGTAGCGCTTCACCCGGGGCGCGAAGTGGCCGAACAGGCGGGCAAAGGCCGCGCGGTCCTGGTTCTGGCCCACGGCCACGAGCGCCTCGTCCCAGGCTTCATCGGGGCGGGGCGTGCGCGTGGCGTCCAGGGAAACGATGGTCAAGGCAGGCGCTCGGCGATGGGGCGGCGCGCCCGTCGAAGGGTCGGCGGGCGCGGTGGGGGGACGAGGCTGGGGCAGGGCCATGCCGCTTCTACGCAGGCTCGCGGGTTCTGGATCATCGCAGCAGCCGGAAACAAATCCAAACGGTTCCCGGCTGCGTAGAAGGCTGCATAGAAGCCACTGACGCAAGGCCCACTGCCGGGCCTGCCCCCTGACCAGAGATCCGCCGGAGACCGCGATGCCATTCGACGACGCCCAAGCCGCCGCCCCCGCCACGCCCGGACACCGCCCTGGTCACCAACGCATCGCCGTCGTCGGCACCGGCATCGCCGGCATGTCCTGTGCCTGGCTGCTGTCGCAGCGGCACGAGGTCACCGTCTTCGAAAGCGAACCCCGCCCTGGCGGGCACAGCCACACCGTCGGGGCGCCCTGCGGCGGCGCCACGGTGCCCGTGGACACCGGCTTCATCGTCTACAACGAGCCCGCCTACCCCAACCTCACGGCGCTGTTCGACCACCTGGGCGTGCCCACGCAGGCCAGCGACATGTCCTTCGGCGTCAGCCTGGACGGCGGCGCGCTGGAGTACGCCGGCACCGACCTGCGCGGCCTGTTCGCGCAGCCCCGCAACCTGCTGCGCCCGCGCTTCTGGGCCATGCTGCGCGAGCTGCTGCGCTTCTACCGCGAAGCCCCGCGCGATGCACACCAGGCCGGCGCCCAGCCGCTGGACGACTACCTCGACACCCACGGCTACGGCCGCGCTTTCCGCGACGACCACCTCTACCCCATGGCCGCGGCCATCTGGTCCACGCCCGCCGCGCAGGTGGGCCGCTACCCCGTGGCCGCCTTCGTGCGCTTCTGCGAGAACCATGGCCTGCTGCGGCTGAGCGGGCGGCCCGTGTGGCGCACCGTGCAAGGCGGCAGCCGCGAATACGTGCGGCGCCTGTGCGTCCCTTTCAGCGAGCGGCTCCACCTGGACCGGCCCGTGCTGGAGGTGCGTCGACGCGCGGACGGCGTGCGCCTGCGCACCCGCGAGGGCTGGTTCCCCCAGACCTTCGACCAGGTGGTGCTGGCCACCCACGCCGACCGATCGCTCAAACTGCTGGACGAACCCACGCCGCTGGAGCGCGCGCTGCTCGGCGCCTTTGCTTACACCCGCAACCTGGCCGTGCTGCACAGCGACCCGGGGCTCATGCCGCGCCGGCGCGCGGTGTGGTCCAGTTGGAACTACCTGGCCGCGCGCGGCAGCGACGCGCCGCCCACCGTCAGCTACTGGATGAACCGCCTGCAGCCCCACCTGCCCCAGGGCGCCGGGGCCGATCCGCTGTTCGTCACCCTGAACCCGCCCGTGTCGCCAAGGCCCGAGCACCTCATCCGCACCGAGGTGTACGAACACCCGCTGTTCGACGCCGCCGCCATGGCCGCGCAGCGCCGCCTCTGGGATTTGCAGGGTCAGCAGCGCACCTGGTTCTGCGGCGCCTACTTCGGCTCGGGGTTTCATGAGGACGGCCTGCAAGCCGGCCTGGCCGTGGCCGAAGCCCTGGGCGGCGTGCGCCGGCCCTGGACAGTGGCCGACGAATCCGGCCGCATCGCGCTGCCGCAGTGCGCCGCCGTGGCGGTCTGAGTCCCGATGACCGGCCCCATGGACATCCACAGCGCGCTCTACGTCGGCGAGGTGATGCACCAGCGCCTGCGCCCGCGCCGGCACCACCTGCGCTACCGCCTCTACAACCTGCTCATCGACATCGACGAACTGCCGCGCCTGCAGCAGCGCCTGCGCCTGTTGTCGGTCGACCGCTTCAACCTCTTCAGCTTCCATGCGCGCGACCACGGCGATGGCTCCGGCGCCCCGTTGCGCCCGCAGATCGACGCGCGCCTGCGCGCCGCCGGCCTGCCCACGGGCGGTGCCATCCGCCTGCTCACCCTGCCGCGCCTGCTGGGCCATGTGTTCAACCCCATCAGCGTGTGGTTCTGCCACGCACCCGACGGCGCGCTCGCCGCGCTGATCTACGAGGTCAACAACACCTTCGGCCAGCGCCACAGCTACCTCATTCCCGTGGCCGACCCGCAAGCCGCCACCATCGAGCAGCGCATCGACAAGCGCCTGCACGTCTCGCCCTTCAACGGCATGGACATGACCTACCGCTTTCGCGTCGTGCCGCCGGCCGAGGCCGTCTCCATCGGCGTGAACGTGCACGACGCCGAGGGCGCCTTGCTCGTCGCACGACAGGACGGCCGGCGCCGCGAACTCAGCGACGCCGCCTTGCTGCGCGTCTTCCTCAGCCACCCGCTGCTCACCCTCAAGGTCGTCGTCGCCATCCACTGGGAGGCCCTGCGCCTCTGGCTCAAGCGCGTGCCGGTGCACACGCTGCCCCCCGCGCCCGAGCAGGACATCACCGTCGCCCCCAGGGCCGACGCCCACCACAAGCCCACATGAACACGAGCACCTCCACCGCCCCCACCCCCGACGCCTCCCGGGTCTGGTCGCCGCTGCAATGGCTGCTGAGCCGCACCCGCCACGGCCGGCTGGCGCTGGGCCTGCCCAACGGGCGAACCCTCGACATCCTCGGGAGCGAACCCGGCCCCCAGGCCAGCCTGCAACTGCGGCGCTGGCGCGCGCTGCACCGCCTGTTCCTGCAAGGCGACCTGGGCCTGGCCCTGGCGTTTCGCGATGGCGACTGGGACACCCCGGACTTGCTGGCCCTGCTGGAGTTCGGCCTGGCGAACGAAGCGGCCTGGGGTTCGCTGCTCGACGGCAGCCGGCCCGCGCGCTGGCTCGCGCGCCTGGCCCACCGCCTGCGCGCCAACAGCCGGCGCGGCAGCCGCCACAACATCGCCTTCCACTACGACCTGGGCAACGGCTTCTACCGCCAGTGGCTGGACGACAGCATGCTGTATTCCAGCGCGCTCTTCAGCGAGGCGCCCGACGACACCCTGGAGGCCGCGCAAGCGCGCCGGCTCGACCGCATCCTGCAGATGCTGGACACCCCGCCCGGCGGCGAGGTGCTGGAGATCGGCTGCGGCTGGGGCACCCTGGCCGCCACGCTCGCGCAGCGCCACGGCGCGCGGGTCACCGGCCTCACGCTGTCCAGCGAACAACTCGCCTTCGCCAGGGAACGTGGCCAGGCCTGGGGCGTGGCCGACCAACTCGACCTGCGCCTGCAGGACTACCGCGACGTGCAGGGCCAGTACGACCGCATCGTCTCCATCGAAATGATCGAGGCCGTGGGCGAAGCCTGGTGGCCCACCTACTTCAACACCCTGCGCCAGCGCCTCAAGCCCGGCGGCGTGGCGGTGCTGCAGGCCATCACCATCGCCGACGACCGCTTCGAGTCCTACCGCCAGGGCGCGGACTTCATCCAGCGCTGCATCTTCCCCGGCGGCATGCTGCCCAGCCCGCGGGTGCTGCGCGAACACGCCGCGCGCGCGGGCTTCGAGATCGAAGAAGAACAGTGCTTTGGCGAGAGCTACGCGCGCACCCTGGCCGAGTGGCGGCGGCGCTTCCTGGCGGCCTGGCCGGCCATTCAGGCGCAGGGCTTTGACGAGGCGTTTCGGCGGCTGTGGCTGTACTACCTGTGCTATTGCGAGGCGGGGTTCCTGGGGGGGAGGGTGGATGTGGGCTTGTATCGCTTGCGGCTGAGCGACTCGGCCTGAGCGCCCTCGGTACGCCGGGGCCTTCAATACATGTACACCGCACCCCGGTGCAACACACTGTTGTCCGCCTGGTTTCCGCCGATGCCCGTGCTGTCGCTGCCCTCCGCGGGCGCGCCGACGGCAACGGTGCCCGCATCGTCCGTGAGCGCGACGGACCAACCGAACAAGTCGCCCTGGCCCGTGTTGCTGGCCTTCAGGTACCGCGCGTGCACGAACCGGCCGCCCTCGAGGCGGTAGACGTGTGTGGCGCCGGCCCAGCTGAGGCCTTGCTGCGTGGGGTCGGCCCCGGCGCCCACACCGCGGCTGGCGTCGCCGATCTCGCCGATGGCCAAGGCGGTGCCGTCGGGCGTGAGCGCCAATGCGTGGCCGCCGAAATGGCGCCTGTCCTGCGCATGGGGCGAGGTGAGCGTTTGCGCCAGCGTGTAGCCGCCCGCGCCCCGCCGGAACACGTAGGCCCGCCCCGCGCTGGGCCAAGCCTCCACACCCCGGAATCGTTCACCGATCACCACGGTAGATCCGTTGCCTGAGATCGCGGTGGCGCTGCCGAACCAGGCATCGGCCATGGGCGAGGGCGCTTTCAGGTAAGCGCGTAGGCGCCAGGTGCCCGTGTCGGCGTCGAACCCATAGACGAAGGCCGCTCCCGCATGCGGCTGGCTGATGTCGCCGGGGTCGTCGGGCTCGCCACTGCGCTCGTGCGGGGCGCTCACCACGATGGTGCTGCCGTCGGCCGACACCTTCGTCTGCTGGGCGAACCCGCTGCCCGCCTCGGGGGCCACCGGCGCCACGCTCTGCTGCAATGACCAGACACCGCCGCTTCGGCGGTAGACGTGAAAGCGCCCCGGCGTGAACACGCCGGGTTCCCCCACCACCGCCACCGAGCCATCGGCTGACACGCTCACCGAGCCTCCGAAACGCCCGTTCTCCGTCGGCGCCGGTGAGCGCCAGGTATCGGCCAACGCCCAACCGCTGGGCGTGGGCACGAACAACTGCACCTGGCCGGCATCGGGCAGTGTGGCGTCGGCACCGGGCAGACCCACCAGCAGGCTGCCGTCTCGGGCGAAGGCCGGCGCCGGTTGGTCCAGCCAGTCGAATGGCAGCGTCTGCGCCCATGACCACGCGCCCGAGCGGCGCGTGAACAGCTCCACCGCCGACGACTGGCCCACCGCCAGCGCATTGCCATCGGGCGAGAAGGCCATCGTGCGGCCGAAGCTCCAGTCGGCCGAGTTGGCGTTGCGTTTGAGGTAGACCATGCCTTGCGGCGCGTTCGCCTCGCCGTCGCTTGCAGCGGGCGTGTCAGACCCACCACCTCCGCACGCGGCAAGCGCCAAACACGCCAGCAGCGCGTGCATGACCAAAGGATGTGCGAGGCGAGCACAGGCCCGCAGGTTCACCGCCATAACAAGGTTCCTCCATGAGCCGGTTCCCCCGGCAATTGGTGGTCCTCCCTGCGGCGTTCCCCTCGGGTGGTGAATCGTTTCCGTGTGTGCGCTTACGCTGTCTGGGCCAGCAGCTCGCCCAGCTCCACGTGGCCGGCAAACGCCCCGGTGCTGCGCACGGGCTCGCCGTGCTCCACCCCGTGCGCGAACCGCACGGCCGGGTCGGCCTGCAGGCGCTCGCACAAGGCATGCAGCGCCGGGTAGTCGCGCCGATCCAGCACTTGATGGAAATGATTCCAGCGGGCGATGCCCATCAGGTACGCGTCTGCCGCGCTGCGGTGCTCGCCCACCAGCCACTCACGGCCGTCCAGCAAGCCCTCCAGCGCCGCGTGGGCGCGCCGCACCTTGTCGTGTCCCATGGCCTTCACCCCGCGCAAGGCCTCGCCCTGCAGGCCATGCTCCATCGCGTACCACAGCGGTGCGAACGACTCGAAGAAATCCGTGTTCAGAAACGCCAGCATCTCGTTGAAGCGGTCGAACGCCGCGCTACCCTGCGCGGGCACCAGGCCGCTGGCGGGTGCAGCCGCGCCGATGTGGTGCAGGATCGCCACGCTCTGGCTCACGAAGCGGCCGTCGCCCGTGCGCAGCGAAGGCGTTTCGCCCACCGGGTTGACGCGCTTGAACGCCTCGCTGCTCACCACCTCGGGCATCTGGATGCGGCAGAGTTGGTAGGGCAGGCCGCTCCACTCCAGCGCCACGATGGCACCGAACGAGCAGCCCTCGGGCACGCCGTAAAAAAGAATCGGGTTCATGGTTTCAGCTCCTGTTTCGTTGACGAAGGAGCGCATTCTTGTGGCGTGGACGCTGGCCGCCTAGACAGGGAAAAAGCAACGCAAAGTCCACACCTGTGGACAATGGCCCCATGAACCTGAACGACCTCACCCTGTTCGCCCAGGCCGTGGAAAGCGGTGGCTTCGCGCCCGCGGCCCGGCGCTTCTCGGTGCCCAAATCCACCCTCAGCAAACGCGTGGCCGCGCTGGAAGCCAGCCTGGGCGTGCGCCTCATCGAACGCAATTCGCGCAGCTTTCGCCTCACCGACACCGGGCACGACTTCTACCAACACGCGCGCGCCGCGCTGGTGGAAGTGGAGAGCGCCCAGCAGGTGGTGCAGTCCCGCCTGGCTGAGCCCAGCGGCACCGTGCGGCTCACCGCCGCCGTGCCCGTGGTGCAGTTCCAGTTGGCGCCCCACCTGCCCGCGCTGGCCCGCACCTGGCCCCGCCTGCAACTGCAATTGCACGCCAGCGACCGGTTCGTGGACCTCGTGCAGGAAGGTTTCGACATCGCCCTGCGCAGCCACTTCGCCCCGCTGCCCGACTCGGGCCTGGTGCAGCGCACGCTCATGGTCGAGCCTGTGGTGCTCGTCGCGGCCCCGGCCTACCTGCGCGAACACGGCACGCCGCGCCAGCCGGCCGACCTGGCCGCGCACCACGGCCTGCTGACGGCCGTGGACGCCACGCGCTGGACCTTGAGCAAGGACAAAGCAGACACCCTGCAGACCATCGAACCGCAGCCGCGCCTGGTGGCCAACGAGTCCGTGGCCTTGCTGCACGCGGCCACGGCCGGCCTGGGCATCGTCTGCCTGCCCGCAACCATCTGCCAGCACCACCTGGCGCGCGGTGAACTGGTGCGTGTGCTGCCCCGCTGGACGGCGGGCAGCGTCACCACCACTGCGCTGGTGCCCCACCGCCGCAGCCTGCTGCCGTCGGTGCGCGCGGTGCTGGATTTCTTGTCGGTGCAGTTGGGTTAGCCGGCTTCAGCCAGAGCGGCGAAAACACTGTACATGTGTACAGTACAATCGAGCCAAGCCAGACGCCACGCGGTGTCTGGCACCCAGCAGTTGCTGTTGTTGGCTTCTTGTCGCCGACAGCTTTGGCCCGCTCGCCTTTATGGCGGCGGGCTTTTTCTTGAATCCGCAGTCCTTCTCGACGAGGCCTCGTACAGCAGACGCCGGCCTGGGGCCTCGGCCACGGGCAGCAGGTCGGTGTTGCGCACTTGCGGGTCGTCACCCAGCTTGAACAGCAAGGGGCCCAGGGCGGGAGGCTCGCATGGCC
>NZ_CCAE010000034.1 GCF_000723405.1 Hydrogenophaga intermedia | reverse complement strand
CGGGGCGGGTGCGCAGCCGGCCCGGTGAGGGCACGGTGTTCGACCTGTACTTTCGCGCGGCTGCCCTGCAGGCGGGGGAGGGGGAGGCGCCCGCCGTGCCCGGCACTGCGCGCACCACGCCGGCGGCGCGCGGCACGCGCATCCTGTACGTGGACGATGACGAGCTCATCGCCGACCTGATGCAGCGCCTGCTGCGCCGCGCCGGGCACGAGCCACGCGTGTTCACCAGCCCCATCGAGGCGCTGCGCGCCGTGCGCGGCGGCGAGGTGGACTACGAACTCGCGATCCTGGACTACTCCATGCCCGGCATGAATGGCGTGGAGCTGGTGCGCGCACTGCGCGAACGCCACCCCGGCATCGCGGCGGCCATCACCTCGGGCTACCTCAGCGCCGAGCTGCGGCGCGAGGCCTTGGCGGCCGGTGTGACCGAGCTGATCGACAAACCCAACACCGGGGAAGACCTGCTGGAGGCAATCGACCGGCTGATCGAGCGGCTGCACCAGCCCTGCGCGCCCGATCCGGTCGGGCATTGGCCGTAACCGGACGGTCACTCAAGCTCCTGCGCCCAACCGCGCCCTCAAGCCTTGGTGTCGTCGTGCCAGGCCAGGGCATCGTCGAGGAACTGCCGCGCGGCGGCGAATTCCAGGTTGTCGATGGCCTTCGCCAGGGCTTGCACGCGTTCGGCACCCAAGCGGACTTCCAGCGCGGCGCGGCAGGCCTCGAAGGTATCGACGCCTTCGAGGTCTTGCGCCTGCAGTTGCTCGGCCAGGCGCTCGATCCGCGCGGCGGATGCGGCGGCATCGGCGTCGGTGATGGGCGCGGCCTGCACCGGGGATCGCCGCTCGACGCCATCGGCGGGCGCAGCGGCCCGCAAGGCGTCGAACGCGGTGCGCACGGCGGCCAGCGCGGGCCCGGCGGGCGCGGTTTCAGCGTCCGGCTCCAGCGCCGCCTCCAGCGCAGTGGCCGCGCGGGCCAGGGCCTGCGCGCCCAGTACACCGGCGCTGCCACGCAGGCGGTGGGCGCGGGCCCGCCAGGCCGCCCGGGCAGTGCCGTCCCAGCCCGCGGCGGCGTTGGCTGACAAGGCCGCCCAGTCGCCATGTTCGGCCAGCAGCCGCGTGAGCAGGCGCTGGAACAGCACATGGTCGCCGCCCAGCTGGCGCCGCGCGGCCTTGGTGTCGATGCCATCGATGGCGGGCCAGCCCGCCGGCACAGCCACCGGCGGCTGCGACGGCGGCTGCGGCACGGGAAGCACCGTCAGCGGCGCGGGCGCCGTCGTGGCCGCGCGCGCCGATGCCGCGCGGCGCACCGCATCGATCATTTCCTCGGGGTCGATCGGCTTGGCCAGGAAATTGGTGAAGCCCGCCTGCAGCGCACGGCGGCGCTCGTCGGCCAGAGCGCCGGCGGTCAGCGCGATCACCGGCAGGTCCACCAGCCGCAGTTCGTTGCGGATGCGGTTGGTGGCCTCCAGCCCGTCCATCACGGGCATCTGCACGTCCATGAGCACCACGTCGAAGGCGGCCGGCGACGCGCGCAGCCAGCCCAGGGCCTGCTCGCCGTCACCGCAGGTCTGCACGCGCGCGCCCTGGCGTTCCAGCATGCGCCGCGCGATGTCGAGGTTGATCTCGCTGTCGTCGACCAGCAGCACGGTGAGTCCCGTCAGGCCATGCGAGTCGCTGGACGCGGGCGCTGGTGCCGGGCGCGGCAGCTCAGCGGCCTCGGCCGGTCGCAGCGCCACGCGCAGCCAGAACTCGCTGCCCCGCCCGGGCTCGCTGCTCAGGCCCACCTCGCCACCCATGAGCGCGACCAGGCGGCGCACGATGGACAGGCCCAGGCCTGTGCCGCCGAAGCGGCGCGTGGTGGTTTCGTCGGCTTGCGTGAAGGGCTGGAACAACCGCGCCTGCACCTCGGGCGGTATGCCGATGCCGCTGTCGTGCACGCTCAGGCGCAGTTGCGGGCCGTCCCCGCCGCTCAGCACCTCGGCACTGATGACGATGCCGCCCTGCTGCGTGAACTTGAGAGCGTTGCCCACCAGGTTGACGAGCACCTGGCGCAGCCGCGCGGCGTCGCCCCTCACGTAGGGCGGCACGTCCTCGGGCATGCGCAGCGACAGCGTCAGGCCCTTCTCGCGTGCCGGCAGCGCGTACACCGACTCGACCTCGCGCAACAGGCCGCACAACGCGAAGGGCTCGTCGGCCAGGCGCATTTCGCCCGCCTCGATCTTGGCCAGGTCGAGCACGTCGTTGACGATGCCCAGCAGCGAACGGCCGGCCGTTTGCGCGCTGTTGAGCAACTGGCGTTGCGCGGTGTCCAGCGGCGTGTCGGCCAGCAGGTGGGCCACGCCCAGCACGGCGTTGAGCGGGGTGCGGATCTCGTGGCTCATGTTGGCCAGGAAGGCGCTCTTGCTCTGGCTGGCGGCCTCGGCCGCGCGCGTGGCTTCGCGCAGGCTCTGCTCGATGGCCTTGCTCGCGCTGATGTCCTGCGCGGTGCCGTACATCCATTCCGGTTCGCCGTCGGCGGTGCGCGTCTGCAACCGACCGCGGTCAAGCACCCAGATCCAGTGGCCCTGGGCGTGGCGCATGCGCACCTCGCATTCGTAGAAAGGCAGCTCGCCCTTGATGTGGCGGCGCAGGCGCTGGCGCGCCAGGGCCAGGTCGTCCGGGTGCACGTGGTCCGCCCAGGCCCGCACGTGGGTGGGCCGCAGCTCGTCGTAGTCGTGACCCAGCATCTCGGCCCAACGCTCGTTGAAACGCGCCTCGCGCGTCTGCATGTTCCACTCCCAGGTGCCCGCGTTGGTGCCGGCGAGGATGCTCTCCAGGCGCAGGCGTTCGGTGGCCTGCAGCGCCAGCGCCGCCTCCAGCTCGCGGCGGTTGCGGTTGCGCTCGGTCACGTCGTCGACGATGGCGTACCAGCCGTGCACCACGCCGTGGCGCGCGTCCGGCAGATAGTTCAGCCGCAGCTCGCGCGGCTCCCCCGTCGCGGGGTTGGTCACGGACACCTCGAACACCTGCTGGCGGCCGTCCAGCACGGCCTCGATCCGCGGCCTCAGGCGCTCGTAGACCGCCTCGCCCACGGCTTCGCGCACGCTGTACCCGGCCAGCGCGCCACCACGGGGCCGGTGCCAGCGCAGGTTGGCGCGGTTGGCCACCCGGTTGATCTGCTCGCGGTCCCAGTAGCTGATCATGGACGGCACGGCGTCGAGCACGGTGCGCTGGAAGCGCTCGGCGTCCTCCAGCCAGTGCGTGCGCTCGGCGACACGGTCTTCCAGGCGGGCGTTGAGTTCGGCGGCCTGGCGGTGCCGCCGGCGCAGGTTGAGCCACAACCCTTGAAGCGCAGCCACCAACAGGGTGCCCAGGGCGCCGGTCCAGGCCACCATTGCCGGACGCGGCAGATTGAACTGGGCGGCGAACGAAGGTCGGGCCGTGGTTTGTATGGCCCAGGAGCGGCCAAAGGGCACCCGCAGAAGCGCCTGCGAGGGAGCGTCGGCCTGTGGTGCTTCTCCCAGATTCACGGTGCTGAAGAAGGGTTCGGCCAGCTCGGGCTCGGTGATGTCGGTGAGCGTGAGCGCGATGTGCTTCTCGTGCAAGGCCAGGCTTTCGATCACCTCGCCGAACACGAGCGGCGAATAGACCCAGCCGTAGGCCGCCGCGTCGCGGGCCTGCGGGGTGTCGATGGGCGCGCCGCGGCGAAACACCGGCAGCATCACGACGAAAGCGGGCGCCCCGGGGGCCTGCACCAGCGTCGTTGGTCCCGTCATCAGCGGCAGGTTGCGCCGCACGGAAGCGGTGGCCAGGGCACGGCGGCCCGGCTCGGGCGCGACATCCAGGCCGACCGCCTGGTGGTTGCGCTCCAGCGGCTCCACCAGCTCGACCACGATGCGCTCGCCCGCGTTCGGCTCGTGGCTGCGGATCGGCGCGTCCGCCACGCCCAATCGCTGGCGCAGCGACCGGTACGCCGCTTCGCCGCCGGGTGGCAGGCGGCGCATGAAGCCGAAGCCGCGCACGCCGGGGTACTCGCGCTCGATGTCCCGCGAGTGCATGTAGTCGCGAAAGTCCGCTGCGCCCAGCCCGAACTCCCCGGCTTGCCGGGCCACGCCGCGCGCCGCCCGCAGGCCCTGCTCGACAAGGTCGAAGCGCTGTGCGATGTCGTCGGCCAGCTCGCGCGATTGCGCCTCGAACCGGGCCCTCAAATAGGCTTCGTTGGTGCGCTCGCGCTGGTCGACGGCCACGGCCGTGAGCAGGCCGCCGCACAGGAGCGTGACAGCCACCCACAGCCAGGAACGGGAATCGACGCGCCAGAGCTGCATGCGGGCTTCAGAGCTTGAAGACGCGCACCGTCTCGGTGACGGTGCCGGCCTGCGCTGCCAGCGAGGCGGCGGACGCGGAGAGTTGCTCGACCATGGCCGCATTCTGCTGCGTCAGGCTGTCCAGCTGGGCCACGGCCGCGTTCACCTGACTCACGCCCTGGGATTGTTCGTTGGACGCGGCGCTGATCTCGGCCACCAGCGCGCTCACGCGGCCGATGCTGCCGGCGCTTTCCTGCACGGTGACGCGTGTCTCCCCCACCAGTTGCGCGCCCGCCTGCACCTGCAGCTGAGAGGCCTGGATCAGCGACTTGATTTCCTTGGCCGATTCGCGCGCGCGCGCCGCGAGCGTGCGCACCTCGCCCGCCACCACGGCGAAACCGCGGCCGTGTTCACCGGCGCGTGCCGCCTCCACCGCCGCGTTGAGCGCGAGCAGGTTGGTCTGGAAGGAGATGCCGTCGATGACCCCGACGATCTCGGTGATGCGCTCGCTGGCGGACTGGATGTCGGCCATGCGCCGAGCCACCGCTTCGATGGCCTCGCCGCCGCGTTCGGCCTGGCCGCGCGCCTCGCGCGCCAGTTCGGCCGCGCGGCCCGCCGCATCGGCGTTGGCCTTGATGGTGGCCGTCATCTGTTCGAGCGAGGCCGCCGTCTGTTGCAGGTTGCTGGCCTGCGCCTCGGTGCGCGAGCTGAGGTCGGCGCTGCCCGCGCTGATCTCGCGCGTGGCGTCGTGCATGCCCTCGACCTGCGTGCGCACGTCGCTCACCACGGCCTGCAGGTTCACGTTGAGCTGGGACAGGCCGCGGTGGATGCGCCCGATCAGGCCGCCCGCGCTGTCGGTGCGGCGCGTGGCCAGGTCGCCGGCGGCGAGCCGGTTGGCCGATTGCAGGATGCGTCCCAGCGGCTGGTCGCCCAGGCGCTGCAGCCAGGCCCCCGCCAGCAGCGCTGCCACGCTGGTCATGCCGATGGCCAAGGTGTGGCTGGGCATATACGAGCCCAGCAGCGCGCCGGCCGCGCCCATGGCCAGCAACGACAGCAGGGTGCGCTGCCCGAACGCCCATCGCGCCGCGCGGCCCAGGCGCGCCAGCGGCGAGCGGCGCTGCAACTCCCCGGCGGACAACACGTGCAGCGCGCGGCCGGCCGCGGCCTCCTCGCGCATGCGGGCGTACAGCGCCTCGGCCGCGTGCACCTGCTCGCTCGTGGGCTTGGTGCGCACCGACATGTAACCCGTGGTGCGCCCGCCATCGATCACCGGCGTCACGTTGGCCAGCACCCAGTAGTGGTCGCCGTTCTTGCGCCGGTTCTTCACCAGGCCCGACCAGGGGTGGCCGCCCTGGATGGTGGCCCACATGTCGCGAAAGGCCTCCTGCGGCATGTCCGGGTGGCGGATCATGTTGTGCGGCTGGCCGATGAGCTCCTCACGCTCGTAGCCGCTCACCTCGACGAACGAGGGGTTGCAATAGACGATGCGGCTCTTGAGATCCGTGGTGGACACCAGGGTCTGGCCATCCTGCATCGGGTATTCGCGTTGGGTGACGGCTCCGTTGTTGCGCATGGGGCTCTCCAGTGAGGGATGCCAGGGCTTTCGGCCGAAAACCAACCGGCTTGTGTCGGGAAACCCTGATTCCGACAGCCGGAAAAGCGCTTCAGGCGGCGCGCGCCAGCGGTGCGGGAGCGCTGTCGGACATGGCCTGGGCTGGAAAGTGGCGGCGCGCCCACCAGCGCAGCACGCGCGGCAGTTCCGACCAGTGCCACAGGCTGCCCTGGCCGCGCAGGCCTTCGGCCGGCGGGTCGTCGAAGACGAACACCTCCAGCTCCGAACGCCAGCGCGCCAACTGCCCCACCAGGGCGCGGCCGGTGCCGCGGTCCAGGCGCGCGTCCACGATGGCCAACGCGGGGGGCCGCGCCAGCGCCAGCCGCAGGGCCTCTACCGGGTCGCTCGTCCAGCGCACCCGACCTGGCAGGGGCCAGCGGGCGACCTGGTCGCGCACGTCCTGCAGCGCCTGGCCACGCGGGCACAGCACCAGCACCTCCAGGGTGCCGTGCTCCAGTCCAGGGGGAAGGGTGGGTGCCATGTCGATCTCCAGGTCCATGGAGACCGATGGTGCGCGCCGGGGCGTGGCGGCGCTGCGGGGAAATCTGGATGCGCGGGCAGCGGGTAAGCCCGCTGCGCGTGTCAGAGATCGTCCGCGCTGATCAATCCTTCACGGATCGCCAGCCGCACCAGCGCAGGCAGGTCGCTCACACCCAGCTTGGCCATGAGCCGGCTGCGGTAGCTCTCGACCGTTTTGGGCGACAGGTGCAACTGCTCGCCGATGGCGGCGCTGGTGTGCCCCTGCACCACGAGCTGGATCACCTGGCGCTCGCGCACCGAGAGCGAGGCCAGGGGGTTGTTGTCGTCGCCCTGCGTGAGCCCCTCCACCGCCAGTTGCGCCACCGGCCCGCCCAGGTGCTTGCGGCCGGCGGCCACGGCCTCCACTGCCTCCAGCACCTCGCGCGCGGGTGAGCCCTTGAGCACGTAGCCGAAGGCGCCCAGGCGCATGGCCTCGGCCACGTGGCGCGGCTGCGCCGACATGGTGAGCATGATCACGCGCGCCGGGGCCTTGCGCTGCACGAGCTGCTCCAGCAACTCGAAGCCCGAGCGCAGGCCCAGGTGCAGGTCCAGCAGCACCACCGAGGGCGAAAGCCGCACGATCTCGGCCAGGGCGCCGGTGGGGTCGGCGGACTCCCCCACCACGCGGTGGCCCGCGTCTTCCAGCACGGCCTTCAGGCCGTCGCGCAGCATGGCGTGGTCGTCCACCAGGTAGATGTCGCTCATGGGGTGCCTCTCCTCTGGGTTGTCTGTTTCAGTTTTCGGGTTCGTTCAGGGCTTCAAGTTCGCCGAAGACGCTGTCGGGGCGGGCCGTCCAGATGAGTGTGACGCGGGTCCCCCGCACGCTGCGCGCGCGCGCGCTCAGCCGCGCGCCGATGGCCAGCGCGCGCTCGCGCATGCCGACCATGCCCAGGTGCCCGGGCCGGCCGAAGGCCATCTCCTCGGCAAGCCCCGTGCCATCGTCGATGACGTCCAGCCGCAGGTGCGTGGCGTCGCCCTCGATGCGCACCACGATGCGTCTGGCCTCGGCGTGCTTGAGCGCGTTGGCCACGGACTCGCGCGCCACCATGAAGGCCGCGTACTCCACGTCGTCGGGCCAGCGCTGCGCGATCACCTCGCCCACGGTCTGCAGGTGCAGCGTCACCGGATCGGCCTCGGCCGCGCGCTGGCGGATCTCGTTGTCCAGCGCGGCCGTCAGCCCGAGGTCTTCCAGCATGGGCGGGCGCAGCCGCACCAGGGCCTGGCGCACCTCGGCGATGGCGTGGTCGATCTGGCGGCCCACGGTGGCCGAGCGCTCCTGCGCGCGCGGAGGCAACAGCTCGCGGCTCATCTGCGCCAGCGAGTCGAAGGACAGGCGGATCGCGCCCAGCGTCTGGCCAAGCTGGTCGTGCAGCGTCTGGGCAAGCTCGCGCGTGGTGTTCTGTTCCTGCGTCAGCAGGCGCTGGGTGAGTTCGGAGAGTTCGAGCTGGTAACGCGCCAGCGCCTGCTCGGCGCGCACGCGCTCGGTCACGTCGCGCAGGATGGCGGTGAGCAGCTTCTGCCCGCGCACGGTGATATGCGAGATGGAGGCCTCCAGCTCCAGCTCGGCGCCGTCGGCGCGCACACCCTTGACGCGGCCGAAGCCCATGGGCCGGGTGCTGGTGGTCGATTTCGAGAAGCGCTGCATGAGCGCCAGGTGCTCGCCGCGGTGCTCGGGCGGCAGCAGGCTGTCCAGCGGCTGGCCGATCATGGCCTCGGCCTCGCGGCCGAAGATGCGCGCGGCCGCCGGGTTGAACAGGCTGATGCGCCCGTGCAGGTCCACACTGATGACGGCGTCGCTGGCGGAGTTGATCAGCGCGGACAGCACCTCGCCCTGTTCGCGCAGACGCATCTCGCTCAGGCGCTCCACGGTGAGGTCGCGCACCTGGGCCAGCAGGCCGATGGGCTCGCCGTCGGCGCCGAAGACCTTGGTGAGCCGCCACTCGCCCCAGATGTCGGCGCCGTCGCGGCGCAGCAGGTGGGTTTCGAAGCTCCAGGGCCCCAGCCCGGCGACCATCTCGGGCCGGATCGCCTGGCGCACGCTGTTGGCCGGGTCCTTGTCCCGGAAGATCTCATCGACGTGGCGGCCCTCGGTCTCGGCCGCGCTCCAGCCGAACATGCGCTCGGCCGCGTCGTTCCAGAACAGCACGTGAAAGTCCATGTCCACCAGGTACATGGGCGAGGGCATGTGCTGCAGCACGGCCTGCAGGCGGCTGGCGTCGTGCAGTACCTGGGTCAGGGTTTGCTCGCTGCGCGAGCCGCCGCTGCCCTGCGCGGGCAGGCGGCGCATCTGCTCGGCGATGACGCGCAGCACCGTGCCAGGCGCCGCATCCGACTGCGGGCCCAGGCGCTCGGCCACCACGTCGATCATCTGGTTGAAGGGCCGCGCGAGGCGCCGCGACAGCCAGAAGCCGCCCAGGCCGACCAGCAGCACCGTGAGCCCGCCCCACACAAGCACGTAGCGCTCCAGTTCGCGCACCGGCGCCAGCGCCAGGCTCAGGGGTTGCCAGGCCACCACCTGCCAGTCGGTGCTCAGCGGCAGCAAGGGGCGGTCGACCACGTGGCGCACGAGCAGGATGGTGTCGCCATCTTCGGTGTCGAACACGCGCGGGGTCCCCGTGGGCGTGCCCAGCAGATCCAGCCATTGCGCGGGCGACAACCGGGCCCGCTGGCCCAGCAGACGCTGGCCGTCCACATTGGCCAGTTCCAGCTGCAGGCCGCGCCGCGCCTCGGCCGGGCCCAGCACGTCCTCGCGAATGCGGTCGTAGAAGCTGGCGTCCAGGTGCGCGGCCAGCACGCCGGCCGGCGCGCCCGTGGTGTCCCGGTAAGGCATGGCGATGTCGGCGAGTTCCGTGGGCACCGGCCGGTCCAGCGCAGCCAGCGGCGCGCGCAAGGCCACGGGTGGGTGCAGGCTGCCGAACCAGGCGCCCTCTCGGCCTTTGAGGAACACCGGCCGCGGCGCGATGGAGACACCTTCGAGCAGGCCATCGCTGGCGGCGAGCACCTCGCCGTCGGCGTTCGTGGCCCCGATCCACACGTAGCTGCGGTTGCGCTCACGCAGCCGGTCCATCTGCGTGCGCCAGTGCGAGGGCGAAGCCAGTTGCTGGGGCAGCAGCGCCAGCAGGTCCATCTCGGCAGTGGCCCGCGACAGCGAGCGCGCGAGCCGGTCGGCGTAGACGGACGCCGCCTGCTCCACGCGCTGCCCGGCGCGCAGCTCGAGTTCGTCGCCCACGACGCGCTCCACCGACCACACCATCAGCGCGAGCAACAGCAGCGCCACCGCCGCGGGCAGCAGTGGCAACCAGAGTTGAACCGGGCGTTTGCGGTTTCCCGCCATGCGGGGGCGTCCTCCCGCCCTCTCCGCCAGCCTCCCTGACGGCTCTTCGATCGGGCGTGCGGCGACTCTACGTTACATATCTCTCTGTGCACAGGGGGTATACAAGTCCCCCCACGCTCAGGCCGGCTCTGTGGCGTGCCGTGGCGGCGGTATCGCGCCCGCCTCGGCCAGTCGGCGCAGGGCCTCCTCGTCGAAGCCGAACTCGCGCAACACCTGCTGGGTGTGCTCACCCACCAGCGGCGCGGGGCCGGTGCGCGTGGGGCTGTGGCCGTCGAAATGCACGGGACAGCCGACCGCCTTGTCCAGGCCCGTGCGCGGGTCGGGGTTGTCGATCACCATGCCCACAGCGCGGGTTTGCGGGTGGCTCAGGGCCTGGCCCACGTCCTGTACGGGGCCCACGGGCACGCCGGCCGTGGCCAGGGCTGCTGTCCAGTGCGCCACGGTGTTCGTGCAAAGCACCGCCGTCATCAGGGCCTCCAGCTCGCGCCGGTGACCCAGGCGCGAGGCACCGGTGGTGAAGCGCGGATCGTCCGCCCACTCGGAGTGGCCCAGGGTGGCCGCAATGCGCAACCAGTTGGCCTGGTTGCCGCCGCCGATGGCGATGGCGCCGTCGGCGCAGGCGAAGGTCTGGTACGGCGCGATGAGCGGGTGCGCGGTGCCCATGGGTTTGGCGACGATGCCCTTGGAGAAATACGCCGCCGCGAACCAGTAGGTCTGCTGCAGGCAGGCCTGCAACAGCGAGGTGTCGACCCGCCCGCCGCGCCCGGTGCGCAGGCGGCGGATGTAGGCCGCCAGCACGCCCAGCGCAGCCAGGATGCCGGCGTTCACGTCGGCCACCGAAATGCCGGGCTTCACGCCCGCGCGGCCTTCTTCACCGGTGACGCTGATGAGGCCCGAGAAGGCCTGCAGGATCAGGTCGAAGCCACCCTGCTGCGCCAGCGGGCCGACGCGGCCGTAGCCCGAGATGGCGGCGTAGATCAGGCGCGGGTTGGCCTGCATCAGCACCTCGTGCCCCAGGCCCAGGCGCTCCATGGTGCCGACGCGGAAGTTCTCGGTCACCACGTCCACCTGCGCCACCAGACGCAGCAGTGCCTCTCGGCCCTCGGGCGTGCGGATGTCCAGCGCCACCGAGCGCTTGCCGCGGTTGATCATGGTGAAGGCCGGCGACAGGCCCGGGTCGCCCGGGCGCTGATAGCCGCGCGCGTCGTCGCCGCCGGGGAAACGCTCCACCTTGATCACGTCGGCGCCCATGTCGGACAACAGCACGCCGCACACCGGGCCGGCCATGATCTGCGAGAGCTCCAGCACCTTCAGGCCCGCGAGCGGGCGCTCGAAGTCCTCGGGCGGGTCGTTCGATACGGTCATTCGGTCAGCCTTCCATCTTGATGCCGGCGGTCTTGATGACCTGGCCCCACTTGGCGTGGTCGGCGCGGATGCGCTCGACGAGCCAGGCGGGCGTTTGAGCGCCCGCGTCCTCGACGCCGTAGCGCTCCAGCGTGGCCACCACCTCGGGGTCGGCGATGGTCTGGGCCATGGCCTGCTGCAGGCGCTGCGCGATGGCCGCGGGCAGTTGCGGCGGCGCCACCATGGCGAACCAGGGCGTGGCCTCGTAGCCCGCCACGCCCTGCTCGGCGATGGTGGGGATGTGCTTCAGGCTCGACGACCGCTTCGCCGAGGTGACGGCAATGGCGCGCATGCGCCCGGCCTGGATCAGCGGCAGCGCGGGCGCGATGGTGGCGAAGGCCACCTGCACCTGCCCGGCCATCAGGTCGTTCATGGCCGGCGCCGCGCCCCGGTAGGGCACGTGGCGGATCTGCGTGCCGGTGAGCTGCTTGAACAGCTCGCCCGCCAACTGGTGCGGCGAGCCGATGCCGGAGGACGAATACGCGTAGGCCTCGGGCTTGTCCTTGAGCAGCTTCACCAGCGAGGGCAAGTCGCTGGCGGGCACGTCGTTATTGACCAGCAGCACCAGGCCGCTGGCGCCCACGTAGCCCAGGGGCGTGAAGTCGCGCACCGGGTCATAGGCCACGCTGCGCAGGTTGGGGATGATGGCCATGCTGCCGGTGTCGGCCAGGTAGAGCTGGTAGCCGTCGGCGGGCTGGCGCGCCACGTAGGCGGCGGCGATGGCCCCGCCCGCGCCGGGCCGGTACTCGAACACCACGGGCTGGCCCAGCAGCTTTTCCAGCCGCACGGCCAGGGTGCGGGCCACGATGTCGGCCGCGCCGCCGGTGCTGTAGCCAATGTGCAGCTTGAAGGCCTGCGAGGGCCAGGTGTCGGCGTGCAGCGCGGGCAGGGCCAGCGCCGCCGGGGCGGCGCCCGCCAGGCGCAGCAGGGTGCGTCGTTGAATGTTCATGTGTTGTCTCCTTCGTTGTGGTGATCGTCGGCGGGGGCTCTGCGGCCCCTCGCGCTTCAGCGTCCCTTGAACACGGGGGCGCGTCGCTCCTGCCAGGCGCTCATGCCTTCGCGCAGGTCCTCGCTGGCCAGGCTGGCGCGGTGGCGCGCATCGCTGGCGGCCACGTCCAACTCGCCGCGCGCGATCTGGTTGAGCGAGCGCTTCATGCCCGCCACCGCCAGCGGCGCCTGCGCGGCCAGGGTGCGCACCAGGGCGTCCACCGTCTCGTCCAGCGCCTCGGGGGCCACCACGTCGGTGAGGTAGCCGATGCGGTGCATCTCGTCGGCCTTGATGGTGGTGGACGTGAGGAACAGGCGGCGCGCCGCGTTGGTGCCCAGGCGGTGCGACCAGCGGATCAGGCCCTCGGTGTAGTAGTGCAGGCCCAGGCGGCTGGCGGGCATGAACATCTCGCTGTCGCTGCGGCCGACGCGGAAGTCGCAGCTCAGCGCCAGGTCGGTGGCGCCGCCGTAGACGGGGCCGTTGAGGCGGCACACGGTGGGCACGCGCAGGTTTTCCAGTTCCAGCGTCATCGCCGGGAAATCGGGCAGCGGGCGCCCGGAGCGGGCCCCGGGGGCGATGGCACCGCTGCGCTCGCCGAGTTCGTCCAGGTCGTAGCCGCTGCTGAAGGCCCGGCCGGTGCCGGTGAGCACCAGCACGCGCACGGACGGATCGCGCTCCACCTCGGCCCAGATCTCGCGCAGGCGGATCACGTCCTCGGCTTGCAGGCGGTTGAGCACGCGCGGGCGGCGCAGCGTCACGGTGGCCACGCCGTCGCTCACCACCAGCTCGGGCAGATCGCTCAGACCCTCGTCTCTTGCATTCATTTCGGTCTCCTTTGTGTTTGTATAAATTTATATGAGTGCATTTTTCTGGTCAAGTAGATCTTTAATAGGGGTAAACCGCGATGCATGAATTCCCGGAACGCGTCTGCGCCGTACACTGCCGCCCATGAACGACACGACGACCACGGCCGAACCCACGGCGGCCACGGTGACCGATGAGGTGCGGTTGGCGCTGGAGGACGACATCCGCCAGGGCCGCCTGCGCCCCGGCGACGCGCTGGACGTGAAGGCCGTGGCCGAGCGCTTCGGCATTTCGCGCACGCCGGCGAAGGAGGCGCTGCTGCAACTGGCCGCCGCCGGCCTGATGAACTTCTCGCCGCGGCGCGGCGCCGTCGTCACACGGCTGGAGCCGCGCGAGATCTTCGGCATGCTGGAGGTGCTGGCGGTGCTCGAAGCCGAAGCGGCCCGCCTGAGCGCGCGCCGCATGAGCAACGAACAGCGCCAGGCGCTCGACGCCGTGCAGATCGAGGCCGGACAGGCCGCCGAGCGTGACGACATCGCGGCGTACACCGAGCTCAACTTCCGCCTGCACGGCCTCATCTACCAGGGCTGCGACAACGCCTACCTGGCCGGCCAGATCGTGCGCATCCGCGAGCGGCTGGCGGCCTACCGCCCGGTGTCCTTCGAGCGGCCGGGCCGCATGTCGGCCTCGCACCGCGAACACGGCGCCATCGTGCGCGCCATCGTGCGCGGCGACGAGCCCGAGGCGCACCGCGCCATGACGGAACACATCACCGTGGGCGGCACCGCACAGGCCGAACTGATGCTGCGCATGCGCTGAGCGGCGCACGCCGGCGCCTCACGCTCAGGAGATCAGCCCAGGCCGAGCAGGTGCGCCAGGTCCTTGCGCGGCGCGGGCTTGTCCAGCATCAGGTGGCGCTCCAGGTCGCGCAGGTGCCGGTCCATCAGCGCCACCGCGCCGTCGGCGTCGCCGCGCGCGATGCGCTCGACGATGCCCTCGTGCTCGTCGTGTTCGCAGGCCGCGTTGCCCGGCGGCTGGTGCAACGCCACGATGAGCGAGCAGCGCGAGACGATCTCCACCAGGTAGCGGTGCAGGATCGGGTTGCCCGAGAGTTCGGCCAGGCGCAGGTGGTAGGTGCTGGCCAGGCGAGCCCAGGCGGGCTGGTCGTGCCGGTGCATCACCTTCGTCTCGGCCTGCAGTTGCGCGCGCAGGGCCTTCAGGTCGGCCGGCGTGGCACGCTCGGCCACCAGGCGCACGATGGCCGCCTCCAGCGCGCGGCGCGCCTCGAAGATCTGCTGCGTTTCCTCGCGCGTGGGCACGGCCACGGTGGCGCCGCGGTTGGGCCGCAGCTGCACGATGTGGTCGTGCGCGAGTTTCTGCAGCACCTTGCGCACCACCGCGCGGCTCACGCCGAACAACTCGCACAACGGTGCCTCGGGCAGCTTGGTGCCGGGCGGCAGGCGCTGGCTCATCACGCTCTCGAACACGGCGCGGTAGATCCGGGCCTCGACGTCGTCTCCCTCGGCGTCGGCCAGCGCACCGGCCGCGCGCGGAGGCTGCGGGTCGACATCGAGGTCGGCCGCGCGCGCGGCGGCGCGGCGCGGTGGCTTTTTCCTTGAGGGGGCGGCGGCGTTCGGCATGGCGCGCAGTCTGCACCAAATGGGCGGCGATCAGAGCGAGGCGTGGACCTCGCCCGCGAGGCGGATGAGGGCGAGGTCGCTGCCGGGCGCACCGAGCAACGAGACGCCCACCACCTCGCCCTCGGGCGTGTTCACGGGCAGGCTCACCTGCGGCAGCCCGGCCAGGCCGGCGATGCAGGTGATGGCCATGGTGCGCAGGCGCACCGCATCCACCTCGGCGGGCGCGGCGTCACGGCGCGGCGCCAGGCTGGCGGCCGAGGGCAGCACGGCCACGCCGTCCTCGCCCAGCAGACCTCGCACGGCGTCGCGGATGCGCGCCCATTCGGCGTTCGCGGCCTGGGCCTGTGCATCGCTCACCCGGCTGGCGCCGACCCAGCGCGCGGCGATGGCTTCGCCGAACACCGGCTGCGCGGCGCGGATCCACTCGCCGTGCACGCGCCAGCCTTCGTGCGCGCCGGCCGTGGCATAGACCTGGCGCCAGTCGGCCAGGGCCTGATCGCCGGCCCAGCGCGATACCTCGGCCGCCGCACCGAGGCGTGCGGCCAGCGCGTCGCGCACGCGCGCCAGCGGCGCGGCGGACAGCGGGTCGGCCAGGTCCCAGGCGTCCTGCGGCACCAGCAGCCGGCCCGGTGACCAGGCGCTGGCGGGCAGCAGCACGCGACCCACGCGCTCGAAGCTGTCGAAGGCGTGGGCCAGCCAGGTGACGGTGTCGAAGGACGGGTGCAGCGGCACCAGGCCCTCGGCGCTGACCAGGCCGTGCGTGGTGCGCAGGCCCCACAGGCCGCCGTAGCTGGCGGGCACGCGGGTGGAGCCGCCGGTGTCGGTACCGAGCGCGAAGTCCACCAGGCGCGCGCCCACGGCCGCGGCCGAGCCGCTGGACGAGCCCCCAGGCACGCGCTCGGGGTAGCGCGTATTGAGCGGCGTGCCCAGGTGTGCGTTGTCGCCGTGCAGGCTGTAGGCCAGTTCGTCGGTGAGCACCTTGCCCATGAGCGTGGCGCCCGCGCCCAACAGGCGCTCGACCACGGGCGCGTGCGCCGTGGGCACGGGGTGCGTGGCCAGCCAGGTGGGGTTGCCCGCGCCCGTGGGATGGCCGGCGACGTGGAACACGTCCTTGGCCGCGAAGCGCAGGCCGCTCAGCGGGCCGTGCGGCTGGCCTTCGATGACGAAACGTCCGTGCGGCACCCAGGCACCGACGCTGTCTTCAAGTGGAAAGGGGGTCATGCGAATGCCTTGGGTTCGTGCGCGGCCAGGGTGGCCATGTGTTGGACGATCTCGCCGGGAGTGGTGAACCAGACCTCGCCCCGATCGCGCGCCGCGGCCAGGTGTTGCAGGGCGCGGCGCAGGTGGCGCAGCCGGTAGGGCTGGCCCACCAGGTAGGGGTGCAGGGCGATGCCCATCACCAGCGGCTGGGCGCGCGCCTGCTCGAGCATCTCGTCGGTGTTGTCGATGACCATCTGCGCGAAGTCCTTCCCGTCCATCTGGCGCGCCACGATCATGGGAATGTCGTTGAGCTCCTGCGGGTAAGGCACGGACCACAGCGTGCGCCCGCTTCGCGTGCGCATCGGCACGGGCTGGTCGTCGTGGCACCAGTTGAGCGTGTATCCGTAGCCGGTCTCGGCGAGCAGGTCGGGCGTGAGCCGGCTCTCGGAGATCCACGGCGACAGCCAGCCACGCGGCGCCACGCCGCTGTGCTGGCGCATCTGCTCGCGGCAGTGTTGCAGCAGCGCGCGTTCGCCGGCCTCGTCGAGCGCGGCCTGGCGCTCGGCGTTGCTGTGGCCGTGGCCCACCAGCTCGTCGCCGCGCGCCACGAAGGCGGCCACCAGTTCCGGGCAGTGCGTGTACAGCGCGGTGTTGATGAGCGCGGCCGTGGGCAGGGCCAGGCTGTCGAACAGCTCCAGGCAGCGCCAGGCGCCCACGCGGTTGCCGTACTCGCGCCAACTAAAGTTGAGCACGTCGGGCTGCGGCGAGGCCGGGCCGATGTTGGCGCCCAGGCCTTCACCGAAGGCGAAGTGCTCGATGTTGAAGCCGATGTACACCGCCAGGCCCGCGCCATTAGGCCAGCGGTAGTGCGGGCGCTGGGTGATGGCCCGGTAGGGGAAGCGGCCGTGGTCGGGCAACGGGCCGAGGTACTGGGCCGTCACGTCACGGGCCTCCGGTTCAGCGAGGGCTCCAGCAGCCACTCGGCGCTGTCGTTCCACACCTGCATGTCGGTGATGAGGCCGTGGCTGACGACGTAGCGGTCCACGTAGCGGTTGTCCTCGAAGGGCGTGCCGTCGGGCCATTCGCCGTGCAGCGTGCCCAGGCTGTAGACCACGGTCTCGACCGCGCTGCCGCCGGCCACGGTCTCGGTGCGCTCGATGCGCTTCTTCACCCAGCGGTAGCGGCCCGCGTTGAAGGCCGCGCACTCGGCGGGGTCGGCCATCTCGCGGTGGCCGGTGAAGCGGATGCGCAGGCCCGGCGCGACGAAGCGGCGCGCACCGGCGGGGTCGGGAATCATCAGGATGCGCAGGTACTCGTCGACGACCTGCGCGGGCGTGAGGGGGGCTGTGGGGACAGCGGTGTCTGGCATGGGGCGGCTCCACGAAATCTTGGCCGGCGCGGCGCACCGGCCTGGGGCGTTTCGCACCGACACGGATCCGCACCGGCACGCTATCGGTGTGTTCGCAAGTCGTGTGCCAGATTGTCAACAATCCAATCAAAGGAATGAGCACACGACAAACCAAGGATTGAGAACACTGGCACAGGACTTGCGACCGGGGCGCTGCGCTTTCCTCACCGTCCCCGTCCACCCTTTCCAGGAGTCCTGCCATGTCCCTCTTCTCCTTCGCCCCCACCCGGCGCGGCGCGCTGGCCGCCGCGGCCGCCCTCGCCGCGGCTTCCTTCGGCGGCACGGCTCTCGCCGCCGAGCCCATCAAGTTCGGGCTGGTCACCGCGCTGTCGGGCCAGTCGGCCCTGGCCGGCGAAGCCATCACGCGCGGCATGCAGATCGCCATCGACGAGATCAACGCCAAGGGCGGCGTGCTGGGCCGCCCGGTGGAACTGGTGCGCCGCGACGACGAGGCCAACCCCGCCAAGGGCGTGGTGGCCGCGCGCGAGCTCATCTACCGCGAGAAGGTGGCGGTGGTCTTCGGCGGGCTGGACACGCCGGTGTCCATGGCCATCGTGCCGCTGATGAACCAGGAGAAGGTGCCCTTCATGGGTCCCTGGGCGGCGGGCACGGGCATCACGAAAAACGGCGCCAACCCCAACTTCGCCTTCCGCGTCTCGGCGGTGGACGAGATCGTCGACGAGGGCATGCTCGCCTACGCGCAGAAGAACTTCGGCGCCAAGAAGCCCGGCCTGATCCTGGTGAACAACCCCTGGGGCGAGAGCAACCAGAAAGGCCTGGCGGCCGCGATGGCGGCGAAGAACGTCACGCCCGCCGGCATCGAGAAGTTCGAGGCCAACGACGTGGACATGGTGCCGCAGCTCACGCGCCTGAAAGCCAATGGCGCGGACGTGCTGTTCATGGTGGGCAACGTGGGCCCCTCCGCGCAGGTGGTCAAGTCGCTCGACCGCATGGGCTGGAAGGTGCCCGTGGTCTCGCACTGGGGACCGGCGGGCGGGCGCTTCACGGAACTCGCGGGGCCCAGCGGCAAGGACGTGCACTTCGTGCAGACCTACAGCTTCTTCGGCAAGCAATCGCCGGTGGGCGAACGGGTCATCAAGGCCATGGTGGCCAAGTACCCGAACGTGAAGGGCCCGGCCGACATCACACCCGCCGTGGGCGTGGCCAACGCCTACGACGGCACGCACCTGGCGGCGCTGGCCATCGCGGCGGCCGGCTCCACCGACGGCGACGCGGTGCGCCAGGGCTTCTACAAGATCGGCAAGTACGAAGGCCTCATCAAGACCTACGACAAGCCCTTCAGCGCGGCGCAGCACGACGCCGTTCTGAGCAGCGACTATGTGTGGGCCCAGTTCATCGACAACCGCATCGTGCCCGTGGGCATGACCACGAACTGAGCCCCCACGCTCCGCCGCTGCGCGGGTCGCTGCCCCCCGAGGGGGCTGACCCGCCTTGGGGCGGCCCGGCGGCGGGTCGTCCACTGAAGAACCAAGGAACTTCGTATGTTGGTGATCTCCGCGCTGATCAGCGGCCTCGGGCTGGGCAGCATGTACGGCCTGATGGCCCTGGGCTTCTACGTGACCTACGCCGTCAGCGGTACGGTCAACTTCGCCCAGGGCAGCTCGATGATGCTGGGCGCGGTGCTCACCTTCAGCTTCGCGCAGACCTTCGGCTGGCCGCTGTGGGCGGCCATCGCGCTGGCGCTGGCGCTGTGCGCGCTCTATGGCCTGCTGGTCGAGTGGCTGGCCGTGCGGCCGTTCGTGAACCGCGGCTCCGACGCCTGGCTCATGGCCACCGTGGCCCTGGGCATCGTGCTCGACAACCTGGTGATGTTCACCTACGGCAAGGAGCCACGCAGCCTGCCCTCGCCGCTGGCGCAGTCGCCGCTGGAAATCGGTGGCCTGGGCCTGGGCGTGTACCCGCTGCAGTTGCTCATCCCGGTGGTGGGCCTGGCGCTGGCCGCACTGCTGCACACGCTGTCGCGGCGCACGCGCTGGGGCACGGCCCTGCTGGCGGTGGTGCAGAACCGCGCGGCGGCGCGGCTCATGGGCATTCCCATCCGGCGCGCGGTGGCCCTGGCCTTCGCGCTGTCGGCGCTGTTCGCGGGCATCGCGGGCGTGCTGATCGCGCCGCTGTTCAACGTGGCGGCCGACATGGGCACGCTGTTCGGCCTGAAGGCCTTCGCGGTCGCCATCCTGGGCGGCATCACCAGCGCCTGGGGCGTCATGATCGCGGGCCTGCTGTTCGGCCTGGCCGAGGCCACCATCACCGCCACCCTGGGCTCGGGCTACACGCAGATCCTCACCTTCGCGCTGGTCATCGCGGCGCTGGCCTGGCGCCCCAACGGCCTGTTCGGCCGCGCGGAGGTGAAGAAGGTATGAGCCGTGTGACCTCCCGCACCACGCCCCGCCCGCTGGGCCTGGGCACGCCCGCGCAGATCGCGGCCGTGCTGGCGCTGCTGGCCGTCGGCGCAGTGCTCGCGCTCACCGTCAACGGCTACTGGGTCTTCGTGCTCGCCAACGTGGCCCTGCTGGCCATCGTGGGCATCGGCCTGAACGTGCTGCTGGGCCTGTCGGGCCAGGTGTCTTTCGGCCATGTGGGCTTCTACGCCATCGGCGCCTACACGGTGGCCATCCTCACCACGAAGGCGGGCTGGAGCCTGTGGGCCGCCTGGCCCGTGGCCGCGCTGCTCGGCGGCCTGGCGGGCGCGCTGCTGGCGCTGCCCGCATTGCGCGTGAAGGGCCCCTACCTGGCGATGATCACCATCGCCTTCGGTTTCATCGTGGAGCACGGCATCGTCGAGGCCGGCGCGCTCACGGGCGGGCAGAACGGCATCATGGGCCTGGCCGCGCCCTCGCTGGGTTTCGCGCAGGGCGAGCGCGCGGTCGCGCTGCTGGCGATCGCCACCCTGGGCGTGGCGCTCGCGGGCTACGCCTGGCTCTCACGCGGCACCTGGGGCGCGGGCCTGCGCGCGGTGCGCGACGCCGAGACCGCCGCCGAATCGATCGGCCTGAACCCGCTCTTCATCAAGACGGTGGCCTTCGCCGTGTCCGCCGCGCTGGCCGCCGCCGCGGGCGCGCTGTTCGCGCCGCTGTCGGGCTTCGTCACGCCGCACACCTTCGGCTTCCTGCAGTCCATCCTGTTCGTGCTGGTGGTGATGCTGGGCGGCGCGGGCTCCGTGGCCGGGCCGCTGGTGGGCGCGGTGGTGGTGGGCCTGCTGCCGGAGCTGCTGTCGGGCCTGGAAGAGTACCGCCTGTTGTTCTTCGGCGCGCTGCTGCTGGTGGTGCTGTGGGCCGCGCCCGACGGCGTGACCGGCGGGCTGCGGCGCCTGCGCGAGCGCCTGTGGCCGCTGGCCCCCCCGCCGGCCGGGTGCGGCGAGGCCGCGCTGGGCCTGCACGCGCGCGAACGCGCCGGCCTCCAGGCGCGCGGCATCACCATGCAGTTCGGCGGCGTGCGCGCGGTGGGCGATCTGAGCCTGCGCGCCGAGGCCGGCCGCGTGACCAGCCTGATCGGCCCGAACGGCGCGGGCAAGTCCACCGCGCTCAATGTGCTGGGCGGTTTCTACCTGCCCACGGCTGGTGCGTTCGCGCTCGGCGCGCGCGAACTCGCAGGCCAATCGGCGGTGCGCATCGCCCGCGCCGGGGTCGCGCGCACCTACCAGACCTCGCAGCTCTTCGGTTCGCTGAGCGTGCTGGACAACGTGGTGCTGGCCATGGGGCGCGGGCGACTCGGCCCGCTGCTGGGCGCGGCGCGCCGGCTGGCGCCCGAATACACGACACGCGCGCGCGAGCTGCTGGCCTTCTGCGGCTACACCGGCTCGCCGCACGCGAAGGCGGCCGACCTGCCGCACGTCGATCGCCGCCTGGTGGAAGTGGCCCGCGCCCTCGCCACCGACCCGGACGCGCTGCTGCTCGACGAGCCCGCCGCCGGCCTGTCGCGCGAGGACAAGGAACAACTGGGCGCGCTGCTGCGCCGCATCGCCGACGCGGGCGTGGCCGTGCTGCTGGTGGAACACGACATGGCCCTGGTCATGGGCATCAGCGACCACGTGGTGGTGCTGGACGCGGGCGAACGCCTGGCCAGCGGGACGCCGGCCGAGGTGCAGGCCGACCCCGCCGTGCAGGCCGCTTACCTGGGAGAAGGCCTCGACGCTGGCGATGCAACGAAGGCACGGGTGCCAGTGAACAGCGAGGAAGCCCTTGGCGTCGGCGCCCTGGTCGCCGGCCACGGCGCCGAGCCCGTGTTGCACGGCATCGACCTGCGCGTGCGCCGTGGCGAGGCCGTGGCCCTGCTGGGCGCCAACGGGGCCGGCAAGTCCACGCTCATGAAAGCCATTGCGGGCCTGCACCGGCCCGTGCGTGGCGGCATTCACCTGGACGGCGTGGCCCTGCACGGGCTGGGCGCCGAGCAGGTGGTGGCGCGCGGCGTGGTGCTGGTGCCCGAGGGCCGCCAGGTATTCCCCGAACTGAGCGTGCTCGACAACATCCGCCTCGGCGCCTTCCTGCGGCCCGAGGACCGCGAGGCGCGCGTCGAGGAGCAGCTCGAGCGCTTCCCGCGCCTGCGCGAGCGGCTGCACCAGCGCGCCGGCCTGCTGTCGGGCGGGGAGCAGCAGATGCTCGCCATCGCCCGCGCCCTGATGTCGCGCCCGCAAGTGCTGCTGCTGGACGAGCCTTCGCTGGGCCTGGCACCCAAGGTGATCGCCGAACTCTTCGCCGCGCTGGACCGGCTGCGCCGCGAAGGCCTGACCCTGTTGCTGGTAGACCAGATGGCCGGTCTGGCGCTGGCGCTGGCCGACCGCGCCTACGTGATGGAGGGCGGGCGCATCGTGGCCCAGGGCACGGCGGCCGAGATCGCGGCCGACGGGGCGCTGGCGGCGGCCTACCTGGGCGAGCAGGCCGTGGCACCCGCGCCCGCGGCGCACGCGGCCTGAGGCACACTGGCCGCCCGCGCCACCCCGGGACCCGGCGGCGGTGCTCGCGATTTGCATGGCACGCCATCGGCGGCTAGAGTGGCCGCTCCGGGGATCGGCCCCGTCATGGCCCGCACGATGGCGGCGGGTGGGAGGCCACGAATGGCACAGATGGAACCAGCGGCCAGCGAGCGCGCGATCGGCGAAGGCCATGCCCTGTGGGACAACGCCCCGTGCGGACTGCTCGCGCTGGACACCGGACTGCGCGTGCAGTCCATCAACGACACCCTGCTCGACTGGCTGGGCCACTCCCGCGCCGACCTCGAGCGCCTGTCGCGTGGCGGGGGCGTGGACTTCCCCACGCTGGCGCGCCTGCGCGACGAATCCGACCTGAACCAGTTGCGCGACCACCTGCACGAGTTGCGCACGCAAGGCCGCACGCCGCCGCTGACGCTGCGCCTGTTCGGCAAGGACGGCGCCTTCTTCACCGTGGAGCTGGTCTCGCTCGCCGTGCGCGACGCCAGCGGGCGCTTCCTGCGCTCGCACACCGCAGTGGTCGAGGTCACCGGGCGCGACCGCATCGAGCGCCAGATCGTGGCGCGGATGCGCCTGCTGCAGGCCATCACCGACCGCACGCCCTCGCGCCTGGCCTACTACGACAAGGACCTGGTCTGCCGCTTCTGCAACGCGGCCTACGCGGCGGGCTACGGCCTGGACCCGGACGCGGTCATCGGCATCGACCTCAGCCGCGTGCTGGCGCCCGAGGTGCTGCCCGAGGTGCTGCCGCGCGTGGCCAAGGCGCTCAACGGCGAGGCCATCAGCCACGAGGCCGAGCGCCCCGGCGCCGACGGCACGCCGCACTACTTCGAAGTGCACTACCTGCCGGACAGCCACGACGGCGGGGTGCACGGCTTCTTCATCGAGTTGATCGACATCACCGAGCGGCGCCGCACCGAGGACTTCGTCTTCAACGCCAACCTCGACCTCGAAGAGCGCGTGGCGCAGCGCAGTGCCGAGCTCTACGCCAGCGAGCAGCGCTTCCGGCTGATGTCGCACGCCATTCGCGACCACGCCATCTTCTTCCTCGACCCCGACGGCGGCGTGAGCGACTGGACCGACAGCGCGCAGCGGCTGCACGGCTTCGAGCGCGGGCAGATCCTCGGCCGCGCGCTGGACGCGCTGTTCGAGCCGCAGGGCGAGGACCTGGCCGGGCTCGACACACAGGTGATGCTGGACGTCTGCCTGGAGGAAGGGCACGCCGAGCATGAGGGCTGGAGCCAGCGCCACGACGGCACGCGCTTCTGGTCGCACGCCACGCTGACCGCGCTGCGCGACGCCGAGGGCAACCTGCAAGGCCTGTCGGTCATCACACGCGACCTCACCGAATCCAAGCGCCTGGCCGACGTGATGGCGCGCCTGAACGAGGAACTGCAGCGCCGCGTGACCGAGCGCACCCAGCAACTCGACGCGGCCAACCGCGACCTCGACGCCTTCTCGTACACCGTGGCGCACGACCTGCGTGCGCCGCTGCGCCACATCGGCCAGTACGTCACCCTCACGCAGGAAGGGCTGGACCCGGCGCAGCACCATGAGCTGATGCAGTTCCAGACCGCCATCGGCACCGCCGCCAAGCGCATGGGCCAGATGATCGACGGCCTGCTGGAGTACGCGCGCCTGGGTCGCGTGGCGATCGAGCCGGCGCCGGTCTCGCTCACGCCGCTGATCATGGGCATCGTGGGCCGTTTGCGGGTGGAAAACACGCCGCGCGAGATCGAGTGGGTGATCGACCCGGCGCTGCCCGTGGTGGCGGGCGATCCGATCCTGCTCGCCGAGGTGTTCGGCCAATTGCTCGACAACGCGGCCAAGTTCACGCGCCGCGTGCCCCAGGCGCGCATCGAGGTGGGCCAACTGCCCACCGCGGGCGGGGTGCACACGGTCTTCGTGCGCGACAACGGCGTGGGCTTCGACCTCGCCAAGGCCAAGTCGCTGTTCGTGATGTTCCAGCGGCAGCACCACTCCATGGACTACGACGGCGTGGGCATGGGCCTGGCGCTGGCGCAGCGCGTGGTGCAGCGCCACGAAGGCCGGCTGTGGTGCGAAACGGCGCCCGACCAGGGCTGCACCTTTTTCGTCGAGCTGCGCGCGCCGACCGCGGACGCGACGCCCGACACGAAGGCGGATATCGAGTTGCCCTGAGCCGATGCGACGTCGGTTTCAGCGCCGCCGCGCGCGCGGAGCCGACGCCGCGGAGACCAGCGTCGATACCAGCCAGGCCACGCCCGGGTCGTCGTTCGCGCGCCGGCTCATGGCGATCTGGTGGCGAAAGGGCTCCAGGTCGAACGGCACCGCGCGGCGCAGCAGGCCGGGCGGCAGGCTTGTGCCGGGCGCCAGATCGTCGGGCACCGTCAACGCCAGATCGGTGCCCTGCAAGAGACCCAGGGCAGCGCCGAAGTGCGGCGCCACCAGGCGGATGTCGCGCTCGTGGCCGAGCCGCGCCAGGGTCTGGTCGATGCCGCCGAACGCGCCAGGCTGCACCAGCACCTGCAGGTGCTGGGCCGAGAGGTAGCGCGCCAACGTGAAGCGCCCGCCAGCCAACGGATGCCCGACGCGCATCAGGCACACGTAGGGCGACTCGCGCACGGTGCGCACCTCGATGGTGTCGTCCGCGCTGTTGAACACGCCCAGCGCCAGATCGAGCGTGCCGGCACGGATCAGGTCGGCCGCGTTGCTGCGGCCCGCGTGCAGCAGTTGCAATCGCACGCCGGGCGCATCGCGCAGCAACGCCGGCAGCACCGGGCCGAGCAGGGCCTGGGCCGCGTGGTCCGAACAACCGACGTGGAACTGGCGTTGCGACTGGCGCGGATCGAAGGCGCTGGACAGCGAGAAAACGCGTTGCGCGCGGGCCAGCAAGGCGCGCACCTCGGGGTGCAGTGCCACCGCCTTCGGCGTGGGCACCATGCCGTGCCCCTGGCGCACCACGATCGGGTCCCCGCAGGCCGCGCGCAGCCGCGACAGCGCGTGGCTCACCGCCGGCTGCGTGAGCGCCAGGCGCTCGGCCGCGCGCGTGACGCTGCGTTCGCTGAGCACGGCATCGAAAACCACCAGCAGGTTCAGGTCGAGGCGGCGGAAGTCCATCGGTCAATTATGAATCCTGTGCATCTGATGAAATGGAAACAAATCATTTGTAAGCCATCGGAACGCTATCTACATTGCGACGCAGTCTGCATGAACCCTGTGCATTCAAGAACACAAACCGGAGACACGCCATGCCCTTCACCCCCCACCGCGCCCGCTGGCTGCGCGCCAGCGGCCTCGCCCTGCTGGCCGCGCTGCTCGCGCCCGCCCACGCCCAGAACGCCACCTGGCCCGAGCGGCCGCTGCGCCTCATCGTGCCCTTCGGCGCCGGTGGCAGCACCGACGCGCTGGCGCGCGTCGTGGGCGAGAAGCTGTCGAGCGCGCTCAAGCAGCCCGTGGTGATCGACAACCGCGCCGGCGCGGCCGGCTCCATCGGCGCGCAGGCCGTGGCCAAGGCCGCGCCCGACGGCTACACCTTCCTCCTGGCCACCAGCAGCACGCACGCGGTGCTGCCGCAGCTTCGCGCCCTCCCTTACGACGTGCAGCGCGACTTCACCGCCATCGCGCGCATCGCCACCGCGCCCAACGTGCTGGTGGTAAGCCCGGCGCTGAAGGTGACCACTGTGGCCGAGTTCCTGCAGGCCGCGCGCGCCCGAAGCGCCCCCCTGAACTACTCGTCCAGCGGCAATGGCTCGGTCACCCACCTCATCGGCGCCGACTTCGCGCAGCGCGCGAAGCTGCCCACCACACACATTCCGTACAAGACCGGCATCCAGGCCCTGCCCGACCTGAACGGCGGCCAGATCGATTTCGCCTTCGACAGCATCGTGTGGACGCTGCCCCAGTCCCAGGCCGGCAAGGTGAAGGCCCTGGCCATCGGCAGCGCGCAGCGGTCCCCACTCGCGCCCGACCTGCCCACCCTGCGCGAGGCTGGCTTCGAGGGCTTCGACGGCACCACCTGGTTCGCTCTGATGGGCCCGGCCGGCCTGGACGCCAAGGTGGTGGGCGAACTCAACCGACACATCAACACCGTGCTGCGCGACCCCGACCTGCGCGCGCAGTTCGAACGGCAAGGCGCCGAGCCCCTGGGCGGCAGCCCGCGCGAGCTGGAGCGGCTCGTTCAGGAGGACGGCCAGCGCTGGGCCGCGGTCATCAAGGCAGGCAACATCAAGATCGATCAGTGAACCCCATGTCCCTCGACCCGACGGCCGCCGCGCCGCAAACCGCCCCCCATCCCCACTTCCGCGAGCTCGTCGCCAGCGAGCGCCCCCTGGTGCTGCCCGGCGCGCACGACGCCATCTCCGCCCTGCTGATCCAGCAGGCCGGCTTCAAGGCCTATTTCATCGGTGGCTTTCCGGTGGTGGGCGCGCGTCTGGGCCTGCCCGACATCGGCCTGGCCACGCTCGGCGAGCTCAGCGCCGCATACCGCGACATCATGGCCGTGTCCGACCTGCCAGTGCTGGTGGACGTGGACAACGGCTACGGCGACGTGAAGAACGTCGTGCACGCCGTGCACACCTACGAGCGCATGGGCGCGCAGGCCCTGTTCTTCGAGGACCAGGTCTCGCCCAAGCGTTGCGGCCACATCGTGGGCAAGGAGCTGCTGCCCTGCGAGGAGATGGAGCGGCGCATCCGCGCGGCCGCCGAGCAGCGGCGCGACCCGCGCACCTTCATCATCGCGCGCACCGACGCGCGCGAGGTGATCGGCATGGACGAGGCGCTGCGGCGCGGCGAGCGCTACGCGCGCGCGGGCGCCGACGGCATCTTCATCGAGGCGCCCGAATCGGTGGCCGAGCTGGAACAGGTGGGGCGCGCGCTGAAGGGCGTGCCGCTGATGGCCAACATGCTGGAAGGCGGGCGCACGCCCATCCTCAAGCCCGCAGAGCTGGAAGACCTGGGCTTTCGCATCGTCATCTACGGCATCTCGCTGCTGATGCGCTCGGTGAAGACCATGGTCGACAGCCTGGAAGACCTGCGCAGCGGCGAGCTGAAGATGGTGGGCAGCGGCGTGGGCTTCGAGGACTACAAGCGCATCGTGGGCTTCCCGCGCTGGGCCGAACTGGAGCGCCGCTACGGCGCCTGATCAGTCCGCCAGCCGCGCGCGCACCTCGTCCGCGCGCGGGATCGGCGCCACGGCGCCGTACCCCTGCGTGGACAAGGCCGCCACCGCCGCCGCGTAGCGCCCCGCGTCGAGCAGGCTGTCGCCGGCGAGGCGGCGCGTGACGAAGGCGCCGCCGAAGGCGTCGCCCGCGCCGGTGGCGTCCACCGGCTGGCAGGGGAAGGGGTCGATGCGGTGGCGTTGATTCGCGTCGGCCACCAGCGCGCCCTTGTCGCCGAGCTTCAGCGCCACCTGCTTCGCCCCCAGGCGCAGGCAGTGGTCCACCAGCGCGTCGGGGTCCGTCAGACCGAAGATGGCGACCACGTCGTCGTAACTCGGCAGGCAGATGTCGCAGCGCGCGATGACGTCGCTCATGACGGCGCGCGCGCGGTCCACCGGCCAGAGCTTCAGGCGCAGGTTGGTGTCGAAGGAAATCAGCGTGCCGGCCTCGCGCGCGATGGCCATGGCCGCGTAGGCGGTGTCGCAGGCCGTGGGGGAGATGGCGAGCGAGATGCCGGAGAGGTGCAAGACCTTCGCCGCCGCGATGCGCTCACGCGGCAGTTGCGTGGCCGTGTAGCGGCTCGCGGCCGAGCCCGTGCGGAAGAAGCTGAAGTGGTGGCCGCGTTCGTCGTGCGTGACGAAGTAGATGGCGGTGAAGGCCGCGGTGTCGGCGAGCACGCTCGCGTGGTCCACGCCCTCCTCGTCCCACAGGTGGCGCAGCATCGCGCCGTAGGGGTCGTCGCCCAGCGCGCCCAGGTAGCCCACGCGCGCGCCCTGGCGCGCGGCGGCCACGGCGAAGTTGGACGTGTCGCCGCCGAAGCCCTGCAGGTACAAACGACCTTTGCTGGGGCCGTTGCCTTCCCCGGTCTGGTTGAACTCGACCATGGCCTCGCCGAAGGCGAGGATGTCGAGGGCATCTTGCGCCACCACCGCTCCTTCCCCCATGTCAGATCCGGCCGTACTTGGCCAGGCCCTTGCGCAGCGATTTCTCCGCGATGATGAGCTTGGCCTGCTCCAGTTCGCGCTCGTCGATTTCCTTGGCCATCTTCAGCACCTCCTCGGCCTGGGCGCGCGGCACCACCACCACGCCGTCCACGTCGCCCACCACGATGTCGCCGGGGTGGACCATGATGTCGCCCACGCGCACCGGCACCTGCGAAGCCACGGTGCGGTAGCGGCCCAGCGTGGTGCCGGGGCTCACGTCGCGCGCATACACCGGGAAGCCGTAGTCGCGGCGGATCTCGGTGAGGTCGCGCACGCCACCGTCCAGCACGGCGCCCGCGTGGCCATTGGCCACGGCGCCAGCGGTCATCAACCCGCCCCACACCGCCACGTCGGGCTCGCCGCCTTCGATGCTGATGACGATGACGCTGCCCGCCGGGGCCTCGTCGATCAGGTCCAGCGCGTGCTGCGGCGGCACGAACTCGTCGGTGGCCGCTTCGAGCACGGTGGCGGCCGGGCCGCAGATGCGTTTGTCGTTGATGCGCGGCTTGATGCAGGTGGCCATGTAGCCGCGCTTGCCGCAGACCTTGTCCACCGCGTCGGCCACGGAGGCCACGGCAACCTGGTTGAATCCGTCGATCAGTTCTTTCATGTCGTGCTTTCTTGAAATCGGGAGGGTGTGCTTAGTGGTGTGTCGAGTGGCCTCACCACCGGTTGAGCCAGTTCAATGGGGCCTCGCCGCGCAGCACGCGCGCGGCTTCTTCGGCCGTCTTGCGCTGCAGGTCGCGCATGGCCTCCTCGCTGTACCAGCCCATGTGGTTGCTCACCACCACGTTGTCCAGGCTGAACAGTTTGTGGATGCCGGGCGGCTCCTGCTCGAAGACGTCCAGGCCCGCGCCGAGGATCCGGCGCGCGGCCAGGGCGTCGTACAGCGCGTCGGTGTGCACCAGGCCACCGCGCGCGGTGTTCACCAGAATGGCCGTGGGCTTCATGCGCGCGATGCGCTCGGCGTTGATGAGGTGGCGCGTCTGTGCGTTGAAGGGCGCGTGCAGCGAGATCACGTCGGACTCGGCGCACAGGGTGTCGATGTCGGCGCGCTCCACGCCCTCGGGCAGTTCGGCGCGCGGGTCGTTCACCAGCACGCGGGCGAAGCCGAAGCCGGCGAACTTCTCCAGCGTCATGCGCGCGATGCGCCCGAAGCCCACCAGGCCCAGGGTGCGCCCGCGCAGGCGGAACATGGGCTGCAGCACGCCGGTGGACCAGCGACCTTCGCGCACCTCGCGGTCGTGCAGCCACAGGCGGCGCGACACCGCCAGCGCCAGCGCCACGGCCTGCGAGCTCACCTCGTCGGTGCCGTAGTCGGGCACGTTGGCCACCATGATGCGGCGCTCGCTCGCGGCCACCTGGTCGATGTTGTCCACGCCGATGCCGTAGCGGACGATGGCCTTGCACCTCGACAGGCCCTCGATCACCTCGCGTGGCAGCGGCGACTCGCGCACCAGCACCACGTCGGCCTCGCGCGCGGCGTCCAGCGCGCGCTTCGGGTCGCGCTTGCAGGGGCGCAGCGCGAAGCGCGCGCCCTCGGCGGCCAGCACCGCCTCTTCCTGGTCGTAGCTCGCGTAGCCGTCGTCGAGCGCGACGACGAGCCGCGCGAGCCCGCCTCCCTGCGTCGAATCGCTCACTTGCGGGTTGCCTCCACGGCCTTGAACAGCGCGTCCACGTAGTCCTTGCCGATCTCGCTCTCGGCCCACTGGCGCACCGGCGGCTGGGCCAGCTTGCGGAACTCGGCGATCTGCGCGGCGGTAGGCACATAGACCTGCATGCCCACGCCTTCCAGGATCTTCTTGGCGTTGTTGTCCTGCTCGGCCGTCATCTTGCGGTGGATGGCCATGGCCTTCTGCACGCCTTCGTCCACGGCCTTGCGTTCGACGTCGGTGAGGCGCGTGTAGAAGCGGTCGCTGACGAGGTAGCCGTGCACGGACCAGACGTGCCCGTCCAGCGTGGCGTACTTCTGGTGCTGGTACAGGCTGGCGGCCAGGATGTTGGTCACGCCGTTCTCCTGGCCGTCCACCACCTTCTGCTGCAGCGCGGTGGGCAGCTCGCCCCAGGGAATGGCCGAGGCCGAGGCGCCCAGCGATTCAACCAGCGCCTTGAACACCGGCGAGGGCTGGATGCGGATCTTCATGCCCTTCATGTCGGCCGGCGTCTGGATGGGGCGCAGGCTGTTGGTGAAGTGGCGCACGCCGTTGTCGGCGAAGCCCAGCGCGCGAATGCCGGTCTTCTTGACCATGTCGTCGGAGAAGCCCTTGAGCCACGCGGAGTCGTACACGCGCCAGGCGTGTTCGTGGTTGTCGTACAGGAAGGGAATGCCCAGCACGCCGATGGGCTTGTGCACGGTGCCGATGGCGCCGTCGTGCGCCACGGCCATCTCCAGGGTGCCCAGACGCAGGGCCTCCATGGTGGGCTGGTCCTTGCCGAACTGGCCGGCCGGGAAGATCTCGACCTTGATGGAGCCCTTGGTGGCTTTCTCCACGTGCTCCTTGAACGCGAGCGCGGCGACGTGCTTGGGCTGGTCGTCCTTGGCGGGCTGGAAGTGCGCGTACTTGAGCGTCTTCTGCGCGTGCGCGGCCAAAGGCAGCGCGAGGGCCAGGCCCATCACGGCGGCGAGGGTCTTGAACTTCATGGCGGTTGTCTCCTTGTGGTTGGGGGAAGGAAAGAACGCTCAGCGCGCGTAGCCGAACAGGCCGGGCACGAAGGTGCTGAGCGAGGGGATGAACACCACCGCCAGCAGCACCACCAGCAGGGCGGCGAGCAGAGGCAGGATGGCGCGCGTGAGTTCTTCCAGGCGCAGCCGCGCCACCGAACTCATCACGAACAGCACCCCACCCACCGGTGGCGTGGCCAGGCCGATGGTGAGGTTGAGCACGATGGCCATGGCGAAGTGCAGCGGGTGGATGCCGAACTGATCGGACAGCGGCGCCAGCACCGGCACCAGGATGATCACGGCAGGCAGCGTGTCGATGAACAGGCCGCAGATGAGCACGAAGACCATCACGATCAGCATGATGGCCACCGGGTCGGTCGTCATGCCGCCGATGGCCGCGCCGATGGTCTGCGGGATCTGCAGCAGCGTGAGCAGCCAGGCGAACAGCGAGGCCATGGACACGATGATGAGCGCCGCCGAGGTGACCAGGCCGCTTTGCAGCAGCACCCGGCAGATGAGGCGCGCGTTGAGCGTGCGCGTGATGAACAGGCCGATGAACAGCGCGTAGAACACCGCCACGGCCGAGGCTTCGGTGGGCGTGAACAGGCCGGTGAGGATGCCCGCGATGATGATGGCCGGCATCAGCAGCACCGGCGTGGCTTTCCACAGCGCGCGCAGGCGAACGCCCCACGACGGCGCCGTGCCCACGGTGCCGTAGCCCCGCTTCACCGACAGGTAGTGGTTCATGCCCATCAGCGCCAGGCCCATCAGCAGGCCGGGCACCACGCCCGCCAGGAACAGGCCGGCCACGGTGACGCGGCTGTCGGTGAGCGCGTAGATCACCATCACGATGGACGGCGGGATGATGGGCCCGATGACCGAGGTGGCCGCCGACAGCGCGGCCGAGTAGGCCTTGTCGTAGCCGCTGCGCGCCATCATGCGGGTCTCGATCGCGCCGGGGCCGGCCGCGTCGGCCAGGGCCGAGCCGCTGATGCCCGCGAACATGACCGAGGTGACCACGTTGACGTGGCCCATGCCGCCGCGCACGTGGCCCACCATGGCGCCCGCAAAGCGCAGCAGCGCGGTGGTGATGCCGCTGGCGGTCATCAGGTCGGCCGCGAGGATGAAGAAGGGCACGGCCATCAGCGGGAAGCTGTTGATGCCGTCGAAGAAGCGCTGCGGCACCGACAGCAACGACAGGTTGCCGTCGATGGCCAGGGCCAGCAGGCCCGCGCCGCCCATGGCCAGGGCAATGGGCACGCCGATGGCCAGACCGACAACGAAGACGATGAAGAGGACAAGGCTCATGCTGCAGCCTCCTCGGCTTCGTGGTCGTCGAGGTCTTCGGTCTGCACGAATTCGCGCGCGATGAACTGGCGCCAGAACAGCAGCAGGTGCAGCAGCATGGCCGCGGCACCCAAGGGAATGCCCAGATAGGGCAATCCCGCAGGCAGACCCATGGCGGGCGTTTCCTGGCTCCAGGTGAACTCCGCGATCTGCACACCCAGCACCACCAGTGCCAGCAGGAACAGCGCGGTGGCGATGGCGATGAACCAGCGGATGGCGTGGCGCAGCGGCGCGGGCAGCAGGTCCTGCAGCATGTCCACGGCCACGTGGCGGCCCTCGCGCAGCGCCAGGCCGGCGCCCAGGTAGGCCACCCAGATCATCTGTATCTGGGTGAATTCCTCGACCCAGAAGATGGATTGATTGAACACGTAGCGCATGACCACGTTGGCGAACACGAGCACCGCCATCGAGGCCATGAGAAGAACGATGAGGGCCTGGTTGAGCCGCACGAAGCCGTGCTCCAGGCGGCCCGCTAGAGAGGGGCGGGCCGGTGAATCGCTGAACGCCATGAAGGGACTGTCTCCGGTGCTGGGTATCAGGGTTTTGCCCGGGATCGTATCTGATATCTCTGATATAGGATTGAGGGAAACCCCTTACACTGCGGCTCCACGATCCGAAACCCCATGACCCGACAACTCGAGCTCGAGCGCCCCCGCCTGCTCACCGACGTGGTGGGCGAGCGCATCCGCGCCGCCATCGTCAGCGGCGACCTGAAGCTGGGCGAGCAGGTGTCGGAGGCGCAGTTGGCCGCGTTGATGGGCGTGAGCAAGACCCCGGTGCGCGAGGCCCTGGTGCGGCTGCAGTCACAGGGTCTGGTGCAGATCCACCCGCAACGCGGCACCTTCGTCTTTCGCCTCACGCCCGAGCAGGTGGGCCAGCTCTGCCGCTTCCGCGCGCTGGTGGAGACCGAGGCCCTGCGCGAGGCCATGGACGCCAACCGCGCGGGCCTGCTCAAGGCCATGAAGCAGTGCGTGAAGGAAATGAAGGCCGCCGAGGCCGCGCGCGACCTGCCAGCGTTGGCACGCATCGACATGGCCTTCCACTGGCAGTTCTTCGAGCACTGCCCCAGCCCCTACGTGCGCTCGGGCTACGAGGTGCTGCGCTCGCAGCTCACCGCGCTGCGCCACCGCTCGCCCATCGACAACGCGGTGAAGAGCCACCAGGTGCTGGTGGACGCGGTGGGCGACGGCGACGTGGACGCGGCGGGCGCGCTGCTGCGGGAACACGTGCTGGACAACGAGCCGCGGTACCGGGCGGCTTGCGGCGGGGCCTGAGGCGCGGGCTGGGGGAGGGCTCGCCGCGAGGGTTGGCGGCGCTTGGTTGGCGTGTCAGGGGCGGGCACAGGGCCGTGGCGGCTTCACTGCGGTGGTCCTCGCTGCGCGAGGACTCCCCTGCGATGCTCGCGCGGGTGGCCTGCGGCATAACTCGCTGCGCGCGCTCTGCGCGCTCCGCTCAAACAGATGCCGCAAATCAGATGACGAAGCGCGCTGCGCGCGCGGCCACCCGCACTGCGCTTCTCGGCACCGCACAGGCGCCGCCACGGCCCTGTGCCCGCCCCCGACAAGAGACACTCAGGCACGCCAACAACGGGAACGGACTTCCCTTCGCGAAGCGAAGGGCTGCGCAGTGAAGCCCGCGGCACCGTACCCCGGGCCCTCGGCCCGCCAACCCACCGCCCCCTACACCTGCAGCACCCGCAGCACAGCAGTCAAACCTCCATCCCGATCGCCTCGAAAAACGCCCGCACCATCCGCGCGTCCCGCCGCTCGGCCAGGCAGGCCACGTGCGCGTAGGTGCGCACCTGTGCGTCGCTGATGCGCACCGCGTGCAACCCCGGGCCAGGCACGAACTCCACGTCGGACACCGCCGCCACGCCCACGCCCTGCGCCACCGCCTCGCGGATGATCTCGCGGCTGGCCACCTCCATCACCACCTCGGGCTCCACCCCCGCCGCGCGCAGCGCCGACTCGATCGCCTTGCGCGTGGTCGAGCCCTCCTCGCGCAGGATCAGCTTCTCGCCCTGCAACTCCGCCGTGCGGATGCTGCGCCGCCGCGCAAAGGGATGCGTGGCGTTGCAGAAGATCACCACCGGGTGCTCGCTGTAGGGCACCGAGACGAAGCGCTTGTCCAGCGAAACCTGCGCCAGCACGCCCACGTCGGCGCTGTAGTCGGCCAGGCGGTCCAGCACATCCTGCGAGTTGCCGGTGGTGACGGAGATCTTCACGCCCGGGTAGCGCTGGTTGAAGGCGACCAGCATCTTCGTCGCGTGTGATGGCCCCACCGCCGCCACGCGCAGGTGGCCCGATCGCAGCTCGCCCGTCTCGCGCAGCAACTGCACGGCCTCGGCCTCCAGGTCGAACATCTGGCGCGAGAGCTGCAGCAGCCGCTCGCCGATCTCGGTGGGCACCACGCGCCGGCCCGAGCGGTGGAACAGCTCCACCTTGTAGAGCGTCTCGAGCTGGCCCACCTGCGTGGTGACGGTGGGCTGGCTCACGTGCAGGGCCTCGGCCCCGCGCGTGAAGCTGCCGGTGGTGGCCACAGCGTGGAAGGAACGCAACTGGGTCAAGCGCATGGGACGGCTCGCATGAAAAAAGGCCTCGGTGTTATCCCTGCGGAACTATAGGTTCTTTCAATACAAGGGTGTAAAAACTTGAATTGGATGAATGTCGCCCTCAGGCAGACAGTGCGACACAGCGTCACGGATCGGTCATGTGGCGCCCAAAAACTGACGGACAGATTCAAGTACCGCAACCGGAGACACCCCATGCCGCTTTCCCGCCGTTCCCTTCTCGCCAGCGCGCCGGCCTTCGTCGGCGCGCCCCTGCTCGGCCTTGCGCCGGGCGCCCGCGCCAATGGCGTGCTCACCGTCGGGCTGATCCCCTCGGAGGACTCGCGCGCCATGATCGCCAACAGCCAGGCCATGATGGACATGCTGTCCAAGGCCCTGGGCATGCCGGTCAAGCCCTTCGTGGCGGCCGACTACAACGGCGTCATCGAGGCGCTGCGCTCCAAGCGTCTCGACGTCGCCTACCTCGGCCCCTTCTCCTACGTGCTGGGCACCACGGTGGCCGACATCGAGGCCTTCGCCGTGGCCGAGACCAAGAAGGCCGGGCGCACCTTCTACCACTCGCTGGTCGTCGCACGGAAGGACAGCGGCATCAAGACCGTGGCCGACCTCAAGGGCAAGAACTTCGCCTTCGTCGACCCCAGCTCCACCTCGGGCCACCTGTTTCCCAAGGCCGGGCTGATCAAGGCCGGCTTCAACCCCGACAAGGACTTCGGCCGCGTCATCTTCTCGGGCTCGCACGACTCGAACGCGGTGGCGGTGCAGAACGGCAAGGTCGACGCGGTGGCCATCGCCGACCGCATTCTCGACGCCGCCTTCAACAAGGGCCTGGCCAAGCGCGAGGACCTGGTGGTGGTGTGGAAGTCGGACCCCATCCCCGAATCGCCCACCGTGTGGCGCAAGGACCTGGACGCCGACCTGAAGAAGCGCGTGCAGGCCGCCTTCCTGCAGGTGAAGGACATCCCCTGGTCCGACCAGGGCGAGCTCAACGGCTTTCACCCCACCAACGACGCGGCCTACAACGTCATCCGCGACACGGCCAAGGCGCTCAACCTCGACCTGAGGAAGATGAAGTGATCAAGATCCGCGGCCTGACCAAGCGCTACGGCGACTTCGACGCCCTCAAGGGCATCGACCTCGACGTGGCCCCCGGCGAGTTCCTCGTCGTGCTCGGCCCCTCGGGCGCCGGCAAATCCACACTGCTGCGTTGCATCAACCGCCTGTGCGAACCCACGCAGGGCGAGATCCACGTCGACGGCCAGGCCGTCACGTCCGATCGCGCCAGCCTGCGCCGCGCGCGCCGCCAGGTCGCGATGATCTTCCAGCACTACAACGTGGTGCCGCGCCTGTCGGTGCTCAAGAACGTGCTCACGGGCCGGCTCGGCGCCATGCCCTCGGTGCTGTCCTGGCTGCAGGTCTTCCCGCGACGCGACATCGCCATCGCCCGCGAGTGCCTGCGCCGCGTGGAGCTGGAGGAGAAAGCCGAGCTGCGCACCGACACGCTCTCGGGCGGGCAGAAGCAGCGCGTGGGCATCGCCCGCGCGCTGGCCCAGCAGCCGCGCATCATCCTGGCCGACGAGCCCGTGGCCAGCCTGGACCCGAAGACCTCGCGCACGGTACTGCAGTACCTCAAGCAGGCCAGCCGTGAGCTGGGCATCACCGTGGTGTGCAACCTGCACCAGATCGAGTACGCGCGCGAGTTCGGCGAGCGCATCGTGGGCGTGTCGGGCGGGCGCATCGTGTTCGAGGGCGGGCCGGACCAGTTGACCGAGGAGGTGCTGCACCGCATCTACCCGGGGCTGGACGAGGGCGCGGCGAAGAACGCCAGCCCGGCGCGCGCCGCGCAGCCTGCGCCGTTGCACAACCTGGCACTGGAGGACGCGTGATGAACATCGGCTCCTACTCCCTGCTCGTCGCGCGCCCCACCGGTTCCACCGGCTGGTGGCCGCGCATCGGCATCGGCGCGCTGGTGCTGATGACGCTCTGGTGGGCCGCGCGCGGCGCCCAGGTCAGCGTCACCGAACTCAGCAAAGGCCTGCCTTGGATCGGCGACTTCCTCTCGCGGATGATGCCGCCCAACTGGGCCTTCCTCGACAAGCTCTGGGTGCCCGCGATCGAGACCATTCAGATCGCCCTGTGGGGCACGCTGCTCGCGGTCGTCATGGCCGTGCCGGTGTGCTTCTTCGCGGCGCGCAACCTCACGCCCAACCTGGCGGTGTTCCACTTCACGCGCCAGGTGTTCAACGTCACGCGCGGCATCAACGAGATCATCCTCGCGCTGATCTTCGTGGCGGCCGTGGGCCTGGGCCCCTTCCCCGGCGTGCTGGCCCTGGCCGTGCACGGCGCGGGCATGCTGGGCAAGTTCTTCTCCGAGTCGATCGAGGAGATCGACCAGGGCCCCATCGAGGCCCTGCGCGCCACCGGCGCGGGCCCGGTGCAGACCGTCATCTTCGGTGTCATCCCGCAGGTCATCACCGCGTGGATCGCCGTCGTGCTCTACCGCTTCGAGACCAACCTGCGCCAGGCCACCGTGCTCGGCATGGTGGGCGCGGGCGGCATCGGCTTCGAGCTGGTCGGCAGCATGAAGCTCTTTCAATACCAGGACACCGCCACCTGCATCGTGGTGATCATCGTGATGGTGATGGCGGCCGACTACGTGTCCACCAGGCTGCGCGCCTGGATCCAGAAGGGAGCGCGTTGATGGACGCCCGCGTCGATTCGGTGACGGTCAATGGCCGTCGGTATGCCCGGCCGCAACAGCCGGTGGTGGTGGTCTGCGTGGACGGCTGCGAGCCCGACTACATCACCCAGGCCATCCAGGCCGGTGTGGCGCCCTACCTCAAGCGCATGGTGGAGCAAGGCGCCTCGGTCATCGGGGACTGCGTGGTGCCCAGCTTCACCAACCCCAACAACGTGTCCATCGTCACCGGCGTGCCGCCTTCGGTGCACGGCATCAGCGGCAACTACTTCTACGACGTGGACAGCGGCCGCGAAGTGATGATGAACGACCCCGCCTGGCTGCGCGTGCCCACGCTGCTGGCGGCCTTCGCCGACAGCGGCGCCAAGGTGGCGGCCGTCACGGCCAAGGACAAGCTGCGCACGCTGCTGGGCCACGGCCTGCAGGGCATCTGCTTCTCGGCCGAAAAGGCGGACAAGGCCACGGTGGCCGAGTGCGGCATCGACGGCGTGCTTGAACTGGTGGGCAAACCGGTGCCCTCGGTCTACAGCGCCGACCTCAGCGAGTTCGTCTTCGCCGCCGGCGTGCGCCTGCTGCAGACGCGGCCGCTGGACCTGGTCTACCTGTCCACCACCGACTACGTGCAGCACAAGTGCGCGCCCGGCACACCCGAGGCCAATGCCTTCTACCAAATGATGGATGGCTACCTGGCGAAGCTCGACGCCCTGGGCGCGGTGATCGGCCTCACCGCCGACCACGGCATGAGCCCCAAGACCGACGCCGCCGGCAAGCCGCGCGTGCTGTACCTGCAGCAGGTGCTCGACGGCCTGATCGGTGAGGCGAAGGCGCGCGTGATCCTCCCGATCACCGATCCCTATGTGGTGCACCACGGCGCGCTGGGCTCCTTCGCCACCGTGTACCTGCCCGACGCCGACACCACGGCGCGCGCGCGCGCCGCCATCGAGGCCCTGCCCGGCGTCGAGGTGGTGCTCTCGCGCGAACAGGCCGCGGCCCGCTTCGAGCTGCCACCCGAGCGCCTGGGCGACCTGGTGATCGTCAGCGACCACCTCACCGTGCTGGGCACCAGCGAACAGAAGCACGACCTCTCCGGCCTCACGGTGCCGCTGCGCTCGCACGGCGGGCTGTCGGAGCAGAAGGTACCGCTGCTGTTCAACCGCCCCCTGCAGGGCGTGCCCGCCACGCGCCGCCTGCGCAACTTCGACGTGTTCGATCTCGCGCTCAACCACGTGGCCGTTGCCAACCGATAGAGGCCCCCATGCCACATGACTACTTCAACCCCGTGCGCAGCGTGGTCGGGGCCGGGGCCCTGTCGTCCCTGCCCGGGCTGCTGGGGGGCCGCAAGGCCCTGCTGGTGACCTTTCCCGAGGCGCGCGCGCTGGGCCTGGTGGCCCGCGTGGAAGCGCTGCTCGGCGACGCCCTGGTCGGCGTCATCGAGGACGTGCGCCCCAACCCCGACGTGGCCGAACTCGCCGCGCCCTACGAGGCCTTCTGGCGCGACGACCGCGGCGCCGAGGCCATCGTCGCGCTCGGCGGCGGCAGCGCCATCGACACCGCCAAGGCGCTGATGGTGGGCACGCCCGACGGCTCCTTCGACACCCTGGTGGCCGCGCTCGCCTCGGGCCAGCCGTTCACGCCGGCGCGCGTGAAGGCGCTGATCGCCGTGCCCACCACGGCGGGCACCGGCAGCGAGGTCACGCCCTGGGCCACCATCTGGGACCGTGGCCGGCAGGTGAAGCACTCATTGCACCTGAAGGAAACCTGGCCAGAAGCCGCGGTCATCGACCCCGATCTCATGCTCACCCTGCCGGCCTCGGTGACGTTGCAGAGCGGGTTGGACGCGCTGTCGCACGCGCTGGAGTCGATCTGGAACGTCAACGCCAACCCGGTGTCCGACACCTTCGCCGTCTCGGCGGTGCACGACATCCTGGACGCGCTGCCGCGCCTGATGCACCACCTGGACGACCGCGATCTGCGCGCGCGCATGGCACTGGCCGCGCTGAAGGCCGGCATGGCCTTCTCCAACACGCGCACCGCACTGGCGCACTCCATCTCGTACGAGATGACGCTGCGTTATGGCCTGCCCCACGGCATCGCCTGCTCCTTCCCGCTGCCCATGGTGCTGGCGCGCGCGATCGGCCGCCGCGCCGACCGCGACACCGTGTTGGCCCAGGCCCTGGGCGACCTCGACGAAGCGCCCGGGCGCCTCACCGCCTTCATCGAGCGCCTGGGCGTGCGCACGCGCTTCGCCGACTACGGGGTGAGCGAGGAGGAGGCAGAGCGCATGGTGGCGCACGCCCTCACCGGCGCGCGCGGCCGCAACTTCATCGGCACCGTTGAAAAGGAAACTGCATGAGTGCGGTATTGGAAAGTGACTGCTTCCGCGAGGAAGCGCTGCGCATCGGCGGCGAGCGGGTGCACACCGGGCGCAGCATCGACGTGCTCAACCCCTTCAACGGCGAGCGCGTGGGCAGCGTGGCCATGGCCAGCGTGGACGACGTGCGCCGCGCCATGGACATCGCCCAGGCCTACCTGCCCACGCTCACGCGCTACGAACGCTCGGCCATCCTCAACCGCGCGGCGGCGCTGCTGCGCGAGCGCACCGAGGCCGCGTCGGACCTGATCACGGCCGAGTCGGGCCTGAGCAAGAAGGACAGCGTGTACGAGATCGGCCGCGTGGCCGACGTGCTGAACTTCGGCGCCAACGAGGCCCTGCGCGACGACGGCCAGGTGTTCTCCTGCGACCTCACGCCGCACGGCAAGCGGCGCAAGGTCATCACCACGCGCGAGCCGCTGCTGGGCGTCATCACCGCCATCACGCCCTTCAACCACCCCATGAACCAGGTGGCGCACAAGGTGGTGCCCAGCGTGGCCACCAACAACCGCATGGTGCTCAAGCCGTCGGAGAAGGTGCCGCTGTCGGCCTACTGGTTCGCCGACCTGCTGTACGAGGCAGGCCTGCCGCCCGAGATGCTGCAGGTGGTGAGCGGCGACCCGCGTGAGATCGCCGACGAGCTGATCACCCACCCCAAGGTGGACCTGATCACCTTCACCGGCGGCGTGCCCATCGGCAAGTACATCGCGGCCACGGCCGGCTACAAGCGCCTGGTGCTGGAACTGGGCGGCAACGACCCCCTGATCGTGATGGACGACGCCGACCTCGACAAGGCCAGCGACTTGGCGGTGCAGGGCTCGTACAAGAACTCGGGCCAGCGCTGCACGGCCGTCAAACGCATGCTGGTGCATCAGAAGGTGCTGGCCGAGTTCACCGAGCGCGTGGTGGCCAAGACGCGCGCGTGGACCTACGGCGACCCGATGGACCGGCGCAACGAGATGGGCACCGTGATCGACGAGGCCGCCGCCGAGCACTTCCAGCGCGTGGTGGACGAGGCCGTGCTGCAGGGCGCGCGCCTGCTCGTGGGCAACCGGCGCGACGGCGCGATCTACTCGCCCACCGTGCTCGACCGCGTGCACCCCGACATGACCGTGGTGCGCGAGGAGACCTTCGGCCCGGTCTCGCCCATCATCGGCTTCAAGGACATCGACGAGGCGATCCGGATCTCCAACGGCACGGCCTTCGGCCTGTCCTCGGGCATCTGCACCAACCGCTTCGACGACGCGGCGCGCTTCGCACGCGAGCTGAAGGTGGGTTCGGTGAACCTGTGGGAGGTGCCGGGCTACCGCATCGAGCTCACGCCCTTCGGCGGCATCAAGGACTCCGGCCTGGGCTACAAGGAAGGCGTGCAGGAGGCGATCAAGTCCTTCACCAACTGCAAGACGTTCTCGATGCCCTGGTGAGGGCCGGCGCGTTTCAGGGCCGCGCGAACGCCGGCACCTGGAAGCGCTTGCGGTAGGCGCCCGGGCTCATGCCGGTGGTGCGGCGAAACAGCCGGCGGAAGAAGGCGGCGTCCTCGTAGCCCACGCGCCAGCTGATCTCGTCCACCGGCGCGTCGGTGCGCTCCAGGCGGCGCTTGGCGTCTTCCACGCGCAGGCGCTGCACGTACTCGATGGGCGCCAGACCGGTGGCCGCGCTGAAGCGGCGCTTGAAGGTGCGCTCGGCCAGGCGCGAGCGCTTGATCATTTCCTCTACGGGGCTGGCCACCGAGAAGTGCTGAGCGAGCCAGGCCTGTGCCTGCTCGATCTCCGCGTCGCCGTGGTCGGTGCGGCCTTCGAACACCATGAAGGGCGTGAGCCCGTCCTGGTGCCACTGCAGCGCGAACAGCCGCGCCACCTCTTGCGCGGCGGTGGCGCCTGCGTGGCGCGCGATGAGGTACAGCACCATGTCGTGCCAGGTGGTGGACGCGCCGCTGCTGACCAGTTCCTCGCGCTGCCCGGAGATGACGAGCACACGCTCGGGATGGATGGGCACCTTCGGGTGGGTGGCCGCGAAGCTGCGCGCGTAGCCGAAGTGCACGGTGGCGTCTCGGCCATCGAACAGGCCCGTCTCGGCCAACAGGAAGATGCCTGAGCAGGCCGAGCACAGCAGTGCGCCGCGCTCATGCATGGCGCGCGCCCAGCGCACCAGGCCCGGGTAACGGTCCTTCACCCAGCCCTCCCCACGCACCACCACCGAGGGCACGATGATGATGTCGGTGCTGTCGATCTGATCGACGCCGCGCCGGATGGTGACGGGCACGCCGCTCACCAGGTCCAGCGGGCCGGCGCGCTCACCAACGATCTCGATCTCGAACGGGGTGCGGTTTCCCAGTGCCGTGCCGGGACCGCCCATGAGCGCGAAGGCGTTCATCACGTCGTGGATGCCGAACAGGGTGGCGGCGGCGGCGTCGGGCAGCGCCACCAGGCTCACGTGCAACGCGGGGCGTGTCGAGAGGGCCAGGGTGTCCATGCGGCGCCATTGTGGACCGATTCGCGCATCGAACCGGTGGCACGAACGAACCGTTTTCGGGCGCATTCGCCACTGCCGCGGCAGGGCCCGCTCGGGAACCATGGCGGCACCCCCAACCCCTGCCCACCTGGGCACAAGAAGGAGAACCGCATGGATGCCCCCGTCCTCGACAACGCGCGCCTGGAGCGCTTCGTGCAACGCGCCATGGACGACCTGGCCGCCGGCTATGGCGGCGTGATGGTCAGCCTGGGCCACCGCCTGGGCCTGTACAAGGCCATGGCCGGTGCCGGGCCGCTGAGCGCCCGCGAAGTGGCGCAACGCGCCGGCTGCGCCACGCGCTATGTGAGCGAATGGCTGAACTCGCAGGCCGCCGCCGGCTACGTGGACCACCACGCGTTGAGCGACACCTACGAACTCGCGCCCGAGCAGGCCATGGTGCTGGCCGACGAAAGTAGCCCGGTGTTCGTGCCCCCCGCCTGGAACGTGCCGGCCTCGATGTGGGCCGACGAGCCGCGCACGCTGCAGGCGTTTCGCACCGGGCAAGGCGTGGCCTGGGGCGAACACGACCAGCGCCTGGCCTGCGGCGTGGCCGCCTTCTACCGCAACGGCTACCGCGCCAGCCTGGTGCCGCAGTGGCTGCCCGCGCTGGACGGCGTGGTCGAGCGACTGGAACACGGCATCGATGTGGCCGACATCGGCTGCGGGCACGGCCACTCCACCGTGCTCATGGCGCAGGCCTTTCCGCGCTCGCGCTTCTTCGGCTACGACGTGCACGAGGACTCGATCGATCAGGCCCGCCGCCACGCCGAAGCGGCAGGCGTGGCCGACCGCGTGGCCTTCGAACGGGCCAGCGCCACGCAGGTGCCCGCGCGCGGTTTCGGCCTGGTGTGCTTCTTCGACTGCCTGCACGACCTGGGTGACCCGGTGGCCGCCGCGCGCCGCGCGGGCGAGGTGCTGGCCGAGGACGGCACGGTGATGCTGGTGGAGCCCTACGCGAAGGACCGGCCCGAGGACAACCGCGACACCGTGGCGCGCCTGTACTACTCGGCCTCCACCACCATCTGCTGCGCGCACGCCATCTCGGAGGGCGGGCAACTGGTGCTCGGCGCGCAGGCCGGCCAGAAGCGCCTGGCCGAGGTGTTCCGCCAGGCCGGCTTCGCGCATTTCCGTCGCGCCGCCGAGACGCCGTTCAACCTGATCCTCGAGGCCAGGCGGAGAGCGCCATGACCGAGCACTCGATGCGCGCGCTGGCGCGCCTGGAGCACCAGGCCACGGCGGCCGGCCTCACGCTGGCGGGCGCCGGCCTGCTGGCGCTGCTGTTGTGCGGCGTCGGCCTGCGCGGCACGGATCAGATGCCGCTGGACTGGGTCCTGCTCGCGCTGGGTCTGGCGCCAGCCACGCGGCGCGCGGGCGCGCTCATCGCGCCGCTGTTCTCGGTGCCGCGTTCGCCAGCCGCCTGAGGCGCGCGTCGCCCGACGCGCCCCACCTGCTGCACCTCGCCCAGGTTGTCCAGCATGCGCTTGAGCAGGTCGATCAACACCGCCCGCTCGGCGTCGTCGATGCCTTTGAGCAGCGCCTGCTCGCGCGCCATGGCGAAGCGGTACATGGCGTTGTGCAGCTTGTTTCCTTCAGCGGTCACGCGGTACTCGATCTTGCGCAGGCCCTGGGGCCGGGGCTCGAGGACGTTCTTGCCCACCAGGTTGGCGACGGAGCGGCTCACGGCCGCCTTGTCCAGGCCCATGAATTCGCAGGCCTTGGAGGCCGTGGACCAGGGATGGATCTTGAAGTAGGCCAGCACGCGCCACTCGGTCACGCTGACGCCGAAGCGTTCGTGGTACAGCGCGGAGGCACTGCTGGACACCTTGTTCGACAGCCAGAGCAGCAGGCCGGGCACGTATCGGTCGAGATCGAGTTGCATGGTTCGGTGGTGGGCTGGTGGGGGGCCTATCCGTTGATCACGCCGCCATCGACGGTGATCACCTGGCCGGTCACGTAGTTTGCCGCGTCGCTGCACAGGAAGCCGACCACACCGGCGACATCCTCGGGCTCACCGTAGCGGCCCAGGGGAATCTCGGCCAGGCGTTGCGCGCCCATGGCCGCCACCAGGTCGTCGGTCATGGGCGTGCGGATGAGCCCGGGCGAGACCGCGTTCACGCAGGTGCGCGGCGCCAGGTCGCGCGAGAAAGCGCGCACCAGGCCCACGATGCCTCCCTTGGCCGCCGCGTACGCCGCGCGGTTGGGCGTACCGCGCTGGAAGGCGCGCGAGCTGCACAACACCACGCGCGACAGGCTGCGCTCGTCGCGCGCGGCGCGAAAGGCCAGCACCATCTCGTAGGCGTTGCTCAGGTTGCTGGCGATCGCGCGATCCCACACGGAGCGGTCCTCGGGATCCAGCGGGTCGTGCTCGAACACGCCCGCCATGTGCACCAGCGCGTGCAGGGGCCCGCCCGCGGCGGCGGCCGCCTGCGCGCACGCCCGCGCGTCGCCCAGCGCGCTGCGCACCACCGTCACACGCTCGCCGCCCAGGCGCTCGCGCGCGGCATCGAGCCGTTCGCCGTCGATGTCCACCAGCGTCACCTGGGCGCCGCGGCCCAGGAAGTGCCGCGCGCAGGCCTGGCCGATGCCGCCCGCGCCGCCCGTCACCAGCACGCGCCGGTCCTGAAGGTCCTTGTCGTTCATCGGTCGGATTCTGTTGTCTTCAGGTTGACAAGTCAACCTAATGGGGTGGATACTGAATTTAGGTTGATTCAACAACCAGAACGAGCACCGACATGACGACGATGAAACTGGACATGGTGGTGGTGGGCGCCGGCTTCGCGGGCATCTACCAGCTGTACAAGGCCCGCGAGGCGGGCATGAGCGTGAAGGCCCTGGAGATGGGCGATGGCGTGGGCGGCACCTGGTTCTGGAACCGCTACCCCGGCGCGCGCTGCGACGTGGAGAGCCTGGACTATTCCTACTCCTTCAGCCGCGAGCTGGAAGAGGAATGGGAGTGGAGCGAGCGCTACGCCCCGCAGGCCGAAATCCTGCGCTACATGAACCACGTGGTCGACCGCTTCGGCCTGCGCGACGACATCCTGCTCAACGCCCGCGTCACCACAGCGCACTACGACGAGGTGCGCGCGCTCTGGGACGTGGCCACCGCCGACGGCCAGCGCTTCGAGGCCCGCTACCTGGTGATGGCCACGGGCGGACTGTCGATCCCGCAGAAGCCGGACCTGAAGGGCCTGGACGATTTCCAGGGCCGCTGGTACCACAGCGCGCGCTGGCCGAGCGAGGGCGTGGACTTCACGGGCCAGCGCGTGGTGCTCATCGGCACCGGCTCCAGCGGCGTGCAGATGACGCCGGAGATCGCGGCGCAGGCGAAGCAGCTCACCGTGCTGCAGCGCACCGCCAACTTCAGCGTGCCGGCGCACAACGTGCCCTTCACGCCCGAGGCGCTGAAGGCGGCCAAGGCGCGCTACCCCGAACGCCGCGCCATGGGCCGCGAGGCGGTCACCGGCCAGTTCCTCAACGCCAACACCAAGACGGCGGCCGAAATGACGGACGAGGAACGCATCGCCGAGCTGGAGTACCGCTGGCGCGGCGCGGGTGGGGGCTTTCGCATGCTGCGCACCTTCGCCGACCAGATGTCCAACCTCTCGACCAACCGCCTGGTGGCCGAGTTCGCGCGCAGCAAGATCCGTGAGGCGGTGAAGGACCCGCGCAAGGCCGAGGCGCTCTGCCCCAAGGACGACCTGCCCTTCGGCACCAAGCGCCTGTGCGTGGACTCGAGGTACTACGAGACCTTCAACCTGCCGCACGTGGACATCGTGGACGTGTCCGCCGACCCGATCGTGGAGGCCACGCCCACCGGTATCCGCACGAAGAGCCGTCAGTTCGACTGCGACGCCATCGTGTTCGCCACCGGCTTCGACGCCATGACCGGCGCGCTCAAGTCGATCGACCTGCGCGGCGAAGGCGGCGTGGCGCTGCGCGACAAGTGGGAGCACGGGCCCACCTCGTACCTGGGCATCGGCATCGCGGGCTTCCCCAACCTCTTCGTGATCGCCGGCCCGGGCAGCCCCTCGGTGCTGAGCAACATGGTGCATTCGATCGAGACCCACGTGGACTGGATCATGAGACTCATCCAGACAGCGAAGGCCCGCGACGCCAAACGCATCGCCGCGCGCCAGGACGCCGAGGACGCCTGGGTGCAGCGCTGCGCCGACGAGGCCAACAAGACGCTCTACCCGCGCGCCAACAGCTGGTACATGGGCGCCAACATCGAAGGCAAGCCGCGCGTGTTCATGGCCTTCGTGTCGGGCGTGCCGCTGTACCGCCGCCTCATCGAAGAGGTCGCGGCAAACGATTACCAGGGATTCGACATCGCCTGAGCCAACGCAGCCCGGGCCACCACCATTCATTTCAGGAGACAACCCATGGATCGCAGAACCCTGCTCAAGTCCGCCGCCGCACTGGCCGCGCCCGCCATCGTGCTGCCCGCCTCGGCGCAGAACCCCGTCAAGCTGCGCCTGCACACCTTCGTGCCGGCCACGTCCAACGTGTACAGCAAGGTGATCACGCCCTGGATGCAGAAGATCGAGAAGGAATCGGGCGGACGCATCCAGTTCGAGGGCTATGCCTCGATGCAACTGGGCGGCGCGCCCGCACAGCTCTATGACCAGTCGCGCGACGGCGTGGTCGACGTGATCTGGTCGCTGGCCGGCTACACGCCGGGCCGCTTCCCGCGCAGCGAGGTGTTCGAACTGCCCTTCTTCACCTACGACGGCGAAGGTTCGTCCCGCGCGGTGTGGGAATACGTGAGCGCCAATGCCGCCGACGAGTTCCGCGACGTCAAGCTGCTGGCCGCGCACACCCACGGCCTGAACATCCTGCACATGAAGAACAAGGTCATCACCAAGGCCGCCGACCTCAAGGGCATGAAGGTGCGGGGCCCGTCGCGCCGCGCCACGCAGTTCCTGGCGAACGTGGGCGCGGTACCGGTGGGCATGCCGCTGCCCGCCATCCCCGATGCACTCTCCAAGGGCGTGATCGACGGCGCCATCATTCCCTGGGACACGGTGCCCGCCGCCAAGCTCGACGAGCTGACGAAGTTCCACACCGAGTTCCCTCAGGGCATGCCCGGCTTCAACAACAGCGTGCAGTTCCTCACCATGAACCGCGCGCGCTACGAGAACCTGCCGGCCGACCTGAAAAAGGTCATCGACAACAACTCGGGCGCCGACACCTCGGCCATGTACGGCCGCGTGATCGCGCAAGCCGATCCGATCGTTCGCAAGTCCGTCATCGACCGTGGCAACACGGTGCACGTGGTGGGAAAGCCCGAGACCGAGGAGTTCATCAAGCTCACCGAACCCGTGACCGCCGACTGGGTGAAGGAAGTCAGCGGCAAGGGCTTCGACGGCAACAAGCTGCTGGCCGAGGCGCGCGCGCTGATCCAGCGTTACCGGCCCAAGGCCTGATTGCAGGAAGGGAAGTCGCCGACATGGACGCCGAGATCACCGCCCTGTTGCAGAAGGTCAAGGACGCCAAGCGCACGCCGTTCTGGCAGAGCACGCCGCAACAGGCGCGCAGCGGGCCCACACTGATGGACCTGCTGTTCGGCCCCGCACCCGAGGTGGCGCGGGTCGAGGACTTCAGCATTCCGTCGTCGAACGGCCACGCGCTCCCGGTGCGGCTGTACGTGCCCTCGCCCGCGCCCAAGGGCCTCATCGTGTACTTCCACGGTGGCGGCTGGGTGATCGGCACGGTGGCCTCGTACCACCCCTTCACCGCCGCGCTCGCGCAGCGCACGGGTTGCGCGGTGCTGTCGGTGGACTACCGACTGGCGCCCGAGCACCCGTTCCCGCTGCCGCTGGACGACGCGCGCGCCGCGATCACCTGGGCCGCGACGCAGGCCGCCGCGCGCATGGGCGCGCCGCTGCGCACGCTGATCGCCATGGGCGACAGCGCGGGCGGCAACCTGGCCAGCGTGGCCTCGCGCCTGCACAACGAATCGAAGCCCGCCCGACGCGTGGACCTGCAGGTGCTGGCCTACCCGGTGGCCGACTGCGACTTCGACACGAAGAGCTTCCACGAATTCGCCGAGGGCTACCTGCTCACGCGGCGCGACATGATGTGGTTCTGGGACCAGTACCAGCCCGACGCCGCGAAGCGCCGGGATCCGCTGGCCTCGCCGCTGCACACGCCCGACCTCTCGGCCTCGCCCGCGGCCCTGGTCGTCACCGCCGGCATGGACCCTTTGCGCGACGAGGGAGAGGCCTATGGCGAGCGCCTGCGCCAGGCCGGTGTGCCCACCGACGTGGTGCGCGCCGACGGCCTGGTGCACGGCTTCCTGGCGATGGTGAACTACGCGCCCAGCGCGGGGCGCGCGCTGGAGCGCATGCTGGCGGCGATCGGCACCACCGTGGCCCGCGCGACTTAAGGCTTCGACGACCGGCATGGTCACCCGCCCTGCCTATCCTCCGAAAGGCCTCAGTTCCGGGCCCCAAAAGCTGGCTGCGCATACCAACGTGACAAGGCCGTGACCGGCCGTCGCGTCATGTGAAGTCCCCACAACAGTGCGTCGATAGACAAGCTGCGGTTATGCCGCGTGCCCACCGTCAGCCACATGTTCGACAACAGAAGGGAGCCAGCGTCATGGGTATCGATCGTCTTTCCGTCAAGGCCCGGCTGCTCGCCGGATTCATGCTGCTCGCCGTCATCGTGCTGGCCGTCGCTGCACTGTCGGTGCGCGCCCTTGGACACGAGCACGCCACCTTTACCCAGTACGCGGGCGAAACCTCGCAGCGCGTGTCCCTGGCCAACAACATCCTCGACGCCGCGAACGCGCGCGCCATCGGCGTGCGCAACCTCGTGCTCGTGGGCGATCCCGCGGCCCAGGCGCACGAAAAGGACGCCACCGTGAAAGCCCACGGCGAGGTCGTGAAAGGCTTCAAGGTGCTGCGCGAGGCGCTGGACGCCGACGAGCACACCGCGCCGCAGGAGCGGCGCCTGTTCGACGAACTGGTGGCCGTTGAAGCGAAGTACGGCCCGGTGGCGCTGGGCATCCTCGACCTGGCCGTCAAGGGCGATCGCGACAACGCGGTACGGCGCATGGAAACGGACTGCCGGCCGCTGCTCGCGGCGCTGGTGAGCGCCAGTCATGCGTACCTGGCCTACGCCGCCGAGCAGGCCGCGATCGAGGTCAAGGCGTCGGACGCCGCGTACGCCACCAACCGCGCCCTGATGGTCGGCACCAGCGTGGCGGCCGTGGTTGCCGCCCTGCTGCTGGCCCTGCTCATCACGCGCTCCATCGTCGGCCCCATCCGGGAAGCCGTGAGCGTGGCGCAGACCGTCGCGTCCGGCGACCTGCGCTCCAGCATCGCCGTGACCCGGCGCGACGAGTTGGGCGAACTGCAGGCCGCGCTCAAAGCGATGAACGAAAGCCTGGTGCGCATCGTGGATGACGTTCGCCAGGGCAGCGACAGCATTGCCAGCGGCAGCGCGCAGATCGCCACGGGCAACGCGGACCTGTCCACCCGCACCGAGCAGCAGGCCAGCAGCCTGCAGCAGACCGCCGCGTCCATGGAGCAGATGAACGCCACCGTGCGCAACAGTGCCGACACCGCGCGCCAGGCCACGCAACTGGCCACCTCGGCCAGCTCGGCCGCACAGAAGGGCGGTGAGGTGGTGGGCCAGGTGGTCACCACCATGCAGGACATCCAGGGCAGCAGCCAGAAGATCGGCGACATCATCGGCGTCATCGACGGCATTGCGTTCCAGACCAATATCCTGGCGCTCAACGCCGCCGTGGAAGCGGCGCGCGCCGGCGAGCAGGGCCGCGGCTTCGCGGTGGTGGCCGGCGAGGTGCGCAACCTCGCGCAGCGCAGCGCCGAAGCGGCCAAGGAAATCAAGGCGCTCATCGGCGCCAGCGTGAGCAAGGTCGAGTCGGGCGCGCGCCTGGTGGGCGACGCGCGCGCCGCGATGGACGACATCGTGGGCCAAGTGCGCCGCGTCACCGACCTGATCTCGGAGATCGGCGCGGCCACCGGCGAACAAAGCGAGGGCATCGACCAGGTGAACACCGCCATCGTTCAGCTGGACCACACCACGCAGCAGAACGCCGCGCTGGTGGAAGAAAGCGCGGCGGCGGCCGAGAGCCTGCGCACGCAGGCGGCACGACTGGCGCAGGCGGTGGGGTTCTTCCGGCTGCGTGAGGCGGGATGAGTGGGATCACGGGTAGCGGGCTCGCCATGGCTCAGGCCGCGGTCGAGCACAAGTTCGAAGTCATCGGCGAAGCGCTCAACCCCGGCTTGCTGTCGACTGTCGAGGCCTTGTTGGCGTTGGAGGACTGAGCTGTCGGTGGTGCTCGCGGACAATCGCGGGGCTTCAACTGAACGTCCGGTCAACGCCCGCCTGCTCGCCGCCCCCGCAACTGGTTCACAACCAGCCCACAGAGCACCGCCCCCGTCCCCACCCACTGCAC
>NZ_CCAE010000033.1 GCF_000723405.1 Hydrogenophaga intermedia | reverse complement strand
CCCGCCGGGCTTCGTGGAGCCGACCACGGGCCGCGTGGCTGTCCTGGTGCGCGAGTACGCGGCCAGCGACTTGAACGGCGATGCGCCGGCCTATTGGTACAGCGCGCAATCCGAGGAATGGGGCCTTGACCCCTGGCGTCTCGTTGAAGGCGTCGATCCGCACGTACATGGGGGTTCGTTCGACGTGTGCTTTGCGAGCGGCGGCACGCGCACCGTGGGGCCGCTGATGACGTTCTTCGTGAGCGCCGACCACGCGCAGCAGCTCGCAGTTTCGCGCGCCGCATCGCAGATGGGGCGCTACGGCATGCGGGTGATCGAGGTTCAGCAAGGCCCCGACGACCTCAAGCGCCTGGCCGAGCTGTATGCGGATGACGCCAAGAAGGAATGATTTTTAGCCGCTAAAACGCTTGACGCACCCGGCGAGTTTAGCTAAACTTCTGCACATGGTCGGCGGCTGGAACCGCCTTTTGTTCAACAACCGGGTGTGGAGTTTATATGGGTGTTCTCCATGAAGAAACGGCTAACCGAAGCCCAATTCCAGGCGGCGATCAAGGGCCTGGAGATCGGGCAACAGACCATCGACATAGCGCGCGGCGTGCTGGTCGATGGAAGGCCCCAGGCCGAGTTTGTGGCCTCGCTGGGGCTAACCAAGGGGGCGGTATCGCAGGCGGTCAGTCGCGTATGGGCAGTGGCGGGGGAAGTGCTCCCGCAGGGCTTCGAGCGAGTGACGGCGGTACTGCCGGAGCATCAAGCGTTCATCGTCAAGCGTTGGGAAGCCGACGCCAAGGGAAAGAGGAAACAGGAACCCAACTCATGAAAACACTGGTCACTGCAATTCAGAAAGGCGGTCAAGGCAAGACGTTCGCAACCTGCCACCTGGCGTTCGACTTCCAGGAGCGCGGCCTTCGGGTTGCAGTGATCGACCTGGACACCCAGGGCAATGCAAGCTGGACGCTGGCCGGCCACGATTCGGGCTATCCCGCCAGTCGCATGTTCACCGCCGGCGGCGACGAGCTGCGAGCCTGGTTCGCTGGCCGCGAGGACGACGGCCTGACGTTGATCGCGGCCGATGCCAGCCTGGCCAACCTGGACAAGATGGACTTGGCCCAGGCCGCCGGCGCGCTGCGGGCCAGCATCGAGGCGCTGGGCGAGTTCTTCGACGTATGCCTGATCGACACCGCCCCTTCCCTTGGCGTCGCCATGACGGCGGCCGTGCTGGCCGCCGACTACATGCTTTCGCCGGTCGAAATGGAGGCGTACAGCTTGCAGGGCATGAAGAAGATGGTTGCCATCATCGGCAACCTGCGCAAGCAGAACCCGAAGCTGCGCTTCCTTGGCATGGTGCCCAACAAGGTGGACGCGCGGAAGCCGCGCCACGTCAGCAACCTGGCGACCTTGCAGCAGGCATACCCGCAACTGATCTTGCCGTTCAGTGTCGGCGCGCGAGACAGCATCGCGGAGGCGCTGGGCGAGCAGATGCCGGTGTGGAAGATCAAGAAAACCGCCGCGCGCAAGGCCACCCAGGAAGTGCGCGCCCTGGCGGATTACGTATTCACGAAGATGGAGATCGCGCAATGACCAGCGCCGTAAAGACCAACGCCAAGAAGAAGGCCCCGCAAGCGGCCGCAGAGAAGCCCAAGGGCGGCGGGCTGGGCCTGGATGGCCTCGGCGACCTGTCGAGCCTGCTGGACGAGCCACAGGCCGCGAATGCGGCCCCTGGAGGCCCCCAGGAACTGCCGCTTGACCTCATCGACGAAGACCCGCATCAGCCGCGCACGGCGGACAACCCCGGCTTCACGCCGGAGTCCATCGCCGAGATCGGGGAGACGATCAAGCTGCGCGGCGTGAAGTCGCCCATCAGCGTGCGCGACAACCCGGATGTTCCGGGCCGCTACCTCATCAACCACGGCGCGAGGCGCTACCGTGGCTCGAAGTGGGCCGAAAAGACCACCATTCCGGCCTTCATCGACAACGACTACAACGAGGCCGACCAGGTAATCGAGAACCTGCAACGCAACGAGCTGACGGCCCGCGAGATCGCGGACTTCATCGGCCGCGAGCTGGCGAAGGGCAAGAAGAAGTCGGAGATCGCCAAGGAGATCGGCAAGTCGCCGGCGTTCGTCACGCAGCACGTCACGCTGCTGGACTTGCCCGAGCCGATTGCCCAGGCGTTCAACACCGGCCGCGCCAAGGATGTGACTGTCATCAACGAGCTGGTGACAGCCTTCAAGAAGAACCCCGAGGAAGTGGGTGCGTGGCTGGCCGACGACAGCCAGGAGCTGACGCGCGGATCGGTCAAGCTGTTGCGCGAGTACCTGGAGGACAAGCGCAACCAGGAGGGCGACCGCGATCCCAACACCGTCGATGCCTTCACCGGCAAGACCGATGGCGAGGACGGCGAAGGCGAGCAAGGCTCGCAGGATGACGCCAAGGGAAAGGAGCCGAAGGAACCCGACCCGGACAGGCTCAAGAAGGCGATCATCCAGGTCAAGCACGACGACCGCCCTGCCCGCCTGATCCTCAACCGCCGGCCGCCGGCCGAGGGCTGGGCCTGGCTCAAGTACGAGGATGACGGCCAGGAGTTCGAGGCCGACCTTGGCACCGTGCAGCTTGTCGCGCTGCTGGAGGGCTAGAAGCCCCTGCACCAGACCCCCACCGACCACCCCACCCCGTCGCCCCGCCATCGAGCGGGGCTTTTTTTTGCCTGCGCGCCCTGCGCCGGGCTGGCCCCGTTTTAGCCGCTAAAAAAAGTTCAGCTAAACCCTTGCACTATGTTGTATGTTGTAGTATGCTACACGCTACAACATACAACACCGGCCGAAAGGAGGCCCATCATGGCAATCACGAAAGAGCAGATATTTGCGGTCGCCGACGAGTTGGACGCCGCCGGCCAGAACCCCACCCTGGCGAGCGTGCGCAAGCAGATCGGCAGCGGGAGCTTCACGACCATTTCCGAGGCGATGAACGAGTGGCGGGCGCGCAAGGCCAGCCAGACGGCACCGATCCGAGAGCCGGCCCCGGCGTCGATCACCGATAAGCTGGCCGAGCTGGGCGGCGACTTGTGGGCCGTGGCCCTGGAAATGGCGAACAACCGGCTGGCTGCCGAGCGCGAGGCGCTGGAGGCCGTGCGGCAGGAAACCGAGGCAGCACGCCAGGAGGCGGCAGAGCTGGCCGACCAGCTCACCGGCGAGCTGGACGATGCCAAGGGTCGTATCGCGGCCCTGGAGGCCGCAGAAGCGGCCGCCAAGGGGGAGGCCGAGGGGTTGCGCGAGAAGCTGGCGGCGGCAAGCGAGCGGGCCGCTACGGCAGAGGCCCGCGCCGGCGAGCTGCGCACGGAGCTGGATCACGCCCACCAGGAAGCGCGCCAGGCCCGCACGGAGCGCGACAAGGCCCAGGAGAAGGCCACCGCGAGCGCCGACCAGGTGGAGGCCATGCGCGCGGAGCTTGCAGCCGCGAACAGCCGGGCAACCGAGATCGAGCGCCGGGCCGGCGAGCTGCGCGCCGACCTGGAGCGCGCGAACCAGGCGACCGACCAGGCGCGGGCGGCGCTGGCCGAGCAGCAGAAGGCCACCGAGGCGGCCGCCGGTCAGCTTGACCAGGTGCGCGGCGAACTGGCGAAGGTGCAGGCCAAGGCCGAAGCCGGCGACACTGCGCACCAGGAGCAGCGCAAGCAGATGGCCGCCGAGGCGCACCGCCAGGCCGAGCGACTGACGGCGGCCCAGGGCGAGCGCGATGCGGCGCGCAAGGAGGCCGCCCAGGCCCGAGAGGACGCCGCTACCCTGCGGGGCCGCCTGGAGGCCCTGGAAACCGTCATGGCCGGCGGCAAGGGCAAGGGCAAGGGCGATAGCACGAAAAACGCCTGACGACTATGCAGATTTTCAATAAAATGGTGCTTTAGTCGTATCTCCCCGGCCCCAAGGACGAGCCGGCCTCGCGTGCCGAGGTCGGCTTTTTTATTGCCGGAGACGGAGCACCTAGAAGGCCAAAGGAGGGATTCCCACATTTTGCGAAACACTAACGATAGGAGCGCCCTATGAAACAACGCCTCTTGGTCATGAACGGACAGCGGATCGTTCAGACCGAGCAAGAAGGGGCTTGGGCCAATCAGAAGGTTGACAAGGCGGGCGCATTGAAGCCCGGCATCTACAACCTATACATGGCCCAGCAGGCCGACAAAAAGCAGACTCACGATGGCGTGATCGTTCACGCCGACAACAATCAGGTGTTCCAGCAGGTAGGCAAGAACTTTGTCATGCACGCCCGGTCAGATTTCGATAAAGTACCTGAAATCGGGAGCGCGAAGAGCATCAGCTACAGCGCACAAGGCAAAGCTACCGTTGCCGCCGAGGCCCCGAAACTCACGCGAGGCCGATCCCGATAGCTTTTAGCGGCTAAAAGGAGGGCCACGCCTTGAAACGACTCACACCCACCGCCGGCCGGGCAGACGCCCGCCGCACCCAGCAGCCGGCATCCGCCGGCTTCGCAACAAGCACGACCAGCAGAACCGACGCCGCCGGCGATGGCCTGCTGGCCGCTGCCGAAGCCACCGAGGCCGAGCAGCAAGCGGCCCTGGAGGCCGCACCGCTCGACCAGACCTACCAGGAAGCCCTTGCCCTGTACGTCCAGGCCAAGCACGACCAGGTGGAGCGCATCGAGGATCGCCTTGAAAACCTGATCGACCGGCAGCAGGCGCGTTTGCAGCAGACCCAGGCGAACCAGCCGGGCCTACTGACCCGGCCAGGCGCGAAACGCGCCTGGCAGAACCAGCAGATGCAGCAGCAGGCGCGCTTGCAGTCCCTGCATGTGCGCCTGGAGGCCGTCCGCGAGATCAAGGAGGGCATGGGCCTGCACTCGCCGAAGGTCGAAGAGCTGGCAACCAGGAAGATGCGCGCCGAGAACCCCGAGCTGGCATCTGATTGGGATGCCATGCGCGAAGCGGCACGCCGGCACCAGGCGCTGCTACGCCGCGAGGAACAGGAGAAAAAGCAGGCGCAGACCCTGGAGCGACCAGGCCGGTCGCAGAGCTTGGGCCTCACGCGGGCCGTCTAAACGAAAGCCCGGCGATGCCGGGCTTTTTTCTCGAGCATCGCCAGTTCCGGCGATGACCTGCAGCATCGTCATTCCCGACGATGCAAGGGGCTGGCCAGCCTCGCCAGAAGCGACGATGCCGCCGGCGCGGTCGACCATCGCCATTTCTGACGATGAGATCCCGCATCGCCATTTACAGCGAGGCCCACAGCGCGAGGGCGGCCGCGAAAACCGCCATGCCGGCCGCCACGATGTTCATGTACGACACGCGCCGCGCTTCGCGGATCGGCGCGGCGAGCTGCGCGGCGGCCGCTTCCAGCTCGCGTCGCACCGCCTCGGCGGCGGCCTTGCCGCCGTCCTGCATCCCCTTCGCCATCGCCTCTTTGGAGGCCGCCAGGGCCGCATTGAGCGTCCTTTCGGCCTTTCCCTTGGCGTCATCCCCCCAACGGTGTGCGATGGCTTCCAGCTCTTCCTTGAAGCGATCCAGGATTTCTTGCTGCGCGGCCTGGCTGTCCTGCATCAGTCGGGTGTTGATCGTCTGGAGGATGAAGATCGGGTCGTCGCGGCCCACGGCGATGCCGTGCTTGACCGCGATCTCCCGTATCAGCTCTTCGATCTTGTCGTCGCTCGCCATCAGAGAACCGCCGCGTTGTCGAGCTGCTGGAAGAGCTGCGACTTCACGATCTTGAGCCGCTGCCGCGTCATGATCGTGAGCGCCGGGTCGGCCAGGGCCTCATCGAACGTCCGGCGCTCCTGGAGCATTTCCGAGAAGTCGCGGCCGTAGGTTTCTTCCTTGAGGGCCGGAATCTGGATGATGGCCGACACCCGAGCCTTGTTGTCGGTGTACGCCTTCATCTTCTCGAAGCCCTTGCCTTCGTGCTCGATTGGCCCCCAATACGGGTTCAGCCAAACCACGAACACGCATTCGGCCGGAAACTGCCGGGCCAGCGTGCTAAAGCCGTTCAGCGTGTCCAGGAAGGCTTGCCCGCCGGTGACGACCGTATGCACCACCAGTTCGTGCCCCATGTCCTGGAGCAGCGCCGGCACCTGGTTGCCGATCAAGTAGCTGGACAGCGGCACGAACGAGCTGGCCCCGTTGTCGATGATGACGTCGCCCTTGGTCGAGGCAATTTGCTCCACCAGGGCATCGAAGTTCCGGGTGTTGATCTCGTCGCCGTCCATGATGTTCAGGCGCTGCACGTTCAGGGCCTTGTACCCCTCGAAGGTGCTGTTGACCGGATCGGTGTCGATGCAAAGCGGCGTCTGCCCCTTGCTCGCCTTGTACTGCGCAATGGTGGCCGCGATCATCGACTTGCCGACGCCGCCCTTGCCCTGCAAGACCATGTGAATTTTCGCCATTACAGTAAATCCTCTTTATTCGGTTTCGGGTTGTAGTTGAAGCCGGCGATCCCTGCCGACTCGGGTTTCTTCGGCTCGGGTGCCTTCGGCTTCTTCGCCTTCGATCCCCCTACCTGTTGCGCCGGCTTCTCCCCCTTGGCCTGGTCGGCCGCCGGGGGAGGTGCCGGCGCGGGTGCTGCTGGTGCGGCTTTGATGAACCGCTGGACGTGCTTGCGGAACGTCTCGTAGCTGCACTTCACCCGGCCGGTTTCGCGCATGTACTCGTAGATCGTTGTCACCGCATAGCCCGAGTCCATTGCGGCCTTCACATCGCCACGCACCGCCAGGAACGCGACAGCGGCCGCGTCCTGTCGGCGCTTCTTGGCCGCTCGTTTCTCGATCCACGCGGCCAGCTCGTCGGGAAAGCTGCTTTCTGCCATCGCCTCGCTTCCGTGGTTTGTAAATAGCCGTCATTTTCATGTATCGACCCGTGGAAAGTCTATGTAAAGCGCGTGGATAGCAGCTTGACACCGCTGCATGTGGCGCGCTTCCTGGGCATTGTACGCCTTCATTCGATATATCCGCCATCTTTTCGCGCTAAATGCAGACAGATGCGAAGGTTTCGGTATAGACTTTCCTTGGTGTTATCAACGCCGTAAGGCGGGCAGGATGTGCGAAGTTAGCTAACCGGGCGAGCCGGTTATCTATCTTCGCTGTCCCTTATTCGCGCCTGCGGCACTCAACGGGCACCCTGCTCTGCGAGGCTGCCGGCTACCGCCGGCCAAGAAGCGAGAGACGAACGACATGGGCTACATCAATCCGCTGCTGGAGCTTCCAGCAGGCCGCGAACTCCAGGCGCTGCCGGTGGCCGACCGGCAGCGCCTTGCCCGCGTGCTGCGCGAGCTGCGCACGCAGGCCAACGACGAGGCGGAAAAGGCATGGGCACGCCGCAAGGGGCCGATGGCCGCCTACTGGCGAGCCGTGGCGACCTACGCGCGGCACACGGCGCACGCGCTCAAGGGGTAGCGACATGGAAGCAGACGAACAGCCGACCGCGAAGCGGCGGCAGCACCTGCGGGTGCCGGTGTTCCCCGAAGAGAAGGCGCTGATCGAGGCGAACGCCAAGAGGGCCGGGGTCAGCGTGGCGCGTTACCTGCGCGACGTGGGCCAGGGCTACCAGATCAAGGGCGTCATGGATTACGAGTACGTGCGCGAGCTGGTGCGGGTGAATGGCGACCTCGGCCGGCTGGGCGGCTTGCTCAAGCTATGGCTCACCGACGACGCGCGCACGGCCCGCTTCGGAGACGCCACGATCCTTGCCCTGCTGGCCCGGATCGAAGCCACCCAGGACGAAATGAGCCGACTCATGAAGTCCGTGGTGCAGCCGAGGGCCGAGCCTTGAGCGTTTTAGCGGCTAAAAAGCCGAGGGCCGGCCGATGATCGCCAAGCACGTACCCATGCGGTCGCTGGGCAAGTCCGACTTCGCCGGCCTGGTGAACTACGTCACCGACGCGCAGAGCAAGGATCACCGGCTGGGCCAGGTGCAGATCACGAACTGCGATGCCGTGTCGGTGCAAGACGCCATCACCGAGGTTCTGGCGACCCAGCACACGAACACGCGGGCCAAGGGCGACAAGACCTATCACCTGATTGTCAGCTTCCGGGCCGGCGAGCAGCCCAGCGCCGACACCCTGCGGGCGATTGAGGAACGTATCTGCGCAGGGCTGGGCTACGGCGAACACCAGCGCGTCAGTGCCGTGCACAACGACACCGACAACCTGCACATCCACATCGCCATCAACAAGATTCACCCGACGCGAAACACGATGCACGAGCCGTACTACTCGCATCGGGCGCTGGCCGAGCTTTGCACGACCCTGGAGCACGACTACGGGCTGGAGCGGGACAACCACGAACCACGCCAGCGCGGTGCCGAGGGCAGGGCGGCCGACATGGAGCGGCACGCAGGCGTGGAAAGCCTGGTCGGCTGGATCAAGCGCGAATGCCTGGACGAGATCAAGGGTGCGCAGTCCTGGCAGGAACTGCACCAGGTCATGCGCGACAACGGCCTGGAGCTGCGCGAGCGCGCGAACGGCCTGGTGATCGAGGCCGGCGACGGAACTATGGTCAAGGCGAGCACCCTAGCCCGCGACCTTTCCAAGCCGAAGCTGGAGGCACGGCTTGGCCCGTTCGAGGCTTCGCCCGAACGGCATACACGAACCAAAGCGAAGCGCCAGTACCAGAAAGACCCGATCCGCTTGCGCGTGAACACCGTCGAGCTGTACGCCCGGTACAAGGCCCAGCAGCAGACCTTGACCGCGACACGTGGGCAGGCGCTGGAGCAGGCCCGCCGGCGCAAGGATCGGCTGGTCGAGGCCGCGAAGCGTTCCGGTCGTCTGCGCCGCGCGACGATCAAGGTGATTGGCGAGAACGGCGCGAACAAGAAGCTGCTGTATGCCCAGGCCAGCAAGGCCCTGCGCGACGAAATCCAGGCGATCAACAAGCAGTACCAGCAAGACCGCCAGGCCCTCTACGAGAGCCACAGCCGCCGCACGTGGGCCGACTGGCTCAAGAAGGAAGCGACCCACGGCAACGCCGAGGCGTTGACCGCCCTGCGCGCCCGCGAGGCAGCGCAGGGCCTGAAAGGCAACACCATCCAGGGCCGGGGCGATCCGCGCCCCGGCCACGCCCCGGTGACGGACAACATCACCAAGAAGGGCACCATCATCTTCCGCGCCGGCCTGACGGCCGTTCGGGACGATGGCGACAAGCTGCAAGTCTCGCGCGAGGCCACGCGCGAGGGCCTGCAAGAAGCTCTACGGCTGGCGATGGAACGCTACGGCAGCCGCATCACCGTCAACGGCACCACGCAATTCCAGGCGCAGATCATCCGCGCGGCCGTTGATTCCCAGCTACCCATCACGTTCGCCGATCCGGCCCTGGAGAGCCGGCGGCTTGCGCTATTGAAGAAGGAGAACACCCATGAGCGACCCGACCGAACCGAACGAGCCGACCAGCGACCCGCAGAACATCGAGGACGAGCTGGACGCGGCGCTGGCGGCCCTGGACAGCGCACCGCTGCCCACGACGACGCTGCCCGACCCGTCGCCATCGCCCGAGCAGGCATCGGGCGACCAGGTAGAGGGCGAGCCGACGCCGCCGGCGTTCACGCCGGAGCCGTCCACCGGAAGCCCGACATTGGACGCATTGGACGAGTCCCGCCGCCCCAAAGCCAGCACCGTTTGCGAACGCTGTCCCAACTCGGTGTGGTTCGCATCGCCGGCGGAAGTGAAGTGCTATTGCCGCGTGATGTTCCTCGTCACCTGGAGCAGCAAGGAACCCAGCCAGATCACCAACTGCGACGGGGAATTTCTCGGCCAGGAACAGGGGTAGCAGCCGCCCCGCCGGGCCTCACTGCGGCGGATAAATACATCGCTGAACGCGAGGCGAAACGCTCAAAAGGTTTCGATATACCGAAGCACGCGCGATATACTGCCGGTGACGGTGCCCTTGCTTTCCAGGGCGTCCGCAACATCGAGGGCCAGGCGCTGGCCCTGTTGAAACGAGGCGATGAGGTCATGGTGATGCCCATTGACCAGGCCACGGCCCGGCGCTTGTCGCGCATCGCGGTCGGCGAGGCCGTGACGATCACGCCGAAAGGCTCCATCAAAACGTCGAAAGGAAGGAGTAGATGAAAATCAAGATGAACAACGCCGTGGGGCCGCAGGTTCGCAACGCGAAGCCGAAACCCAGCAAGTTGCTGCCGATCCTCGGCGGTGTGTCCCTGGTCGGCGGCCTCCAGGCCGCGACACAGTTCTTCGCCTACACGTTCCAGTATCACGCGAGCCTCGGGGCCAACTTCGGGCACGTGTACGCGCCTTGGTCGATCCTGTCCTGGTCGGCGAAGTGGTACGGCCAGTACCCCGACGAGATCATGCGGGCCGGCAGCATCGGCATGGTGACTGCCACCGTGGGCCTGCTGGGCGTGGCCGTGGCGAAAGTCGTCACGTCCAACAGCTCGAAGGCGAACGAATACCTGCACGGTTCGGCCCGCTGGGCCGAGAAAAAGGACATTCAGGCGGCCGGCCTGCTGCCGCGCGGGCGGAGCGTCCTGGAGGTCGTCACCGGCAAGGACGCACCGACCGCCACCGGCGTCTATGTCGGCGGCTGGCAAGACAAGGACGGCAATTTCTTCTACCTGCGGCACAGCGGCCCCGAGCACGTGCTGACCTACGCCCCGACGCGAAGCGGCAAGGGCGTTGGCCTGGTGGTGCCGACCCTGCTTTCGTGGGGCGCAAGCAGCGTCATCACCGACCTGAAAGGCGAGTTGTGGGCGCTGACGGCCGGCTGGCGGCAGAAGCACGCGAAGAACAAGGTGCTGCGCTTCGAGCCGGCCAGCAGCGCGGGCGGCGTGTGCTGGAACCCGCTGGACGAAATCCGCGTCGGCACCGAGGCCGAAGTCGGCGACGTGCAGAACCTAGCAACTTTGATAGTTGACCCGGACGGCAAGGGCCTGGATTCGCACTGGCAAAAGACCGCCTTCGCACTCCTGGTCGGCGTCATCCTGCACGCGCTCTACAAGGCCAGGAACGACGGTGGCACGGCCACGCTGCCATCGGTCGATGCCATGCTGGCCGACCCGAACCGGGACATTGGCGAGCTATGGATGGAAATGACCACCTACGGACACGTGGACGGTCAGAACCACCACGCCATCGGATCGGCCGCCCGCGACATGATGGATCGACCCGACGAAGAAGCCGGATCGGTGCTGTCCACGGCCAAATCCTATTTGGCCCTGTACCGCGATCCAGTGGTGGCGCGCAGCGTGAGCCGGTCGGACTTCCGCATCAAAGACCTGATGCACTCCGACGACCCGGTGAGCCTGTACATCGTCACCCAGCCGAACGACAAGGCCCGCCTGCGGCCCCTGGTGCGCGTCATGGTGAACATGATCGTGCGCCTGCTGGCCGACAAGATGGACTTCGAGAACGGCCGGCCGGTGGCCCACTACAAGCACCGGCTGTTGATGATGCTGGACGAGTTCCCGAGCCTCGGGAAGCTCGAAATCATGCAAGAGTCGCTGGCCTTCGTCGCCGGCTACGGCATCAAGTGCTACCTGATTTGCCAGGACATTAACCAGCTCCGAAGCCGCGAGACGGGCTACGGCCACGACGAGCAGATCACGTCGAACTGCCACGTGCAGAACGCCTATCCGCCCAACCGTGTCGAGACGGCGGAACACCTGTCCCGACTGACCGGGCAGACCACAGTAGTGAAGGAGCAGATCACGACCAGCGGCCGCCGCACGGCGGCGATGCTGGGCCAGGTGTCGCGCACCTTCCAGGAAGTGCAGCGCCCCTTGCTGACGCCCGATGAGTGCCTGCGGATGCCGGGGCCGAAGAAGAACGACAAGGGCGAGATCGAGGAAGCCGGCGACATGGTGATCTACGTCGCGGGCTACCCGGCCATCTACGGCAAGCAGCCGCTGTACTTCAAAGACCCGGTGTTTCAGGCGCGGGCTTCGATTCCCGCACCGAAGGCCACCGACCGGCTGCGCCAAGTGGTTGAGGCAGGGGAGGGCATCACGATATGAGCCGCATCCTGAAACACATCACGAAAGGCGTTGCCATCGCTGGCCTAGCCGTCCTGGTGCTGGCCGCCGGCAGCTATGCCGCCGGTGCCCGCATCAACACCACCAAGAGCATTCCGGTCGGCCTGTACTGGACGAGCAGCGCGCCGGTGGAGAAGGGCGCTTACGTGCTTTGGTGCCCGCCGAAGGTCGGCGTGTTCGATGACGCCAAGGAAAGGGGCTACATCGGGGCCGGGTTCTGCCCAGGCGACTACGGCTACATGATGAAGCGCGTTTTAGCCGCTAAAGACGATGCCGTATCGGTGGCCGATGACGGCGTGCGCGTCAATGGCGAGCTGCTGCCACACAGCAAGCCCATCCAGGCCGACAAGTCCGGGCGGCCCTTGCCGCGCTTCCAGGCCAGCACCTACACGCTGGGCAATGCCGAGCTGCTGCTTATGTCGGACGTGAGCGACACGTCATTCGACGGCCGCTACTTCGGCCCGGTCAATCGTTCTCAAGTTCAGACCGTGATCCGTCCGGTCATCACCTGGTAGGGGAGGAAACCACCATGCGACTGTTCATCGCGGAAAAACCATCCGTCGCAAAAGCCATCGCCGGCGAGCTGGGCATCACCGGCAAGGGCGACGGCTACATCGAGTGCGGCGGCGACAAAGTGACCTGGTGCTTCGGGCACATGCTGGAGCAGGCCGACCCGGACGAGTACACGCCCGATGACGTGCCGACCGGCAAATCCGGCAAGAAGCTATGGCGCGTCGATGAGCTGCCCATCATCCCGCAGACCTGGATTCTTCACCCGAAGGACGATGCTAAGAAGCAGCTCACCGTGATCGGCAAGCTGCTGAAAGAAGCCAAGGAGATCGTCAACGCCGGCGACCCCGACCGTGAAGGCCAGTTGCTGGTCGATGAAGTGCTGGAGCACTTCAAGAGCAGCAAGCCGACGCGCCGCTTTTGGGTGTCCGCCCAGGATTCGGTTTCCGTCAAGCGCGGCCTGGCCGCCTTGAAGGAAAACACCACGTACAAGGGCTGGGCCGATGCCGCACGCGGGCGGCAGCGGGCCGACTGGCTGATCGGCATGAACCTAAGCCGCGCCTACACCCTGCGGGCGCAGCGCGGCGGTTCGCGCGCCCTGCTGACCGTGGGCCGCGTGCAGACACCGACGCTCGCGCTTGTGGTCGGCCGCGACCGCGAGATCGAGGCGTTCAAGCCGGTGCCGTACCACACCATCAAGGCCGTGATCGAGCACGCCGGCGGCAGCTTTGCCGCCACCTGGAAGGCGAAGGAAGATCAAGCCGGCCTGGACAGCGAAGGCCGCCTTGTCGATACGGTTGTCGCCGATGGCCTAGTGGCCGCCGTCAAGGGCCAGCCGGGCACCATCGCCACCTACAAGCAGGAGGCCAAGAAGAAGAACCAGCCGCTGGCCTTCGCGCTGTCGGACATTACCGCGCTGGCTTCCGCGCGGTACGGCTACAGCGCCGAGGACGTGCTGAACACCTGCCAGGCGCTCTACGAGACGCACAAGCTGACCAGCTACCCGCGCACCGACTGCGCCTACCTGCCGGAGTCGCAGCACGCCGACGCGCCGCGCGTCCTGGAGGCCGTCAAGCACGTGAACCCCGAGCTGGCCGGCCTGGTCGATGGTGCCGACCCACGCATCAAGTCCAAGACGTGGGACGACTCGAAGATCACCGCCCACCACGGCATCGTGCCGACGATGCAGAAGGGCAGCAAGGCCGGCTTGAGTGAGCGCGAGCGCAACATCTACGAGCTGATCGTCCGCGCCTACCTGGCGCAGTTCTATCCGCTGCACGAGTACATGCAGACCACCGTGGGCGTGGAGATCGCCGGCGAGAACTTCGCCGCGTCCGGCAAGGTTGTCACGCGCAACGGCTGGCGTGACGTGTTCGAGCAGGCCGACGAAGAGGACGCCAAGGAAGGCGACGACGAGAACGGCGCGCAAACCCTGCCACCGATGAAGCAAGGCGACGATGTGAATTGCGCCGAGGCCACCCGCCGCGACGCGAAAACCAAGCCGCCGGCCCGCTTCACCGAGGGCACGCTGATTCGGGCGATGGAGAACATCCATAAGTTCGTGAGCGACCCGGAGCACAAGAAGATGCTGCGCGAGGGCGACGGCATCGGCACGTCCGCCACGCGCGCATCCATCATTTCCGAGCTGAAACGCCGCGAGTTCCTGGAAACCAAGGGCAAGCAGATCGTCAGCACGACGCTGGGCCGCAGTGTCATCGACGCGCTGCCCGAGGTAGTGCGAAGCCCGGTGCTCACCGCCCTTTACGAGCGCATGTTGAAGGGCGTCGAGCTGGGCACGGCGGCCCTGGACGCCTTCATCACGAAGCAAGAGACGTTTATCCGCGACCAGGTGGCGAAGGCCAACAGCGGAGCCGTGAGCATCGCCGGCGGCAAGGAAGCCACGCCGGTTTCGTCCCTGCATAAGTGCATGGCCTGCGGCAATGGCTTGTCGCGCCGGCCGGCCAAACGCAAGGGGCAATTCTGGTGGGGATGCAGCAACTTCCCCACATGCAAACAGACCTATCCCGACCTGAAAGGCCGGCCCGACTACAGCAAGGGCCGCAACGGCCCAGCCGAGTAACCACCGAGACGAAGGAGCATGACCATGACCCAGCAAACCACCACCCAGGCCGATGACGTGCTGCCCGAGCTGCCCGCCATTGACGACAACGCGGCCGCCGCCGGCGCGCTGCGCGAGAAGCTGGCCGACGCGGCGACGCCCGGCTACCAGGCCGAGTTCGACCCCGAGGAAGCCGAGCACGCCGGCGCGTTCGTAGAGGATGCCTTGAGCGAGCAGGATGCCGCCGAGAGTGGCGACGACCTGGCCGCGCTGGTCGGGGATGAAGAACCGGCGTTCCTGGACGACGAAGGCCCCAGCGCGGACATTCCGCCCTTCATCACGACCACGAACGCCCGCGAGCTGTACGACCTTCGCCCCGGCGAGACGGTGCCCGAGGCCATCGCACGCAAGGCCAAGGAGGGCTAACCCATGCCCATGACGAAGGCCGAAGCGCAGGGGGTAACGCGGCTCTTCATCCGCGACTACCCCGGCGCGCTGGAGCTGGCCTACAAGTTCCGCGACAACACGGCCGAGCTGTACGGGCCGCGAGCGGCCGAAGTGCCCGGCGACATGAAGGGCGGCTACATCCCGAAGCCGACCGAGCACAACGGCCGCACGTATCGGGGCCGGGTCGATGTTCCGCTGGAGAACATGACCGATGCCCGCGACCTGCTGGTGACGCTGCGGCATGAGGTGCTGGGCCACTACGGGGCCAACACCTTCGCGCCGGCCGAGAAGCGCGCCTTGCTCGATGGCCTGGTCGCCGCCCGCGAAGAGCCGAGCCTGAAACCACTATGGGATGACATCAACCGCCGCTATGCCAGCAGCACGCAGGACGCGCGCGCGGAGGAAGTGTTTTGCCTGCATTGCGAAGGTATCGCTCCTAGCCATCACATGGGCCGCGACCAGGTGCAGCAGCTCGGGCGGCAGTCATTCAATGAAACCTGCATCGCCCGCCTGCGGCCCATGCAGGCCGACGACCTGCACAACATCGCGTGCATGGTCGCCCAGGGCCTACACGACCGTTCCAGGACGCAGCAGACCTTTCCGCAGATCGACAAACTATTCCGAAGGGACGAAGCAATGGAACCTAAGAAGCCATTTCATGAAGTCGTTGCCGAAAAACTGATCGAGCAGCTCAAGGCCGGCACCGCGCCGTGGCAACGGCCGTGGGAGCCTGGCGAGCCGAACGCCTACTTGCCGATGAACCCAACCACCGGCAAGCGGTACAAGGGCATCAACGCCATTCACTTGATGGCCCAGGGCCGCAGTGATGGCCGTTGGATGACCTACAAGCAGGCCGCCGCCGTGGGCGCGCAGGTTCGCAAGGGCGAGAAAGGCACGCCCGTTCAATACTGGAAATTCAGCGAGGAACAGAACAAGGTCGATGAGAACGGCCGGCCCGTTCTCAACGCGAAGGGCGAGCCGGTCAAGGAAACCGTCCAGCTCGAACGCCCGCGCGTGTTCTTCGCCACGGTGTTCAATGCCGAGCAGATCGACGGCTTGCCGCCGATCCAGAAGCAGGAGCAGACCTGGAACGCCATCGACCGCGCCGAGCACATCCTGAAAGCGTCCGGCGCGTCGATCACGCACGCGCCTGGTGATCGCGCTTTCTACCGGCCGGCGACCGACAGCATCCACCTTCCCGACCGGGGCCAGTTCCCCAGCGCCGACAACTACTACGCGACCGCCCTGCACGAGCTGGGCCACTGGACGGGCCACCCGTCCCGCCTCGACCGTGACCTGGCCCATCCCTTCGGTTCCGAGGGGTACGCCAAGGAAGAGTTGCGCGCCGAGATCGCTTCCATGATCGTCGGCGACGAGCTGGGCATCGGCCACGATCCGGGCCAGCACGCCGCCTATGTCGGCTCCTGGATCAAGGCCCTGCAAGATGAACCGCTGGAAGTGTTCCGCGCCGCTGCCGACGCGGAGAAGATTCACGACTACGTGCTGGCCTTCGAGCAGAAGCAAGTTCAGGAACAAGAGCAGGCCCAGGCGCAGCAGCCGGAGCAGCACTATTCCGACTTGACGCTCCAGGCCCTGGTCGAGAAACACGGCTGGGAGGTTGCCTACACCGGCCTGCAAGAGCCTGGCCGCGTGGATTCTGTCCATCGCACCTTTGAGGGTGTCGGGCCGCTTGGAACCATGACCACACCGAACGGCGAGCGGCGCTTGTCGGCCGGCTACCACGACGACGCCGAGCGCCGGCGCTACGTCACGTTGAAGCTGGGCGACCAGGTGATCGGCGATGCCGATGGCCGCGACCAGAACCCGGAAGAGATCGCCCGGCAGATCAACGCCAAGGCCGAGCAGTACGCCGACGAGCGGCGCGTCAAGAACGGCCTGGAGCCGATCTACAGCATTGCCTCGCAGCAGGCCGAGGCCCAGCAGCTCAATGACGAGCTGCGCGAGCACGGCCAGGAGATCGTCTCGCACCTGGACGCGCAATCGCGGTGGGCAGATGGCGAGCGCATCTTTGCCTTCCACGAACAGGACGAACAACCGCACCAGGTCAGGAGCCTGGCCGAGCTGGAGAGCTATGCACCCGACCAACTGCTGGCCCTGCCGGCGCTGGCCCAGGAGCAGGAACAGGAGGCCAAGATGCAAGCACCCGAACAGACCGCCGACCAGGCCGAAGCCTGGATGTTGAAGCACGTCGAGCTGGGCACGGTGGGCCGTGCGCTTGAAGGCGCGAGCCTGGAGCAGATCGACCGTGCCCTGGACGTGTTGGATCGCATGCAGCCGATGAACACGCAAAACGAGTTCTGGACGCGGCACGAACTGCCCTACGACCTGGAGCCGCTGGAAACCAAGATCAACGCGGCGATGGATGACCTGATCGAGAACCGGCGGCCGGATGCCGTTGTCGCGGCGACCCGCCTTGACCTGGCGACCGGCAACACCAATTCGCGCGAGCGCGACCGCCAAGCCTTCGACACGGCGGCCGACGACGCGCTGGGCTTCACCCTGCCCCACGACTGGACAGGCGAAGTGCGGGTTGTCGGCGTGGTCGAGCGTGACGGCGAGACGCGGCCCGCCGACCTGGCGACGGAGACGCCGGAGGCGTTCCACCTGTACGCCCGCAAGGGCGAAGCGCAGTTCGGCGAGGATGCCTTTGCCTACCTCACCGCCACCCGCACGCTGGGCGAGGCCGACGAGCTGGCCGACCGCCTGGCGCTGATCGACGCCAATTCGCAGACCGACGAGTACGAGAAGGCGACCCGGCTTGCCCGCGTGCAAGAGGATCGCGTCCGCCGCGACCCGAACAGCACCGACGAGGACATTTCAGCGGCTAAAGAAACTCGGAAGGCGATGGAAGCCAAGGCGTTCGTCGCGGCCGAGGAAGCGAAGAACGCCCAGCAGGCCGGCGACGAACAGCGCGTGGCGGCCGCCGCAGGCCCTCACCCTGTACCGAGCGCCTGGCAGGGCGAGGCGTGCCGCGTGTTTGATGAAGAAATGGCGCAGCGCATGGGCGGCCAGTACGACAAGGCCCGGGAGCTTTTCAGCAACGTCGAGCGCGCGAAGGATCGCATCGAGGACATTCATTGGGATGGCCGAACCCCTAGCGCGGCCGAGGCCCAGGAAGAGAAGGAGCTGCAAGCCGGCATCGACGACGCCGAAACCTGGCTGCATGAGAACGTCTATCTGAACCCGACCATCAAGGAACGCATGTACCCGGTGGTGCAGAACAGGTCGATCAATGTCACCGATGACATTGCGGCCTACCTTGGCGAAATGAAGGCCACTCTCGGGGCCGACGCCGGCCTGGTCAAGTTCGATGAGAAGGTTTACATCAACGTGCCCTTCAAGGAGAAGGACGAGGCCAAGAGTCTCGGGGCGCGCTGGGATCGCAAAGAACAGTCCTGGTACGTGCCGGCGGGCGTGGGGATCGACACGGCCCGCTTCGAGAAATGGGCGCAGGGAGCCGCTACGCCGGCCGTAGAGGCCAAGCCGATCCAGCAGGCACCCGAACCCCAGGAAGGCGGCCAGAAGGCCGCGCAGCAGGCCCGGCAGTACCTCGCCGTGCCCTACGAGCAGCGCAACGCCGCCAAGGCCGCCGGCGCGCAATGGGACAAGGCCGCGAAGTCCTGGTATGCCGGCCCTCGCGCCGACATGGCGAAGCTGGAACAGTGGAAGCCCGAGAACGTGCAGGCCCAGCAGGGGCCAGCGATGACGCCAAGGGAAGAGTTCGCCGAGGCCATGCGCAGCGCCGGCCTGTTCACCGGCAGCAACGCCCAGGGCGATCACCCGATCATGGACGGCAAGCGGCATCGCGTGCCGGTCGAGGGCGGCAAGAAGGGCGCGCTCGATGGCTTCTATGTCGGCCACCTGGACGGCCACCCCGCCGGCCGGATCATCAACAACAAGACCGGCGCGGACATTACCTGGAAGAGCAAGGGCTACGCCTTGAGCGACCAGGAGAAGGCCAAGCTCCAGGCCGAGGCGGCCGAGAAGCTGGCCCAGCGTGCCGTCGAGCAAGACAAGCTCCAGGAAGCCACCGCGCAGCGTGTCGGCCGCCAGATGGCCGACCTGGTGCCGGTCGAGCAGCCGACCCCCTACTTGCAAGCCAAGGGCATCGAGGCCCACGCCGGCGTGTTCACCGACCGCGAGGGCCAGAAAACCTACATCCCCGCCTTCGACGTGGACGGCAAGCAATGGACGATGCAGTACATCCAGGAGGACGGCACCAAGCGGTTCGCCAAGGACAGCAAGAAGGAAGGATGCTTCCACCCGGTCGGTGGCATGGATGCGCTGGCCGCAGCGCCGGCGCTGGTGATCTCCGAGGGCTACGCCACGGCGGCCCAGGTCGCCGGGGCCGTGGGCCATGCCACGGTCGCCGCCTTCGACAGCGGCAACCTGGAGGCGGTAGCGAAGGCGCTGCACGCCAAGTACCCGGACAAGCCCATCATCATCGCCGGCGATGATGACCGCCACCTGGTCATGACCCACGGCAACAACCCCGGACGCGAGAAGGCCGAGGCGGCCGCCCAGGCCGTGGGCGGCAAGGCAATCTTCCCGATCTTCGCGCCGGCCGAGAACAGCTACCCGCGCGAGCTGCCGGCCATTACGCCCGAGAGCTACAAGACCCACTTGCGGGCCGAGCAGCGCCTTGCCGACGCTGCGGCTGGCAAGTCCGAGCTGGCCGACGCCGAGGCGGCCAAGCTCAAGGCGTCGATGTTGAGCGGTGCCCAGCTCGCCGCGCTGTCCACGATGAAGCAGCACACCGACTACAACGACCTGGCGCAGAAAAGCGAGCTGGGCCGCGACGGCCTCAATCGCCAGGTCAGCGCAGCCGTGGGCCAGGTATTGATCCAGGAAGGTCGGCGGCAACAGCAGGAACAGCGTGCAGAGAAGCAACAGCAGCAGCCCGAGCGCCCGCGCCGCGCTGCGCGCATCGGCTAAAGTCCCGGAGGGCTGCAACCACACGCGGTTTCCTCCCTCCCTGACCGCTGGCAGTCATCGCCGCCTCGCAACCCGAGGCGGCTTTTTTTTGCTCGAGCATCGCCGCATCCGACGATGCCACCAGGTGCGCGCACGTCGAGCTGCAGCATCGCCAGCTCCAACGATGACGGGGGGCCGCCGGCGCTCGAGCTGGCATCGCCGCTTCTGACGATGCACGCCGGCGTGGTCGACCATCGCCAGTTCCGACGATGGCGGCCGCCCTGCCCTCCTGGATCTCGCATCGCCATTTCTGACGATGAGATCCACAGCGGTCATTTAGACCCGGCAAAAACGACCCGGCCAAGATAAATCCGCTGACGGCATTCTTGGCCGGGGGTAGCATGGGGGGACAAATTGCCTATACCCAAATGAACCGAAAGGAAAGTGCGTTGACAAACATCAGCCTGGCGCTCCGAGATCGCCTAGAACACCATCAAATCATCATCTACTTCGCGGCCGTCGTAGTCGCGGCGGCCGTCGCGCTCTTGGTACCGGGCACCGACGCGCTGGAAGGGGCGATCAATCCGGCGCTGGCCCTGATGCTCTTCGTCACCTTCTTGCAGGTGCCGCTTGCTGACCTGGGCCGCGCCTTCACACGCATTCGCTTCTTGGGTGCATTGCTGACCACCAACTTCCTGATCGTGCCGTTGCTGGTCGCGCTCCTGGTGCAGTTCCTGCCGGCCGACCCGATGGTGAGGCTCGGCGTGCTGTTCGTGCTCCTGACGCCCTGCATCGACTACGTGGTGACGTTCTCGCACATCGGCCGCGCCGACGCCCGTTTGCTGCTGGCCGCCACCCCGACGCTGCTCATTGCGCAAATGCTGCTGCTGCCGGCTTACCTGCGCGTGTTCCTGGGCGACGCAGCGGCCGAGCTGGTGCATCTAGGCCCGTTTGTTCATGCGTTTGTGTGGCTGATCGCCATCCCGCTTGTCCTGGCCGCCCTGGTGCAGTTGTGGGCGGCCCGCAGCGGGGCCGGCCAGCGGGTCGCGGCGGGCCTTGGTCTGCTGCCGGTGCCGGCGACGGCGCTGGTTCTGTTCGTCGTCGTGGCTGCGATGGTGCCCCAGCTCGGGGCCGCCATCGAACCCGCTTTGCGGGTGATTCCGCTCTATGTGGCGTTCGCAGTGGTCGCACCCCTCATTGGCTGGACGGTTGCCCGTCTATCGCGCCTCGATGCACCGGCTGGCCGGGCCGTGGCGTTCAGTGCGGGCACGCGCAATTCCCTGGTGGTGCTGCCGCTGGCCCTGGCGGTGCCGGGAGCTATTCCGGTGCTGCCGGCCATCATCGTGACGCAAACGATGGTCGAGCTGGTCGCCTCGGTGATCTACATGCGCCTGATACCGAGGCTCGGGGCGGCCCGAGAAGCGGCCCAAGCATGAGCACGTCGGACAAGCCCAAGGTGCCGGTGACCGTGCATGTCTCGCCGACCGCGCCGCCGCTGTCCAAGGGCTTTCCGCATGAAATCCAGTTGTGGTTCCAGCGACCGGGAGACAAAGCCTACGTGCTTTGCCCGGACGGCTGGAAGGAGTGGGCCAAGGGAACGGCTATCAAGGACGTTTGTTCATGCAGCGAAGCCAATCCATGAGCAAGAGCAGCGGAGTCATCCTCAAGGTCGCGCGCATCTACATGCGCGTGAGCACCGACGAGCAAGACTTGACCCGCCAGAACGCCATCGTGGAGAGCACGCGGGCCGCCGGCTTCTACGTCGCCGGCATCTACCGCGAAAAGGCTTCGGGTGCTCGCGCCGATCGCGCCGAGCTGCTGCGCATGATCGGCGACCTACAACCTGGTGAAGTTGTCGTTGCCGAACGGATCGACCGAATCAGCCGCCTACCGCTGCCCGAGGCCGAACGCCTGGTGGCGTCGATCCGCGCGCAGGGCGCACGCCTCGCCGTTCCTGGCGTGGTCGATCTTTCCGACCTGGCGGCCGAGGCGAAGGGTGTTGCAAAGGTGGTCTTGGAGTCCGTGCAGGACATGCTTTTGAAGCTGGCCTTGCAGATGGCCCGCGACGACTACGAGGATCGCCGCGAGCGTCAGCGGCAGGGCGTCGAGCTGGCGAAGAGCGCCGGCCGCTACACCGGCCGGAAGGCGAACACGAAGGTACATGATCGGATCGTGGCCCTGCGCACCGCAGGCCACAGCATCCCGGAGACGGCCAAGCTGGCCGGATGCAGCGAAAGCCAGGTGAAACGGGTATGGGCGCTGCACAACCAGGAGCAGACCGAGGCGTGACCTACTCGGCCGCTTCCAGCTCGCGCAGGCATTCCATGATCGCCGCCCGCTCCAGCGGGTCGAGCTTGGCGAGCTTCGCTTGCCAGCGAGCTTTCTTCCGCTTGATGCGCTCGCGCTCGCGGAAGTTGCTGCCCAGGTAGCGCAGATCGTGCAGCGCGTCCGGCTCGGCGTAGTTCATCCAGAGCCGTTCAATGGCAAGGCCGCCGCGCGTCATCGCGTTGAACTCGATGGTGCGCCAAGTCGCCAGGGGCGAGCTGTCGTAGATCGGGGAGTCGTAGCCCGACACCATCACCGCGCAGGGCAGGCCGGCGAGCACGTCGAGCAGCCGCACGTGGTCGGCGTCGTCGTACTCGTGCCGGTACAGCTTGCCGCCGCGCCGGCTGTCCATCACATAGGGCGGATCGACATAGACAAACTCGCGGCCGGTGAAGGCGTGGCCTTCGAGCCAGGCCACCGCATCACCGCAATGCAGCTCCAGCCCGTCCACGTCGAGCTGCTGCCACGCCTGGATCACTTCCCGGTCAATGTCGATGCCGATGCTGCGCACGGCCGGGCGCTTGCGCTCCAGGATGTTCCCGCCGCCCAGGTGCGTTTCGATGTAGGTGTCGTGCGGCGGAATGTTGTTGATGATCGTCTGATAGACGCCGGCACCGCCTTTGCCGCCGGGGTAACGCATCGCTTCTTCCCTTGGAGTAAATCGGACATGGCCAGCATCGTCAGAAATGGCGATGCTGTCAAGGAAAACGGGCCTGCAGCATCGCCAGGAACGACGATGGAGGCCCGCTTTGAATGGGTGTCGGGTTGCCCCCGACTGCTCACCACTAGGCAGGTGACGCAGCCGCTAGACCGAAGCGAGCGGCTTTCCTCTTAGTACGTGGGAACGTAGATAACTTCAATGTCCACGCGCTGGTTTTCATACCGCCCTTCTGGCGTCGAGTTGTCGGCCACGAAGTCGGCGGCCGAAGCGAAGTTGACCATGATCTTGAGCGGCGACACGCCGCGCGCAATGAGGTACTGGCGGGCCGACAAGGCCCGGCGCAAGGCCAGGGCTTCATCGGACGCGCTGGGGCGTAGCGTGCTGGTGCGGCCGCTGACGTAGATGATCGTGGCTCCCTTCGCCTCGGCCAGCAGCTCGGCCGTGGACGCATCCGGCCGGAACGTGGTGCTGCTGTCGGGAAAGGACACCGAAACGGCGGTCAAGACCGGCTCGCCGTAGCTCACGGCGGCCATGCCGGCTACGCCGGCGGCCATCGCGCCAGGCGCGAAGGCAAGGGACGCCAAGGAGAGGGTCAGGAAAAGGGCTTTGCGCATGGTGCGGACTCCAAATCAGAAGAACAGGTAGCCGGCCTTGCTCATGGGGATGCGGATCAACCACAGAGCGGCCAGGTGCAGCGGGTAATAGGCGTAGAAGGCCCAGCGCAGGCGCGGCATGGGCAGATCGACGCGAGAAGCGACCAGGAGCAGCGGCAGCGCGGCCAGCGCCCACAGGTTGCGATTGATGAACCACAGCGCCGCGCAGGCCAGCAGCGCGACGACCGCGGCGGCCCAGGTGGGCCGCTTGCGGTACGACCACACAGCCAGGCCGAAGGCCACGGCCGGCCACCAGTATTCGACCAGGCCACCGCCGACCAGGAACACCAGGCCGGCGCCGACCAGGTGCAGCGGGCGGCCCTTTTCCACCAGGTAGGCGCACGCCGTCACGACCAGGAGCGTGAACAGCACATTGAGGGGCCACCACCCGGCGGCCAGGCCGCCCAGGGCGATGAATGGCACCGAGGCCACCGCGCCGAACACCGCCAGGCGCTTCATCGTGCGCGTGTACGCGCCGCGCTCGAAGGCACCAGGTCGGGCCAGGTTGTAGGCCAGCACGAAAACGAAGAGCGGCAGCGCCAGGCGGCCCGCCTCGAAGAGAAACGGCAGCGTGCCATTGAACAGGTACTTGTTGACGTGATCGCCGGTCATCAGGGCCAGCGCGATCCACTTCAACGCTTCGACCGTCCCATCCGGCACGTGCAAGGGCTTCATCCGCGCTTGCCCCCGCGTGAGGCGTAGGCGCGCAGCACCAGGAAGATGATGTACAGCGCGGGCAGCGACAGCACAAAGGCAATGGGCTTGCCGATCCACGCCGGCAGCGACCACAACAGCAGGCCGAGCGCGAAGATCGGGCCGAGGCCCAGCAAGAGCAGATCGAATTGCCCCTTGGCCTGCGATTCGGCCCAGTTGCAATACGCGGTCAGCACCCGGCCGAACCCGAGCGTGTAGCGCATCATGAAGGTGTGGAATTTGTCCATGTTTTAGCCGCTAAATCGGAAAGCCCGCCCTACTCCGGCGAGCCTTCGCTTCTGGTGTTGAAGGAGATCGAGCGCGGCACGTAGCCGCCCGCGACGTTGATAGATGGAGCTGCTGCCGGCCTGGTCGCCGGTGCGGCCGCTGGGGCCGCTACCGTGGCCTGCTGGGCGGCTTGCACCGCCGGCGCTGGCCCGGTCGGTATCGAGGGCATGGCCCCTGCTTTCGTCACGTCCAGCGTGACGAACCGAGCTTCGAGCCAGTCCGCCCACTTGACGGCCTTGCGCATCAGGTCGGCGCGATACACCGCGTTGTACTGCGGCGTGCGCGAGTGATAGTTAGCGGCCTTCGTCCAGAGATCGCCCTTGTCGTTGCGAATGTGCATTCGCAAGCGCCAAGCGGCCAGGTCGAACGAGTAGCAGCCGGCGGCTGCTACATCGTCCGCCGTAATGCCGTAGCGGGCCAGGTCGCGCAGGTATGTCGTGTTGAACTGCATCGGCCCCACGTCATGGGTGCCGTTCGAGTTGCGCACCCACTGGCCCGGCTTGCCGCCTTCCTTCTCCGCGACGGCCAGCACGATATTTGCCGGCACTTCGTACTTCACGGCCGCAGAGATCGAGCACACAACGCGCTCCTGGAGCTGCGGCGGAAGGTCGGCAGCAAAGGGCATCTTAGTAACCCCCCCAGGAAGCGCGGCGGCGCTCTTCGTCCTCGCGCCGGATGCGTTCGTTGTACTCGGCCAGCGCCCGGTCATAGTCGGCTGCTTCGACCCAATACCCGCCCCTTTCTGGCGTCCCGACATAGCGCGGCTTGGTGCTGTTGAGATCGGTGTAAGCGTGGTTGGTGTAGGCCGCGCAGTAGTCGGGCATCGAGTTGCTGATGTACGTCCTGCCGTCGTCGTAGCTCCCTTGCCAAAACACCAGCGTCTGATTCAGCGACTGCGCATCGCATCGGCCTGCACCGCGCGACATGGCGGACACCAGCGCCGACATTTCCGGCGTCTGATTCGACGCCGGGCACAGGTCGAGGAAGTTCTTGCGCCTCTTGATCGTGTCGGACAGCTTCCGCGCCGTGATGCTGAAATAGCGTTGCAGCGAAGGGGCGCACTCGCTGGGGCGGGTGCCGCTGGCAAGGCACAAGACCGCCTCGCAAGCCAGGCGCGTGTCGCCGGTCAATACGTCTTGCGCGCTGGCCGTGCCGGCCGAGCAAAGGGCCGCCACAGCGGCCACGATGGAAAGCAACTTCTTCTTCATGATGAACACTCCTTTGGTTACGCAGATTTGTCGTTGCGGCCGCCATCGCGGAACGCGGCCACTTCGGACTCGGGATCGGCAGAGCTGTTAGCTCCCGCCAGGCTGTTGTCGCCGAAGGTCGGCGAGGGTTGTTGATCGGGAACGTCGATGTTCGTGTCGGCCGAGCTGCCGCCCTGCGCCTTGATCGCGGCGGCGATCTTTCCGCCGGTGGTGTCGGCGATGCGCTCCATCGCCGAGTCGCGCATGCCGGCGGCCTTCGCGGCCGCGACCGCGCCCACACCCTTCGCCAAGTTCGCGCCGGCGTCGGCCGTTACGCGGCCGGCCTTGCCAAGCGCCGATGCGGCCGAGGCCAGCATGCCGGGGCCGGTGCTGCCTGGTGCGTCCTGCTGGCCGCCCTGCCCTGCCCCCTGGCCCTGCTGGCCGCCGGAACCCTGGCCGGGCTTAGAGCTGCCACCATCGCCGCCGCTGGCCTTGGAGCCGCCGGCATCGCCGCCCTTCGAGCTGGAGCCGCCCTTGTCCCCGCCCTTGTCGCCGCCCTTCGACTCGCCGCCGCCGCCGCCGCTGCCGCCCGAGTCGCCACCGCCGCCGCCGCTAAAGCCGGCGGCTTGAGCAAGGGGCGTGCTTGTGCCGGCTTCACCGCCGCCACCGCCACCGCCGCCCGAGTCGCCGCCACCACCGCCCAGCATGGACATCACATCCGAGCCGGAAGAGACGTTCTCGTTTGCCTTCGAGAAGGCGGCCATGACCGCCGACGCACCGCCGGCGGCCGAGGCCGCGCCGGCGGCCAAGGCAGCACCGCCGGTTGCCGCTGCTGCTGCGGCCATGCCTGCGGCACCAAGGGCTGCGCCTGCGCCGAAGTTGCCGATGCCGGCACCGCCGACGCTCGCGCCGGTGATGATCCCGGCAATGAGTGCCGGAATCTTGTTGACCAGGGCCAGCAGGATCACGCAGACGATGAGCATCACGCCCATTTCCTTGAGGTTGATCCCTGCGCTCATGCGGGCGTAGTAGTCATCCAGGAAGGTCTTTCCGATGCCGACCAAGAGAACCATCGCCATGAGCTGCGCGGCCACGCCCAGCACGGTCTTGTAATAGTTGATCGCCATGTCGGAAGTCCAACGGCTTCCACCGAAGCCGAGGAAGAACACACCGCCATAGGCGAGCACCCAACCGGACGCCAAGAGAAGGAGCATGTTCACGCCGATGAGGGCGAGCACGACCAGGATGGCCACGGCCATGAGGATGCCGGCCATGCTGTCCACCGGCGACCACACCGAGGACTGATCCATCACCTGGTAGAAGATCGCAAAGCCGATATCGACAATGCCGGAAGGCGACAAGGCTTGACCCAGGCCGGTCGCGTTGCCGGCCACCTGGCGCAGCGACGCATAGATCGTTGAAGCGAAGTTCGGCCCGTTCGTCAGCAACCACCAGAAAAAGCCGGTGAAGATGGTGAAGCGGACAAGCTCCGCGAAGAACTCGCCAATGTCGGCCTTGCGCAAGGCCATCATGCCGAACGTCCAGACCATCGAGATCACCACTAGCAGCCAGAACAACCAGGACGCGGCATCGGTGATGACCCCGGCCCAGCCGCTGGCGGCGGTGTTGTAGCGATTCAGAACGTCATCGAAGAGGCCCGCACTGTCCAAGGCTTGGGCTTGTGCGTCCCCGACAAAGAACGCCAGCCAAACGAGCAGCGGCAGGGCGAGTTTCAAGCTGGCTGGCATTCTCATACGTCAGCACCTCACCAGGATTTAGGTTCGCTAGGTTTGAACGAGCCGGCCCGCAGGCACTGCGATGAAAACGCCTCTTGCACGCTCTTATCGAGCTTGGCGATGTTCTCGGGCTTGCAGTTTTCGGCGCTCACTTCGGGCAGCGTCACCGGCTCGGGCTTCTTCTCGCAGCCGGCCAGCAGGGCCGCCGCGAGGGCGGCCGCTGCCAGGATCAACGGGTTAGCTAATCGCATCATTCCCCCTTACCAATTACGGGCCGCGCTGGGCTTGTATTCGCCCTTGCGCAGCGCCTCGGACGCGGCCTGCTGCTGGGATTCACGGTCGGCTTCGGCCTGCATCCGCGTGGCGATGGCGTTCTGCTGCGCGACCAGGAGGCCACGGATTTGCAGAAGCTGGTTTGCCTGCTGGCTGGCGAGCTGGTTGGCGTAGCCGATGGCCTGCATCTGGCCGGTGGCACCTTGGGCGGCGGACTGGAGCTGCTGGAGCCGTTGCGCGTCGCTTCTCAAGGCGTCCTGCTGCCGATCCAGGCCCTTGAACATGGCATCGTTCGCCTTCTTCTGGCTCTCACTCGCCAGGCGGCGGTTTTCAGCCATCGCGGCCTGTTCGGCGGGCGTGCAACCCCCCGTGCCGTTGAAGCACGGCGAGCTGCGGTAGTAGGCCACGTCCTGGAACTTGCCCAGGTAGCTATCGACGCTGCCGAGCTGGTTCTTGTAGTAGTTCAGCGTGTCGGTGGCGGCCATCAATCCGTTGATGGTGGACTGCGCCTGATCCCAGATATAGGCCGCCGGCGCGACCGTGTTCTGGATCATGTTTTCGTACTGCTGGAGCTGCGTCTGATATTGCTCAATTTGCTTGAGCGTCTGCGCCACGTTCTCGATGGCGGACATGACGTTTTGAACCAGGTTCCCGCCGTCGATGACGGGAATGCCGGCCTGCGCGGGCGTCATGGTGGTGATCGACCCGGCCATCAGAGTGACGGCGAGAGCGACTTTAGCGGCTAAAAACTTCTGCTTCATGTGCTTTCTCCTGGCGTTAATAGTCAAAGGATTGATACGGCTTCGAGAACGTCATGTCCTTGGTCACGATGACGTTGAACCGATAGCCGGGGCGGATTTCCAAGGTCGGAGCAATGCTCAGGTTCTTGGAAATAATTTGAGCGATGGTGTTGCCCAGCACTTGCCCAAGTGCTTCGCTCAAAGCATCGCTGGCGCGCTGCTGATTGCCGGTTGAATTGCTGTTGTCCTGGCTCATGCTCACGGCGGCGACGACGCCGGACATGAGGAAGGCCGAGCCAAACACGCGCAGGTAGTGGTTATTCACCTGGTCATTGAAGCCCGCGTATCCGGCACCGTCCGCGCCTGGCATCGTGCCAATGTCCATCGCCTTCCCGTCCGGGAACACGATGCGCTGCCAGGCCACAAGCACGCGCTGCTGGCCGTAGGCAACATCGCTCGAATACGACCCGACCAGGCGCGAGCCTTGCGGGATGAGCAGATGCTTGCCGGTCGGCGTGTCGTACACGTTCTGCGCGACCTGGGCCATGATCTGGCCCGGCAAGTCGGAGTTGATCCCCGAAATGAGCGTGGCCGGCACCACGAAGCCGGCGCGCAGCTCGAAGGGCGAACGAGGCGCTTCGGGCTGGGAGTCCAGCCGCCAACGGTCGCCCTCGCCGCTCGCTGCGAACTGCCCGTAGTTCTTACCCTGGCTGTTGGCCGTTTGCAGGAGCTGCGGCGCACCACCACCCATGCCGCCGCCGGCCTGCTGGCCGCCGACGCCCGAGGCGCGAAGCTGCGCGAGCCGTGCCTGATAGGCGGCGGTCGGGTCGGTGGCCTGCTGCGCGCTTATCTGCGACCGCACAGCGGCCAGGCGAGACAGCATTTCGTCGCGGGTCTGCGGCGTGCCCGGCTGCGTGCCCGTGGAGCCGCTGCTACGCGGCGCGTCCACACGAACGCCGGTCTTGGCCTTGACCGCTTCCTGGAACATTTGCAGCTTCGCCATGCGGATGCGGTCGGCTTCATCGTCATGCACCGGCTGGCCCAGGTTGCCGCCGGGCGGCGGTGGCGGCGCGTCCAGATCGGGGCGCGCGACAAGCACCGGCGCAGGCTCTTGCCCGGTTGGCAGCTCCGGCGGCTTGAGCATCGAGGCCGGCTCTACGGTGCCGCCCTGCCTGTCGCCGACGATTTCCTTGGCGAACATCGACGTGTTGCCCGCCTTCTCGGCCGCACCTTGCGCCGGGGCGTTCTGCTTCGCAGCACGATCCGCCGCGACCAGCATCATCACCAACAGGAAGGCACCCAGCGCGCCCGCGAGGATGTACATCGGCACGTTGTTGACACGCCGCACGCCGGACTTCTTCGACACCGCGCCCGGCGAGGCGTCAGGTGCCATTTGATCGGCTTGGTCACTCATAGGTCACTCCTTGCGCACCCAATACCCAGCCGGCGCAAAGCTGCCGTCTTGCACCAGGTACGGGCGGGTGATGGATTGATTGCCGACCAACAGAGTCAGGCGGTACAGGTTGGAGTCGCCGGCCTGGTCGAGCACGTAGCGCAACGGCAGGCCCGCCGGCTCGCTGCCCGCCGTGGCCTGCACCTTCGCGCTGGCCGGGTTGAACTCCAGGAGGGCATAGCCGCGCTCGCGCAGCGTCAGCACCAGGGCCTGGCCGAAGGCATCAGGCGTGGCCTGTTGAAGCTCCAGGCGGGTCTTGGCCGGCGGGTACAGCACGGCGAGCTGCTGCACCGCTTCGCGGGCGAGCTGCTGCTGATCGACCGCAGCAGTCGGCGGGACGAAGTTGCCGTATTGGCCGGTAGTGGCGCAGCCGCCCAGGGCGAGGACGAACAGCGCGGCGATGATGATCTTGCGCATAGTCATTTCCTCCGGGTGATGGTCACGCGGTCTTGGCTTCCACCAACACCGGCAATCAGGATCGCGCGGTCAAACACCGTGTCCACGATGTAGCGATTGCCCTGCACGCGGTAGTTCACCATCACGGTTTCCTCGTCGCGGAACAGACCACCCTCGCGGCGCACGACCAGGAGCGTCGGCGCTTCGGTTTGCTCCATCGTCCCCGGCATTTCGATGATGGTCTTGCGGCCATCGTTGAACACGCGCACCGGCTTCCAGCTCGTTGAGCCGGACAGGTCATAGTCGAAGTTGAGATCGCCCAGGTACTCGCCGGTCTGCGGGATCGTGCGGTCGGTGCGCTCCTGCGTTTCGCGGCGCTGGATCGCGTCCCACTTCGCAAGCGCGTCCTCGGGGTAGGTGAACGAGACTTGCGGCATGTACTCGGTGCGATGCGAGCGCAGGCGAAGGTGATAGGCACGGCGGTTCGTCGTCACGATGAGGCTGGTTTCCAGGCCAACGTCCATCGGCTTGATGACCAGGTGCTGCACTTCGTTGGGGCCGCTGCCGGTGATGGCCGGCTCGACCGTCCACCGGGCCGTGTCGCCCAGGTTGATCGAGTTGACTTGCTCGCCGGGCTGCAAGGCCACGTCGCACACCTGGAGCACTGCGCACACGATGCTGGGCTGCTGCGCGCCGAACAGGAACTTGATCGCGCCATTCGAGCCGGCGACGGGCCTCATGCCGGTGGCAGCGCCCGCGTTCCATCGCTTCGCAATGTCGATGGCCGCGCGCTCTTGAGGCGTCAGCGTCGGGTTCTTGCCGGTGAAATACTTGTCGGCCAGGTCATCGGCGGCCAGGGCCAGGGTGGGCGACAGCAGCGCAGCGCCCAAGGCGACAACGGAAAAGATTTTCTTCATGGTGAATGTCCTTGGGTTCATTGAACGCGCGACCAGGAGTAGTCCCGCACGTACACGCTTAGGGGGTTGTTCCGAAGTTGCTCATCCGTGGTTTGCGGCGTGACTTCGGCGACGTACACAGTGACCAGCGCACGCCAGATCGCGGGCTTGCCCTTCGGTGTGCCTTGGCGGTCGCGGGCGGTTTCTTCCCACTCGACTTGCCAGGTGTCCGGCGTCTGCGGGATGGCCGTCTTGATCTCGACGTTCACCATTTCCTTTTCGGCGCGACGGAACGGGCTGGAATCCGGGGTGCCGTTCAACCACTCATTCATCTTTGGCGTGGCCGGATCGTTGGGCGACAGCTTGGCGTACACGCGGAACACAGAGCGGCGCTGCAAGGCCACGTCCGGCGTGACCGTGCGGGCATCGGTGATGAACTCGGCGACCGTCGCATGGATGACCCGCGCATCGGCCTTCGAGGCCGCTTGCACCGGGCCGGCCGCCACGGTCTGGCCGAGCTTGTCCACTTCCACCACGTAGGGGATGAACTTCGACTGGCTGCCGATGTGGATCACGCCGCCGACGCCGGCGAGCGCGATCAACAGCGACAAGATGCCGATCACTTGCCAGGTCTGGCGAGACGACACGACGCCGCCCACGTGATCGTTCCAGGTGCGACGAGCGGCCAGATAAGGGTTCTCGGCTTCGCCCTCGCGGCGGCCGCCTTCCAGCGTTTCATCCGTGTGCCGAGGGTCGCGCTTGTCGCGTCCTGCGGCCGTGGCGGGCTTCTTGAAGATCAAGCCCTTGAGGGTGTCGGCAAAGCTCATGCGGCCTCCAGGTAGTCATTGAGATTCAGATTGCGGCCGGCCAGCCAGTGATCGATCCACGCATGGCCGAACTTGGCTTGCAGGCTCTTGATGGCGGCGACCGATTCCTTGTCGGACGCGCCGACGAAGGCCAGGGCAAGCGGCCCCAGGGCGAGGTCATAGAGCCGGCGGCCGTTCTCCGAGACGTAGTAGTACTGACGCTTGGGAACCGCCGTCGCCAGGATTTCGATTTGCCGCTTGTTGAGGCCCATGCGGCGATAGAGCGCCGCCGTGTCCTCGTCGCGGGCATAGACGTTCGGCAGGAAAATCTTGGTCGCGGTCGATTCCACGATCACATCCAAGATGCCCGAGTTGGCCGCGTCGGAAAGGCTCTGCGTTGCCATCAGCACCAGGCAATTCGCCTTGCGCAGCACCTTGAGCCATTCCCTGATCTTGGCCCGGAACGCCGGGTGGCCCAGCATCAACCAGGCTTCGTCCAGGATGATGACGGCAGGCTGGCCTTTAAGGCCGCGCTCGATGCGGCGGAACAGGTACAGCAGCACCGGCAGCGCGAACTTCTCGCCGAGGTTCATCAGCTCTTCGATCTCGAACACCGTGAAGTCGGAGAGCGACAGGCCATCCTCTTCGGCATCGAGCAGGTGGCCCATCGAGCCGTCCACCGTGTATTGCTTGATGGCCTCGCGGATCGCTTCGTCCTGGATCGTCACCGAGAACTCGGAGAGCGTGCGCGCGCCGCTGGCGTGCATGCTCATGATCGCGTGGCCGATCTCGTTGCGCTGCCCTGGCGTGGTGTCCACACCGTTGAGCGCAAGGATCGTGTCGATCCACTCCATCGCCCAGGCCCGATCCGCCTTCGTATCGAGGAACTGGAGCGGGCAGAAGGCCAGGCGGTCATCGTCGGCGGCCACCGTGAAGTGCAGGCCGGTCTTGCCCTTCGAGCCGGCATTGATTGCGGCCGCGAGCGGGTACATCGACATGCCCTTGTCGAAGGCGTAGATCGACATGCCGGCGTAGCGCCGGAGCTGCGCCGCGATGATGCCCAGGTGCGTGGACTTGCCCGCGCCGGTCGGGCCGAACATGAAGGTGTGGCCCAGGTCGCGCACGTGCAGGTTCAGCCGGAAGGGCGTAGCGCCCACAGTGACGCAGTGCATGAGCGCCGGGGCCAGAGGCGGGTACATCGGGCACGGCGCGGTGGCGCTGCCCGTCCAGATGGAGCTTGTCGGCAGCAGGTCGGCCAGATTCATCGTGTTGATGAGCGGGCGGCGCACGTTCTCGACGCCGTGACCGGGCAAGCTGCCCAGGTAGGCGTCCATCGTGTTGATCGTCTCGATGCGCGCAGCGAAGGCCAGCCGGTTGATGGCCTTTTCGACCGACAGCGCGGCGGCCGCCAGGCGCTCCCGATCTTCATCCATCAGCACGACAACGCTGGTGAAGTAGCCGGCGGCCACCAAGCCGCTGTTGACCTCGGCGATAGCCGCCTCGGCATCGGCCACCATCGTTGCCGCGTCCTGGTTGACGCTGCCGGTATTGGTGTTGAAAACCTGGTCGAAGAAGCCGCGAATCTTCTGCTTCCACTTCTTGCGAAACTTGTCCAGGTGCTTCAAGGACTCGTGCTGATCCATGAAGATGAAGCGGCTCGACCAGCGATATTCACTCGGCAGCTCGGCCAGGGCCGACAGCAGGCCAGGCGTTGACTCCAAGGGGAAGCCTTCGAGGGACACCACCTGGATGAACTTGCGGCCGATCTTGGGCACGACGCCGCCCCACAGCTCTTGCCCGCCGATCACGGCGTCCAAGTACATCGGATTGCTGGGGAGCTGCACCGGGTGAAAGTTGCCCGTCACGCAGAACTGCAACCAGCTCAGGAAGTCGTCATGCGTGACTTCCCTGCCCTCTTCCGTGGCGATCTTGTGGCCGCACAGGCGCGTGAGCTTGACGGCCGAGGACAGGCGCGATTCCAGGCTACGGATTTCGCGCTTGAACTGGTCGATGAGGCCCACGGTGCGGGCCGTGTGGTCGGGCGTCACCGCATCGTCGTCAAACATCAGCTCAACGAACTTGCGCTGGGCCAGCACCGGCGGAAACCAGGTCACGGTGAACACGAAGTGCCCTTCGTACATCGTGCCCAGGCCCTGGAAGAGCCGCCGGCGTTCCTCGTCTATGGCGGCCGACACTGGATCGGTGAAGGTGGAGACGCCGCGCTCGGAGTAGTTGGGTGCCGGCCGGCGCACGGCATCGACATGAACCATCCAGCCGCTGCCCAGGCCCGCCAGGGCCTGGTTGATGCGGAAGGACACCATTTCCCGCTGTTCTTCGGTGCTGCTGGCGTTGTCATCCCCCTTGTACAGCCATGAGGCCATGAAGGAGCCGTTCTTGCCCACGATCACGCCGTCATCGACCACGGCGGCATAGTTGAGCAAGTCGGCCAGGCCCGCGTCCTTCGACCGATGCTTCTTGAGCTTCAGCTCGGCATCGACCTGACGGATACGGGCAAAGAGGATGAGCAACAGAACCGCACCGAGTACAGCAATGCCAATTGCGATTGCTTCGATCATTTGTATTGCTTCCCTTGACTCGGCGTGTTTTCACGGAAGGGCGTGCTGCGAGCCGGGTAATACGGCTTGTACCGGCGGTGCCGCAGGTACACGTGTCGCAGCTTCGGGTCAGACTTCGCCATGAGGCGCAGCACGAACAACGCGCCGAACCACAAGGCGATGCCGAACACCGTTGCCCTCAGTTCTTGGGCGCTGAAAATCAGCGCACCGGCCAGCAGGCCCGAGAACATCACCAGCTCGCGGTCGCCACCCATGAACAGGTTTTCTCGGTTGCCAGCCCTACGGATGGGGATCGCGCGCAGTGCCATGACTTATGCGATCCGCGCCGCGTAGGTGGCGGCCAGGCCGTTGACTTGGTGCAGCACGCCATCGGTCAGGGCGGCGATTTCCGCGCCACGGCCGAAGAAGGTGCTCATCATGTTCTGCGCGCCGACCAGCAGGGCCATGACCAGGACGATGAAGATCAACGTGCGGAAGAAGCCGTTGAGTTCGCCGCCGAAGATCAAGATGCCGCCGGCGACCACGATGCCGATGATCGAGAGCGCGAAGGCCACCGGGCCGGTGACGCTGTTGCGCAGGTTGGTCAACCAGCCTTCATACGGCAGGGAACCGCCGGTGCCTTCGGAGGCAAAAGCGTGCTGGGGTGCCAGCAGGAAGAACGCCAAGAGGGCAAACATGCCCAGGTAGAACACGGCGCGGCTGTCGAAGCGGAACGCGGGAAGGGTCGATTGCATGGGTCTAAGCTCCTTACAGGGTTACAGGGTTTTGGTTGCGTATTGGCCGTTGGCGTAGCCGGAAACCTCAAGGATTTCCTGGATGCGCCGCGAGCCGTCAGGGGTGCGGGCGATGTGAACGACCACGTGAACCGCCTCGCCGATCAGCGGTTCAATGGGTTTGGGTGAATCGGGGTGCATGCTGATGAGCATGGCGAGCCGATCAAGGCCCGCTTTGGCGTTGTTTGCGTGCAGGGTTGCGGCTCCTCCTTCGTGCCCGGTGTTCCAGGCCATCAACAGATCAAGGGCTTCGGGGCCGCGCACTTCGCCGACCAGGATTCGGTCGGGGCGCATGCGCAGCGTGGTCTTGAGCAGCGCCGTCATGGTCACGTCGATGCTGGTGTGGTACTGGACGTAGTTCTCGGCGGCGCACTGGATTTCGCCGGTGTCCTCGATGATGAAAACCCGTTCGGTCGGGTCTTGAAGAACCATCTCGTTGATGATCGCGTTCACCAACGTGGTCTTGCCCGAGCCGGTGCCGCCGATCACCAGGATGTTCCGGTGGGCGCGCACGGCGGCAATCAAGGAATCGCGCTGGTGCGCGGTCATGATTCCGCGCTCGACGTACTGCTCCAGGGTGAAGATGGCGACGGCCTTCTTGCGGATCGCAAAGGTCGGGGCAGGCACTACCGGGGGGAGCTGGCCGGCGAAGCGGCTTCCGTCTAGCGGAAACTCCCCTTCCAGGATCGGCCGCTGCCGCGTGACTTCCTTGCCGTGGTAGCCGGCAATGGTTTCGATCATGGCTTGCGCCTGCGCGAAGCGAAGGGTGCCGATGCACTTCATCGGCTCGCCCAGCTTCTCCTGCCAGACCTTCCCATCGGCGTTGAGCATGATTTCAACGGTCTTGGGATCGTTCAGAGCTGCCAGCAGCTCCGGCCCCATGTCACGTTCGAGCTTCTTCTTCGCCCGTTCCTTGATCGTGTTGTGTTCCAGCTTCTGTTCGGTCATTCCGTGTATCCCATGTATGTGATTTGCGTGCGGCCCTGATCGCTCGCATTCTACACAGGTTCATACGATATACCGAAGTCTTTTAGCGAGCAAGCAAACGGAATGACGGATTGAGTGTTTTCAATCGTGTCCCGAGCTGATCGCAATAGAAACAACGCGGCGCATGCTCCGTGCGCCTCGCACCGAACCTATGGCTTGCGTTGTGGGTGTTCCGGGGGTTGAGCCACCCCGGCGGGCTTTTAGCGGCTAAAAAGTGCTGGCTTCTGCTGGCGCAGTTCCTTGCCGCGTCCCTTCCCTGTCTCTTCTCTTGGCGCCCTACCCCCGGAGCTTCTTGCGGGCGGCTTCGCCCCATTTCTTGACGATGAATGCCTGGTGCGACGGTAGCACCGCCGCCACTCGCTCGAAACCGGCCGGGAGGCTCTGCGGAGCCTTGCCGCCGGCCAGGGCATCGAGCGTGTCCTTGTCCAAGTCGGTTGATTCAAGCAGAAGGGGCAACGGCGCATCAAGGGCCTTGGCAATGTCCTGCATAACCTTGAGAGACGGATTTGCCTTACCCGTAGTGAGATCGGACAGGAAGGAGATCGAAACCCCCGACCTGTCCGATAGCTCCTTTTTTGTCATGTGGCGCTCATCGAGCAGCCGGAGCACATTCGTGAAGAAGATGTAGTTATACAAAGGCGTCGCCTTGCGCGTGGGCGGCTCGAATTTTAGCCGCTAAAGTTCTTGACCTTGGAATTAGGTTTAGCTAAACTCTAAGCTCCATCACAGCCAGGAGAGCTAGGCATGAGCCACAACCAATTCCAGTTTATCGGCAATCTTACCCGTGATACCGATGTTCGCCATAGCGAAAACAGCGCCCGCGCCGTTTTCGACCTGGCTGTAAACCGTGTGTGGCGCGACCGCGCTGGCGAGAAAAAAGAGCAGACCGACTTCTTCCGCATCAAGTCGTTTGCTGGCTTGGCCGAGAACGCGGGCAAGTACCTTGGCAAAGGCTCCAAGGTGTTCGTCCAGGGCCGCATCGAGCCGACCAAATTCGAGAAGGACGGCCAGACCGAGTACGGCCACGACTTCATCGCCGACGTGATCGAGTACCTGGACACCAAGGAACCCGGCAGCAAATGAAAAACGCGCCCGGCCAGGCCGGGCGTTATCCTAGGAGGACGAAGATATGCCGGACAGTTTCGACGAGCAGGGCTATCGCCGCAAGCTCATCGACGGCGGGTTGAGTGAGGCCGACGCGACGGCGCTTGCCCGCCGTTACGCGGCCGAGCGCAACGCGCAGGCCGGCACCGCCGGCGGGGCCTTCCGCCCCGCCGGTTCCCTCTTCGAGCTGCCGGACGGGCCGGCAGCACCGGAGCCGCCGCCACCGCCGCCCAGCGCGGCCGTGGCGCGCTCCGAGCGGATGGCGGCCGAGTCGGCCGAGCTGGCGCGGACTATGGGCCTTCCGCCCGAGCCGCGAACCGTGGTCAACACCTTGGCCGAGAAAGTCAGCGGCGTGACCGCCGAACGGAGAACGCAACAGATGGCGACCAAGAAAACGACCGAGAAGCCAGCCAGCGCCGGCGGCGAGCTGGCCGAGCAGGTCAGCCAGGCCAAGCAGGCCGCCTTGCTCAAGCACACGAAGCAGCAGATCAAGGACATGCAGCTTTCCTTGTTCGACCTCGCGCCGTGGCCCGACCACATGCGCGCGATGCCCAACGACTTCGGCCGGTCGGCGATCTTCACGACCAGGAACAAGAAGGTGCCCCGCGCCGCCTTGCAGCGCGAGGCGATCTACCACATCAGCAAGGACGTGGAGATCACCTTTACCGGCGTCGAGCTGCGGGCCGACAGCGACGAGCTGGTGTTTGCCCAGGTGCTCGAATACGCGAAGCGCACGCCGCTGGGCGAGCCGGTCACGTTCACCTTCTACGAGATTTGCCAGGACTTGGGCTGGTCGATCAATGGCCGCTACTACAAGCAGGCCGAGGACTGCCTTTCGCGGCTGCAAGCATCCGCGATGCAGTTCTCGTCCCAGCGGCTGGGCCGCCTGGAATCCGTGTCGCTGATCCGGCGCTTCCGCATCCTGGATCGCGGCAAGCGCACGTCGCGCTGCCAGGTCGAGATCGACACCGAAATGGTGGTGCTGTTCGCCGGCGACCACTACACGAAATTCGTGTGGGAGAAGTACCGCAAGCTGTCACCCACCGCCCGGCGGATGTTCGACTACTTTGCCACCCACAAGGAGCCGTACCCGCTCAAGCTGGAGACGTTCCGGCTCATGTGCGGCTCGGATTCCACCCGCGCGAAGAAGTGGCGCGAGCAGGTTGGCGAAGCGTGCGACGAGCTGCGCGAAAACGGCCTGGTGGAAAGCGCATGGGTCAATGATGACCTGGTGCATTGCAAGCGATGAGCGCCGCCCTGTCCCTGGAGAGCCGCCCGAGATCGAGGCGGCTTTTTTTCTCGAGCATCGCCACTTCTGGCGAGGGAGTACCGGCCACCTGGTCGCGCGCACGTCGAGCTGCAGCATCGTCATTTCCGGCGAGGCTGGCCACGTCCTGGCCACGGTCGACCATCGCTGCCTTTGACGATGCACCGAGGGCCCCATCGCCAGTTCCGACGATGACGGCCGACGCCGGCGCTGGATCTCGCATCGCCGCTTCTGACGATGAGATCCACCCTTTGACACTTGAGGGGCCGAGCTGCGGGGGATTCTCCCGGCCTGCGGCCGTGAGAACCGGCTATGTCGTGCTGCGCATCGAGCCAGGCGGCAGAGCCGCCCGTCTCGCCCCTGGCGGGCTTCCAGGGGGCGCCTCAGAAAACGGAAAATAAAGCACGTTAAGCCGGTTGCAGCGGTCGTAATGGCCTGAACTTCCCCGCGCCGACCTTGGCGCTGCTGCGCCAGAGGTAATCGCCAGTCAGATTGATGTGCTCCCAGCCGAGCGGCGACAGGTACTGCAACTGCGCGTCATCGACGGCATGATCATTGCCGCGCAGCGCATGTGTCGCCCGCTCCAAGTAGACCGTGTTCCACAGCACAACGGCCGCCGTCACCAGGTTGAGGCCACTGGCCCGGTAGCGCTGCTGCTCAAAGCTGCGGTCGCGGATTTCGCCCAGCCGGTTGAAGAACACTGCGCGGGCCAGCGCGTTGCGCGCTTCGCCCTTGTTCAACCCGGCATGCACGCGGCGGCGCAACTCTACGCTTTGCAGCCAGTCGAGGATGAACAGCGTGCGCTCGATGCGCCCCAGCTCGCGCAGGGCGACAGCCAAGCCGTTCTGGCGTGGGTAGCTGCCGAGCTTGCGCAGCATCAGCGAGGCCGTCACCGTGCCCTGCTTGATCGAGGTAGCCAGCCGCAGGATTTCATCCCAGTGGGCACGGACGTGCTTGATGTTGAGTGTGCCGCCGATCATCGGCTTCAGAGCGTCATAGACGGTTTCGCCCTTTGGAATATAGAGTTTGGTGTCGCCCAGGTCGCGGATGCGCGGCGCAAAGCGGAAGCCTAGCAGGTGCATCAAGGCGAAGACGTGATCGGTGAAGCCCGCCGTGTCCGTGTAGTGCTCCTCGATGCGCAAGTCGGACTCGTGGTACAGCAGACCGTCAAGCACGTAGGTCGAGTCGCGCACGCCGACATTGACCACCTTGGTATGGAATGGCGCGTACTGGTCGGAGATGTGAGTGTAAAAAGTCCGTCCTGGGCTGCTGCCGTACTTCGGGTTGATGTGCCCAGTGCTCTCCGCCTTGCTGCCGGTTCGGAAGTTCTGGCCGTCCGACGATGACGTGGTGCCGTCGCCCCAGTGCCCGGCGAAGGGATGCCGGAATTGGGCGTTGACCAATTCAGCCAACGCTGTCGAATAGGTTTCGTCGCGGGTATGCCAGGCTTGCAGCCAAGCGAGCTTGGCGTAGGTCGTGCCGGGGCACGACTCGGCCATCTTGGTCAGGCCCAGGTTGATCGCGTCGGCCAGTATGGTGGTCAACAGCAGGTTCTTGTCCTTGGCCGGGTCGCCTGATTTCAAGTGCGTAAAGTGCCGGGTGAAGCCCGTCCACTCATCGACTTCGAGCAGCAGCTCGGTGATCTTGACGTGCGGCAGAATCATCGCCGTCTGATCGATCAATGCCTGCGCGGTGTCGGGCACCGCAGCATCCAGCGGCGTGATCTTCAAGCCCGATTCGGTGATGATGGCGTCCGGCAGGTCGTTGGCTGCCGCCATGCGGTTGACCGTGGCAAGTTGCGCTTCCAGCAGTTCCAAGCGCTCGCTCAGGTACTGGTCGCAATCGGTGGCCACGGCCAGCGGCAATTCGCTGGACAGCTTGAGGCTGGCGAATTTTTCGGGAGGCACCAGGTAGTCCTCGAAGTCTTTGAACTGCCGTGAACCTTGCACCCAGATGTCGCCCGAGCGCAGCAAGTTTTTCAACTCCGACAGCGCACACAGTTCGTAGTAGCGTCGGTCGATGCCGGCGTCGGTCATCACCAGCTTTTCCCAGCGTTTCTTGATGAAGTCGGTCGGTGCATCAGCGGGCACCTTACGGGCATTGTCGATGTTCATGCCGCGCAGCACCTCAATGGCGTCGAGCACGTTCTTGGCAGCGGGCGCGGCTCGCAGTTTAAGAACAGCGAGGAATTCTGGCGCGTAGCGGCGCAAGGTAGCGTAACTCTCGCCAATGCGGTGAAGGAAATCGAAGTCCTCGGGCTGGGCGAGCGTCTGCGCTTCGGTGACGCTTACAGCGAACGCATCCCAGGACATGACGGCCTCAATGGCAGCGAATGGGTCGCCACCCGATTGCTTGGCGTCGATCAGCGCCTGGCCGATGCGTCCGTACAAGCGCACCTTGGCGTTGATGGCTTTGCCGGATGCCTGGAACAGCTGCTGATGCTTGTTCTTAGCCGCATTGAACAGCTTGCCCAGGATGCGGTCGTGCAGGTCGATAATTTCGTCGGTGACGGTGGCCATGCCCTCGATGGCCAGAGCCACGAGGGTGGCGTAGCGTCGTTGCGGCTCGAATTTGGCCAGGTCGGCAGGCGTCATCTGGCCGCCCTCGCGGGCTATTTTGAGTAGCCGGTTCTGATGAACCTGCCGCTCGATGCCGGTAGGCAGGTTGAGCGTCTGCCAGGCTTTCAGACGCTCGATGTGTTCCAGCATGTGCCGGGAATTCGGTTTGGCGGGCGACTGGCGCAGCCAAGCCAGCCAGGTCGTTTTGCCGTTGTCGCGGCGTTTCAGCAGTTCATCGAGTCGATGGCGATGCCCGTTCGACAACGGTTCGGACAAGGTTTCGTAGATGTGCCGATTGGCGCGGGTAATGGCCTCGGCGCTGGCGCGCTCGATGGCGTTGAGCGCGGGCAGGATGATCAACTGCCGCCGTAAATGCTCAATCAAGGCGCTGGCCAGCACGATGCCCTTGTCGGTTTGCAGGGCCAGCTCGGTCAGCGTATGCACCGCCTGCCGATAGTGGCTCATGGTGAACGGCTGGAAGCCGAACACCGTTTGCAGTTCTACCAGGTGCTCGCGCCGGGTCTGCTCCCGCTGCCCGTAGTCGTCCCAGCTTTCGACCGGCACTTTGAGCTGCGACGCCACGATGCGCAGCAGGGGCGGAAATGGCGACTCATCAGCGCCCAGGATGACGCCAGGGAATCGCAGGTAGCAAAGCTGAACGGCGAAGCCCAGCCGATTCGCCGGGCCACGGTGCTGTCGGATGACTGACAGATCGTTGTCGCTGAACGTGTAGTACCGGATCAGATCGTCTTTGGCATCGGGTAATGCCAGCAGGCTTTCGCGCTCGGTGGCGGACAGAATGGAACGACGCGGCATGCTCAGGACTCGCGCAGGTACTGGTACAACGTTTCACGACTGATGCCGAAGTCGCGGGCGATCAGGGCTTTTTGCTCACCCGCCGCGACGCGCCGTTTCAGTTCGGCAATCTGTTCATCGTTCAACGACTTCTTGCGGCCCCGGTAGGCACCCCGTTGCCGGGCCAGCGAGATTCCTTCGCGCTGCCGTTCGCGGATCAATGCCCGCTCGAACTCGGCAAACGCACCCATGACCGACAACATCAAATTCGCCATTGGCGAGTCCTCGCCGGTGAAGGCCAGACTTTCTTTGACGAATTCGATGCGCACGCCGCGCTTGGTCAGACCCTGCACGATGCGGCGCAAGTCATCCAGATTGCGCGCCAGCCGATCCATGCTGTGAACCACCACGGTGTCGCCTTCGCGCACGAAGGCGAGCAGCCTTTCCAGCTCGGGGCGCTGAGTGTCCTTGCCAGATGCTTTGTCGGTAAACACCCGCGCCACCTGAACCCCTTCCAATTGCCGTTCCGGGTTCTGATCGAAGCTGCTGACGCGAACGTAGCCGATGCGTTGACCGTACAAAGTGCCTCCAAGGGGTGATGTGTCAAGTTGAAATCTATGACTCTTGACTGATGATGTCAATAAATAGAGTATTGGACTCTATCCTGACGTGATTCTAGTCTCTCCCCTGACGTTGCATTAGGGTATGCCTCAGTCTGACAGTGATGAGTCGCAGGCGTTCGGATCGGCATCGGTTTCGCTCCCGGTCTTGGCGCGCGCCTGGAAGCGCTGATAGCACTCCAGCCCGCAGAAGTGCTCGACGTATTCCGCGCCTTCCGGGGTGAAGGCGGCATCGAGCGGGATTTCCTTGCAGCACACGCAGCAACTGGTGGCAGTCGGATCATTTGCATTCATGGTGGCACCCCTCCATTGACTGACGAAGACGGCGAATGCCGCCGCCGGCATCGGCTTGGCGAACAGGAAGCCTTGTCCTGTGTCGCAGTCCGCTTGTCGCAACAAATCAAGACTCGCCGATGTTTCCACGCCTTCGGCCACTACTTCCATGCCAAGCCCATGCGCAAGCTGAATCACGGTGCGCACGATGGTCTGGTCGCGGTGGTCGTTGGCGAGTCCGGCGACAAACGATTGGTCGATCTTGAGCGTGCTGATGGGGCAGCATTTCAGGTGTTGCAGGCAGGAATAGCCGGTGCCGAAGTCGTCGGCGGCGAAGCGCGCACCGATCTGTCGCAAAGCTTCCAGGGCGGGGAAGATCGCCGGATCACCGAACGCAACCGATTCGGTCAGCTCAATTTCAAGATACGCGGCGGGCAACCCGGCATCGGCCAGCACGCCCTTTACCCACTTGTCGAAATCTGGCCCCACTTGGCTCGCCGAAACATTGACGGCCAGCCGGAACGGTTGCCATGCCAGCACCCGCCAGTCGCGCATTTGACGGCAGGCTGCGCCCAGCACCCATGCGCCGATTTCCGGCATCAGGCCGGACGATTCGATCACGGGCAGGAACTGGCCCGGCGGCAACAGTCCGAGCGTCGGATGACGCCAGCGCAACAGGGCTTCCGCGCCGACAATCTGCTCACTGCGCAAATCGACAATCGGCTGGTAGTGCAGCTCAAGCTGCCCGCGCTCGACCGCCTGCGCCAGTTGCGCCACTGTCCATTCAATTGGCTGGGAAGCGCTCATGATCGACCTCTGAAGGCCCGCAGCAGCCGCGTCACAGACAGGACAAACAAGCCGGTCAGCGTGAGGGCTGCAATACCCCAGTGCTCGCCGATGAACGCGCCGGCCGTCGTGCCGGCCAGCACAATGGCGAGAATCGGCAAATGACAGGGACAGGTGAGCACCGCCAGCGCACCCCACAGGTAGCCGGTGAACGGCTTGTGTGTCTCGGTCGGCAAGCGCTCGGGGCTGTTCATGGCAGACTCTCCGCTTGCTGGGCCGGCGCGGTCGGCATCGCGGCCAACTGCACTTCCAGATCGGCCAACGCTTCGCGTCGGCGTTCGACGAACTGACTCAGCACGGCAAGCTGTGCGGCTGTTTCATCGCAGTCCGCCGCATCCAGCGCCCGGCACAACCGCGCCAATGCGTCCAGGCCGATGCCCGCCTCAAAAGCGGTCCGCACAAAGCACAGCCGCTGCAAGGCGGCGTCATCGAACAAGCCGTAGCCGCCCGTGGTGCAGGCGACTGGCCGCAGCAATCCGCGCAGCAGGTAGTCGCGCACGATATGCACGCTCACCCCGGCCTCAAGGGCCAGTCGGGACACTGTGTAGGCGTTCATCGAACACCTCCTTTTCCTTATCCGGCGCAGCAGGACAGTTGCTTCACGTCCTTGCTGAAGGTCTGCGCCGCGAGCTTCAAGCCCTCGACCATCGTTAGGTAGGGGAACAACTGGTCGGCTAGTTCCTGCACCGTCATGCGGTTGCGAATGGCGAGAACAGCCGTCTGGATCAGTTCGCCCGCTTCCGGGGCCACCACCTGTACGCCAATCAGCCGTCCGCTGCCTTCCTCGATGACCAGCTTGATGAAGCCGCGGGTATCGAAGTTGGCGAGCGCACGCGGCACGTTGTCGAGCGTCAGCGTGCGGCTGTCGGTTTCGATGCCATCGTGGTGCGCTTCCGCCTCGCTGTAGCCCACGGTCGCCACTTGCGGGTCGGTGAACACCACGGCCGGCATCGCGGTCAGATTGATGGCGGCGTCGCCGCCGGTCATGTTAATGGCCGCACGAGTGCCGGCCGCTGCCGCCACATAGACGAACTGCGGCTGGTCGGTGCAGTCGCCGGCCGCGTAGATGTTCGGGCTACTGGTGCGCATGCCCTTGTCGATGACGATGGCCCCCTGCGCATTGACGGCTACCCCCGCCGCTTCCAATGCCAGGCTGCGCGTGTTCGGTGTCCGGCCGGTGGCGACCAGCAGCTTGTCGGCGCGCACTTCGCCCTGTCCAGTGGTCAGCACGAATTCGCCGTCCACATGGGCGACTTGGCTGGCTTGCGTATGTTCCAGTACCTTGATTCCTTCGGCACGGAAGGCGGCTGTGACGGCCTCGCCGATGGCAGGGTCTTCGCGGAAGAACAGCGTGCTGCGCGCAAGGATCGTGACCTGGCTACCCAGCCGGGCGAAGGCTTGCGCCAGTTCCAGCGCCACCACCGACGAGCCGATGACGGCCAGGCGTTCGGGAATGGTGTCGCTGACCAAGGCCTCGGTCGAAGTCCAGTAGGGTGACTCTTTCAGGCCCGGAATCGGCGGCATGGCCGGACTGGCACCCGTGGCGACCAGGCAGCGGTCGAACATCACGACGCGCTCACCACCCTCGTTCAAACTAACGATAAGGCTCTGGTCGTCCTTGAAACGCGCTTCACCGTGCAGAACGGTGATGGCTGAATTGCCGTCCAGGATGCCTTCGTACTTGGCATGACGGAGTTCTTCGACACGGGCCTGCTGCTGGGCCAGCAGCCGCTCGCGCAAGATCGTCGGCGGTGTGGGTGGCATGCCGCCGTCGAATGGGCTTTCCCGGCGCAGATGGGCGATGTGGGCGGCGCGGATCATGATCTTGGACGGCACACAACCGACGTTGACGCAGGTGCCGCCGATGGTGCCGCGCTCAATCAGCGTGACCTGCGCGCCTTGCTCGACGGCCTTCAGTGCTGCCGCCATCGCGGCTCCACCGCTGCCGATCACGGCGACTTGCAACGGGCGCTCGCCGCCGCTGCCCTTGTCGGCGGCACCCATCCAGCCGCGCACCTTGTCGAACAGCCCAGTGCGGTTGTCGGTCGGCGGGGCATCGGCGAGCATCGCTTTGTAGCCCAGGCCAGCCACGGCGGCGGTCAGTGCGTCCGGCGCTGTGCCTGGATCAAGGGCGAGCTGGGCCGCGCCCTTGGCATAGGACACTATGGCAGATTGGACGCCGGGTACTTTTTCCAGCGCTTCCTTGACGTGCGCCGCGCACGAGTCGCAGGTCATGCCGGTGATTTTTAGATGGGTCATGCGACAGATCCTTTTTCGTTTGTGGTAGCAGACAAGGGCGTCAGATGTGCTGCGCTGCCGTTTTCAGTGCCTCACTTCTTGACGCTGGACGGATAGCCTGCGTCTTCGGTGGCCTTGGTCAGCTTCTGCACGCTGGTCTTGGCATCATCGAAGGTGACAACCGCTTCGCGTGTCTCGAAGGTCACGTTAACTTTGCTGACGCCTTCGACCTTGGAAATCGCCTTCTTAACGGTGATCGGACAAGCGGAGCAGGTCATGCCCGGTACGGACAGCGTGACGGTCTGGGTGGCGGCCCACACGGGGGCAACAACGGCAGCGATGGCGAGAGAGGCAAACAGTTTTTTCATGATGAACTCCTGTGATTAATAGAAAAATGGCATGACGTAGGGAAATCCGAGCGCGACCAGAACCAGCGCGGCCACGACCCAGAAAATGAGCTTGTAAGTAGCGCGCACTTGGGGAATCGCACACACATCCCCTGGTTTGCAGGCTTGCGCCGGTCGGTAGATGCGCCGCCAGGCGAAAAACAGCGCCACCAACGCCGCGCCGATGAAGATCGGGCGATAAGGTTCCAACACCGTCAAGTTGCCGATCCAAGCGCCGCTGAACCCCAGGGCGATCAGAACCAGCGGCCCCAGGCAGCAAGCCGAGGCGAGGATGGCGGCTAGCCCGCCAGTGAAGAGCGCCCCGCGCCCGTTTTGAGGTTCAGACATACGCTTGTCCTTTCAAATCTGGATTGGATAGCTTAAGCTTACTTCCGTACCAATGTACGGAGTCAAGCGATATGGAAAAAAATTTGGAGAATCTGACTATTGGCGTTTTCGCCAAGGCGGCCGGGGTCAACGTGGAAACAATCCGGTTCTATCAGCGCAAGGGCTTGTTGCCGGAGCCGGACAAGCCCTATGGCAGCATCCGCCGCTATGGCGAGGCGGATGTGACGCGGGTGCGCTTCGTGAAATCAGCCCAGCGGCTCGGATTCAGCCTCGACGAGATCGCAGAGCTGCTGAGGCTGGATGACGGCACCCACTGCGAGGAAGCCAGCAGCCTGGCCGAGCACAAGCTTCAGGACGTGCGCGAAAAAATGACCGACCTGGCGCGCATGGAAACCGTGCTATCCGAACTTGTGTTCGCCTGCCATGCGCGGCAAGGGAACGTTTCTTGCCCGCTGATTGCTTCGCTGCAAGGGGAGAAAGAGCCGCGTGGTGCCGACGCGGTGTAGCCGAGGGTAGTTACGCCTTAGCGTGCTTTATTTTCCGTTTTCTGAGACGACCCCTTCCAGCGCCTTCCCGACGCTCACCGGGCCGGTGGCCCTCGCCGCTGGGCTTTGCGGCCCTGACGGGCCTTCCTGGCCCGTTTCCGGGGCCTGCCCTGCCCTGCCCCACCGGCGCGGCCGTTGTGGACAGTTTCGGGACAAGTCGGCCGATTCCGGCCGGCGCAGCCCTGGCGTTGACACTTGAGGGGCAGCGAGGCCGGCGCGATGCTGACATTTGGGGGGCAGCGGCCGATTTCGGCCTGGTCGAGCCGTCCAGGCGGCCGCAAAGGTGGCCTAAGTTCCTGATCGGCATGGACTTATCCACCGAAGTTGTGGATAACCCTGTTAGGAACCCTGCCCCGCTATTGACACTTGAGGGGCGGCCCTACTGACACTTGAGGGGCGCGGTTCTTGACACTTGAGGGGCAGCGTATTGACACATGGGGGGCTTATCCATTGACACTTGAGGGGCGGCCCCTTTGCATTTTTCCTTGGCGTGACAACGACTTACGCGCGTTTCTCGGCCATGCTAACCAGGTTTTTAACCGTTTTTATAACCATTTCTTATAAACCTTGGTATTTAACCTAGAAGCTGGCGAAAAAAACGGCAATACGGCCCAAGCTGTCGCGCAGCATGACCGGCCGCCGAAGGGGGGAAACCCCCCTTCTCGATCCCACCCGGCCGCAAGCGGCCTCCCATCCCCCCAGGGGCTGCGCCCCTCGGCCGCAAGCGGCCTCACCCCACAAATGGAGCGCCTTCGGCGCTGCGGCTTAAGAAAGCCAGGCGCAAGCGCCTGGCGAAAGGCAATAAGTTCGAGAACTTGCGAGGGGGCAAAACCCCCTCACACTCCCCAACCAGGTCGCCGCGGTTCGACCGTCTGCGCGATCCTCAAACATCGCGGCAACTCCACCGCCGCAGGTTTTACGCCAAGGAAGGGGGTCGGCCAGCTCGGGCGATGGCGTGGAAAGCGCCCCTCAAGTGTCAAAGAAACGTGAGACGCGGGGCCAGGCCCGCGCCGATCACAAGCCGAGTTCGGAGTGAGAGCCGATGCGCACCAGGCGCAGCGTGTCGGCGTCGGGCTTCTGGTAGATCAGCACCAGGTCGGGCTTGACGTGGCAATCCCGGTGATCTTTCCAGTCCCCGGTCAGCGCGTGGTCGCGGTGCCGAGGTTCCAGCGGTTGATCGGAGGCCAGCGCGACCAGGACAGGCACCAGGTCGGCATCGAGCGTGGCCCGGTGCTGCCCCTTCGCCTCGCGCTTGTAGTCGCGCTTGAACTGGCCGGTGCGCTCAATCTGCCGCATGCAGATCGGCCATCAGAGCGTCCACGGTGGCGAAGCGCGGCAGCTTGCCCTTGCGGGCTTCCTTCATCGCCTCGATGGTGGTGGCGTTCGGAATCAGCGGCTCGAAGGGCAGCGCCTTGTCCTGGGCAACCTTCGTGAGCAGCAGCCGCACCGCGTCGGACACGGTAAGGCCCATCGCGGCCAGGACGGCCGCCGCTTCTTCCTTGATCGCGCCGTCGATGCGCGTTTGTACGAGCTGGTTTGCAGCCATGATCGGTTCTCCGGTTGGGTTCGTGAATTACATTGTAATGCACGCCAAGGGAAAGGACAAGGTTTAGCGGCTAAAAAGTTTAGCTAAAGTGCTTGACGATTAGGACATTTTGCCCTAATATAGCTCTTGAAGGCCGGGCATTTCGCCCAGGTCAACTACCGGAGAACTTCCGATGAGCATGCAACCTGTCCCCGAGGCCGTCACGGCTACCCTGATCCCCGATGCCAAGCGCATGAACTACCTGCCGGCGACGTTCGGCCGCTACTTCATGCGCGGCGAGTCGCTGGTGTATTCCTGGATGCGCCGACTGTCCAAGGACTACAGCGGCGGCTTCTGGCACTACTACACGCTGACCAACGGCGGGCACTACATGGCCCCGGACATGGGCGATGCGCGCCTGGCGGTGCTGGTCGATGGTAACGGCTACGAGGGCAACCTGTCCGCTGACGCCGCCGGCATCGTTGCCAGCCTGTTCGCGCTGAACCAGCTCACGCACGAGGCCAAGGGCGAGGCCCAAGACCACCTGATCGAGCAGTATTACAAGCTGGTCGAGTTCGCCACGACTCACCCCGAAAGCAGCGCAATCCACCGCGCTATTGACTGATGAGGGGCGGCCCCGGCTTCGGTCGGGGCTTTCAGGAGCGAACCATGACCACGAACACCACCCTACAGCAGCCGGCCGGAAGCTACGCGACGGACGGCAAGTGCCACAACGCCGAGGCGGGCACCTACGGCCACGAATGCGGCAAGCCGGCCGCGTGGATCGGCACGAACCACCGAGGGTTTAGCTCGGGATTCTGCGACGACTGCAAGCGCCACGGCTACGAAGCCCGCGATGTGGTCGCGTGGCATCACGTTGACACTTGAGGGGCGGCCGATGGCGAAGAAACGCAAGCCACCGGCCCAGCCGGGCCAAGACTGGAGCGCGCCGGCGGCCGAACTGCCGGGCGACCGCGACGAGCTGCTGGCGGCCGCCGTGGTCGAGATCGACGCGGCCATCATGCGCGGCGACGGCGCTGCCGCCGAGGCGGCCAGCGACAAGTACGAGGCCATCATCTGGAAAATGAACGGCGGAACGCACGTGGGCAGCATGGCCGACCACGACGCGCCCGGCCAGGTCATCGAGCGCCATTGCGCGGCGGTGCCGGGCGACGTGCCCTTGTGGGGCCAGCGCGGCCAGTTCCTGGTCACAGTTGGCGACATGCGCGCCCTGGTGGAGTACGAGGCCGGCTATGGCGGGCCGCTGGGTGCCCACTTCCAGTTCCACGTCATCGACCTGGACAGCCCGTTTATCTCCGAAACGGGCTACCGCTCGCACTTCGACACGGCGCGGGGCCTCATGACGGTGGACGAGGTTGCGCGCGGCATCCTGGCCGCGCTGCGGGCCGAGAAGAAGCGCCCGGTGATGGTCGAGGCCAGTTACCGCGACCGTCTGGCCGATGATCCCCTGCCCGCCTGGCTGGCCGGTCTGGAGCCGCCGGCGCGGCGCGAGCCGGCGACCGTCACGGTGCCGCCGGGGTTCGTCCTGGTCGATGTGGTGTTGCCCTCGCATCGAGCCTTCATTGCCAGGCGCTGGGCGGCCGAGGCGGCCGCTAAGGTCAAGGCGGCCAGGGCCGCCAGGTCGAACGCCAAGGGAAAGATCAAGGGCGCAGGCCCGGAGCGAGATCCCGCATCGCCGGAACCGACGATGACCTGCAGCACCGTCAAAGCCGACGATGCCGAGCCGGCCCAGGGCGGGCCTGCATCGCCAGAAGCAACGATACCCGGAGGCAGCACGGCGACCTGCAGCATCGCCAGGAATGACGATGGAGGCCCGGCCGACCTGGTGGAGTTCAAGCCCGGCCAGCGGTGCGAAATCGTGAGCGTCCATCATCCGGTGTTCGCCCACTACATCGGCAAGCGCATCATCATCGTGAAGGTGCATCCCGACACCCGCCAGGTGTGGGCGCACGATGACAGGCCGGTAACGTACAAGACCAATCGCGCAGGCCGGCGCGTGGTCGATTCAGACCCGAGCTGCATCCAGTCGTGCTACGGCTTCGACCAGTTGCGGCTTATCACTTGACCAGGAGAACGAACGAATGACGAACGACGCCAATATCCGGCTGGAGTGCTTGAAGCCGGCCGAACGATGGACGCAGCCGACCGGGGAGGAAGTCCGCGAGGTGCTGCGCCTGGCCGGGTTCAGCGGTAGCAAGGCCGCGAAGGCGCTGGGGCTGGGCGCGAAGGGCGACCGCACGATCCGCCGCTGGATCGGCGAGGACACCCCGATTCCCTATGCGGCATGGGCGATCTTGTGCGACCTGGCCGGGCTGGGCGTGATCTGGAAAGAGGATTGACGCCAAGGGAAAGGTTTTAGCGGCTAAAGTTTAGCCTTCGGATTCCGGTAAAGCGAAAAAAGTTTAGCTAAAGTGCTTGACAGACTAGGACATTTTGCCCTAATATAGCACTTGAAGGCCGGGCATATCGCCCAGGTCAACTACCGGAGAAAGTCCGATGAGCGACAACAAGATCATGCCTTGGATTGACGAGCTGGAAGGTGCGGCAGCGACCGACTTCCCGGCCCGCCGTGACGAGATCGCGGCCATGATGGCCGAAGCCGCCGAGCTGGTGCGCAAGGCCGAGGAACTGCGCGGCAAGGCGTACTTCGCCGGGTGTTCCCTGGAGGGCCAGGCCAAGGGTCATTGGTCGATGGAAGCCGTCGAGCAGGCCAAGCGCCGGGCTGGCTGGTAAGAGCACATGGCCCGGTCGGCGACGGCCGGGCCTATCGTGGACGCCAAGAAGGAGTATTGCGTGAACCGAGGCAAGATCAAGGGCGGCCCCAGGTGGAGGAACGCCCCGGAGTGATCCGGGGCGCTTGGCCTGGTGCTGGAACACCGTAACCATGCTTCCGAGTGGGAGCACCCAGCATTCAACACGTAAGCGTGTGGAGGGTCAAGCTATGTCCAACATCATCAAGTTTCCCAAGGAGATCGAGCAGGCCGCCGCGCCCGAGCCGGTGCAGCCTGCCGCCGCGCCTGCTGCCCCCGCGAAGGCCCCCGGCGCTGGCCTGCTGGCCGGCCTGGTCAAGTTCGTATGGGTGGCGACCGTGCTGGTCTGGCCGATCCTCAAGTGGGTGCTGTCGATAGCCACCTTCTTCCAGTTCGTGCGGATGCTCTACCACTGGAACACGCCCGGCGTGTATGCCGGCTGGACGTTCCTGGCGTACTTCGCGGTGCTGACCGCGATCACCTACTTCGTTTCGATCTACAAACCGAAAGGGCTTTGACATGGCAAAGCAGACCCTCCCTTACCCGCCGGGCTTCGTGGAGCCGACCACGGGCCGCGTGGCTGTCCTGGTGCGCGAGTACGCGGCCAGCGACTTGAACG
>NZ_CCAE010000032.1 GCF_000723405.1 Hydrogenophaga intermedia | reverse complement strand
GGTGGCCGAGGGGCGGGAGGGTCAGGGGAGCGGGGGCCGCTGCCGCGGGTGCGGCGGGCCAAAGTGTAGGACCAGAAGTCCGGAGCAAGCGGCGCGCCCGGGGTCAATGGCGCAGGACTCATCCGGTTCGCCGTCCACCCCGTACAAAGGTGATGCACGCCAACGACCCATCACCCAGCCGCCGCTGGCAATTCGGCAACGTCCTGTTCACGCAGATCGCCTGGTTCGCCGCGGTGCTGGGAGCGGCCCACGGCCTGCCCGCCTGGGGGGCCGTGCCCGCTCTGGCGGTGGTGCTATGGCACCTGCACCTGGCTCCGCGGCCAGGCCCGGAGGCCTTGTTGATCGCCGCCGTGGCCGCGCTGGGGATGGTGGCTGACACGCTGGTGCTGGGGCAAGGCGTGCTGGCTTACACGAGTGGGCAGTGGAGCGCCGCCGCGCCGCCCTTGTGGATGACCGCCCTGTGGGCCGTCTTCGCCACCTCGCTCAACGTCACCTTGCGCTGGCTGCACGGCAGGCCGCTGCTGGCCGCGCTGATCGGCGCAGTGGCCGGCCCGCTGGCCTTTTACTCCGGCACCCGACTGGGGGCCGCCACGCTGCTGGAGCCGGTGCCTGCCCTGGCCTGCCTGTCGCTGGCGTGGGCCATCGCGCTACCAGTCGTGTGTCTGTGCGCCCGGGCGCTCGACGGCGTGGGCACGCCCGGGCCGGCGGCCCTCTCCCGGTGAACCACGGCCGCGCGGACGCCTGCGTGCTGGGTACGCCGCGCGCGCCCTATTCCGGCCAGCGCTGCGGCACGCGCCGCACCTTGTCCATGTCGTAGCCCAGCGCGCGCAGGCTCGCCATGGCCTCTTCGTAGGCCTGATCGCTGATCTGCGGCGTGCGCGCCATCAGCCAGGCGTAGTCGCGGTCGGAGCGCGCGACGATGGTGCGCTGCCCATCGGCCGACAATTCGGCGATCACGTACTCGGCCTGAAAGGGCCACAGGAACTGCATGTCCCACACCGCGTTGCCCGTGCCGGGCCGCACCGTGCCCACGGGGTGCATGGTGTTCACCGGCGCGTTGAAGCCGCCGTGGCGGTAGCGGAACCGGGTGGCGATGCGCCCGTCCTCGCGCAGCGAATACGACTCCACCGCGTTGAAGGCCGCCCGCTCGGGCCAGGTGGGCACGTGCGCGATGACGTACCAATCGCCCATGAAACGGGACAGGTCGATCTGGCCCGCGGTGGGAATGGCGGGGGCGCGAGACTCGGTGGTCACGCTGCCCCGGTTGGCACACGCGGCCAGGGCAGCGCCTGCACAGGCAATGAGCGCCACAAGGCGCCACCGCCGGTCGCTGAAGGTCTTCGACATGACGGATCACCTCGCAAATACCTGGTTTACGCAAGCCGCCGCTGCGCGGATCACTGCAGGCTGCCCTGGCACGGCTCACCGAATGGGGCAAGCTCGAATCGCTTACGCGTGGGGATTGCTTTCGAAGAAAAAACAATCCGGCAGGATGGCCGGCGCGATGTACTCGATGTCTTTGGCCGGCACGCCGCAGGCGAAGAAGCTTTCGCGCCAGTGGCGGACGACATCGACGAGTCGATCGATTTCCCCGCGCGCCTCTTGCGCCGACAAACCGAAACGCCCCGCCTGCGACAGCAGGTTGTAGATGCTGGCCGTGCGGCCGTAGTCGCCCACGGTCAGGGCCAGGTCGCGCCTCTCCAGGCTGACGACCGGTGCGGGCACGAGGTCGTAGGCCGGAGCCAGCCGCCATCCCTTTTGCCTGCGCAGCAGCGCGTGGTTGCGCGGATGATCATCGTTGTTCGTCACCGCGGCGTTGAAGACCATCCGCTTGAACAGTTCGGCGCAGTCGGCTTGTGGCTTGTCGGACCAGCGGCGCAAGTTGTCGGCCATCAACAGGTAGGACCATCGTTCCCGGTCCAGGTGGCTGTCGCCGCAGTCGAGCACGGTCAGGCCGCTGACGAGGCCGAAGCGAAGGTAGCCCTGGTCGGTGTAGTCGCGATCGAAGCGCTGCAACATCAGCACATCACACTCGCCGACGGACTGGAGCCGCGCCTGCGCGACGTTCAGACCGCATCTGCGCGCCAGATCGAGCGTCGCAAATTCGACGCGCTGCAGATTGAAGCGGTCGTCTCTGGCGGGAAACTTGCCGAGCCAGAGGCTGTGCGCGTCCTCGATCGTGGCCTTGGGCCGCGCGCCGCCCATGCTGGTGCCGGGATCGATCTGTTCCAGGAGATGGGCCGCCACCGGGCGGCCCGCTTCGATCGCCTGGGTGGCCGCGATCAGTTCGTCGAGTTGGTGCGTGCGGTTGTATCGGCGCTTGGGCGCGGGCGGCTCGGCCGTCAGCCCGAAGCTCAGGTAGCCTGCGCCGTCTTGCGGCCCGTGCAGCAGATAGTCGATCTCCTGGAGGTCGGCCGCGCTGCGCTCGAGCTTGTGCTCGATCACGCGTCGTCCCCAGGCGTCGGGACCAGCGTCTCGAACCGCACCCGGAATCCCCTTGAGTTGCGTGAACTCGAAGACTTCTCTGGCAAGGGGCAGGTGGAACGGATCGAGCGCAACGGCCTCCGGGCGCTGAAGGTAACGATCGCCGTAGCGGAACCGCCCTATCTGCGTGCCATCGGACAGTGTCTGCACCCTGAGCAGCGCTGCCGGCACCGTTTCCAAGGTGCCGGGCATCTGAATGTAGATGTAGGCCTCGCGCTCAGAAGTCATAGTCGTCGCTCGCCTTGCGGGCCTTGCCAGCCCGCGTCGGGCGGCGCGACGCTTCGAGCGCCTTGCCGTGGCGGTCGCTGTCGGGGTCCGCGACGGCGTCCAGCGACTGGTCCAGGCCGAGTGCCCACAGCACCGTGAAGCACACACCGACCGCCGTACCAGGCTTGCCGAGTTCAAGTGCCGTGAGCGTGTTTCGGTTGATGCCCGCCTTGTCGGCGAGATCGGCAACCGACCAGCCGCGCCGAATCCTTGCCACACGGATGCGTTGCCCCAGTTGGACCACCCGCTGGGACGCTTGCAATGGCATCGAAAACTTGCTCATTATTTCAGGCGTTTACTCATTAAACGCCTGAAATATTAGGCGATTTTCGCCGCCTCGGCAAATTTGCGAACGCCACCTCCGGGCAGCGGCAGCTCACTCCCACTCGATCGTCGCCGGCGGCTTCGAGCTCACGTCGTACGTCACGCGGTTGATCCCGCGCACCTCGTTGATGATGCGGCTGGAGACCCGCTTGAGCAGGCTGTACGGCAGCTCGGCCCAGTCGGCGGTCATGAAGTCGCTGGTCTGCACGGCGCGCAGGGCCACCACGTAGTCGTAGGTGCGGCCGTCGCCCATCACGCCCACGCTTTTCACCGGCAGGAACACGGTGAAGGCCTGGCTGGTCAGGTCGTACCAGCTCTTGCCGGAATGCGGCTCGATGGTGGAGCGCAGTTCCTCGATGAAGATGGCGTCGGCGCGGCGCAGCAGGTCGGCGTAGTCCTTCTTCACCTCGCCCAGGATGCGCACGCCCAGGCCCGGGCCCGGGAAGGGGTGGCGGTAGACCATGTCGTGCGGCAGGCCCAGGGCCACGCCGAGTTCGCGCACCTCGTCCTTGAACAGGTCGCGCAGCGGCTCCAGCAGCTTCAGGCCCAGTTGTTCGGGCAGGCCGCCCACGTTGTGGTGGCTCTTGATGGTGACGGCCTTCTTGCTCTTGGCGCCACCAGACTCGATCACGTCCGGGTAAATAGTGCCTTGTGCCAACCACTTGGCGCCTTTTGTTGAAGCACCACTTGAAGTCAGTTTGGCGGCCTCGGCCTTGAACACGTCCACGAACAGGCGGCCGATGATCTTGCGCTTCTGCTCCGGGTCGCTCACGCCGGCCAGTTCGCCCAGGAACAACTCGGCCGCGTCCACCCGCACCACTTTCGCGTGCAGCTTGCCGGCGAACATCTCCATCACCATGTCGCCCTCGTTCAGGCGCAGCAGGCCGTGGTCGACGAAGACGCAGGTGAGCTGCTCGCCAATGGCGCGGTGGATGAGCGCGGCGGCCACCGACGAGTCGACCCCGCCCGACAGGCCCAGGATCACCTCCTCGTCGCCCACCTGCTCGCGGATCTTCTCGACCGCCTCGGCGATGTGGTCGCGCATCACCCAGTCGGGGCTGGTGCCGCAGATCTCGAGCACGAAGCGATCGAGCAGCGCGCGGCCCTGCACGGTGTGCGTGACCTCGGGGTGGAACTGCACGGCGTAGAAGCGGCGCGCCTCGTCGGCCATGCCGGCGATGGGGCAGCTGTCGGTGCTGGCCATGAGCTTGAAGCCCGGCGGCAGCTCGGTCACCTTGTCGCCGTGGCTCATCCACACCTTGAGCATGCCGTGGCCTTCGGGGGTGGTGAAGTCGGCAATGTCTTTCAGCAGCGCGGTGTGGCCGCGCGCGCGCACCTCGGCGTAGCCGAACTCACGGGTGTGGCTGCCCTCCACCTTGCCGCCGAGTTGCTGGGCCATGGTCTGCATGCCGTAGCAGATGCCCAGCACGGGGATGCCCAGCTCATAGACGGCGTCGGGTGCCTTGTCGTCCACCTCGTACACGCTGGCGTGGCTGCCGGAGAGCACGATGCCCTTGAGGTGGCCGTCGGCGGCGAATTCGCGCACCCAGTCGCTGCTGACGTCGCAGGGGTGCACCTCGCAGTACACGTGCGCCTCGCGGATGCGGCGCGCGATGAGCTGGGTGACCTGGGAGCCGAAATCGAGGATGAGGATCTTGTCGTGTTGCATGGGGGCTTTCGGAGGAACTAGGGCCTGTTCACACTATTTTTCCAAGTGCGAATGGGTTGAAAACAGCGCCAATCTAGGCGCGCGACGACGGCCAGGCTGGACGCCTGGCCTAGGAGCGCAACGACGAGTGGCGCTGTTTTCAACCCATTCCCTTCGGGTTGCGGTCAAAAAGGCCATGCGCCGCGTTGCGAAGCCTCGCCGGGCCACCCGGCCCGTCTGCGTTTCGCGCCTTGCGCTTGGCCTTTTTGCTCCGCAACGCATCTTGGAAAAATAGTGTGAACAGGCCCTAGAACGGTTCGACGGCGATGCCGCAGGCGCGCGCGGCCGCCAGCAGCGCCGCCTCGCGTGACAGCAGGGTGCCGTTGAGGCGCACCACCAGTTCGAGGTAGGCGGCGTCGAGGTAGCTGATCTGGTGGGCTTCGGCCAGGCGCAGCACCTGACTGCGCCGGTGCAGGTTGGGCGGTGGGTCGATCTCGACCTGGGCCTGGGCCACCAGCTCCAGGCCGCGTTCGTAGTGGGCGCGCGGCAGGCGCCCGCTGCGGCAGGCCAGCAGCAGGGCCTGGCCCACCTGCCAGTGCCACAGCGCGGGGGCGTGGTACAGGCCGGCCTGTCCACGCGCACGGCCGTAGTGCTCGTCGCAGCGCGGGTGCTGGTGCTCGGGAATCAGCCAGGCCACGGCCACGCTGGCATCGATCACCCAGGGCTTCATGGCGCGTCCCCTGCGGACCAGGCCGCGCGAAAGGCGCGCAGGTCGGCCAGGGCCTGGGCCGATATCCGCTCGCGCTCGGTGTCGTCGACGCCCGCGACCTCGGCCACCAGGCGCACCACCGGCTTGCCGTGGCGCGTCAGCACCACCTGCTCGCCCTGCTCGGCCGCCCGGATCAACTCGGACAGCTGGCCTTTGGCCTGGTGGATGGGGACAGACAGCATGGCGGGTGCGGCGGCTGGAAAACCCGGCATTGTGCCAGAAGCCGGCGCTTATGGACCAAAGATTTATGGACCAGAATTTGCACCCACGGACTCGCCGAACGCGATGCGCAGAGGCTTGGCGGGCGTCTTGCATACTCCCGGCGCAGCCATGCTCCACCCGCCCCGCGCCTACCTGTACCTCGACGCCGTCGCCCGCGCCGGCTCCATCCGCAAGGCGGCGGAGCAGTTGCACGTGGCCTCCACGGCGCTCAATCGCATGATCCTGGAGCTGGAGGAGCAGGCCGGCACGCCGCTGTTCGAGCGCTTGCCGCGCGGCGTTCGGCTCACCGCCGCGGGCGAGGTGCTGGTGCACACCGTGCGCCGCTCGCTGGCCGATCTGCGCTCGGCGCAGTCGCAGATCGGGCAGTTGCAGGGCCTGGTGCGCGGCACGGTGCGCCTGGGCTGCGCCGAATCGGTGGCCACCGACCTGGTGCCCAGCGCCGTGGCCCAGTACCAGGGCCAGCACCCGGGCGTGCAGTTCCAGGTGATCTCGGGCGTGACGAACGAGTTGGTGAACCGCCTGCTGCAGGACGAGGTGGAGCTGGTGCTCGTGCACGACCCCGCCCCCAGCGACGAGCTGCGCGTGATCAGCCGCCTGCACCAGCCCCTGTGCGCCATGCTGCGGCCCGACCACCCCCTGGCCGGGCGCGCAAGCCTGCGCCTGGCCGACTGCCAGCCCTACCCCGTGGCCCTGGGCGACCGATCGTTTGGCAGCCGCCGCCTGCTGGACGCGGTGCTGGCCCGCGCGCGACTGCCCATGCGCCCGCTGATCGAGGCCAGCACGGTGCAACTGCTCAAGGAATTCACGCGCCAGACCGGCGCGATCAGCTTCCAGTTCCAGATCGGCACCCTGCAGGACGCGCGGCGCGGCGAGCTGGTGTCCATCCCGCTGGTGGACCCGGCCCTCAGCGGCAGCGAGCTGGTGCTGGCCGTGCGCGACAGCCGCCGCCTGCCGATCGCCACCCTGTCCTTCCTGGAACTGCTGGTGAGCCGGCTGGCCGAGATCACGCCCTGACGCGGTGACCGCCCCGGCGGGATCGAGTGCACACATTTTTCGCTCGCCCCGAGCGAAACATTGAGCTTCCCGGATGCACTGGCGCTCCAGATACTGGCGCCATGAACCCAGCGAACCCACCCCGCCAGCTCCAGGTGCACCGCCTGCCCATGGCCCACCCGGGGGACCTGTCGGCCCTGGCCGACCTGCTGGACGAAGGCCGCGTGCGCGCGGAGGACGTGGTGGCGGTGATCGGCAAGACCGAGGGCAACGGCGGCGTGAACGACTTCACCCGGGGCTACTTCACCCAGAGCCTGATGCACCTGCTGGGCGCGCGCCTGGGCCGTGCGCCGGCCGAGCTGCAGCGCGAGCTGCCTTGTGTGCTTTCTGGCGGCACCGAGGGCGTGCTCTCGCCCCACTACAGCGTGTTCTCGCGGGCCGAGGCCGCCGCCGACGCCCCGCCCGGCCCCGCGCTGGCCATCGGCCGCGCTTTCAGTGCGCCGACCCCGGCCGCCGACATCGGCCGCTGGGCCCAGGTGCGCGCCGTGGCGGGCGCGGTGCGCGCGGCCATGGCCGACGCCGGCATCGCCGACCCCGCCGAGGTGCGCTTCGTGCAGGTGAAGGGCCCGTGCGTGACGGGCGCCCGCGCCGCCGCCGCCCTGGCCGCCGGCCAGAGCGTGGCCAGCGCCGACCCCAACCGCTCGATGGCGCTGTCGCGCGCGGCGGGCGCCTTTGGCGTGGCCCTGGCGCTGGGCGAGATGGCCGATGACCCGGCGCTGGAGTCGGCCCTGCTCACGCGTTTCGACCTCTGGTGCGGGCGCGCCAGCGTGTCCACCGGCGTGGAGGTGGAGGCCAACGAGGTGGTGCTGCTGGGCCACAGCGCCCAGTGGCGTGGCCCGCTGCGCATGGCCTGCGAGCCCATGGCCGACGCCATGGACTTGCCGGCCGTGGCCCGCGCCCTGGCGCGGCTGGGCCTGCGGGCGGCGCCCCAACTGAGCGCGGACGACAGCGCACGCGTGGCCGCCGCTCTGGTGAAGTGCGAACCCGACCGGCGTGGCCAGGTGCGCGGCGCGCGCCACACCATGCTCGACGACACCGACATCAACGCCCAGCGCCACATCCGCGCGGCCGTGGGCGGCCTGGTGGCCGGCACGCTGGGCGACGGACGCCTGTTCGTTTCGGGCGGCGCCGAGCACCAGGGCCCGGACGGTGGCGGCCTGATCGCGGTGATCGCGCACGCCGCATGAACGCTGTGGTTCACACCCCTGCCGTCACCGAGGCGCCCGCCTGGCAACTCGGCGTGCACGAACTGGGCGAGGCCTACCGGGCCGGGCGCCTCACACCCGTGCAGGCCCTGCAGGCCCAGTTGGAGCGCCTGGCCGAGGTGCAAGCGGTCGTCAACGCCATGGCCTGGGTCGATGCCGAGGGCGCGCGGCGCGCCGCCGAGGCCAGTGCCGCACGCTGGCTGCGCGGCCAGCCGCTGTCGGCGCTGGACGGCGTGCCCGTGACCGTCAAGGACAACATCCCCGTGGCCGGCCTGCCCTGCCGCTGGGGCAGCCGCCTCTACCAGGACCACGTGCCCGAGCGCGACGAGTCGCCCGTGGCGCGTCTGCGCGCGGCCGGCGCGGTGATCCTGGGCAAGACGGCCGTGCCGGAGTTCACCCTGCAGGGCTACACCGACAGCCCCGTCACCGGCGTCACCCGCAACCCCTGGGACCCGTTGCTCACCCCGGGCGGCTCCAGCGGCGGCGCGGTGGCCGCACTGGCCGCGGGCGTGGGCGCACTGGCCCTGGCCACCGACGGCGGCGGCTCCATCCGCCGCCCGGCCGGCCACACCGGCCTGTATGGCTTCAAGCCCGGCTGGGACACGGTGCCGCGCGAGCACGGCCTGCCCGAGATGCTGCCGCGCATGGAGGTCATCGGCCCCATCGCACGCAGCGCGCGCGACCTGCAACTGGCCATGGGCGTCATCGGCGGCGCGCGCGCGGGCGCCTGGCCCGACGCGCCACCACCGGTGCCGCCGCAGCGCATTGCCTGCTGGCGCCACATCGCCGGCAGCCCGGTGGACCCCGGCGTTCTGGCCGCCTGCGACGCCGCCGCCGAGCGCTGGCGCGCCCTGGGCCACACCGTGGACGTGGTGGACGCGCCCCTGGCGGTGCAGGCCTTCAACCAGCACGCCTGGCCCGTCATCAGCACCACCGGCCTGGCGCGCGTGCTGCGCCAGTACCCCGACGCCGCCGCGAGAGTGGGCCCGGCCCTGGCCGAAATGCTCGCGCGCGGCCAGGCCTGGCGCGCCACCGAGCTGTGCGACGCCCAGGCCGTGGTGCGCCAGTTGCGCCGCGCCATGGCCGACGTGTTTCGCGCGCACGACCTCGTGCTCAGCCCCTGCTCCGCGGCCCTGCCCTGGCCAGCCGCCGACAGCCACCCGCCGCGCATCGCGGACCAGCCGGTCGACGGCCGTGGTCACGCCGTGTTCACCGCCTTCGCCAACGCCACAGGCCTGCCGGCGCTGGCCCTGCCCGCCGGGCGCGTGGGCCATCTGCCCGTGGGCGTGCAACTGGCGGGCCCGCCCGGCAGCGACGCCGCCCTGCTGGCGCTGGGGCAGTCGTGGGAACGCGCTGTCGCTGCGGTCGGCACCGGAGCCGTGGAGTTGACGCCGCCACTCTGGCCGATCTGGCCCTGAACCTGCTTAACCGATCCCGAGCCCTGCGAACCCCCATGTCCACCACCCGAAAAGTCCTCAACCTGGGCGCCGGCGTCGCCGGTGCCATCCTGGCCCGGCGTCTGTCCCGCCTGCCGGGGCTGGACGTCACCTGCCTGGAGCGCGTGGCGCCCGACGACCACAGCGAGGCCGGCACCGGCCTGAACGTGGGCCCCAACGCCATCAAGGCCTTGCGCGCCTGCGACCCCGAACTGGCCGACGCCGTGCTCGAGCAGAGCCTGCCCTGGCGGCGCTGGCGCACCTCGCTGGCCGACGGCACGCCGCTGTTCGACCTGCCGCTGGAACGCGTGGCCGACAACGCCGGCATCCGCATCCGCTGGTCCGAGCTGTACCGCATCCTGCGCGGCGGCGCGGGCCCGGCCATCCGCTACGGCTGCCAGGTGAGCGAGATCGGCCCCAGCCCCGGCGACCCGCACCGCACCCGTGTGCGCTGGACGGAGAACGGCAGCGCGCACGAACTCGACGGCATCGACCTGCTGATCGGCACCGACGGGCGCTACTCCGCCACGCGCGCCGCCTTCTCCGGCCTGCCCGAGCCTCGGCACGTGGGCGTGGCCATCCTTCGGGCCCTGGTGCCCGACACCAGCGGCGGCCTGGTGGACGACTACGAGCAGTGGTTCAACCGCCACCACCGCCTGCTGGCCTTTCGCGTGCCACCCGGCCACATCTACATCGCCGGCACCTACCCGCTCGCGGCCGGCGCGCCCATTCCGGACGACTGGAAAACGCCCGCCGCCATGCGCCACGCCTTCCTGCCCGAGGGCCGCGAGCCCGCGCCCGCCGTGCGCTGGCTCGTGGAGGCGCTGTGCGGCCATGCCGGCGACGCGCACTGGGCCCGCATGCAGGAGTCCGACCTGCGCTTTGCCGAGCCGGTGCGCCAGGTGCTCTACCTGGGCGACAGCGCGCACGGCATGGCCCCCACCCTGGGCCAGGGCGCCACCCAGGCCATGGAGGACGCGAGCTGCGCGGCCCTGCTGATCGAGGCCGCCGTGCGCGCCGGGCAGACCGACGCGCGCGGCTGGATCGACGCCATCGGCGCCGCGCGCGGCGAGCGCATCCGCTTCGCCATGGACTTCTCCCTGCGCGCCAGCGACACCCTGCTGCAAGGCGCCGATCCCGTGGCCGGCGCGCGCTGGAAGACCGAGGCGCCCTTCATCGACGACCTCTCGCGCCTGTTCCGCGACGTCGCCTGTCCCACCGAACCTGGGCAAGGCGCATGAACGCGACGCCTGTCCCACCGCGCCCGGGCGACGGCGCCATGACCCTGGGCCTGTTCCACCTGGCCATCAAGACCGCCGACCTGGCGCTGACGCGCGCCTTCTGGTGCGGCGTGATCGGCCTGCGCGAGGTGCCCCGGCCCGACTTCGGCTACCCCGGTGCCTGGCTGGCCTGCCCGCAGCCGGGCGGCCAGGCCATCGTGCACGTGTACGCCGGGGGCCCCGCCCTGGGTGGGCTGGACCAGGTGCCCGCCGGCAGCGCCGCCATCGACCACGTCTCCCTGGCCTGCGCGGGCTACCACGCCTACCGCGCCCGCTTCCACGCCGCCGGCCTGGACTGGCGCGAATTCCTGGTGCCCGGCACCACGCTGTGGCAGCTCTTCGTCTACGACCCCAGCGGCGTGCAGCTCGAACTCACCTTCGAAGGCGCCAGCGAAGCCGGCGCTGCGCCGGACATGTCCGAACACCGCGTCTACCGCGCGGGCCAGGCCTTCTTTCACGCGCCGGCCTACCCCCGGCAGACCCTTTTGTCATCCCACGGAGAAACCCGCCATGCAACGCGCTGACTTCCTTTCCCTCGCCACCAAAGGCCTCGCCGCCCTGGCCCTGTCCACCGCCCTGCTGCCGCTGGCGCACGCCGCCGACAAGGTGCGCCTGGGGGTGTTTCCCTCCAGCGCGGCGCTGCCCTTCTACATCGCGCAGAACCGGGGCTACTTCAAGGCCGCGGGGCTGGAGGTGGAGGAGATCCCCATGACCAGCCACCCGCTCACCGTGCAGGCCATCGTGGCCGGCAACATCGACGGCGCGGCCAACCTGGTCACGCTCGAAGGCGCCAACATGGAATCGCGCCGCCCCAACACGCTCAAGTACCTCTCGCTCAACGGCCAGAACAGCGCGCACGTCATCGAGCAGTTCGTGGTGAAGGCCGGTCACCCGGCCAAGTCGCTGCGCGACTTCAAGGGCGGCGTGAAGCTGTTCTCCGCGCCCGGCCCGGCCAACATCGGCGCCGCGCGCGCCGTGCTCAAGTCGGTGGGCCTCAAGGAGGGCAGCGACTTCACCATCCAGGAACAGCCCGTCAACATGCACGCCAGCGTGCTGCAGGCCGGCACCTTCGACGGTGGCTACACCCTGGAGCCCGCCGCCACCATCATGGTGGGCCAGAAGATCGGCCAGCGCGTGGAGGCCGGTGTCATCGCCACCCATTTGCTGGGCAACAAAAACGCCAGCGCCTTCGCCGCCGGCGCCGTGCTGGCCGACAAGTTCGTCAGCGAGCGCCCCGACGTGGCGCGCCGCTTTGCCGAGGCCTGGGCCCGCGGCGTGAAGGAAGCGCAGAGCGACACCAGCACGCGCGGCTACCTCATCGCCGGCATGAAGGTGCCGCCAGAGCTGGCCGCCACCGTGCCGCTGCCGCGCATCGTCATGGCGCGCGACCTCTCCCCCGCTGACGTGGGTGACTTCCAGAAATTCCTGGACCTGGGCGTCGAACTCGGCGTCATCAAGGACAAGGTCGACGGCAAGGCCCTGGTCAAGGCGTTCTGAACATGAGAGTCATGCCTTCGATGGACGCCCCCCTTTCACCCTCGGCCCCGCCCGGCGCCGACCACCGCTGGTACCCCGTCGGCACGCACATCACCGTGCGCGGGCTCACCAAGCGCTTCGATGGCGTGACCGTTTACGAGAACTTCGACCTGGACATCGCCAAAGGGCGCATCACCTCGGTCTTCGGGCCCAACGGTTGCGGCAAGAGCACGCTGATCAACATGATCTCGGGCATCCTGCCGTTCGACGGCGGGCAGATCCTGTTCGAAGGCAAGGAGGCGCACGAAACGCGCATCGGCTACGTCTTCCAGAACTACCGCGAGGCGGTGTTCCCCTGGATGCGCGCCATCGACAACATCCGCTACCCGCTGCAGTTCCTGGACCTCACCAAGGCCGAGCGCCAGGCCCTGCTGGACCGCGTGGTGGACAGCTTCGACGTGTCCTTCGACCTCAACCGCTATCCGTACCAGATGTCCGGCGGCCAGCAACAGTTGGTCTCCATCATGCGGGCCCTGGTGGTGGAGCCCGAGGTGCTGTTCCTCGACGAGCCCTTCTCCGCCCTGGACTACGAGATGGTCATGTTCCTGCGCGGCATCCTGCAAAAGGTGCTCAAGGAGCGCGAGGTCACGACCCTGCTGGTCTCGCACGACCTGGACGAAGCCGTGCTGCTGGCCGACGAGGTGCTGCTGCTCACCAAGCGCCCCACGCGCGTGGCCGAGCGGCTGGTGTTCGACGCCCCGCGCCCGCGCAGCGTGGACACCACGATCACCCCCGGCTTCGTGCAGACGAAGACCCGGGCCCTGGAGGTCTTTCAGCGCGAGGTGCGGGCATGAACGCGAGGACATGGCTCAGGCGCCTGCGCCCGCTGCTGGGGGCGGTTCTGTTGATCGCTGGTTGGGGCGCCATCCACGCGGTCCAGCTGATCGACCCCGTGCTGCTGCCTTCGCCGATGGAAGCGGCGCAGGCCTTCTGGAGCGGCATGACCCAGGGCACGCTGGGCGCCGACTTCGGCAAGACCATCGTGCGCACGCTCAGCTCCTTCGCCATTGCCCTGGTGGTGGCGGTGCCGCTGGGCATCGTGCTCGGCGCCTCGCAGCGTTTGTACGAGTCGATCGAGTTCGCCATCGACTTCTTCCGGTCCACGCCGGCCTCGGCCATGTTCCCGCTGTTCCTGGTCATCTTTGGCGCGGGCGAGAAGACCAAGATCGCCGTGGCCGCCTTCGGCGCCGCGCTGGTGATCCTCTTCAACGTGGCCTACGGCGTCATGGGCGCCCGCAAGCAGCGCCAGTTGGCCGCGCGGGTGATGCGAGCGCCACGCTGGCGCGTGCTGACCGACGTGACCCTGCTCGAATCCATGCCGCAGGTCTTCGTGGGCATGCGCTCGGGCGTGTCGCTGGCGCTGGTCATCGTCATCGTCGCCGAGATGTTCATCGGCTCCACCGACGGCCTGGGTCAGCGCGTGATGAACGCGCAGATGGTCTTCGACATGCCCGAGATGTACGCTGCCATCTTCGCCGCGGGCGCCCTGGGCTATGTCATGAACCTGGTCTTCCTGCTCGCCGAGCGCCGCTTCGTGCACTGGGGCGGCAAGTGAACCCTTCGAACCGCGCATCCATGACCGACATCACCGACATCAACCGCCCCGACGTCCTCGCCGAGGTCAACGCCGCCTTCGACGCCTACGAACAGGCCCTGGTTGGCAACGACGTCGCCGTGCTCGACGAGCTGTTCTGGCAATCGCCCCTGACCCTGCGCTATGGCGCGGGGGAAAACCTCTACGGCTACGAGGCCATCCAGGCCTTCCGCCAGGCGCGCCCCAGCGCGGGCCTGGCTCGCACCGTCACAGCACGGCAGGTCACTACCTTCGGCGCGGACATGGCCGTCGCCAACATCGAGTTCCGCCGCGAGGGCAGCGATCGCATCGGCCGCCAGAGCCAGACCTGGGTGCGCATGCCCGAGGGCTGGCGGGTGGTGTCGGCGCACGTGAGCCTGATGGCCTGAAGACCCGCTGGCCGCCACCGCGCCATGAAAAACGCCCCTGCGAAGGGGCGTCTTTCGTGGGCCTCGGCGCGGTTCAATCGGCGCGGTAGTTCGGGGCTTCTTTCGTGATCTGCACGTCGTGCACGTGGCTTTCGCGCATGCCGGCGGCCGTGATCTGCACGAACTCGGCGCGGTCCTTCATGTCCTGGATGGTGGCGCAGCCGCAGTAGCCCATGCTGGCGCGCACGCCACCCGCGAGCTGGAACAGGATGGACACGACCGAGCCCTTGTAGGGCACGCGGCCTTCGATGCCCTCGGGCACGAGCTTGTCGGCATTGGGGTTGCCGGTGCTGCTTTCCTGGAAATAGCGGTCGGCGCTGCCCTGCTGCATGGCGCCGATGGAGCCCATGCCGCGGTAGCTCTTGTAGCTGCGGCCCTGGTAGAGGATGACCTCGCCGGGCGCTTCCTCGGTGCCGGCGAACATGCCGCCCATCATCACCGTGCTGGCCCCAGCCGCGATGGCCTTGGCGATGTCGCCGCTGTAGCGGATGCCGCCATCGGCGATGAGGGGGATGCCGCTGCCTTGCAGCGCGGTGGCCACGCTGTCCACCGCCATGATCTGCGGCACGCCCACGCCCGCCACGATGCGGGTGGTGCAGATGGAGCCCGGGCCGATGCCGACCTTCACCGCGTCGGCGCCGGCCTCGGCCAGCGCCAGCGCGGCCGCGCCGGTGGCGATGTTGCCGCCCACCACGTCCACCTGCGGGTAGTTCTGCTTGACCCAGCGCACGCGCTCGATCACGCCCCGGCTGTGGCCGTGCGCGGTGTCCACCACGATGGCGTCCACGCCGGCCTTCACCAGCGCCTCGACGCGCTCCTCGGTGCCTTCGCCCACGCCCACCGCCGCGCCCACGCGCAGGCGGCCGGCGCCGTCGCGCGCGGCGTTGGGGAAGTTGAGTTGCTTGGTGATGTCCTTCACCGTGATCAGGCCCTTGAGCTCGAAGGCGTCATTGACCAGCAGCAGCCGCTCGAGCTTGTGCTTGTTGAGCAGGACCTTGGCTTCGCCCGGCGTGGTGCCATCGGGCACGGTGATCAGGCGCTCGCGCGGGGTCATGATCTCACGCACCGGCAGGTCGTAACGGGTCTCGAAGCGCAGGTCGCGCCCGGTGACGATGCCCACCACCTTGCCCGCGTCCACCACGGGGAAGCCGGAGACGCCCAGCTCGTCCGACAGCTTCATCACCTGGCGCACCGTGGTGTCGGAGGAGATCACCACCGGGTCGCGCAGCACGCCGCTTTCGTAGCGCTTGACCTTGGCCACCTGGGCGGCCTGCTCGGCGGCCGTGAGGTTCTTGTGGATGATGCCCATGCCGCCTTCCTGGGCGATGGCGATCGCCAGGCGGGCCTCCGTGACCGTGTCCATGGCGGCGGACACGAGGGGCAAATTGAGCTGGATGTTGCGGGAGAAACGGGTGGCCAGCGAGGTGTCCTTGGGCAGGACCTGGGAGTACGCGGGCACCAGCAAAACGTCGTCGAAGGTGAGCGCGTTGCCGAGGAGGCGCATGAAGGGGTCTCCAAAAAGCGGATTGTAAACGTGGCCCCAAGGGTGAACCCTGAGGCCGGGAACGCTGCCGTCCGTTGCCTGGGGGCATCGCTTCGGCGGCGCCGGCGGCCCTGGCCGGCGGGGGCAGACATACACTGGCCGGATGCCGAAAACATCCCTCGCCCCCCTCGCCCTGCGCTCACTGGCCGCGCTCGCGGTCACGGCCGCAATGGCCTCCTCGGCCCTGGCCCAGTGGCAATGGATCGACAACACCGGCCGCAAGGTCTTCAGCGACACCGCGCCGCCGGCCAGCGTCCCGGAAAAGAACATCCTCAAACGGCCAGGCGCCCCCGCGCCGATGGCCGCCGTGCCCACGACCCCGGCCACGCCCGCGGCCTCAGAAGGCGCCGCCGCGCCGGCCGCCCCCCAGGCCCCTGGCGTCGACAAGGACCTCGAAGCCCGCAAGAAGGAGGCCGAGGCCGCCGAAGAAGCGAAGAAGAAGCAGGAGGCCGAGCGCTTGGCCCGTGCGCGCGCCGACAACTGCGAACGCGCCAAACGCGCCAAGGCCACGCTCGATTCCGGCCAGCGCCTGGCCACCACCAACGCCAAGGGCGAGCGCGAAATCATGGACGACGCGCGCCGCGCCAGCGAAGCGCAGCGCCTGCAGGACATCATGCGCAGCGACTGCTGAGCTCAGTAGCCGGCTTTGCTGTTGGGTCGGCGTTTCGAAAACAGCCCGGTGCTGCGCGCGCCCTGCCCCGCGAAGCGCTCGCGCCGCGCCACCTTGGGGTCCACGCGCAGGTCGCGCAGCAACTCCAGCCGGTCGCCATCGCGAAGGACCTGATCGGGCTCGCAACGGCGGCCCCAGACCGCCAGGCTCACGGTCTCGTTCAGCGCAGCGGTTTCGGGAAACCGCTCCAGCCAACCCGTGGCGCGCACGGCGTCCCGGGCGTTGGTGCCCTCGGGCAAGTCCAGTTCCAGCTCGTGTACCGTGCGCGGCGCGCTGGCGTACAGCAGGGTCACACGCATGACTCAGGCCGTGCCATAGACCTGGTCGGCGCGCTTGACGAAGGCGTCCACCAGGTTGCCCGCAATGCGGTCGAACACCGGGCCCACCACCGCGGCCAGCGCCCCGCTGGAAAAACCGTAGCGCAAGGTGAACTCCACCTTGCAGGCGCGCTGGGAGCCGTCACCCAGCGGCAGGAATTTCCACACGCCATCGAGCTGCGAGAACGGCCCATCGACCAACTCCATGTGGACTTCGCGGTCCTCCACGTGGGTGTTGCGGGTGGTGAAGCCCTGCTGCAGGCCGCCGATGGACATGCCCACGCGGGCCACCATGCCGTCGGCCGTGCGCTCCAACACGTCGGCGCGGTCGCACCAGGGCAGAAACTGGGGGTAGTGCTGCACGTCGGTGACCAGCGCGAACATCTCGTGGGCGCTGTGCCACAACAGCACGGACTTGTGAATGGTTTTCATACAATGCCGGTCCCGCGCGGCGAGCACGCCCACGGGCGCCGCGACAGGGCTTCGACGATTCTAGGGCGTGTCCCCGAGGCCCTTGTCGCCCGGGCTGATCGCCCCCACCTTCCCCTTTATGTCCACCTCCAGCAAACACCAACCCGGCGACAGCCGCATCGCCGAGAACAAGAAGGCGCTGTTCAACTACGCCATCGAGGAACGCTACGAGGCGGGCATGGTGCTGCAGGGCTGGGAAGTGAAGGCCCTGCGCGAAGGCAAGGTGCAGCTCACCGACGGCTACGTCGTCATCCGCGATGGCGAGCTTTTCCTCATCGGCTGCCAGATCAACCCGCTGCGAACCACCAGCACGCACGTGAGCGCCGAGGCCGCGCGCACCAAGAAGCTGCTGCTGCACAGGGCGCAGATCGACCGCCTCGTCGGCAAGGTGGAACAGCGCGGCTTCGCCCTGGTGCCGTTGAACCTGCACTGGAAGGGCGGCCGCGTGAAGTGCGAGATCGCCCTGGGCAAGGGCAAGGGCGAGCACGACAAGCGCAACACCATCAAGGACCGCGAGGGCAAGCGCGAGGTGGAGCGGGCGATGAAGGACCGGCAGCGTTGAGCTGGCGGTGCGCGCCGGCGCATCGGGGCGCGCGGCTCGTCTCTGTGGCCGGTTGCGGCATGGGAACGGCCCAAGGGTGGTGGGCACAGAAGGCGGCCAAATTTCACACCGCGCCTTCCATGACCAATAGACTCACCATCGGCCAGCGAATCTCACCCCCCTCGTCCTCCCGGAACAGCCCAAGACAGGACGCACCGCCTCCTCGTCCCGAGACGCCCACCCCGCCCAATTCGGCGCTGCAGACGAGTACCCTGAATCGACAGAGCGTGGTTCGCCGAATGCCGCTGGTGCCGCTGGCGCCGCGCGATCCATCCTCGCCCGAGAAACCCGGCACCACGTTCGAGCCCGGCCGCGATGACGCCGTGCGACGGACGCCGTCGAATCGCTTCCCGAGCGCCCGGACATCTCGCACCCTTCAACAGCGCCTGAAGCACAAGGAACCGGCCGCGAGCGGAGAACCCGTGAGGTCCGTGCCCGTCATCTCCGGCACGAAGGCCCGGAAGTACCGCGACGCACTGGCCGAACGCAGCGCTCAACTGATCGCCGACAAGGCCGATCGTCTTCCGAAGAAGGTTCGAACCGAAGAGCAAATCGTCGGCCTGATCGGTGCCGAAGACCTTTATGCGTGTGACAAGGAAGACCGGTACCTGGTGAAAGAGGCCTCCGGCATGCTGCGCGGCGAAAACGGCGCCACCCGGGCACTCTCAGCCTACCTTCAGCCTTGCGTCGAGCGGCACCTGAATAGCCAGGCCCTCACGGCGATCGACACAAGCCTGGCGTGGCCCATGGCCACGGACAACGCCACCAAGCTCGACACGAAGACCCTGGACGCCTGGCCGGACCAGCTCGGCGCCTTGTGCACCACCATCGACAACTACGCGCTGCTGGCCGCGCGCTTCATTCGCAGCATGCCCGATGGCATGGCCCGGATCCGGTCAGGGACCCTGCCGCTCGTGGAGGCGCGCTTTCCCGATCAGACCGAAAACAACTCGCGGCGGCTCGACGGCGCCCTCATCTGGCGCCCGCTGCTGGCCCCGTTCAACGACATCCAGGCCGCGGCAATGGAGGTCGCTCCGCACCTGAAGGCGTACATCAGCTTCTGCAACATGGTGCTGCAGAAACTGGTGTTTGGTCTGGAAGTGGAGGGCTTCGACGAGATGCCCGAGGCCTTGCAGGCGGCGATCGGCCGCGCACGCCTCACCATCGCCACGGAAATGCAGGACAAGCTGCACGCCGGGACCGACTGAGGCAAGATGCCGCACGACAACGCCGCCGCCGTCGAACGCCTGGCCCGGTACCTGGGCATCACCCTGTCCTTCAATGGTGACGGCGTCTGTGAACTCATCATCGACGGCGACGCGTCGATCACGCTCGAAGGTGATCCGCACGGCACGTCGCTGCGCGTCAATGGCGCGGTGGGGCATCTGCCAGACCCCCACGAACCCGAGGCCCTGCGCCTGCTGCTGCAGGCCAACTTCAATGGCCAGGGCACGGGCGACGCGTCCTTGGGTCTGGACCACGTGAGCGACGCGGTGGTGCTGGGCCGTACCGTGCGGATGGACGAACTCGGGCACGACGGCCTGGCGCCGGTCCTGGAAGCGTTTGCCAACGAGTTCGCCCATTGGCGAGAGCACCTGCCGCGCCTGATCCGCGACGCCGGCACGGTTCGCAACCCCTCGCCAGCGTCGATCCTGCGTGGGTGATGGGCGCGCGATCGCATCCGCCGGGAATAATCCGGTCGCGCCAGGCGTTCATGTCGAAGCAAAGCAACCGCTCTGCCTCGATACCCACCCGGAGAACGCGCCATGAAATCCCTGATGCCCATCGCCCTGGTCGCCGCCCTGCTCGGCGGCTGTGCCTCGATGCACGCCCAGCACCACTCGCCCGCCAAGGTCGCCGACGGCATGCTTGTCGGCCCCAACCAGATGACGCTGTACACCTTCGACCGCGACACGGCTGGCAGCGGCAAGTCGGTCTGCAACGGCCCCTGCGCGACCAACTGGCCGCCCTTCATGGCCGGCGCCAGCGACAAGGCCATGGGTGACTACAGCATCGTCACGCGCGACGACGGCGCGAAACAATGGGCCTTTAAAGGCAAGCCGCTGTACTACTGGGTGCGTGATTCCAAGCCCGGCGACAAGACCGGCGACGGATTCAACAACGCCTGGCGCGTCGTCAAGCCCTGAGCCGTCCACGGCCGCCCCAGCCGATGAGCCCACCCGATCTGATTGCCCAGATTCCCGCGCTGCGCCGCTACGCGCGCGCCCTGTGCGGCGACGCCTGGGCCGCCGACGACCTGGTGCAGGACACGCTGGAGCGCGCTTGCGGCAAATGGCGGCTGTGGGCCGTGGGCACCGACCTGCGGGCCTGGTTGTTCACCCTCATGCACAACCTGCACGTCAGCGGCGTGCGTCAGGCCCTGAGACGCTCGGCCGCGCTCCCGCTGGTGGACATCGACGATGCCGCCGAACCCGCAGCGCCCGACGCCGCGCAGGACCTGGGACTGGACCTGCAGCGTTGCCTGCTGCGCCTGCCAGAAGAGCAGCGCGCCGTGCTGCTGCTGGTGAGCCTCGGGGACATGAGCTATGAGCAGGTCGCCCGCATCACCGGCACGCCCATCGGCACGGTCATGTCGCGCCTGTCCCGTGCCCGCACGCGACTGCAGGCGCTGATGGACGCCCCGGCCACCGGTGCCCGGGCGGACGCCGCCTCCCCGCCCGCCCCGCACCTGAAGCGGCTGAAATAGCGCCGCCCCGCCGCCATGGACAAGTCCCCCTCCTTTCAACCGCTGAGCGACGCCGAGATCAACGCCCTGGTCGATGGTCAGGTCAGCGGCACCGAACGCGACGCCCTTGAAGCGCGACTGGCCCACGACGACGCCGCGCGCACGCGCCTGGCCACCTGGCAGACCCAGCGCGAAGCCCTTCGAGGCCTGCACCACGAACTGCTCGATGAACCCCTGCCCCCGTTGCTGCTGGACGCCGCCCACCGCCTGGGCGGCGCCCGCCAGCGCGGCGAGCGCGGATGGCGCTGGGGCGGCCTGGCCGCGGGCGTGCTGCTGGCCTTCGGCGCGGGTTGGCTCGCGCACGGCCAGTGGGCGGTGCCGGATGAAGCCCGGCTGACCGCGCGCGGACCAGCAACCGCCCTGCCCGCTTTCGCGCGCGACGCGGCGCTGGCGCATGCCGTCTATTCACCGGAGAAGCGCCACCCCGTGGAAGTGGCCGCGGCAGATCAGGAGCACCTGGTGCAGTGGCTCTCTCGCCGCACGGGCCGGGCATTGAAGGTGCCCGACCTGCAGGCCCAGGGCTATGCGCTGGTGGGCGGGCGGCTGCTGCCTGGTGAGGCCGGCGCGCGCGCGCAGTTCATGTTCCAGAACGCCGATGGGCAGCGCCTGACGCTGTACCTGGGCGCGGTGGATGCAGGCTTGCCCAACGCCCCCGGCGCCAGCCGCGAAACCGCCTTCCGCTTCGCGCCCGAAGGCCCCGTGCCCGCCTTTTACTGGGTGGACCAGGGCTTCGGCTACGCGCTCAGCGGCCCGCTGTCGCGCGAGGCGCTGATGGTGCTGGCGGAGGCCGTGTACCGGCAGATCTAGGACAGCGCCGCTTCAATTGTTTTCGGCCAGTTGGTCGAGGATCGCCGGGTTCTCCAGCGTGGAAACGTCCTGCGTGATGGCCTCGCCCTTGGCGATGGCGCGCAGCAGGCGGCGCATGATCTTGCCGCTGCGGGTCTTGGGCAGGTTGTCGCCGAAGCGGATGTCCTTGGGCTTGGCGATCGGGCCGATCTCCTTGCCCACCCAGTCGCGAAGCTGCTTGGCGATGGCCTTGGCCTCTTCGCCCGTGGGGCGCGAGCGCTTGAGCACCACGAAGGCCACGATGGCCTCGCCCGTGAGGTCGTCGGGGCGGCCCACCACGGCGGCTTCCGCCACCAGGTCGGTCTTGGCCACCAGGGCGGATTCGATCTCCATCGTGCCCATGCGGTGGCCCGAGACGTTGAGCACGTCGTCGATGCGCCCGGTGATGCGGAAGTAGCCCCGGTCGGCGCTGCGCACCGCGCCGTCGCCGGCCAGGTAGTAGCCCTTGAGCTCGGGCGGGAAATAGCTCTTCTTGAAACGCTCCGGGTCGCCCCAGATGGTGCGGATCATGGACGGCCAGGGCTTCTTGATGACCAGGATGCCGCCCGCGCCGTTGGGCACGTCGTTGCCCGCCTCGTCGACGATGGCGGCGTCGATGCCCGGCAGCGGCAGCGTGCACGAGCCCGGCACCAGCGGCGTGGCGCCCGGCAGCGGGGTGATGACGTGGCCGCCGGTCTCGGTCTGCCAGAAGGTGTCCACGATGGGGCAGCGCTCGTGGCCAACGTTCCGGTGGTACCACATCCAGGCCTCGGGGTTGATGGGCTCACCCACCGAGCCCAGCAGGCGCAGGCTGTCCAGGTTCCAGTTCTTCGGGTGCACCTTCTCGTCGCCCTCGGCCGCCTTGATGAGCGAGCGGATCGCCGTGGGCGCGGTGTAGAAGATGCTGACCTTGTGCTTCTCGATCATCTGCCAGAAGCGCCCGGCGTGCGGGAAGGTGGGCACGCCTTCGAACACCACCTGCGTGGCGCCCGCGGCCAGCGGGCCGTAGGCCACGTAGGTGTGGCCGGTGATCCAGCCGATGTCGGCCGTGCACCAGAACAGGTCCTCGGGCTTGAGGTCGAAGGTCCAGAGCATGGTGAGCCGCGCCCACAGCAGGAAGCCCCCGGTGCTGTGCTGCACGCCCTTGGGCTTGCCGGTGGAGCCGGAGGTGTAGAGCACGAAGAGCGGGTGTTCTGCGCCGACCATGGCCGGCGGGCACTCGGTGCTCTGGCCGGCGATGGCGTCCGTCCAGGTGATGTCGCGCCCGTCCACCATGTTGCAGGCCGTGGCGGTGCGCTGCAGCACGATGACGGTCTTGATCGACTCGCAGCCGCCCATGGCGATGCCTTCGTCGACGATGGCTTTGAGCGGCAGTTCCTTGCCGCCGCGCATCTGGTAGTTGGCGGTGATGACCGCCACGGCGCCGGCGTCCTGGATGCGTTCCTGCAGGGCCTTGGCCGAGAAGCCGCCGAACACCACGCTGTGCGTGGCGCCGATGCGCGCGCAGGCCTGCATGGCCACCACGCCTTCGATCGTCATGGGCATGTAGATGACCACGCGGTCGCCCTGCTTGACGCCACGGGCCTTGAGCGCATTGGCGAACTGCGAGACCTTGGCGAGCAGCTCCTTGTAGGTGACCGTCGTCACCGCGCCGTCATCGGCTTCGAAGACGATCGCCGTCTTGTTCTCCACCGGCGTGCCCATGTGGCGGTCAAGGCAGTTGGCCGAGGCGTTGAGCTGGCCGTCCTGGAACCACTTGTAGAAGGGCTTGTCGCTGGCGTCCAGCGTCTGCGTGAAGGGCTTCTGCCAGACCAGGTGCTCCCTGGCCAGGCGCGCCCAGAAGGCCTCGGGGTCCTTGTCGGCCTCGGCGCACAGGGCGTCATAGGCCTTCATGCCCGAAATGCGGGCGGCGGCCACGGTGGCGGCGCTGGGTTCGAACACGCGGTTTTCGACCAGGACGGACTCGATCGACGACGAAGGCGATGACATTCGGATGTCTCCTCGGCTGTTGTGCAGGAAAAGCGGGCCGGCGGCACTGTGCGCAAGGGCACTTACGGCCAACTGACACGGGGGCAAGGCTCCTACAATAACCGACGCTCGCGGTGCCCTTGTCGGCGCCGCTTTTTTGATTGCGCCCCACCATGACCGACCCCCTCAAGGCCGCCCGCCCGATCCGCCCCCTGCCCAACCTGATCTTCGCCAGCCGGTGGCTGCAGCTACCGCTGTACATCGGATTGATCGCGGCGCAGGCCATCTATGTCTTCCACTTCTGGGTGGAGCTGGTGCACCTGATCGAGGCCGCCTTCGGCAGCGAGGTGGCACTGAGCAAGCTGGTCAACAGCATCGGCTACAGGAGCGACGTGGCGCCGACCGCACTGAACGAGACCATCATCATGCTGGTGGTGCTGGCGCTGATCGACGTGGTGATGATCTCCAACCTGCTGATCATGGTGATCGTGGGCGGCTACGAGACCTTCGTGAGCCGCATGCACCTGGAGGACCACCCCGACCAGCCCGAGTGGCTGAGCCACGTGAACGCCAGCGTGCTGAAGGTGAAACTGGCCACAGCCATCATCGGCATCAGCTCCATTCACCTGCTCAAGACCTTCATCAACGCGGGCAACTACGAGGTGAAGGTGCTGATGTGGCAGACGCTGATCCACGTGGCCTTCCTGTTCAGTGCGCTGGCCATCGCGCTGGCGGACAGGCTGATGTCGGGGCCGGGTAGCCGCAGCCACTGACGGCCAGCGGAGGCTGCGGCCTCAGTGCAAGGCCCGGTAGATCGCGTCGGCCAGTTCGTCCGAGATGCCCTCGACCGTGGCCAGGTCTTCCACGCTGGCCGATGCCACCCCCCGCACGCCGCCGAAGCGCTGCAGCAACCGCGCGCGCTTCTTCGGGCCCACGCCCGGGATGTCTTCCAGTTGGCTCGCACCCACCCGCACCTTGGCGCGCTGCGCGCGCATGCCGGTGATGGCGAAGCGGTGCGCCTCGTCGCGAATCTGGGCGATCAGCATCAGCGCCGCCGAGTCGCTGCCCAGATAGACCTTGCCGCGCCCGTCGGCGAACACCAGTTCCTCCAGGCCCACGCGGCGGCCCTCGCCTTTTTCCACACCGACGATGCAGGCCAGGTCCAGCCCCAGCGACTGGAACACCTCGCGCGCCACGCCCACCTGGCCCTTGCCACCGTCGATGAGCACGATGTCGGGCATCCGCGGCCCGGCGGCGGGCATTTCCCCGCCTGAGCGAGCCTCGGCGATGGCCGACTCCTCGGGTCCGCGCAACAGCTCGTTCGGGTCGGCGCCCTCGGCCTCGACGGCCACCGCCACGTCCGCGCCTGCCGGCAGCGCGGCCTCGCCCGACTCGGCCTTCAGTGCCTCCGCGATGCGCCCGTAGCGCCGCGTCAGCACCTGGCGCATGGCGGCGTAGTCGTCACCGGGCGTGATGCCGTCGATGTTGTAGCGCCGGTACTGGCTGTTCTGCAGCTTGTGCCCTTCGAACACCACGCAGGACGCCTGCGTGGACTCGCCCGCGGTGTGGGAGATGTCGAAACACTCGATGCGCAGCGCCTCCAGCTCGTCGTCGGGCAATTGCAGCGCCTCGGCCAGTGCGCGCGTGCGGGCCTGCTGGCTGCCCTCTTCCGACAGCAGCCGCGTCAGCGCGATGCCGGCGTTCTTCTGCGCCATCTCCAGCCAGCGGCGGCGGTGCTCGCGCGGGTTGTGCACGGCATGCACCTTCTGCCCGGTCTGCTCCGACAGCGCCTCCAGCAGCGCCTTGCCCACCACATGGCTGGTGACCAGCACCGGTGGCATGGGCGCGCCCAGGTAGTGCTGGGCGATGAAGGCCTCCAGCACGCGCACCGCCGTGCGTTCGGACTCATCCACGGCGCCGCGCTCGGCCACGTCCGATGGCGCGCCCTCGGGGCCGTCGACGGCGTCGGCGGTGTTGGCCAGTTGCTCCTCGATGGCGCTGGCGTCTTCCACGTGCGCGGGAAAGTACGGCCGGTCGCCCAGGTGGCGGCCGCCGCGCACCATGGCCAGGTTCACGCAGGCGCGCCCGCCCTGCACCTTCACGGCCAACACGTCCACGTCCTGGTCGGTGCCGACCTCCATGCTCTGCTGGTGCAGCACGCGCGACAGCGCGCTCATCTGGTTGCGGATCTCGGCCGCCTGTTCGAACTCCAGCTTCTCGCTGTGGGCCAGCATGCGCTGCTCCAGCATCTGCAGCACCTGCTGCGTTTCACCGCGCAGGAAGCGCTCGGCGTTGGCCACGTCGTTCAGGTAGTCGGCCTGGTCGATCAGGTCGACGCAGGGCCCGCTGCAGCGCTTGATCTGGTAGAGCAGGCAGGGCCGCGTGCGGTTGGCGAAGACGGTGTCCTCACAGGTGCGCAGCTTGAAGACCTTCTGCAGCAACTGGATGGATTCCTTCACCGCCCAGGCGCTGGGGTACGGCCCGTAGTAGCTGTGGCGCTTGTCCACCGCGCCGCGGTAGTACGCCATGCGCGGGAACAGCGTGGAAGCGCTGGGCGCGCGGCCGGCCAGCGGGCGCTGGGCCTCGCGCGTGCCGGTGATCTTGAGGTAGGGGTAGCTCTTGTCGTCGCGGAAGAGGATGTTGAACCGCGGGTTGAGCGTCTTGATGAGGTTGTTCTCGAGCAGCAGGGCCTCGGCCTCGCTGCGCACCACCGTGGTTTCCAGCCGCGCGATGCGGCTGACCATGTGGCCGATGCGCGTGCCGTCGTGGTTCTTCTGGAAGTAGCTGGAGACGCGCTTCTTGAGGTGGCGCGCCTTGCCCACGTAGAGCAGTTGGCCCTGGGCGTCGAAATAGCGGTACACGCCCGGCAGTGCCGGCAATGCGGCCACTTCGCTGAGCAATTGGTCGGAATGCGCCTCTGACATGGGGCGTATTGTGGCGCCCCGCTTTCAGAACCCGGTCTCAGGACCGCAGGCGCGGCACAACGGCCCCCATCCCCCGCCGGGCGATCTGCCCCAGGCGGCGGAACACCGCGCGGTACGCGTCGCGGCGCTGCTCTCCGACCTGCCCCAGCGCCCAGGTGGCCAGCAGCACGCCGGCCAGCAGCGTCGCGTAGCCGGCCCAGCCCGCCGCGGTGACACCCGCCGCGCGCGCCAGCACCAGCAGGCTGAAGTGGATGAGGTAGAAGCTGAACGTGCGGTCCGCCAGCCAGCGGATGAGCCGCCCGGCGCGTTCGGAGAAGCCCCAGTCGGCTCCGGCGCAGCCGATGACGAATCCGGCGAACAGCAGGGCCGTGACGTAGTCGGACAGCACGTGCACGGTGGAGCCGGGCTCGAAGGGGAACGGCGCCCATTGCGCGATGGCCGCGTACAGGACGCGCGAAGCCTCGTCGGTGGCCGTGCGCGCGCCCGACAGGAAGAATGCTGCATAGGCCAGCGCGCACAGCAGCATCAGGGCTCGTGTCGGCCAGCGGCCCAGCCGCAGCGCATCCAGGTGGCGGCACAGCCACACCCCCAGGCACCACACCGGCAGCAGCATCAGCACGGCCGGCCCCATGGCACCCAGCACCAGCAAGAGCAGTGGCCAGCGCCACCAGCCGCGCGCGTACACGAACACACCAAACAGCGCGTAGTACCAGACCTCGTAGGCCAGGGACCAGTACGGCTCCATGCTGAAGGGCTGCCAGGAGCCGAACCAGCCCTCGCCCAGGAACAGCCAGTGGTACGGCGGCACCAGCACGGCATGGGGGTACTGCCAGGCATAACCCGCGTAGGCCTCGGGGCCGATGCGCAGGCCGATGGTGTCGAGCAGCAGCGCCAGCAGCACGGCGGGAATGGCCACCGAATAGATGCGCGAGACCCGCGCCAGCGCGTAGTGCCCCGCGCTGCCGTGGCGCGAGCGCGTGCTGTACGCGATGACGAAGCCCGAGATGACGAAGAAGGCGATCACCGCATCGTCGGCCGAGCGGTGCCAGGTGAACGACAGCGCCTCGGGCGCCAGGCCGAGCACCACCGAATGCCCCACGTAGACCGCGAGCGCGGCCAGCACGCGGCACAGGTCGAGCCAGATCGACAGCGAGGGAGAGAGTGTGGTGGCGGTGGCGGGTGGGCTCGCGGCGGACATCCGCTCAGTATCCACGCCAGCCGGCCCAGGTGCGCCACAACTTGGCCTTCGTTGCGTCGCGCTCGGGGTTCACACCCACCGGCCCGGGCCCCAGGCCCACGCGGCGCAGCACCTTGCGCGCGCGCTGGTTGAAGTTGAGCGCATCGCGCCAGTCCACGGTCTGGGGCGTGTTGAAGATGATGGACATGGAGATCGACACGTCGTCGGGCCCGTTGTGCACGTGGTGCCCGGCCACGAAGGGGATGTGCAAGGCCTGCCCGGGCTCGAACCAGTAACGGGTGCTGACGCCGTCCTTCTCGGGTGTCCAGGGCAGTTGGGTGCTCACGTAGGAGACGTAGTTCTCGCGGTCGGGCGAGGTCACCACGCGCTCATCCCAGGGGTCGGACACGGTGACCCACTTGCTCCCGCGGAACTGCATCAGGAAGGTGGAGTAGCGGTCGATGTGGAACGGCGTGACGCTGTTGGGCGAGGCGATGAACAGGTAGAGCTTGGGCGAGATGGCCTTGTCGCCCACGCCGCGCTCCCACATGAGGGCCTGAACATCATGGATCAGGTCCTGGTAGATGTCGGCGAAGCTCTCGTCCACCTGCGGCGAGTTCACCATGATGTAGCTGTCGGACTCGCGGATGGTCTCGATCGTTTCCGCGACCGAGCGGTCCAGCGGCCGCTGCTTGAAGGTCTTCTCGAAGTTGTCTTCGGTGGCCAGGCGCCGCGTGGCGTACATCACCTGCCCCGGCGGCAGCCGGGGCAGCACCCGGCACAGGCTCTCCAGCGACAGGGCCGGATGCCCCATCAGCTTGTGGCCGCAGACAAACGATCCACGGTCGACGAGTGAAGCGTCGACACTGTCATCGAAACAGCGCAGCATGCCGAATCCTCCTGCAGCCCCATGGCCACATTCCCTTCCAAGCCCTGCCCCCGTCGCATCCGCGCCTCTGTCGGCGCGTGTTTTGCGGCATTCTGCTCGCCACCCCCGATGCTGCCAAGGGGTACCACCCCGGGTTCCCGCAGAATGCCAGGTTTCGCACACATCCAAGGCAGCGCGTGAACTCCACCCGCAAGAAATTCGGTTTTCAGCTCATCTTCAGCAACGCGGAAGTCGCCGGGCACCTGGTGTTGAGCATGGTGCTGGCCCGCCTGCTGGACCCGGACGACATCGGCGTCTACTCCATGAGCGCGGTGCTGGTGGCCGTGGCCCACCTGTTTCGCGACTTCGGCGTCACCGCCTTCATCAAACGGCAAAAGGAACTGAGCGAAGAGACCCTGCGCTCCGCCCTGGGCGTGGTGATGTGCACCTCTTGGACGATGGCCCTGGTCATGTTCCTGAGTGCGCCACTGTGGTCGGGCTTCTTCCACGAACCGCGCGTGGAGAACGTGGTGAAGGTGCTGGCCATGGGCTTCGTGCTCATTCCCTTCGGCGCCCTGCCCGGCGCCATCCTGGTGCGCAACATGGAGGTGGTGCGCACCGCCAAGGCCGGCATGATCGCGCTCAGCGTCTACTTCACGGTGTCCGTCGTGCTGGCGCTCAAGGGTTTCGAGCACATGACCATGGCCTGGGCCAGCGTGATCAACATCGCCACCCACATCACGGCGGTGCGCTTGCTCTCCACCACCAAGACACCCTGGATCCCGGGCTTCAAGAACTGGGCCCGCGTGGCCAACTTCGGCGTAGGCGCCATGATCACCTCGGCCATGACGGCCATCGACAACGCGATTCCCGACATCGCGCTGGGCCGCCTCAGCACGCCCGCCAACGTGGGCTTTTTCAGCAAGGCCAATTCCACCATCAATATCGCCAGCAGCGGCGTGATGCCGGCGGTGAACTACTTCGCCCTGCCCTACATGGCGCGCCTGCACCATGGCCAGGGCGACGTGGCGGCCGAGGTCTGCCGCGTCACCTCGTACCTGGCCACGCTGCTGCTGCCGGCCATGGCCATGACGGCGCTTCTGGCCAATGAGGTGATCTTCCTGCTCTATGGCGCCAAGTGGCTGCCCAGCGCCGTGGCCGTTCCCTGGCTCTGCATCTCGGCCGGCCTGGGCGTGCTGTTCTCGTTCGTACCGGCGGCGCTCATGGGCATCGGCAAGCCGTACGTGGCGGGCCTGCCCATGTTGATGCTGCTGGGCCTCAAGGCCGTGTTCATCGGCCTGCTGTTCGACGGCACGCTGCAGAGCTTTGCCGAGGCCATGGTGGTGGCGCAGGTGCTCACGGTGCCCATGGGGCTGTGGATCCAGTACCGCTACCTGGGCATCGCGCCCCTGCGCTGGCTGGCCATGGCGGCGCCGGTGGTGGGCCTGACGCTGACGCTGTTGGTCAGCATGCTCGCGCTCAAATGGGTACTGCCCGCTCTGCCCGCCTGGGCCATGTTGCTGGCGCTGGGCCTGCCGGCGGCGATTGGCTGGGCGCTGCTGCTGCGGCTGTTCGGCCTGCCGGTGTATGGGGAGTTGCGCACGCTGTTCGTGCGCTGGCGCAAGAGCCGCGCCTGAGCCATTGGCGCTCAGCTTCGTTCGATGGGGCCGGGTGCAATGGTGGCGGCGCGCAGGCGCTTGAGCTGGCTCAAGGCCCAGAACGCGGCCGAGCGACCCATCAGGCAGCCGCGGCGAAAGGACTGCGCGAACTCACGCGCCGCGACGGCGGGGTCGCCCGACCAGTAGTGCGTGTAGCCGTGGTCGAAATGCGCGCGGCCCAGGCGGTAGCGGTAGTGCAGCCGGGGCAAGCGGCGCCCGTCGGGGTCGCTCAGGCCCCAGCGCTCGCGGGCGCGCTCCAGCAGTTCGGCCAGGTGGTTGCGCTCGATCATCTTGTGCATCGCGCTGGCGGGGTGGATGCGGTAGATGGCCATCACCGCCGAGAAGCCCTGGATACGCGCGTGGCGCGAGCAGCGCAGCCAGAAATCGTAGTCCTCGCCGCGCTCCATGCTTTCGTCGAAGCCGCCGGCCGCGCGGTAGACCTCACGGCGCATCAGCGGCGTGATCATGCCCAGGGTGCAACCCATGAGGATGCGCGTGTACATCCAGCCGTGCCAGTCGGGATTGGGTTGCGCCAGGGTCTGCGCATCGGGAAAGTGCGCGGACGGATCGGGCCAGGTGCCATCGGGGTCGGGGCGCCAGCGATAGATCTCGCCGAACACAATGCCGAGGTCCGGGTGCGACTCCAGGTAGTCCACCTGCATGCGCAGCTTGCCGGGCACCCACAGGTCATCCGCGTCGATGAAGGCAAAGTAGTGTCCGCGCGCCTGGGCCATGCCGAGGTTGCGCGCGCGCGAGACGCCACCGCGCGCGCCGTCGATCACGCGCACGCGCGGGTCGATGCGCTCCAGCGCAGCGTAGTCGCCATCGCTGGAGCCGTCGTTGATGACGATGAGCTCGAGGTCTTCGTACGACTGCGACAGCACGCTGTCGATGGCGGCGTGGATGTAGCGCATGGCATTCCACGCCGGCATGATCACCGAGACCGTCGGCTCCACCGTATTCACGCCGCGCTCCCCGCCAGCGTGGCGCGCCCGGCGCGGGCCTGCGCGCGCTCGTGCTCGCTCAGGCGCTGGCGCAGGTGCACCTGCAGCACCGCCATCAGCATGACCATGAGGTAGGCCACCTCGAGGTAGGCCACGCTCACGGCCGCGCCACCCACCATGTACGCCATGACGGCCAGCATCAGCATGTCGCCCAGGTCGCGCGCCCAGACGTAGTCGGGGCCCAGGCGCGTGGCCATGCGCTTGACGGAGAAGCGCGCCAGCAGCGGCATGGAGAAGATCAGCAGATAGAGGAACAGGCCCAGAAAGCCCAGGTCGCCCATCACCTCGAAGTACACGCTGTGCGCGGCCTTGGCGAGCACGAACTCGGGCTCGGGCATGTTGAGGAAGTCCAGCAGGCTGGGGGCGGTCTTGAACTGCTCCCACACGTACTGCACCTGCACCGCATGGAAACCGCCGCCGAAGAAGGGGTGTTCCAGCGCCAGTGCCGAGCTGATTTTCCAGGCGTGCACGCGGCCCATGAAGGAGTCGTCCTCGTTGGCGTCGCCGATGGTCTCCAGCCGGTTCACCACGGAATCGGGCACGAACTGCCACAGCAGCAGGCCCAGCGCGAGCACGATGAACAGCGTGCGCCAGCGGTGGCGCGAGGTGAGGATGAGCCAGAAGGCCACCACCGCCAGCGCGACGAAGCCGCCGCGCGAACCGCCGCCCATGATGGCCAGCACGATGATCACGAACAGGGCCAGGAAGCCCCAGCGCGCGAAGCGGTGCACGGAGTGCAGGTAGAGGTAGTAGGCAATGGGCAGCACCATGGCCAACGCAGTGGACAGGTGGTTGCGGTCGTAGAGCATGCTGCCGGCCGGGCCGTACATGTTGTGCGAGCCGCCCGAGACCACGGTCTTGAGTCCTTCGATCATGCCGTGCAGGCCCAGGCCGAAGACCACCACCAGCAGCATCAGGTGGATGTGCATGCGCGACTGCACGAACATCGGCATGAGCATGCTGAAGATCAGGCCCTTCATGAGGATGTCGTAGTACTTGGCGTTGTTGCCGTTGCCCCCGTAGCCCGTGAGCCAGGAGATGGTCGCGTGCAGCAGGAAGACCAGATACAGCGCGACCGCCCAGTTGAAGCGGTACTGGCTCCAGTCCACGCGGCGCAGCACCACCAGCAGCAAGGTGATGCCGGCGAAGATGAAGTTCACCCGCGCACTGGCCATGAAGCCGAAGAGGAAGCCCGTGGGGATCATCGCGGACGTCCAGCCCCAGAGCATGTAGGCGTTGAAGGGGCGCAGGAAGGCCAGCGGCACCAGGGCCAGCATGGCCAGGGCGAAGAACAGGTCACGCACCGGCACGCTCCTTGCGCCGACCATTGGCTTTGCCATTGGCCTTGCCCGGCGGCGGCTCGGCCGGGGCGTGGGCGTCGTGCACGCGGTACTGGAAGTAGCCCAGGTCGTCGGGCCGCGGGCGTTTCGGGTCGAGCTTGTAGACGCGCCAGCAGAGGTAGGTCATGCAGGCCACGTCGAACATGAAGATGAGGGCTTCCATGCGGTCTTTCTTCAGTTGACGGTGATCGTGCGGTCGATCATCTTGAGCTCGATCTCCAGCGGCTTGTGGTGTGGGTTCACGGGTCCCTTGTTGCGCAGGATCACGAGCTCGGTCTCGTGCGCGCGGTGGTTGGCGGGCGTGGGAATGCGCGCCACCTCTTCGAACTGCGGGCCGGCCATGAGGCGCTCGAATCGGCGCATGGCCTCCAGGTCGGTCCAGAAGCCGGGTTGCATCACCACGTAGTGCACGCCTTGATCGTTGAGCAGTTGGCCGAGTTCCGCTTCGCTCACGGGTTTTTCCTCGACACCCAGCTCGCGCCGCACGGCCACGCGCAGCAGGAGCTTGTCGGCGCGCAGCACGCTCAGGTCACGCCGGTCCTCGCGCGCGCGCAGGTTGAAGATGAAGGAGCCGTCGCGGTAGCCCGAGAACAGCACCACGCTGTCTCGAGGCGCGCGGCGGGCGATCTGGTCCACCACGCGCGCGTAGCCGTCCACGTAGGGGACCGGGCGCCACCACAGGGTGACGGCGCCGGTGGACAGCACCAGGGCCAGCAGCGCCGCGTGGCCCATCGCGTGCGGCAGCAGGTCCTGCACGGCCCAGACCGCCACGAAGGCCACGGGCAGCAGCAGGAACACGCTGTGGCGCGCTTCCTTGAGATCGATCAGCGAGAAGAACAGGTAGCCCACCACGAACCAGCTTAGCCACAGGCCCCACCAGGGCAACGCCGCGCGCTGGCGCCAGGCGCGCCAGACACCCAGCACGGCCACGACCAGCAGCGGCCAGCCCATCTGCGAGGGCATCTGCCGCAGGTACCACAGCCAACCCTGCAGGCTCGCGCGAGAGGCAGCCGCATCCGCCACGCCGGCCACCGACTGCACGTTGGCCTGTCCGAATTTCAGGGTCATGACGATCAGGGGCACGAGGCCGAGGAGCGCCAGCGCGGCCACGGCCCAGTGGTGCGGGCGGCGCAACAGGGCCGCACCCTGCTCCCGCGCCAGCACCGCGAGGTAGACCAGGCCAACGAAACCCACCGTGATCTTGGTGTACATGGCCAGCACCAGCAGGGCCGCGGCCAGGTACAGCAGGCCGATGCGCCCGCCGCGCCGGTGCTCGACGAAGGCCACCGCGCTCCACACCAGGAAGGCGTAGGCCGGCACCTCGGTCATCACCTGGCGGCCCCACAGCGCGATCTCGGGCAGCAGCACCATGAGCAGCGCGAAGGTCAGCGCGGGCAGCGGATCGAGCCAGCAGCGCGCCAGGCGCCAGCAGCCCAGGCCAAAGGCGAAGTAGTGCAGGAAAACCACCAGCAGGGCCACCTCATGCGAGACACCGAACAGCGCGTAGAACGGCGCGGTGACGAAGTACAGCAGCGGCGGGTAGAAGAGGATGGTCAGCGCCGGGTATTGCGCGTAGTAGCGGTAGGCGTAGCCCGCCGGGTCGTGCCAGGGCAGGTCGCGCAGCAGGTCGGTGACGAAGGCGGCGTTGAGCGCGTGGCGCGGGGCGTCGCTCCACCAGAAAGCGCCGCCGCGCGGCGACTGCCACCAGAGCAAGGCGAGCACCGCGACCAGCACAGCGCTGGCAAGCACCCAGGAACTACGCGATTTCATGTCCTTGTCCTCGCGCCACGGGAGGTTCGGGCCTGATCACCGACCGGAACAGGTCGAGCTGTCCCTGGGTCGTCTCCTCCCACGAGAAACGTTCCGCGTGCCGGCGCACGGCCTCACGCGCCGGCAGTGCCGCCATGAGCTCGCGCCAGGCGTCGGCCAGTGAGGCCGCGTCGCGATCGCGCATCAGGCGGCCCGCGTCCGGCGTGCTCACCACCTCGGGCGTGCCCCAGATGTTGGTGGCGATCACGGGTGTACCGCAGGCCATGGCTTCAAGCAAGACGTTGGCCCAGCCTTCTCGGCTGCTGCACAAGGTGAGCACGTCGGCCGCGGCGTACCACCACTTCAGCTCGGTCTGCGGCACCACGCCCGCGAAGCGCACGCGATCGGCCACGCCCAGGCGCGCGGCCAGGGCCTCCAGCTTCGCCCGGTCGGGGCCGGAGCCGGCGATCAGCAGGGTGACGCCGGGCAGTTGCGTAAGCGCTTCGATGGCGATGTGGTGGCCCTTGCGCTCGATCAGCAGGCCCACGGACAGCAGGTAGCGCCCGTCCACGGGCAGGCCCAGGCGCTCGCGCGCAAGCTCGCGCGGTTCGGGCACGAAGCGCTCCAGGTCGACGCCGTTGCGCAGCACGTGCAGCTTGGACGGATCGCCGCCCAGATCGCGCAGCGAATCCATGAGCGCCTGGCACACGCCGATGGAGCCGCTGGCGCGCGCGGCCGTCTCCAGGATGAGGCGGCGCGGGTAGGCGTATTGCGGGATGAGGTTGAGGTCGGTGCCGCGCGCCGTCACCACGAAGGGCTTGCCGAGCCACTTGGCCAGCAGGCCGGCCGCCACGCCGTCGGGGTAGTAGTAGTGGGCGTCGATGAGGTCGAAATCGAAGCCCTCGCGCTGGATGCGCTTGAGCAGCGGCAGCGCCGCGAGCGCCATGGCCCAGGGCGCCAGGTTCATGCCCACCTTGGGCAGCAGCAGGTAGCGCGGGTGGAACACCTCCAGACCGTTGCGCTGCTCGTATCGGGGGGTGGCGGCGAACTGGGCGTATTCGCCGAAGCGTTTCGCGGTGGATGGGAACCACGGCACGGGCGCGACGACCTTGGCCTCGACCCCCCCGCTCTTCACCAGTTCGCGCAGCCGCGTCTCGACGAAGATGCCGTGGATGGAACGCACGCTGCTGGGAAACAGCGAGGAGAAGAGCAGGACCTTGATGGGCTTCATGCGGCCGCCCTGCCCTGTGCCGTTTGCGCTGCCTGCGCCAGCGCCACCGCGCGGCGCGCGTTGCCCACCCACGTGAGCTGCAGGCGCTCGATGGTGTGGGCCGAGCCCTCGCCCAGGCGCTCGCGCAGCGCGGCGTCGCGGCACACGCGGGTGAGCGCGGCCTCCAGCGCGCCGCGGCCTTGCTCTTCGAACAGCAGCGCGTTGAGTTCGTGCGTCAGCACTTCCATGAGGTTGGGCGTGGCCGGCGCCACCACGGCCTTGCCCAGGGCCAGGTACTCCATCAGCTTGAGCGGTGAGGCGTAGGACGTGACGGCGGGCTGCAGCGCGATGTCGAAAGCAGCCACGTGCGCGGGCACGGCGTCGCGGTGCACCACGCCGGTAAAGGTGACGCGGTCGGACAACCCGAGGCGCGCGGCCTGCGCCTCCAGCGCGCCGCGCACCGGGCCGTCACCCACCATCAACAGATGGGACTCGGGCGGCGCGTCGGGTGTGGCCATCCAGTCGATGATGCGGTCCACGCCGTGCCATTCGCGCACGAAGCCGGTGAAGCCCAGCACCAGGCGGCCCTGCAGGTTCAGGCGGCGCTTGGCCTCGTCGCGCGCGGGCGCTTCGTCGAAGTGGGCCCGGTTGATGCCGTTGGGTACCACGTGGATGCGTTCGGCCGGCACGCCATAGGCCTTCACGTGATTCGCGAGCACGGCCGTCACCGGCAACACGGCGTCGGCCCCGCGCCAGGCGGTGCCCTCGGCCCAGCGCGCCAGGCGCTTGAGCGACAGGCCGCCGCTGTGCTGTTCGCGCTCGAGCACCAGAGGGGCGTTCACCTCCAGCAGCAGCGGCAGGCCCAGTTTGCGCTTGGCCATGAGGCCGGCCAGCAGGAACAGGTTGTAGCGCTCATAGATGACGTCGGGCTGGAACTCGCGCGCGGCGGCCACGAGCTTGCGGTAGGCCACCAGGCTGTAGCCCAGTTCCATGAGTTCGTAGAGCGCGCGCGGCAGCACGGCCTTGAGGCGGTGCACCCAGCCCACGTCGTCGCCCATGCGGCCTTCGTCGCCGCCCACCGCGGGCGCGACGATGCGCACCTCGTGGCCCAGGCCGCGCAGGGCCTCGATCATTTCCTCGATGTGCACGGCCTGGCCGTCCTTGCTGGCGGTGCGGTGGTGGTAGAGGATGCGCATGGGGCGTCGGGCGATCAGGCGATCTGCAGGCGCGGCGCCGCATCGCGCGCGAACAGCGCGGCGTAGGCGTCGACCATGCGGTCGATGGAATAGTGTTGCTCGGCGCGCTCGCGAGCGGCGCGGGCCAGGCCCTGGGCGAACGCGTTGTCGTCGTGCAGGCGGTTCAGCGCGCTGACCATGGCGCCCTCGTCGTCGGAGGGCACGAGCAGGCCGCTCACGCCGTCCGCAAACACGTCGGGCGTGCCGCCCACGGCGGTGGCGAGCACGGGTTTGCCGCTGGCCATGGCTTCCTGCAAGGTGCAGGAGGTGCCTTCGGCCTGCGACGGCAGCACGAACACATCGAACGCGCGCAGGATGTCGGCCACGTCGCTGCGTGCGCCGGGCAACCAGGCCAGGTGGCGCATGTTGGCCTCATCGAGCACACGCTCGACCTCGGCGCGCAGGGCGCCTTCTCCCACGATCACCAGCCGCGCACGTTCGGCGAGCTCTGGCCGCTCGCGCAGCCAGCGCACGAAGGCTCTCGCCAGCAGCGGCTGGTTTTTCACGGTCATGAGGCGGCCCACGGTGCCCACCAGCCAGTGGCGGCCGGGCTCGAAGGGGCAGCCGTCGATGGCCGGTGCGGGGCCGGGCGAAAAGCGCCGCGTGTCCACCCCGTTGCCGATGAGCAGGCGCTTGGCCGCCGGTACGCCCACGGCCTCGCCCAGGTAGCGGTCCAGGTCGGCCGAGACCGAGACGAAGCGGCTCACGAAGGGCGCGTAGGCGCGTCGCAGCCAGCGGTATTTGGGATTCCTGCCCTGCGGGTCGTGCGCGTCCCAGCCGTGTTCGACGTGGATGCGCCAGGGCACGCCCGCGGCCCACGCCACGGGCACCACCTCCAGCGGCGCGAGGTTGCAGGTGTGCAGCACGTCGGGGCGGATCTCGCGCAGCAGGCGCCAGATGGCCGGGTACTGCTTGAGCGCGTGGCCGGGCGGCTTGTCGAGTGCGATGAAGCGCACGCCTTCGCGCTCCACGCGCTGGCGGAAATCGCTCACCGTGGTGAGCGAGAGCACCACGTGCTCGAAGCGGTCGGCCGGCAGGCGGTTGATGAGCTGCACGATGACGTTTTCCAGCCCGCCGATGTCGAAGCGGTAGACCACGTGCAGCACGCGCAGCCGTTTCACGCGCTCACCTCATGCCGGCGCAGAAAGGCCTCGAACATCATCAGCATCCACAGCGGCGTGGCATGGTCGCTGGTGCCGCGCTGGTGCTCGTCCACCAGGCGTTGCAGGCGGCCTGCCTCGAAGTAGCCCGAGTCGCGCAGCCGATCGCCCAGCACGGCGTCTTTCACTCGGCCGGCCAGCGGGCCGCGCAGCCAGTCGGCCAACGGCACCGAGAAGCCCATCTTGGGGCGGTACAGCACGTCGTGCGGCAACATGGGCTCCATGGCGCGCTTGAGCAGGGCCTTGCCCTCGCTGCCGTCGATCTTGAGGTGGCTGGGCAGCGTGGCCAGCCACTCGATCAGTTCGTGGTCCATCAGCGGTTCGCGCACCTCCAGCGAATGCGCCATGCTCGCGCGGTCCACCTTGGTGTTGATGTCGCCGACCAGCCAGGTCTTGTAGTCCAGGTACTGGATGAGCGCCAGCGGGTCGTCGGTCTGCGCGTGCTCGGCATGGTGCGTGAAGACGTCGAGCGCGCTGTAGCCGTTGAGCTGGCGCTTGAAGCCCGCGTTGAAGAGCGCGCTGCGCTGGTCGGCGCGCAGGTGCGACATGCTGTGGTGGTAGGCCTCCACGCTGTCCATGGCCAGGGCCTGGAAGGTGGTCTTGGCGCGCAGGGGGCGCGGCGCCCAGTCGGCCTTGGGGTAGATCTGGCCGAGCGGACCGAAGACCGGGCGGCGCAGGCCCAGCGGCAGGCGACGGCGCAGGGCCTCTTCGCCCAGGTGCAGGCGGTAGCGGCGGTAACCACCGAAGCTCTCGTCGCCACCGTCGCCCGACAGGGCCACGGTCACGTGCTTGCGGGCCATCTGGCACACGCGGTAGGTGGGAATGGCCGAGCTGTCGGCGAAGGGTTCGTCGTACAGCCAGGCCAGGGTGTCGATGAGGTCGAAGTCCTCGCTGCCCACCACGTCGAGCGTGTGGTCGGTGCGGTAGCGATCGGCCACCATCTTCGCGAAGTCCGATTCGTTGAAGCGCGGGTCGTCAAAGCCGATGGCGCAGGTGTGCACCGGAGAGTCGGACAGGCCGGCCATGCTGGCCACCACGGCGCTGGAGTCCACCCCACCCGAGAGGAAGGCGCCCAGCGGCACGTCGGCGATCATGCGAAGGCGCACCGATTCCTTCAGGCGTTCGCGCAGCTCGGCCTGAGCGTCGGCTTCGCTGATGGGGTTGTCGGTCGTGAAGCGCACGTCCCAGTAAGCCTGGGGATCGGGGCGTTGCGGCCCGCCGCGACGCAGCGTGACCGTGTGGGCGGAGGGCAGCTTGTGCACGCCTTCGTAGATGCAGCGCGGATCGGCGACGTAGCCGAGCGAGAAGTACTCCTCCACCGCGAGCGGGTCGATGCGGCGCTGGAAAGCGGGGTGGGAGGTGATGACCTTGAGTTCGGAGCCGAAGACGAAGCTGCCATCGGGCAGCCAGGCGTAGTGCAGGGGCTTGACGCCCAGGCGGTCGCGCGCGAGGAAGAGCGTCTGCTGGTGGCGGTCCCACAGCGCGAAGGCGAACATGCCGCGCAAGCGCTGCACGCAGGCGGGGCCCCAGGCGCGCCAGGCGTTGACAATGACCTCGGTGTCGCTGCGGGTGCGGAACTTCAGGCCGAGCGAGCGCAGCTCGGGCACCAGTTGCTGGTAGTTGTAGATCTCGCCGTTGAAGACGATGGCGACGCTGCCGTCCTCGCTGAACAGCGGCTGGTCCCCAGTGGACAGGTCGATCACCGCCAAGCGCCGGTGGCCGAAGGCCAGGCCGGGTTCCAGGTGCAGGCCGTCACCGTCTGGGCCACGGTGCGACTGCACGTCGTTGATGCGGCGCATCAGCGCGGGGTCGAAGGGCCGCAGTCCCACGGGGTCGAACAGACCGGCGATACCGCACATGGTTCAGGTGCTTTCCGTGGTGGGCAGCCAGGCCGCGAGACGATCGAGATTGGCCTGCCAGCTGAAGTTCTGGACAACGTGTTCGCGCGCCGCCGCGCCCAGGCGCTCGCGCCGCGCGGGATCGGCCAGCCAGGCGAGCACGCCCTGCACGAAGCAGTCGGCCTCGTCGCAGCGCCACAGGCCCTGCTCGGCCGTGGCGCCGATGGGCTCGGCGCAGGAGGAGACCGTGATCACGGGTTGCCCCATGGCCATGGCCTCCAGGATCTTGTTCTGGATGCCACGCGCCACGCGCAGCGGTGCGGCCACGGCGGCGGCGTGCTGCAGGTAGGGCTCCACCTGCGGCACGGTGCCGGTGACGTGCACCGCGTCGTTGGCCAGCGCCTGCACGGCCGGCGTGGGGTTGCGGCCCACGATCCAGAAGCTGGCGCGCGGCTCGCGCTCGCGGATGCGCGGCAGCACCTCGGTGGCGAACCACTGCACCGCGTCCACGTTGGGCCAGTAGTCCATGGCACCAGTGAAGACGATGGCGCGCTCGTCCGCGGCGAAGGGCGACGGCAGCGCCGGGTTGGGGCGGAAGCGCTCGGCGTCCACGCCGTTGCCGGCGGCTTCCACGCGGCCACGGCAGTCGGGCGCAAGCGAGTCGAAGAGATCGACCTCCTGCTGCGTGACCAGAAAGCTGCGGCGCGCGGCCAGGGCCATGTCGCGCTCGTGCGCCAGCAGGCGGCGGCCTTCGCGGCGGTACAGCCAGGACATGGGCCAGTGGTGCGCAGGCGCGTACTGCGTCCACTTGGCCGAGTCCACGTCCACCAGGTCGACCAGCATGGGCACCTGCGGCAGCAGCTCGTGCGCGTACGGCGCCATGGTGGAGGAGAACACCACGCTGGCGGCGGGCCGGTGCTCGGCCGCCACCTGCCGCACCCAGCGGCGCAGCCCGGCGTGGCGGTAGTAGGCCAGTGACTGGGCCTCGCCCGTGAGCAACGCGCGCGCGCTGGCCAGCTTGCGCCAGCGCGGGTTCAGGCGCGCCACGTACAGGTCGGGGCACAGGGCACGCAAGGCGTCCAGGTGTGCTTCGTCGGCGGGGTCGTCGATGAAGGTGGCCAGGAAGACGCGGTGCTTCTGCTGCAGGTGGCGCAGCAGGTGGTACGAGCGCACCTTGTCGCCCTTGTCGGGCGGGTACGGCATGCGGTGGACGAGGTACAGCAGCGGTGTCATCGCCCTGCCCTCATCCAAGATTCCGGACGATGTGAGGGCCCAGCCAGTTGGCCACCGGCAGCGGCAGGCGCCGCCACGTCTCGATCATCAGCTTGTACTTGGGGTTGGCCGGGTTGTTCTGCGGGATGCCGTCGCGTTTGTAGAGGCGGTATTCGTAGTTCAGCGGCGTGGGCTCGAAGCCCCAGTTGCGCTTGAACGCGTAGGGGCCGGTGCCGACCTTGCTGCGCCCGTAGTCGAACACCTTGAGGCCGCGCTCGCAGGCGCGGCGCATGAGTTCCCAGTACTTGAAGTCGTTGGCGGCGAGGTCGCGCGCGGCCGGGTCGTCACCCGCGAAGGTGGGCAGCACCTCGTCGCGAAAGTAGAAGCTGAGCACGCTGGTCAAGGGCTTGCCCTCGGCGTCCGTGACGGTGAGCACTTCGCAGTCGTTGCCGAAAGTGTCGCGCAGGGCCTGGAAGTAGCGGCGCGAGAGCGCGGGCGTGCCGTGGCGGTGTACGTTGCTGGCGTAGAGCGCGAAGAAGCGGTCCACGCCAGGGTCGATGTGCGAGACCAGGCCCAGCTTGATGCCCTTGCGCACCATGGCGCGCTGCTTGCGCGGAATGGCCTGCATGTTGGCCTCTTCCGTGGGCTCGATGGGCTTGCGAAAGGTGACGTAGAGCTGGTCCTGCGCGGGCCAGTCGGGGTGGCGGCGTTCGATGTGGCGCAGCTCCAGGTGCTCCACGCCCAGGCGCTGGGCAATGGCCTGGGCTTCGGCCTCCAGGGCGGTGCGGGCTTCGTCGTCCAGCGCGGCCACGCCACCGTAAGCCGCGAACGGCAGGCTGCTCAGCGAATGGCCGAACAGTCGACTCTGCACGCGGGCCAGCGGCAACACGCCGCGGATCTGGCCGCGCGACTCGGCGTAGAGGAAGTGCGTGTCGTGGCGCAGCACCTCGCGGGTGATGCGCTCCCAGCCCGCGCGGTGAAAGAAGGTGGCCTCGGGGCAGGCCGTGACGAAGGCGTCCCAGCGTGCCACCTCGTCGGCGCGGCTGCCGTCGAGGCGGTGCAGGCTCAGCGTCGTGGCATCAGGCAAGCGCCACCTCTGCCTGCCGGCGCCCGAGGAAGATCTGGTCCATGCGGCCCCAGGGAAGGTCCTTCAGGAGCCGGCGCAGCTTGGCCTCGTTGCGCTCGATGTTCACGTAGTGGCGAAAGCGCGTCTTCAGGTCGATGCCCGGCACGCGGGGCTGCTCGGCGTCGATCTCCCAGGGGTGGAAGTAGAAGATGGCGGACTCGCCATCGCGCCGGTTCACGGACTCGATCATCCAGCGCGACAGGCTGTAGGGCAGCAGCCGGAAGTAGCCGCCGCCGCTGGACGGCAGGTTGCGGCTGAACAGCCGCAAGGTGGTGGGCGGCACCTCGATCAGGCCCTCGCGCACCGTGTGCATGAAGCGCGGCGCGTCGGGCGAGCCGTAGTGGTCGTGGCGCACCGGGTAGATGCTCGAGCTGTAGCAGTGGCCCGTGTCGGCCAACACGTCCAGTGCCCAGAGGTTGCTGTCGCCGATGGAAAAACTGGGCGCGCGGTAGCCCAGCACCTCCACGCCACCGGTGTCTTCGAGCACGCGCTTGGCGCGAACCACGTCGTCGCGGAAGTCGGTCTGGTCAAGGTCGCTCACGCGCTCGTGGCCGTAGCCATGGCTGGCGAGTTCGTGGCCTTGTTCGACGATGCGCCGCACCATGGCCGGGTAACGCTCGGCCACCCAGCCCAGGGTGAAGAAGGTGGCCTGAGCGCCCTCCTCGGCCAGGATGGCCAGGATGCGGTCCACATTGCGCTCGACGCGGCACTCGCAACTGTCCCAGTCACTGCGGCGGATGTAGGGCGCCATGGCAGAGACCTGGAAGTAGTCTTCCACGTCGATGGTGAGGGCGTTCTTTCGATCGGTCTTCATCAACATGAGGGCGCTCCCTGAAGTAGCCTCAGCCCGGTGCGTCGTTCGACGGGCCGCTCGACGGGCCGTTGCCGTTGCGGCCTTTGCGCGCGCCCGCGACGATGCGTCGCAGCGAGCTGAGGATTTCCAGGCTGATGCGTTCCTGACGCAGCACGCTGCGCTCGATGCGCAGCAGCCGCGCGCTGAGCTGCTCGGCCGCCACCTGCGTGAGTTGCTCGGACATGCCCTCGACCGTGCCCGGGTCGAGGTCAAGGTCCAGCGGCTCGACCTGGTCGGTGAGCGTGGGGGGCAGGCCCCGAGCGGGCCGCTCGGCCAACGGGCCCCAACGTTCGGCGTCGAGCGTGGTGCGCGTCGGTGAGGCGGCGGCCTCGGCCTGGGCCTCGTTGACCACCTCGTTGAAGGCCTCGATGGTGAGGTGCGGCGTCTCGGCCAGAAAGCCTTGCAGCAGCAGTCGGTCCATCAGCAGGTTGATGCGGCGCGGGATGCCACCGGTCTCGTGGTGCAACTGCGCGAAGATGGCCTCGTCGAAGCTGGGCTTGTCGGTGGCGCCGGCGCATTTGAGGCGGTGCTCCACGTAGCCACGCGTGTCTTCTTCGTCCAGTGGGCCCAGGTGGCAGCGCGCGGTGACACGCTGGCGCAATTGCAGCATGCGCGGGCTCTGCAGGATGTCGCGGAACTCGGGCTGCCCGATCAGGAAGGTCTGCAGCAGTGCTTGGTCGCCGAACTGGAAGTTGGAGAGCATGCGCAGTTCTTCCACCGCCTGGGGCTGCAAGTTCTGCGCCTCGTCGACGATCAACAGGCAGCGCTTGCCCTGTGAAACCTGGGTGATGAAGTAGGCCTCCAGGGCCATGAGCATGTCGGCCTTGCCGTTGCTCTTGACCGACACGCCGAAGGCGCCACACACGAGCTTGAGCGCGTCCTCGGCGCCCAGTTGCGTGCTCACCAGCTGCGCCGCCACCACCGAGCCGTTCTCCAGGCTGTCGAGCAGGTCGCGCACGATGGTGGTCTTGCCGGCGCCGACCTCACCGGTGATGACAATGAAGCCCTCGCCCCGCATGACGCCGTACACCAGGTACGAGCGCGCGCGCCGGTGCGGCTTGCCCGAGAAATAGAAACGCGGGTCCGGGTTGAGCTGGAATGGCTTGCTCTTGAGCCCGTAGAAGGCTTCGTACATGAATCAGAACCGATGGGAAACCATGGCCTGGATGGCCGTTTCCCGGTAAGGAAAGGTTGCGTCGAAAGCCGAGCGGCGCAGCAGCAACACGCCGGTGGTGCGGGCGCTCAGGCGCGAGGTCAGCCCCAGGGTGATCGAATCGAGGCGGTTGCGCAGGTCGGTGCCCACGCCCTCGTTTTCCTGGCGCTGGTAGATGATGCTGGCCGCCGTGCGTGGCGTGAGGCGGTGCGCGTATCCCACCGTCCAGCCCTTCTCCAGGATCTCGCCAGCGAGGCTGAAGTCGTCGTTGGCGGCAAGGCCGGTGTTGAGCTGGTTCGAGCGCGTGCGGTTGATGGCGGCCGTGATGGCGCCGCGGCTGAGCAGCATCACGAAGGACAGCTCCTGCGTGCGCTGTTCGGTGACGAATGAGGTGAGGTAGCCCGGGAAATCGGTGAGGTCGCCGGGCAGGCCCAGGCGGTCGAGTTCGGACTGCACCCGCTGGGCGCGCTGCACGGGATCGGGGATGGAGCCGCCATACAGCGCGTCGAGCAGGCCCGACAACGTGGTGTTCTCGTCACCCAGGCCGAACTGGCTGGTGGAAATGTCGCGCGAATCCGTGAAGCGCACGACCGAGCGGCGCATCTGGTATTCGAGCTGCAGGTTGTGGTCGTGGCCGAAAAAGCGCTTGTTGGCCCCCATGGCGATGCGCGCGTTCTGGGTGGGCCGCCAGTCGAAGCCGCCGCCCCAGGTGGCGTAGGACTCCATGTCGGTGGTGAGCACGTCGTTGGATTCGCGACCGCCCTGAGCAAAGATCAACAAGTTTGGCGTCAGCGCGTAGTTCAGCTGACCGATCACCTGTTGCAGCTGGACCTCTCGGCCCAGGCTGTAGTCGAAGTCGCTGCGCGAGGCCTCCAGCGACCAGCCCAGCCGAGACAGGCCCTCGCTGCTGCCCACGCGAGCCAGCACGGAACTCTCGTCGATGTCTGAACGGGTGTCGGCCTCGGTGCGCGAGGTGAAACGGCTGTAGCGCAACTCGTAGTCGACAGCGTCGTTGAAGCTGCCACGCAGGTAGGGCGAGACGCGGAACTGCTTGGTCTCCGACAGGTTCGGGCGCTCGAAATCGCCGGCCGGCTGCACGTCGAAGGCGGAGACGCGGCTGCGGCCGATGTTGCCGTTGAACTCGACGAAAGCGGTGTTGTTCCAGGCGTCGAGCAGCAGGTCGGCGGTGAGGCCCTGCAGGTGGTCTTCGTCACCCACGCCGCGCGCCTGGTACAGGGCGCTGAGCGAGTAATCGACGCTTCCGGTGAGGCGCGGCAGGTTGAACACCGCCATCACCGACGCGCCGAGTTCGGTGGTCCACTCGGCCTGGCGGTCAGTGGGCGTGAGGAGGTAGTTGTCGGAGTACCACTGGCGCGCGAACACGCGAGGCTCGATCCACACGCGCGGCGGCGGGCCTTGCGGCGTGATGGACTCCTGCCCTTCGGCGCCGGCCGGCACCTCAACAGGCACTTGGGCGCGCGCCATGCCCACCAATGCCAGGGCCGCCAGGGCCACGGCACTCAATCGCAGAGGCCGGCGGCGCGGGGTCGAGGAGCTCGTGGTCGGGCGCATGGTCTGCCTCGTTTCGCGTCAGGCGGCGGTGTCCGCCGCGGCCCCGGCTTCCGCGGAACCGTAGCCGTATCCGTAACCGTAGGAGTTGCGCTCCTCCTCGCGGACCTGGTTGAGCACCATGAGCTTGATCGGGCAGTTCTCGATGGCCTCCAGCGCGTGGCGCACCTGGGCGCGCTGCGTCTGGCCGGCCTGCACCACCATCACGATCTGCCCCATGTGCGTGGCGAGCACGCGCGACTCGGTGGTCATCAGCAGCGGTGGCGAATCGAAAATGATGATGCGCTCGGGGTAGCGGCGGCCCATCTCTTCCACCAGCGCGCTCATCGCGTCACTGGCCAGCAGTTCGGTGGCGCGCTGGTGCGGCGTGCCGCTGGGCAGCAGCGTGAGCTTGTCGATGTTGGTGCGCAGCAGCGCGTCGGACATTTCGGTCTGGTTGGCCAGCAGCAGGTCGAGCAGGCCCGGGCCCGACGGCAGGCCCAGGGTCTTCATGATCGACGGCCGCGAGACGTCCGCATCGACCAGCAACACCGTGTGGTCGAGCTCCATGGCAATGCTCATCGCCAGGTTGATGGCGGTGAAGGTCTTGCCCTCGCCGGCCACGGCACTGGTGACCATGATCCGGTTGCCGTGGGTCACGGGCGCCGCGCCCTTGCCCATGGCGTTGGTCAGCAGCGGGCGCTTGATGACACGAAACTGCTCGGCGGTGAGCGAGCGCTGGGCCTTGGGCGTCACGAAGCCCGCCTCGGTGAGCGCGTCCAGGTCGAGCTGGACCACCTTGGAACTGGACTGCAGACGCTGCGGCGGTGCGGGAGGGCGTGCCGCCACCGGCGCGTGCAGGGCTCCCGCCGCCGATGGGGGCGCGGCCTCTGGCACGTCGGCGCCTGCCTGCCTCAGTTGCTCCAGCCGTTGCGCCGCTTTTTCAATCAGACTTGCCATCTGCTCGCACCCCGGTCACATGGACGATTGGTGAATGGACAGGGCCACCATGCCCAGCCCGAACAGCAGCACCAGCGCGACGATCGAGACGATCAGCCGCAGCATGCTGCGCCCCTGGCGGTGACGGATCACCTCGTTGCGCACCTGAGTGACCACACCCAGCAAGGGCAGGTCGACCGAGGTCCGCAGGCCGGCGGCATCGAAGTACACCGGCCGCAGATTGCTCACCATGAGCGCCACCGCCGCGCCGGCACCCAGCGCCAGCAGAAGCACGCCGGGCAGCAACACCACGCGATTGGGCGCCACCGGGCGACGCGACACCTGCGGCGGCTCCACCACACGGAACTGCGCCACGTTCGAGTCGCTCTGCAGTTCATCGCTCAGGGCCACGGTTTCGCGGCGTGCCACCAGGTCTTCGTAGTTCTTGCGGTGCACGTCGTAGTCGCGGTTGAGCTGCGCCAGCTCGGCCTCGACCTGGGGTGCCACCTTGGCCTGCTCGCGGATGCGGGCCGCGCGGCCTTCGTACTCGGCCACGCGGGCGCGCAGCGAGGCCACCTGCACCTCGGTGGCTGCGAGGGTGCGCGACATCTCCTGCATCGCCGGGTTCATGTCAGGCATGGGCCGCCCACTGGCCTCGGCCTGCTGGGCGCGCTTGCGCAGGACCTCGATCTCGCGCGCTTTCTGCTGCTCGAGCTCGGCGATCAGCTTGCGCGTGTTCTGTACGTCCGGGTGTTGCTCGGTGAAGCGCTGCAGCAGCCCGTCCAGGCTGCGGCGCAGCACGTCGATGCGGGCGTCGATCTCGGGAGTCGCGAACGTCTGGGCGGGTACCGTGGCGGCGGCGTTGCGGGCCGCCGAGCGCGCTTGCTCCAGTTGAAGACGGGCCGCCTCGCGCGCACTCTCGGCCTCGCGAAGTTCGAGCCGTGCCTGGCTGAGGGTGGTGCTGATCTCGGCCATGCGCCCAGCCATGTCGATGCCACCCTGGGTCTGCATCTCGATGTGGCGCAGGCGGAAGTCCTTCAGGCGGGTCTCGGCCTCGGTGAGTTTGGCCTCGTAGTTGCGGATCTGCTCTTCGATGAACTTGCGCGCGTTCTGGGCGTCGGCGGTGTAGGCGCCCGCGCGCGAAGCGATGAAGGTCTTCATCAGCGCATCGACCACGTGCAGCGCGAGCTGCGGGTTCTCGTCGCGGTAGGAGATGGTGTAGAGGTTGTCGCGGCCGGTCGAGCGCAGCTGGATGTTGCTCATGATGCGGCCGACCATGGCGTCGCGCTCGGGCTTGCCGGCCAGGGGCACGCCGAGGTCCTCGGTCTGCACCAGCTTCTCGATGGTGGGACGGCTGATCAGCGTGCGGCCCAGCATGGCCACCTGCTGATCAACGTCGGGCTGGATCGTGAGGCCCGCCATGAGGGGGCGCAGGATCGACTGCGTGTCGACGTACACCCGGGCCGACGCCTCGAAGCGGTCGGGGATGAACATCACGGCGGCGGCGCCCAGCAGGGCCACGGCCCAGGCCACGGCAACGCCGGTGCGGCGATACAGCCACATGCCGCGCAGCGCGTTGGCGAGTTGGTGAATCAGTTCGTGCATGCGGATTCCGGGACGATCGAAGCGAGCGCGGTCACCGCCGGGGCGACGGTGACCAACCGGGCTGGCTCAATCAGAACCAGCCTTGGGGAATGATCAACACGTCGCCCGGCAGCATCTCGACGTTGGCTGAGATGTCGCCGCGCTTGACGAGGTCGTCCAGGCGGACGCTGTAGCGCTTGTTGCCCTCGGCAGCGCGCACGATGGTGGCCTTGTTGCCATTGGCGTATTCGGTCAGGCCACCGGAGGCGATGAGCACGTCCATCACGGTCATCTTGTGACGGAACGGCAGGGCCTGGGGCTTGACGGCCTCGCCCACCACACGGACCTGCTCGCTGTGCGAACCGACAAAGTTCGTGACGATCACGGTGACCACAGGGTCGCGCACGTACTTGCCCAGCGCCTTCTCGACGTCGCGGGCGATTTCCTGCGAGGTCTTGCCCTGCGCCACGAGCTCGTCCACCAAGGGGGCTGAGACCTTGCCGTCCGGGCGCACCGGCACCACGGCCGACAGCTCCGGGTTGCGCCAGACGCTGATGGACAGCGTGTCGCCCGGGCCGATGAGGTAGTTGTACGCCGCCGCGTTCGATGCCACCGCGGGCGCGGGCGGATACGAACCGCCGCTGGCGCAGCCAGCCAGGATGGCCGCTGCCGCCAACATGGCCACGCGGAAGCGGATGGACGTATGTTTTTGCATGCTCACGGCCTCCAAAGAAGGGACAAGTGTTAATAAAAGTAAACAGTCGGCGAATATACCCCAGCACCCTATGGCGAACCACCTTCACGCCTCGGGAAAGTCATTCAATCGGGGGACACCATGCAGTACTGCACGCGCAGTACATCATGAGGACCGAAAGCAAGTCAAAGGTCGACACCTGACGAAGCCCCGCCACCCCCGGCCGTGCGGTGGCGCGCGCTCTAGAATTCCGGGTCTTCCACCTCCTCCCTCCACTGCCTCATGAGCCTCTTCTCCGCCGTTGAAATGGCCCCCCGCGACCCGATCCTGGGTTTGAACGAACAGTTCGCCGCCGACAGCAACCCCGCCAAGGTGAACCTGGGGGTAGGGGTGTATTTCGATGAGAACGGCAAGCTGCCGCTGCTCCAATGCGTACAGGCCGCCGAAAAAGCCATGATGGACAAGCCCGCCGCGCGCGGGTACCTGCCCATCGACGGCATCGCCGCCTACGACAACGCGGTCAAGGGCCTGGTGTTCGGTGCCGACAGCGAGCCCGTCAAGAGCGGCCGCGTGGCCACGGTGCAGGCCCTCGGCGGCACGGGTGGCCTCAAGATTGGCGCCGACTTCCTCAAACGCCTGAACCCGGCCGCGAAGGTGCTGATCAGCGACCCGAGCTGGGAGAACCACCGCGCGCTGTTCACGCAAGCCGGTTTCGAGGTCGGCACGTACACCTACTACGACGCCGCCAAGCGCGGCGTGGACTTCGACGGCATGCTCGCCAGCCTGAAGGCGGCCGCGCCCGGCACCATCGCCGTGCTGCACGCCTGCTGCCACAACCCCACCGGCTACGACATCACGCCCGCCCAATGGGACCGCGTGATCGAGGTCGTGAAGGCGGGCCGCCTCACGCCCTTCCTGGACATGGCCTACCAGGGCTTCGGCCACGGCATCGCCGAGGACGGCGCGGTGATCGCCAAGTTCGTGGCAGCCGGCCTGGTGTTCTTCGTCTCCACCTCGTTCTCCAAGAGCTTCAGCCTGTACGGCGAGCGCGTGGGCGCGCTGTCGGTGCTGTGCGCCGACAAGGCCGAGGCCGATCGCGTGCTCTCGCAACTCAAGATCATGGTCCGCACCAACTACTCCAACCCGCCCATCCACGGCGGCGCGGTGGTGGCCGCCGTGCTCACCAACCCCGAACTGCGCGCCCTGTGGGAGAAGGAATTGGGCGAGATGCGCGTGCGCATCAAGGCCATGCGCCAGCAACTGGTGGACGGCCTGAAAGCCGCGGGCGTGAAGCAGGACATGGGCTTCATCACCGACCAGATCGGCATGTTCAGCTACTCCGGCCTCACCAAGGACCAGATGGTGCGCCTGCGCAACGAGTTCGGCGTGTACGGCACCGACACCGGCCGCATGTGCGTGGCCGCGCTGAACGGCAAGAACATCGGGCACGTCTGCAAGTCCATCGCGGCGGTGATCTAAGCCGCCACTGCCCACAAAAAAGCCACCCTCGGGTGGCTTTTTTCATCCCCAGATCACTGAGCGCATGGATATCGCAGCGGCCTGGAAGCCCTCGTTGAAGAACTCGACGTGCTCGTCCGGGTCCGTCGCGCCGGCCGCGTACAGCAGCGGCAGGTAGTGGTCCCAGGTGGGCTGCGACAGCTTCGCCATCTCGCCCTGCGCCTGGAAATCCGCCAAGCCGTCGGCGTCGCCCGCCTGAATGAGCCCCGCGATGTGGGTGTCGAAGTCCACCGCCCAGTCATAGGCCTGGTTGTCGGGCACGTCGCGGCGCATGACGCGCAGGTTGTGCACGATGTTGCCGCTGGCCACGATCAGAACGCCGCGCGAGCGCCAGTCCTTGAGCTGGCGGCCCAGGGCCAGATGCTCGGCGGGCGGGCGCCCATAGTCCATGCTGAGCTGCACCACGGGGATGTCGGCCTCGGGGAACATGGGCTTGAGCACCGACCAGGCCCCGTGGTCCAGGCCCCATTCGCCTTCGTCGATGCCGGCAACGCCCTGCCCCTCGGGCAATGCCAACGACTGCGCGATCTCGCGCGCCAGCCCGGGAGCGCCCGGCGCCGGGTACTGCTGGTCGAACAGCGCCTGCGGGAAGCCACCGAAATCGTGGATGGTGCGCGGGCGGTCCATGCCGGTGAGCCACCAGCCGTGGGTGAGCCAGTGCGCCGAGACACACAAGATCAGACGCACATCGGGCGCGCGTTCGCGCACCTGCGGCCCCAGCGCCTGCCAGGTGCGGCGCCAGTGGTTGTCCTCGATCGCGTTCATGGGACTGCCGTGGCCGATGAACAGCACAGGAAGCCGATGGGGGGTATTCATGATTGGAATTGTCGGTCAGCCCGGTTCACAAAGGCGACAGCTGGGGTCTTTCCCTGCGTGTTCTCCCCCCATCGGGGTCTTCCGCATCCTGCTACATTGCACCGCAACATTCACGGAACCGTGACCATGCTGTACCAGATCTACGAAACCCAACGCTCCTTCATGGAGCCCTTCACCGACCTGGCCGAAGTCGCCTCGCGCATGTTCAGCAACCCCCAGTTGCCCTTTGCGCAATTGCCGATGGCGCAGCGCATCTCGGCCGGCTACGACCTGCTGCACCGCCTGGGCAAGGACTACGAGAAGCCCGAGTTCGGCATCCGTACCGTGGACGTGGACGGCGTGAACGTCGCCATCCACGAGCGGGTGGACATCGACAAGCCTTTCTGCGAGTTGCGCCGCTTCAAGCGCTTCACCGATGACCCGAACACCTTGACGAAGCTCAAGGGCCAGCCCGTGGTGCTGGTGGTGGCGCCACTGTCAGGCCACTACGCCACGCTGCTGCGCGACACGGTGCGCACCCTGCTCAAGGACCACAAGGTCTACATCACCGACTGGAAGAACGCTCGCCTGGTGCCGCTGTCCGAGGGGGAGTTCCACCTTGACGACTACATCAACTACGTGCAGGAGTTCATCGGCCACGTGCAGGGCATCTACGGCAATTGCCACGTGATGAGCGTGTGCCAGCCCACGGTGCCAGTGCTGGCGGCCGTGTCGCTGATGGCCAGCCGGGGCGAGAAGGTGCCGCTGTCCATGACCATGATGGGCGGCCCGATCGATGCGCGCAAATCGCCCACAGCGGTGAACAACCTGGCCATGCAGCGCAGCCACGAATGGTTCGAGAACAACGTCATCTACCGCGTGCCGGACAAGTTCCCTGGCGCCGGGCGGCGCGTGTACCCCGGCTTCCTGCAGCACAGCGGCTTCGTGGCCATGAACCCGGACCGCCACGCCTCCAGCCACTACGACTACTTCCAGGACCTGGTCAAGGGCGACAACGACAGCGCCGAGGCGCACCGCAAGTTCTACGACGAGTACAACGCGGTGCTCGACATGGACGCGGACTATTACCTCGACACCATCAAGACCGTCTTCCAGGACTTCGAGCTCGTCAAGGGCACCTGGGACGTGCGCAATGAACAGGGCAAGCTTGAGCGCGTGCGCCCGCAAGACATCCGCGACTGTGGGCTGCTGACCATCGAGGGCGAGCTGGACGATATCTCGGGCGCCGGCCAGACGGCTGCCGCGCACGACCTGTGCACCGGCATCCCCAAGTCGCACAGCCTGCACTACGAAGCCAAGGGCGCCGGCCACTACGGCATCTTCAGCGGCCGGCGCTGGCGCGAGATGGTGTACCCGGTGGTCAAGGCCTTCATCGCGGAGCACCAGGTGCGACCCGCGGCGAAGGCTTCCGCCCGGCCCGCGGCGAAGGCCCGCGCCAGGAGCGCATGAACGAACTCGCCCGCCGCATCGACGACGCCCTGCCGCAGACGCAGTGCCAGCGCTGCGGCTACCCGGACTGCGCCAGCTACGCGCAAGCCGTGGCCGAAGGCGAGGCCGGCATCCACCAGTGCCCGCCCGGTGGCACCGAAGGCATCGCCCGCCTCGCGGCCATCACCGGTCGCCCCGCCCTGCCGCTGAGCCGCGAGCACGGCATCGAAGGCCCGGTCACCGTGGCCGTCATAGACGAGGACTGGTGCATCGGTTGCACGCTGTGCATCAAGGCCTGCCCCACCGACGCGATCGCTGGCGCCAACAAGCGCATGCACACCGTGATCGAGCCGTACTGCACGGGTTGCGAACTGTGCATCCCCGTGTGCCCGGTCGATTGCATCTCGCTGGAAAACGTGAGCGGCGAGCGCACGGGCTGGGCCGGTTGGTCGCCCGCGCAGGCGGCCCTGGGCAAGGCGCGCTATGCGGCGCGGCGCGAGCGCCTGGCGCGCGAAGCGGTGGAACACGACGCCCGGCTTGAGGCCAAGGCCGAAGCCAAGCTCGCCGATCTGGCGGCGGCATCGTCCATCACCGACACCCAGGTGCTGGACAGCAAACGCGCCGTCATCGAAGCCGCGCTGGCGCGCGCGCGGGCCAAGCGCCAGGCCGGGACCTGATTCAGCGGTGCGGCCTCAGCGCGCCGCCGCCGTCTTGTACACGCCGCAGCCCAGGTACAGCGCGTCCACCTTCACCACGTAAGACATCTTCGCCTGCACCGCGCCGCTGGCGGGGTTGACGATGTCGTATTCCACCCAACCCGGCCCCTGCTCGGCCTGGCTCACGATGGAAGCGAGCAGCGCCGCGCCGTCCACGCCGGCGATGTCGTGCACGCGGCTGCCCAGCTTCTCGGGCTTGCCGCCAAAGGCCCGGTACACGCCCGCGGCATCGAGCGCGAAGACGTACATGTCGCGGTCGTGAAAGCCCCGCGCGGGCTCCGTCAGGTCGCGCACGAATAGGGGTCTCCTCGTTTTCAGTGCAATAAGTGACGGTACGAAAAGCTAGCACTGGCGCGGAGGTGGTGTTGGTAGATC